>CAYXDO010000014.1:0-107182 GCA_964463485.1 uncultured Myxococcales bacterium | reverse complement strand
CTGTCGTCTCGATCGTCAACCGCTGTTGCACGAACAGCTCCAGGGCCAGGTCGCGTGCGGCTATCGTCGGTTTCTTCCCTTCCCGTTTCGACGGCGCAGGCCTCTTCCCGATCTCTGCGCGCTCAGGCCGGCTCGGGATTCTCGTCCGGAGCGGGTTCGGCAGTTCTCGGTCTCTCCCAGTCTTCGTCGTTTCTCCCCAGGGATTCGGGTGCGATCCCAGAAGAACCCATGGCGCGATCAATCTCGATCATGACTCGGACTTCATCTTCGAGATCCCCGAGGGCTCGATGAATTTCGCACCCTTTTGCGTTCCCGCGGTAGCAGGCGGTCTTGATGTCGATGCCGTGCGAAGGGGTGAGATACCGAGGACACTTTGGCGCAATTTCCTCTTCGTCGAGCGAGCGCGCATCGACGCGGCAAGTCGGCGGCAAGTGATCGCTCCCACTTGGTCATCCGACTCGCTGTACAGCTCTTGCTGCCCGCGCAGAAGTGATTTCAGGACCGGCCTCGGAGAGGGCGACTCAGCCGCCCGCGCTCGTATACTTGCCGACCGCGCTCACCCAAACCCATCGACTCACCGACAGAAACACCGCGCTCGCGCCGAGGGAAATCGCCGCGTCGGTCATACTCAGCCGCCCGAGCAACGCGAGCGCAGGAAAGGTGGTCATCAGCGCCAACGGGATCACGAACGTGAACAGGAACGAGAGAACGCCTCGAAAGATCGTGGACGGCCAACGTGCGGCGTCGAAGGTCGAGACGATGAGATAGGAGAGGTTGTCGACCTTGACGACGTAAAACGCCAAACTCACCGCCAGCACCCAGAACGAGTACAAGACGCCCATTCCCGCCAGGAGCATCAGCGCCGAAAACAGGACCATCTGAACCGACGGGATCCCTCCGCTCTTCACCGCACCGTACAGCGCCACACCAAAGCCTGCGATGACATCGGTAGACCGAGCGAGATCGATCTTGGACGTCGACACGAGCAACTGAGCGTCCGCCGGTTTGAGGAGCAAGAAGTCGAGCGTGCCCTTGCGAATGTGCTCCACGACGCTCCCGAGCGAGGGCTGCATGAGTCCGGTCATCACGCCCTTGAGCGCGGTGAAGAACCCGATCACGACGAGCGCCTCGGGAAACGACCATCCAGCCACGCTCGTTCGCATTTGAAAGAGCACCAGCAACGGCACCATGGCCGTCGCCGTCCAGAAGATCGCCATGAACGCGCCGACGACGAAGTCCAGGCGATATTGGAGCGACAAGATCGCAGCCATCTTCACTTGAAGTCCGAGCAACCCGAGACCTCTGCGAAGTCTCCTCCCGAAGGTCTGCCTGACGTCCGTCAACTCATCCCCCGAACGCCGCGAATTTCTTTATTCCGCGAGACCAACTCAGGAGGGTCAGCCCGAGAAAGGCGAGGATCCAAACGAATTGGCCGAGGAGCAACGACCACGCTCGCTCGGCCGTCAACAGTCCAGTCATCGCCTCTACGGGAAACGCGAGCATGAACCGAAACGGAAGCACCTCCACGACCGGCAGCATGGACGCCGGAAAGAGCTCGAGCGGCATCACGTACCCCGAGAGCACCATGTAGAGCCCGACCCAGACGTCGAAGATCGCCAAACTGCTCTCGAACAGAAAGCCAAGGCTGCCGATGAACGTCATGACGAGGAAGTTCAGCGCCCACGTCCCGAACAACGCGAACACGATGACGAGCCAGAGCTCCGGCTCGTGCGTGACCGCCCCGAGGCCGAGCCACCAGAGGCTCGCGAGCGCGATGGGGCTCGCGACGAGGATCCGCATCGGGATCGCCGCCAAGCTCTCCGAGGCGTAGGCCAGCACCGGATGGATCGGCCGCAGGAGCCTCTGCGCCAAGGATCCCTGGCGAATCTCCATGTTGAGCTGCCAAACGACCCACGAGGCGGTGCCGAGCCGAACCAACAGGCTCGCGAGAAAGTAGGCCGAAAACTCCGCCTCTCCAAAGCGTCCCACGGGCGCCTCTCTCGCGACCGCCGTCCACAGCGCCAACATGATGAGCGGCATCGTGTACGCGAGCACCCAGACGAAGAACTCCGCGCGGTACGCCACGACCTCCGCAAAACCAACGCGGAGCATGGTCGGAAACGCCCGCGCTGCTCGACCGAGGTCGGACCTGAACGACATCATGACGGTCGCTCGCTCGCTTCGTGGCGCTCGAACAAGTCGGACAGCACTTCTTCGATGGGCGGGTCCGCGACCGACAGATCGATCACCGGGAGCTTCCCGAGCAGCGCCGCGACCGTGGCGCTCAACGAGTCTGGCGCCACGTCGAGCCGCACACTCTCGCCTTCGTTCTTGACGAGCGTGGCTCCGGCGACCGCGAGGTCCTCCGAACGGACCGGCTTGGCGAGCCTCAGCGTCACTTGTTTGTGCGGTCGCACTCGCCGAACCAAATCCGGCAGCGCGCCGTCGTAGATCAGCTTGCCGTGATCGATCACGACGACCCTGGGACACAACGCCGCGACGTCCTCCATGTAGTGGCTCGTGAGCAACACCGTCGCGTCGTTCTTCTCGTTGTAGGACTTGATGAAGGCGCGAACCGCGCCCTGCATCGTGACGTCGAGGCCGATCGTCGGCTCGTCGAGGAACAGGATCTTCGGCCTGTGCAACAGCGCCGCGCACAACTCACACTTCATTCGCTCGCCCAAAGAAAGCTGTCGCGTCGGTCGGCCGATCAACTTGCCGAGATCCAGCACCGCGATCAGCTCGTCACGTGTGCGCGTGAACTCATCGCGAGGTACGTCGTAGACCGCACGGTTGAGCTCGAAGGTTTCGGAGGGCGGCAGATCCCAGAGGAGCTGTTGCTTCTGACCGGTGACGAGCATGATCGAGCGGAGGAACGCGGCGTCACGCGTGCCTGGTACGTAGCCGAGCACCGAGAGCTCGCCGGAGGTGGGACGCAGCAACCCCGAGAGCATCTTGAGCGTCGTCGTCTTGCCCGCGCCATTGGGCCCCAAGAACCCGACGCGCTCCCCGGGCGCGATCTGAAAGCTCACTCCGTCGACCGCGCGCACCGTGTCGTACGTGCGGTGGAACAAGGATCGAAAGGCCGCGCCCACACCGGCGGCGCGCGAGTGGACGCGGTAGTGCTTCGTGAGGTTCTGGACCGAAATCACTCAGGCGGGAAGGTAGGGCGAGTTGGCAGAGGGCTCAATGGTGAGGAACGAGACGCATTGTTCTCGCCAGGCGTCGGTCAGAGCTTGTTGGCTAGAGCTTGGTCTCGGCGACGCTCTTTCGAACGGACGTGGCGCTCTTCTCGAGCATGCCCTTCTCCTCGGCAGTCAGCTCGAAGTCGAGGATCTTCTCGACGCCACCTTTGCCGATGATCGTCGGGGCGCCGAAATACATGTCCGAGAGGCCGAACTGGCCCGTGAGCCAGCACGCGCAAGGGAGCACCCGCTTGGAGTCCTTCAAATACGCTTCGGCCATCTCGATCGCCGACGCCGCCGGCGCGTAATACGCAGAGCCGGTGCCGTAGAGCCCCACGAGCTCACCGCCGCCTTTGCGGGTGCGCTCGACGATCGCGGCGAGCCGATCTTTGGCGATGAGCTCCGTGAGCGGCACCCCGCCAACCGTGCTGAGTCGCGTGATCGGCACCATGTCGTCGCCGTGGCCTCCGAGGACCATGGCGGTGATGTCTTTGGGAGACACGCCGAGCTCCATGGAGATGAAGGTCTTGAAGCGCGCAGAATCGAGGATGCCTGACATGCCGACGATCTTGGTGCTGTCGCCGCCGGTGATCTTCTTCAGCGCGTAGACCATCGCGTCGAGCGGGTTGGCGATGTTGATCATGAAAGCGCTGGGGCACACGCGCTTGAGCTCGTTGGCCACGTTGGTCATGATCTTGAGGTTGGTGGCGAGGAGATCTTCGCGCGACATGCCCGGCTTGCGCGGGATGCCTGCGGTGATGATGACGACGTCGCTGTCGGCGAGGTCGTCGTAGTTCGAGGTGCCCTTGAGGCGGGTGTCGCTCCGCTCCACGGGAGTGAGTTGGGCGATGTCGAGGGCCTTGCCCTTCGCCAGGCCCTCCGCTTGCGGAATGTCGAGCAGAACGACGTCTCCGAGCTCCTTTTGCACGGCGAGGAGCGCCAGGTTGCCGCCGATCTGTCCGGCGCCGACGAGTCCGATTTTGGGTCGATGCATGTTCGATACCTATCCTTTCAGGCGCGGATGACGGTGCGTTCCATGGCCTCGCGCACCCGCGCGTTCCGGACCTCCTCGAAGTTGTCGATGAGGCGGTCGCAGAACTGAGAGGTCGTGAGAACTTTGGCGCCGGGCATCTTTCGCGCGAGGTCTCGCGTGACGGTGCCGTCGGCGACAGTGCGGCCGAGCGAAGAGGCGACGAGCTCGGCGGCGTCTTTCCAGCCGAGGTGCTCGAAGAGCATCACACCCGCGAGCAACACCGATCCGGGACAGACGTCGCTCTCGGCGTCTCCATTGAGCGGCATGGCGAGCGTCGATTGGAAGAGCGCGGCCTTCGCTCCGATGTATCCCATCGGTGAAATTCGAGCGTCTCCGACCAACGTGAGGGCCAGGCTCGACAGATAGTCACCGTTGAGGTTGGTCGCGACGACGACGTCATAGTCGTAGGGACGCGTGAGCATCTCCTCGAACATGGTGTCGGCGAGGCGATCGCGCACGATGACTTTGCCCTTCGGGGGCTCGCCGTTTCCATTTCCATTGCCGTTGCCGTTGCCGTTGATGCGCTCCCCTTCCATCGGGCGCTCGGTCACGATGTAGTCTCCGAATTCTTTCTTCGCGAGCTCGTAGCCCCAGTCGCGGAAGAAGCCTTCGGTCAAGCGCATCACGTCGCCCTTGTGCACGAAGGTGACGCTCCTCTTGCGATGTTTGATCGCGTACTCGATGGCCAACCGCATGACGCGTTTGGTCGCGGTCGCGCTGATCGGCTTGATGCCGATGCTCGAGTCGGGGCGAATCGCGCGCTCGGCGGATCTCTTGTTGAGATCGTTGTTGATGAAATTGATGAGCTGCTTGGCTTCGGGTGAGCCTTTTTTCCACTCGATCTCCGAGTGCACGTCTTCGGCGTGCTCGCGGAAGATCGTGAGCGAGAGGCCCTTGGTGCTGTTTGCTGGAGAGGGCAGCCCATCGAGATAACGAATGGGTTGAACGCGCGCGAAGAGCTCCAGCTTTTCGCGAAGTGTCGTGTCGAGAGACTTGGGCTGTCCAACGGGCGTGGACAGCGGCCCCTTCACGCAGACCTTGTATTCTTGAATTGCGCGGATCGTGTCCTCGGGAAGCCAGTTGCCAGCGCCGTACAGCTCGTTGCCACGTTCGCCAGCGTGGACTTCCATCCACTCGAGTCGTTTTGCGTTGCCGTAGCAGTGCTCCACCGCTGCTTCGAATACGCGCTCGGACGAGCGCCAGACTTCTGCGGAGATGCCATCGCCTTGAACGAACGGAATGACCGGATCATCTGGAACCTGGAGTTGGCCGTTCTTCGCGACGGTGATCTTGGAGCCCCGCTTGGGCGGGTTGATCTTGAGGTACTTGGCCATCGGGAACAGGGGTATAGGCAGGCTCGTTGGAAACTTCAACGGGGAAGAAGGCCCTTTTTACGGGTGACACGGCTGCCGGAAGGTGCTAGCTGCGCAAAATTTTGTCCGTTGGGCAGGAGCTTGGACATTCTGGACGCCCTGTGCGCCTAGGCGATTCTCGCGATCTCGCCGCCTGAGTCCTTCATTCACGCTTGCCCTCGGCCACACGACGGGCAAAGAGTCCGGCCATGTTTCTCGAGCTCAGCGAAGAGCAGCGCTTGATTCGAGACTCGGTCCGCCGCTTCGTGGAGGCCGAGATCGAGCCGACCGCCGGTCGCTTCGACCGGGAGCAGCGGTTTCCGTTCGATGCCGTTCGCGGCCTCGCCGACCTCGGGTTGATGGGCATGTTCACCAGCCCCGAGCTCGGAGGCGCGGGCCTCGACGCGGTCACCGGAGCCCTCGTGATCGAAGAGATCGCGCGTCACGACGGATCGCTGGCGCTCACTGTGGCTTCGCACAACGGCCTTTGCAGCGCCCACGTCCGCCTCGCAGGCAATGACGAGCAGAAGCGCCGATTTCTCCCCGACCTGGCTTCGGGAAGGAAGCTGGGCGCCTGGGGTCTCACCGAACCCGGAAGTGGATCGGACGCGAGCGGCATGCGCACGACCGCGCGCAAACAGGGCGACCGCTGGATCCTCAACGGCTCCAAGACGTTCATCACCCAGGGCACCGTCGGCGAGGTCTGGGTCGTCCTCGCGCTGACCAACCCCGAGGCCAAACAAAAAGGTGTCACCGCGTTCGTCTTGGAGCGAGGGATGCGCGGGTTCACTCAGAGGGCCATTCACGACAAGCTCGGCATGCGAGCGAGCGACACCGCCGAGCTCTTCTTCGAGGACGTCGAGGTCCCCGACGAGAATCGCCTTGGTGAAGTCGGCAACGGATTCATCGACACTTTGAAAATCCTCGATCGCGGGCGCATCACCATCGCGGCGCTCGGCGTCGGGATCGCGCGAGGATCCCTCGAAGAGTCACGCAAATATTCGCTCGAGCGAAGACAATTCGGAAAGCCCATCGCGGATTTTCAAGCCATCCAGTGGATGATCGCCGACATGGCGACGGAGACGGACGCCGCGCGGCTGCTCACCCACCACGCGGCGGTGCTTCACGATCGTGGCGAGAGCTACTCGCTCGCGGCAGCGAAGGCGAAGCTGTTCGCTTCGGAGGCGGCCGTTCGCGCTGCCACCAAAGCGATTCAGGTCCACGGCGGATATGGCTACACCAAAGATTTTCCGGTCGAGCGATATCTCCGCGACGCGAAGCTGCTCGAAATCGGAGAAGGCACGAGTGAGATCCAGCGAATGGTGATCGCTCGCCGCGTGCTGACTTCGTGAGCGCCCTCGCCGATCGCGTCAAGAACGGAGATCGTCGCGCGGGCGCGCGATTGATGCGCCTCGTCGACGACGACGATCCGCGCGGCTTGGACGCCCTCGAAGCGTTGTATCGCGGAGCCACTGCTGCTGCGTTCATCGGCGTCACCGGAAGCCCGGGCACCGGCAAGTCCACCCTCGTCGACGCACTCGTCGGCGTGTTTCGCGCGCGCGGCGAGAGAGTCGGTGTCATCGCGGTCGATCCGTCGAGCCCTCGCACGCAGGGTGCGATCCTCGGTGACCGCGTTCGAATGCAAGGACGAGCGCTCGATGAAGGTGTCTTCGTGCGATCGCTCGCGTCGCGCGGTCAGCTCGGCGGGCTCTCCGCATCGGCCACCATGACCGCGGCCGTCATGGAGGCCATGGGCTTCACGCGCGTGATCGTGGAGACCGTCGGCGTGGGTCAGGCCGAGGTCGACATCGGCAGAGTCGCCGACACGACCGTGCTCGTGCTCGCGCCGGGCCTCGGTGATGACGTTCAAGCGATGAAGGCGGGGATCATGGAGGTCGCCGATCTGTTCGTCGTGAATAAAGCCGATCGAGACGGCGCCAAGGAGACGGTCCGCGACGTCGAGCTGACGCTGCGATTGTTGCCGCAGCCGGAAGCCGCATGGGAGCGCCCCGTGCTTCAGACGATCGCCACGACCGGAGAAGGCGTCGAGCAACTCACCGAGGCGATCTTGGACCACGAGCGCTTCTTGGCAAAGACGGGGGAGGCCGAAGTCCGGCGAGCTTCACGGGCGCGCCTCGAGCTCGAGGTCGCGTTGTGGCGCTCAGTGCGAGCGGAGACGCTACGGCGAGCCGGAGGCGAGCAGGAGCTTCAGGAAATCGCAAAGAAGCTCGCGCTTCGTCAGACCGATCCGGTGAGTGAGGCGCGCAGGATCTTGGAGAGACTCAAACGAGGGCTATGAACCGGCCGGGACATGAAATCCTCCGGCTTGCCGCTCACGGCGATTCGTCGTAAATTCGGGATCACTTCAGGAACCGGCGATGGTCGCAACTCTCCATCAAGACGAATTCCCCCCGTGGTTTACGCCTCCGCCAGGTATCGACGAGCTCCCTACCGAAGACGGAGTGCCCTTGGAATCTCAGCGCCACCGCCAAGCCGCCGCCCTACTGGCCGAACCCCTCGAGCTCCATTTTAGCGCCCGCGCCGACTTCTTCGTCGGCGCGAACATGTTCGTGTTCTTCAGCGCGCTCCAGGCCAAGAGGAACGACTTCCGCGGGCCGGACGTCTTCGTCGTCCTCGACACGGAGCGACGCGAGCGAAAAGCGTGGGTCGTCTGGGAAGAGAACGGCAAGGGACCCGATCTGGTGATCGAGCTCCTGTCGCCCTCGACGGAGGCCGAAGACCGGGGTCGAAAGAAGCAAATCTACGAACGCGCGTTGAAGGTCCGTGAGTACTTTCTGTACGACCCATTTGCGGGCCGCCTCGACGGGTTCCGACTCGACGCAAGTGGCGTCTACAGACTCATCCCGCTGGAGGCTTCCGGGAGAATGAAGTCGAGTCAGGTCGGACTCGAGCTCGGGATCTGGAACGGCGTATTTCACGCTACTCACGCTCCCTGGTTGCGATGGTTCACCTCCGAAGGGGCCATGTTGCCGAGCGACGAAGATCTGAAGGCGCGAGCCGAGACCGAGGCAGCGCGAGCCAACGCTGCGATCGACGATGCCAAGGCCGCCAGAGAAGAAGCTGAGGCCGAGCGAAAGAAACGGGTGGAGCTCGAGGAACGACTCGCGGCCCTTACGGCTCCAAAATCAGGCGCCTGACGACGCGCGCGGCCACGCGCGACACGGCTCGACCCCGCACAGCAGGTGAGCTACCTTCTCTCCGCACCTGACTGCGCCCTCCACCCACGGGTGATTGAGGTAGTCTCCACAGAGCCACAGCCCGCCGTGGCCCTGTCCGCGCTCCCAGAATCGAGCGACTTGGCTCACCTGCCCAACTCCATACACCGGAAGCGCCTCCGGCCACCGGTGCACGAAAATCGGCTCGAGCGCGCCTTCGTACCGCGAAAACAAGCGAATCAACTCCCCAGCCACCATCCCCTGAATCTCTCCGTCGGATCGATCGAGCCAGGCCGCCGCGGTCTCCTCGTGTAACCACACTTGAAGCAGCACGCGATTCTCCGAAATCGCTCCCTTGCAGCTGTCATTCGCCAAACCAGACACGATTCGGCTCTCCCGAAACGGAACCCAGATCCCTTCGAAATCCCCTGCGATCTCGCGCGGAACCGCGAAGGAACATAGGATCGTCGATGAGTACTCGACGCGCTCGAGCAGCGCGCGTTGGGGTGACGAGTCCAAACTCAGAGTCGCCCGCGCCCGGCCTGCGGACGTAGCGAGCACGACAGAATCGTAGGTCTCGACGCCGAGCCTGGAGGTCACGGTCGTCCCGCTTACGGACGCTGGCGTTTGATACGACACATTCAGCCGGGCCGCGAGCGCCGACGGGAGCGCCAACATCGAGCCGCGGAGGCCGAACAGCTGAAACTCACCCCGTGAGACCAGGAGCGCGGCGAGCGCTTCGAAGTACTTCGCACTCATCCGCTTGGCGCCGTGGAAATGAAACGTACGAATGAAGCTGTCCACCACGTAGTCCGTCGCTTCGTCCCCCAACCTCCGCCGAGCAAAGCTGTCGCAGTCCTCCTCGTCCAGACTCGAGTCACCCACCGATAGATCGAAGAAATCGACCTCGTGTCGCCCTTTCCAGGCCTCGAGGAGCGCGAGGAACAACCTGATGCGTCCGCTCAGATGGAGCCCCTGATAGCGAAGCACGTCGAAGGCCCGGGCGGGCGAGAACGGCGTGACTTCGCTCCCGTGCAACACCCCGCCATGCCCCGATGCCTCGAGCGGATACCAGCGATCTTCCAGTCCGAGCTCCGCACTCAGCGCTCTACAACGGTCGTAGCACCCAAGCAGCATCGCGGTTCCTAGGTCGATGTCGAACCCATTTGCTCGAATCGACCACATACGACCACCTGGATGAGTCTCCGCCTCGAAAACGTCGATCTCACACCCACCCTGTTGGAGACGGTACGCACACGTCAGCCCCGAGATGCCGGCGCCGATCACGGCAACTCTCACCCACGCGCTCCGTTCGGACGGGCGAACAATTGCAGGCCCGCGGTCCCTTCGATGCTCTGAAAGCGGGCCGTGGCATCCACCAGAAACAAGTGCGCGATCGGCGTCTCGAAGTCCACACGGGCTCGCATGTACGCGGCGTGCATTTCGGGTCGATACTCCTGAGGCAGGCGATCCGAGGCAGGCGATCCGAGGCAGGCGATCCGAGGCAGGCGATCCGAGGCAGACGATCCGAGGCAGACGATCCGACGGTTGTGACTGTTTCGTGACCGTTCGATGTCGAACGGATGACCCTTCTCCAAACGCGCTCCGTCAGAGTACAAAACAGGAGGCCATCATGAATGGGTCGAAGGAACGAAGGCTGAGCTCGAACGGTGCGCCGAGCGGCGGGAAACGGCGGATTGCTCTCTGCGGGATGGGCGTCGTGACGCTCGCGGCCGTGGCGATCATGGGCGCGTGTTCCATGGCCGAGAAGAGCGTTCGTCCAACGGCTGCTCCGCAATCGGCTGGGACGGCTCGGCAGGAGAGCGAACCTGGAGGGGCCGATCTCGACGGCGACGGAAACTCGGGCAACTTCAGCTACCAGACGAGCAACGAGACCGTGGGTGGGACTCCGTCCGCGAAGCCCGCAGAGCAGCCCGCGAGTCCCGTCGAGGAGAAGCCGGAGCCGCCGAACTACGCCTCCCGACCGACTCAGCCGTCGGGGGAGTTGGAGTTGGACGCCGACGAGCCGGCCGACGAGGGCGACGAAGCCACGGGATACTTTGACGAGCTGCAGCCCGTCACGACCGAGACCAAGCCAAAGTCACAGAGTCCCGCTCGCGACCCGAAGCCCGATCCCGCCAAAGAGCTTTCTGCGGAAGACAAGAAGCTCGCCGAGCTCCACGCTGCGGCCGATCGGCGGGGGCCGCCCAAGAATACCGAGGCGACCAAGTCACCGGACAAGCTGCGGGAGTTGGGCCAGAAGCTCCCCTCCGCGACTCCCGTTCCCGACGACGTTCCGCTCGAGGTGAAGGTGCTTCGCGACCCGCGAGCTCGGGACATGATCTTCCAGAGCTACGGCGTCAATCCCACGATCGACACGAGCGCGGAGCGTTTTTCGACCTTCTCGATCGACGTCGACACCGCGGCGTATTCGATGGCCCGGGCGTTCTTGCTTCGCGGTGAGTTGCCGGCGCCGGCTGCGGTTCGTGTCGAGGAGTTCGTCAACTCGTTCGACTACGGGTATGAGTCACCGTCGGACGCCGCGTTCGCGGTCGACGCCGAAGTGTTCCCTTCAAAGAGTCGTCGCGGGTATCACGTCCTTCGCGTCGGGGTGGCCGGGAAGAAGGTCGAGAAGAACCGCCGCAAGCCTTCCAACCTGGTCTTCGTCGTCGACGTCTCCGGCTCCATGAACCTCGACAATCGACTCGGGTTGGTGAAGCGAGCGCTTCAGTTGCTCGTGGAACAGCTCGACGGACGCGACGCGGTCTCCATCGTCGTCTACGGCGACAGCGCGCATACCGTGCTCGCTCCGACTCCAGGGACCGACAAGGGTACGATCTTGGCGGCGATCGGGGCTCTGCGGCCGGAAGGATCGACCAATGTCCAGGCTGGGCTCGAGCTGGGATACAAGCTCGCCGCCGAGCGCGCCGATCGCGGGACCAACAACCGAATCATCTTGTGCTCGGACGGCGTCGCCAACAACGGGATCGTGGAGGCCGACGGGATCTTCGCCCGTGTCAAGTCTCAGGCCGACCAGGGAATCACGATCTCCACGGTGGGTTTCGGCATGGGCAACTACAACGACGTACTCATGGAGAAGCTCGCTGACTCGGGCAACGGCAACTACGCTTACGTCGATCGGCTCGAAGAAGCGCGAAGAGTCTTCGTCGAAGGACTCACGGGGACGCTCGAGGTGATCGCGAAGGACGTGAAGATCCAGGTCGAGTTCGATCCCGCCGTCGTGTCGCGGTACCGCCTCGTAGGCTATGAGAACCGCGCGCTCAAGAAGAAGGACTTCGAGGACGACAAGGTCGACGCTGGCGAGATCGGCGCGGGACATACCGTGACCGCGCTCTACGAAATCAAGCTATCCGGGCCAGGCGATCTCGGTACTCTCCGGGTTCGTTACAAGGAGCCTGACGGGAAGACTTCGCGGCTCGTCGAGCGTCCGCTCTTTCGCCGAATCGTTCGCGCGTCACCCAACGAGGCGCTCGGAGCGACGCGGTTGGCGCTCGTGGCGGCAGGGTTCGCCGAGAAGCTACGCGGCTCCTACTGGGTCCGCGCGACGAGCTACGCGGACCTCCTCTCGGAGCTCTCGGAGCTGCCTCCCGAGCTCGCGAACCGCAAGGACGTCGTCGAGCTCAAAGGTTTGATCGGTCGGGCGCGGGCGATCGACGTGCGGAAGGATCGTTTCGAACAATATGCGCCCATCGCGCTCATGAGCTTCGACGATTTGCCCGTGTTGAGGTGAGTGTGCCGCGCGTCGTCGCGATGCTGGTCTTGGCCACGGGCGTGCTCGTGGTCGGGCTAGGGGCTCTTTTTCGCGTATTCCTTCGTGAGCGCGAGGACGTGCTTCAATCTGCCGAGGCCGAGCGGCGCGCGCTCGAAGCCTACTCCGCGGAGGTCCTCCGGTCTCGGATCCTCGACCAGCTAGAGGCATCCCGCGAGCGGCGCGAGGAGGCCCTCCGAGACCCGCTCGTTCCGAGTGAAGGGTTGCTTCTGGTGTCATCGGAAGGTGAGTTGCTCCTTCCTCGGCCCGTGCGGTTTCGAGCCGAAACCACTCCGCCCCCGCTCGACGAGCCCGAGTCTCCCTGGATGCGACGAAAGGAGTTGCTCGCGTCCCTGGACGTCGCGCTGAATCGGCGAGACCGGGCCGAGATCGAGAGCCTCGTTCGAGAGATCGTCGCACACCGATCCGTGTTCGTCGTCTCGCCGGAGAGGGACTTGGCAGCGACCCTCTCGATGCTCGAGACGTTGCGCGCAAAGTCGGACCCTGCTCCCGCTCTGTTCCGAGTCGTACTTCGTGATGGCCTGCCCGATCGTGGCTTGCCTGGATCGATGCGACAGTTGTTGCTCGCCCGCGAGCGGTTTTCGGAGGCCGACTTTCGTGCTGTCGCCGATCGGATCCTGTCACTCGGTCGCTTCGCCGGACTGGTGACCGAGGACTTTGCGCGGGAGAGCTCGCGGCGATCCACACCGCCCGTAGAGCTCCCGGACAAGGTGGAGGAACCCATGCTCATCGACGGACGGCTTGGGGTCCAACCGACGAGCGAGGGTCTGGCCGGCGTTGAGCTCGAAATCTCAGCCATACTCTTCGAGATTTCAAAGAGCCTGTCCGCCACTGGGCCTGACGCAGTGGACGTGACACTCGCTCCGGCGGGGCGACACTTGCTCGCTGAGCTTCCGATAGCAGCGCACTCGAAGCGGTGGGATCGGGCCGCCTCGACGGCCGAGGAGCGTTTCTTGGTCAAGGTCGGGTTGCTCGCGGTCTGTTTCGGCCTGGCCATCGCCGTGATCGCGGTGGTGGCCACGCTCGTGTCTCGCGAGAGGCGTTTGCTCGAGCTCAAGAGTCAGTTCGTGGCGACTGTCTCTCACGAGTTGCGCACTCCGCTGGCATCGATTCGGCTTCTGGCAGAGTCCCTCGAGCGGCGGGCCTCGGACCTGTCGAAGGGGCAGGACTATCCGGCTCGAATCGTGAGGGAGGTGGATAGTCTGAGTACACTCGTCGAGAATATCCTCTCGTTCTCCCGGCTTTCGAAGGACCGCTGGGTGCCGAACGTCGAGAGAGTCTCGCTCGCCGAGCTCGTAGATCGGGCCAAGACGGACTTGCTCGGAACGGGGCGGCGCTTCGAGTGGGTGGGGGACGTCGAAGGGATCGAGCTCTCGGTCGACAAGGAGCTCCTGACGCTCGTCCTGTACAATCTCGGAAAGAACGCGATCACCTACAACGAGCGGGAGACCGCGCGCATCGAGGTCCACGCGACCAAGCAGAACGGCGCTACGATCATCGAGTTTTCGGACAATGGGTTGGGCATTCCAGAGTCCGAGCGAGCCCGGGTCTTCGATGAGTTCGAGCGGGTTCACCGACCGGGCATCAAATCCCCGAAGGGCACTGGCCTCGGCCTCGCCATCGCGCGGCGAGTGTTGCGCGCGCACCGCGGAGAAATCCGAATCAAGAGCTCCGGACCCGAAGGGACCACCTTCGCGATGGAGCTGCCGGAGCCGGGAGCCTGAGCTCACGCGACGCTTCGCTTGTCACGGTCGGGCAACGGGACCATGAAGGGGCATGGAGACGACGGGCCCGGCTGCGCTGACTCGCTTCGCCTGGCTCTCCATTGCCGCGGCGGTCCTCACCATCGCGCTGAAGGCCCTCGCATACTTGCTCACGGGGTCCGTGGGTCTACTCTCCGATGCGCTCGAGTCGGTCGTGAATCTCGTGGCTGCCGTGGTGACTTTGGCGATGCTCACGCTGGCTGCTCAGCCTCCCGACGACGAGCACCCGCATGGGCACACCAAGGCCGAGTATTTCGCGAGCGGCCTCGAAGGAGGCCTGATCATGATCGCGGCCGGCGCCATCGTCTGGGCCTCGATCCCTCGCTTGTTTCACCCGAAACCCATCGAGCAAATCAGCCTGGGTTTGGGCGTCTCCGTGTTGGCGTCGGTCGTGAATTTCGCGACCGCCAGGACTCTTCTTTCGGCGGGAAAGCGGCACCACTCCATCGCGCTCGAGGCCGACGCACATCATCTCATGACGGACGTCTTGACCTCGGCCGGCGTGCTCGTCGGGCTTGGGCTCGCCGTGACCACGGGTTGGTTGATCTTCGATCCGATCGTCGCGCTGCTCGTCGCTGCCAACATCGTGTGGACGGGCGCCAAACTCATGCATCGATCGGCTCACGGCCTGCTGGACGTCGCCCTGGCGGCCGAAGATCTCACCGCCCTCGACCGCGTCCTGAAAAGTTACACGACCGAGACGATCCAGTTTCATGCGGTGCGGACTCGCCAGGCGGGATCGAGAAAATTCGTCTCGATGCACGTGCTCGTGCCAGGTGAGTGGACCGTTCGACGCGGTCACGATCTTCTGGAGCAGGTTGAGCGCGACATTCGCCAGGCCATTCCCCAGGTGACCGTGCTAACCCATCTCGAGGCGGTTGAAGACCCTGCAAGCTGGCAAGACGTGGGGTTGGACCGAGATCCTCCCCAATCACCCTAGTTGTCAAAATTGGCTTTGGGCCCCTACCATTCGGTATGGGAAGGAATGCGAGTCGCTCCGCGGTCGATGACAGCGGAGTCATTTCGAGTGTGAACGAGTGACTTCTCGACTTCTGCAGTGGAATGGCAGGCCGCGCACCAAGGACGGCTGGACTCTCGAGTTGTTTCGGTACTCGGCGCCCGATCGGCGTGACCGTTCGCTGAAGCCGCTCTTGATCGTGCCCGGCTACGGCATGAACAGCTTCATTCTAGCGTATCATCCGCGGGGCGTTTCTTTGGTCGAGCACCTCGCGCTGGATGGGTTTGAGGTATGGACCACGAACCTGCGCGGGCAGGGGGGGGCGTCGAGATCCCACGGAGAGGGCTCCAACGGGCTCGGCCCGATCGGGTTGTCGCCCCTTGCGCGGATCGATCTTCCGCGAGTCATCGAAGAGATTTTCGCGCTGACCGAGTCCGATCGCAACGAGGTGGACGTGATTGGGTGCAGCCTCGGGGGCGCGATTGTGTACGGGTACCTCGCTCACGAGCGCGAGGCTCCTGTCGGCGCGATCGTTTCGATGGGTGCGCCGTTGCGATGGGAGCGAATTCATCCGCTGTTGCGGGTCGCTTTTGCATCTCGACGTGTCGCCGGAGCGCTGAAGATCAGGGGCACTCGATCGTTTGCGCGAGTCGCGTTGCCGGCCTTGCGGCGGGTGCCGGGGGCTTTGTCGCTCTACATGAACGCCAAGAACATCGACCTGTCCAACCCCGAGATCTTGACTCAAACCGTCGACGATCCGAGCCCCGAGCTAAACCGTGAGCTCGCCGAGTGGTTCCGCACAAAGGACCTTCACCTCGACGGACTCAACGTCACCGAAGCGATCGCGGGCCGTCCCATCCCAGCGCTCGCCATCATCGCGAACGCCGATGGCATCGTTCCCAAAGAGACGGTCCGCTCGATCGAGAGAGTCTTACCTTCGGTCGATCTGTTGGAGGTCGGGGATGATCGCGATTGGTTTGCGCACGCAGACTTGTTCATCAACGACCGCGCCCGGGAGTTGGTCTTCGACCCCCTTGGGAGTTGGCTACGCGGCAAGAACGGCGAGCCGCTGGGCCAGACGTGACCATTCCCGCCGGTTCGTGTTAGCTCGTAGTCGTGGCTCTGCCTGACGTCCGCGTGTTCGAGCACGAGAGTCAGCTCCTGCTCGGCAATCTCATGGGGGATCCTCACGTTCGGCGCTTGCCGGTGTATGTTCCGCCGCGATATGACGAAGCCCGCAAGGAGCCTTATCCGGTGGTGTTCCTGCTGGCGGGTTGGTCGGGGCGCGGCGCGGGGTACTTGAACGACCCTGGAATATTTGCTCCCGCCCTCGCCGACGCGCTCGATCGAGTCATGGCTCGCGAGGAGGACAAGGCCATCGTGGTCTTTCCAGACGGGACGACCAAGCTCGGCGCGAGCCAGTACGTCAATTCTCCGGCCCATGGCCCCCACATGGACTACGTGGCGGACGAGCTCGTCGAGTTCGTCGACGGGCGCTTTCATACTCATCGGGATCGCAAATTTCGGGGAGTGCTGGGTCACTCGAGCGGGGGCTTCGGTGCGCTCGTGTTGGGTATGTTACGGTCCGATCGTTTTTCGTGTGTCATGAGCTCTGCCGGAGACTCCTGGTATGAATACCTGTATACTCATACCCTCCCGATCACGGTCGGGGCGATTCGCCGAGCCGGCGGGGTGAATTCCTTTCTCGAGCGTTGGCTGGGCAGCCCGAATCCACGGGCGCTCGCCGGCCGCGGGGACGAGGCCGCGATGTTGAATCTCTCCATGTGTCCCTGCTTCGCGCCCAACGTGGGGGCCCCGCCGCTCCTCGGAGACGTGTATTTCGATCTCGACACGGGTGCTTTGATTCCGGCCGTGTTCGAGCGTTTTTTGGCGTGGGATCCGATTCACATGGTCGATCGCCACGTGGACGCGCTCCAATCTCTCCGTCTCATTCACCTCGAGGCGGGGACGGACGACGAGTATGGCCTGTGCCTGGGTCACCGCCAGCTCGGCAGGAAGCTTCGCGCTCTAGGGGTCGAGCCGGTGGTTGAGGAGTACCCAGGCAGGCACTCGGGTCACCACCATCGAATGCCCGGGCGAATTCAGAAAATGGTCGCGGCGATGCGGAAGGCCTGAGGAGTCTGTCAGTCGACGACTTCTAAGAGCAGTCCCCGAAGATATCGCGACTCGGGCACGGCCAGATCGACGGGGTGGTCGGACGGTTGGTCGAGCCGCTCGCGAACTCGGAACGAGCAGCGCGCGTCTGCGGCGGCCTCCCGACAGACGTCTTCGAGGAAGGCGTCCGAGGCATGGTGAGAGCAAGTGAACGTAGCTAGCAGGCCACCGCGATCGAGCAACCGCATGGCGCGCAGATTTACCTCTTTGTACCCTCGCGCGGCGGACTCGAGGCTCCGACGGCTCGGAGCGAACGGAGGTGGGTCGAGGACGACCAATCCGAACTTCTCTCGGCTGCGCTCCCGACGCCGTAGCTCGTCGAACGCGTTGGCTTCGACGAGCTGAACTTCCCCCGTCAGCCCGTTGAGCTCCAGGTTGGCTTTCTGCAGGGAGATCGCGTCGGGGGAGGAGTCGACGCTGACTACGCTGGCGGCGCCTCGCTTCGCCGCTTGAATCGCGAACCCGCCCGCATACGAAAACGCGTCCAGAACTCTGCGACCCTCGGCGAGCTTCGCGATCCGAACACGGTTCTCGGCTTGGTCGAGGTAGAGGCCGGTCTTGTGGCCGACTCCAAACCGAACCGTCGATTTCACTCCGTTCTCGTCGATGACGAGCGACGCCGGACCCTCTTTGTCGAACCAACCTCGGACCGGCGTGAACCCTTCGAGCTCGGCCGAGTGCGGATCGTCGGCCGAGAACACGGCCAACTCTCCGAGCTCACTCCGAAGCGCCGATACGATCAGAGGTCGAAGCCTCGACATTCCGAGAGTCAGACACTGAATGACCAACACGGATCCGTACCGATCCGCGATCAACCCAGGAAGTCCGTCCCCCTCGCTGAACACGAGCCTGTAGGCCTCGCGGTCGATCGAAAGGCGTCGCGCCCGCGCGCCGGCGATCCGAGCGGCAAAGAAGCGTTCGTCGATCGGTACGTCCTCTCGCGAGAGGATGCGACAACAGAGCGAGGTGTGGGCGTTCATGAAGCCACGGCCGACGAAACGCCCCAGCCCGTCGATGATCCGGACGGGTCCCTCGGGGACCCCGACCTCCTCGACGTCTCCGCGGAAGATCCACGGGTGTGAGTACGCTCGGATGCGGCCGCGACGAAGCAGAAGCGAGGCGCCGCGCTTCTCTACGATCCGCGGGCCAAAACCTGCGCTCGGCCGCGACCGTGACTCTCCGGCCGGCTCGAGATCGTCCCCTTGATCGAAGGGCGCCTCGGCATCCTCTTCCTCGGACTCCGCGGCCGCTGCTTCGGATCGTTGGGCCTCTTGGGCCTCACCACGGGCGGCCGATTCATCGGGCACTCTGGAGGTGTCTCCGACGTTGGGCTTGACGGCCACGGACCCGTCGTCTTGACGGGACTCGACGTCTCCATCAACGGCCTCGGACTCTTCGTCCACGTCGGATTCATCTGCGTCGGACTCATCACCTACGTCGGACTCATCACCTACGTCGGACCCATCACCTACGTCGGACCCATCACTTACGTCGGACTCGTCACCTAGGTCGGACTCTTCGTCCACGTCGGATTCATCTGCGTCGGACTCATCACCTACATCGGACTCATCACCTCCGCCGGACTCATCACCTCCGCCGGACTCATTACCCACGTCGGACTCATCACGTACGTCGGACTCGTCACCTGCGACGTCCTCAGCGGCGCCGTCTTCCTCGTCGCCCGCGTCATCGAAGGCGTCGTCTTCCGCGTCGTCCCAGGCCGGGTCGAAGTCATCTTCGTCTTCGGCCTCGTTCCAGGCTTCGAATTGGCTGTCGAGCTTCGATTCATCGACCCCGACGAGCTCTCGCGAGCCTCCGCGCGCGTCGCTCGAGCTTTTGCGATCGGGCCGATCGGGCCGACTTTCGAGCTCTCTCGAGTCTCGAGGTCGGTCTTGGCTCGGACGGTCTCGGTATCGATCTTGGCGGTCGAAGGAGCGTCCGCGGTCGAAGGAGCGCGCGCCGCCGAAGCCCCGGTCTTCGGACCTGCGCGGGCCGCGGTCGTCGAACCTACGCTGACCGCGATTTTCGAACGAGCGGCCGCGATCGGTGGAGCCAAGAGACCGTCGTCCCCGATCTTCGAAGGACCTGCGCCCACGATCTTCGAAGGGCCTGCGCCCACGATCTTCGAAGGGCCGTCGTCCCCGATCTTCGAAGGGCCGTCGTCCCCGATCTTCGAAGGGTCGTCGTCCCCGATCTTCGAAGGGCCGTCGTCCCCGATCTTCAAAGGACCTACGCCCGCGATCTTCGAAGGGTCGTCCGCGGTCTTCGAACGGCCGCTGCCCCCGATCGCCGAACGCTCGTTGCCCTCGATCCCCAAATGATCGTCGATCTTCGGACCGACCGCGGTTCTCGAAGGGCCGTCGTCCACGGTCTTCAAAGGGCCGTCTTCCGCGGTCTTCGCGGCGGTCTTCGAAAGGTCGTCGTCCGCGGTCTGGGCGATCGCCGCGCTCGTCGAACGAGCGTCGGGGTCGGTCGGAGCTTCGTTCATCTCGGCTCCCCGAGAAGGTGCGAGCGGGGCGTTCTCGATCGAAGCTCCGCTCTCCGCGTCCTTCGAATCGCCGATCGGACCGAGGTTTGAGCCCCGGGCCGCGAGCGCCGGGGCGTGCGTCTCCGAAGGAGCGTCCGCGTCCTCCGCCGGTGCCGCGCGCTCCGCCGCTTCGTCCATCCCGCTGCCCGCCGCGGCCTCTGTCGTACACCATGGGCACCGAAACCACGGACGGGTGCGACCGAGCAAGCTTCCCGTGATTCTCGCCAACGCCGCAGCTCGACCCGGTTGAAACGCCCGTGGTCAGAATCCCGCGCTCCTCGAGCCTTCGGCCCAAAAGCGACCGAACACTTTCCTCCTCTCGTGGGGCCGGCTAGCATCAGCCCGGCTTGGCGGAGCCCGACGACAAGGACCGGCGCAGGATCACGGCGTACGAGGCAGAGCTCGAAGCAAATCCCCGCTCGTTGGTGTTCATCACCCTCGCGGAGGAATACAACCGGCAGGCAAGTCATGAGCGCGCGGCGGAGATCGCGCGCAGGGGGCTCAATTTTCACCCAAGCTCGGTAGGAGGGCGCCTTGCGTTGGCGGTGGCGGAGTCGGGCCGAGGCCGATTCCGCGAAGCGTTGGAGCAGATCAAAGAAGCGCTGATTGTAGATCAAGACAATCCGCAGGCGCTCGCGTTGATGGGTTCGCTGCTGTTGCAGAAGGGTATGGCCAAGCGGGCCATACAATTCCTCGGGCAAGCGGTGCGGCTCGAGCCGGAGTCTCGTGAGTACGCGGACCTCTTGAAGCGTGCCAAGCGCTTGGCGGAGGCCGAGAAGCCGGTGGAGTTGCCGGTCATGCGTGGCGAAGACGTACCTCAGGGGGCGAGCCCGTGGACCGCGACCGACGATGGCGCCACGGAGTTCTTGGCTGGCGGGGAGGAGGCGACCGTTTTCGCTGGCTCCGGCGGCCCTTCGCCTTCGCCCAAGCCAGATCTGCTTTCTCGGCAGCTGGAAGGGCTTGGTGAGCCAGCGGAGCCCCTAGAGCCGCTTGATCGGACGACCTACGACGTCCGCAATTTGTTGTTCGACGGCAAGAAGCAGGCCCCCTCCAAGCCCCCGCCTCCCAAGGTGGGTGGGAGCGCCGCGGATTACAGCCGCATCGTGAGCCCGCTCTTCGACACGCCGGTGTCCGAGCCGGAGCCGCTCACGGAGGGCATTGCAGTGTCTGCTGAGCTTTCGATGCCGGCGGGCCTTCCTGAACCTCCGGAGCCGCCCAAGGAGAATCAGCCGACCCGCGTGGAGCGCTCCGACCCGAAGAAAGCGCCTTCCGCGCCATCGTCGAGGCCCGTTGCGTCTTCGAAGCCCAGCTCGATGCCGCCGCCGCCGCCCGTGTCGAACGCCGCCGAGCCGCCCAAGTCCGAGTCTCGCCGATCTGTTCCGCCCCCGGCGCCGCCGCCTGACGAGGCTCCGACCAAACCTCCGCCTGAAGCCAAACCAGAGAAGGCCGCGGATGAAGTGCGGGAGGCTGGTGCGGCGCCTGCCGACGACAAGGCCGCTCAGCGGGAGGCCCGGATCGCCGCAGCCAAAGCGGCCAAGGCCAAAAAGGCGGAGGAAGCAGCGAAAGCGGCCGAAGGCGTCGCACCGAAGGGCGACGAAAGAGCCGAAAAGCACGAAAAAGCGGAAAAATTCGAGAAGCCCGAGAAGTCAGAAAAGCAGGATAAATCGGAGAAGCCGGACAAATCAGAGAAGCCCGAGAAGCCTGAAAAAACGGAGAAGCCACTCAAGCCGGAGAAGGCTGCGAAGCCGGAGAAGTCTCCGGAGCCGAAGGCAGGCAAGGCCGACGAAGAAAAGCCCAAACTCAAGCCAGATCCCAAGCGTCCGAGTGAGGAGCGCCCGGCAACTCAGATGGTGGACGAGGCCATTTGGGCGCTGTATGGCGGGGACAAACCGACGGCCAAGAAGGACCCGTCGGTCGACGAGCCCAAGCCCAAGGCTAGGGAGAAGGACAAAGAAGCAGGCCGAGCCGAGGCCGGTGGGCGCCGCGAAGTCATGGTCGTCCGGACCGGCAAGGGTATGGGCCGCCTGACCTGGTGGGGCACGGTAATGGTCGTGGGCGGACTCTCTGCCTGGGGTGGGTACGTGGCGATGTCCCGGCGGGCTCCGGCCGGAGTCAACGACGCCGAAGAGGAGCTTCGCAACCTGGGTCACGACCTCGAAGACGCCAGCCTTGCCTCGCTCCTGTCGGCCGACGAAGCGCTCGACGCGCTGATCGGAAGCTACCCGGACTTGAGGAGCGTACTCACTGCGGCGCGTGCGGAGATTGCCGCCAGGGAGTGGCTGGAGTTCGGTCAGAGCGCAGACGCTCTGCTTCGAGCCAAATCCGCGCTGGGCTCGCTGAGCGCGACCACGCCGACCGTGGAGGCCGTCGCGGCCATGGCGATCACGAGCTCCGGAGCCAAGGGTTTGGAGATCGCAAAGCGCGAGGTAGACGCCGCGCTCGTTCGTTTCCCTGGCAGTCCCAAAGCGCTGCTGCAGAAGGCGCGTATGGCGGTCAAGCTCGGCGACGAGAAGGCGGCGCTCGCGGCGTTGCACGAAGCGCGGGCGCTCCACCCTGCTCGCAGAGAGACTTTGCTGGAGCTCGCGCGTTGGCACGCGAGAAACGGAAATCTCGACGCCGCGTTTCGATATTACGGTGAGATCCTGTCGAAGAGGCCGCACGACGTGCAGGCGGCGCTCGAGCGATACACTCTCGGGCAGAGCTCAGGCAAGGACCCGGAGGCCGTGCAGACTCAGGCCATCTTGTTTGGGCTGCTCAAGGAGGAGAGAAAGGAAGTCGCCAAGGACGAAGCGGGGCGCGGTGCGCTCTTGTTTGCGGTGGCCGACTTCTCCCGCGGAGACCGAGAGGGAGCCATCGAGCAGCTTGGGAGGGCCGAGGCAGCGTACGCGAGCAGCGCGGCCTTCAAGACTGTGGTCGCCGATTTGTATCTGGCGGCCGGAGGTTGGGACCGCGCCGTCGAGCTGTACGAGGCGGCGGCGAAGCTCGACCCAAAGAGTCCAGAAATTCAGGTCGGTCTTGCTCGCGCCCGCTTCGGCGTGGCCGCGAAGCTCGACTCTGACTGGAAAGGTGACTCGAGGACCGACGGACTCGGCCAAGTCGAGCTCCCGTATGGCTCCGTGCGCCTCACGCCCGGCACGTTTGCGCTCGTCGCGGTGACTCCGCGAACGGGCGCCTTTCCCCCGATCACCTCGAAGTTGATGAGCTCGGAGAAGCTCGAAGACGCGCTCGAGGCCGCCAATTTTGCCGAGCTTTCTCGCCGCGCCCGCATGGCGGGCCGAGTCGAAGAGGCGCTCGGGCTCGTCGAACAAGCGCGGAAGCTCGAGAAGGACCCGGCTTGGGATGCCGAGCTCGGTCAAGTCATGCTGGCTTCCCAAAAACCGGAGGACGCTCGCTCCGCCTTCGAAGCGGCGATCGCCGCCGACCCGACCTCCGTCGATGCTCGCTTCGGGCTCGCTCAGATCTTGGCGGCCAAGAACAAACCGATCGAAGCGCTCGCTGCGCTCGAGCCCATCCTCGAGTCGAACCAACTCATTCCCAAGGCGCTCAAGCTCCTCGCCAAGCTCCGAAAGGAGCGCGGAGACGACCGTGGTGCCAAGGACGCGCTCTCTCGAATCGCCGACGTCTCTGGCAGTGATACTCAAACGCTCCTCGAGCTCGGCTCGGTGGAGCATGCTCAAAAGGACTATGAGGCCGCACTCAACCGGTACACGTCCGCGCTCAAGCTGAACAAGAGCCTCGGGACGCCGCCGAAGAAGGGCGCTAAAGACGAAAGATCCGGCGTCGACCTCTATTACCTCGGTCGCATCGTGCTCGAAGAAGACGCCAAACGAGGCGTTGCGATGCTGGAGGCCGCTCTCACGCACGACGACGCCCCCGACGAGGCCCATTTCTACCTCGGGCGGCATCTGATCAAACAGCCAAAAACCAAACGGCAGGGTCAAAAGGAGCTCGAGCTCTTTCGAAAGGCCCGTCCTGACGGTGATTTGGCGAAGGAAGCTCAGAAGCTCCTGCGCGGTCGATGATGAGTGCGTTGGAGAAGAAAGAGAAGCCGGAAGGCAAGAAGGCGACCGAGAAGCGCGACGCGAGTCCGAAGTCGGACGTCGACGTCGACGCCGAGCTCCAGAAACTCGACGCCTTTCGCGACCTGACCGTCGTCGAGCGGCGCGAAATTGCCGCCGTCTCCACCCTCGTCACCCTCGCTCAAGACCGAGTGCTCCCGCGCGCCGACGACGGCGCCGAAGTCCCCGCTTACTACTTTCTCTCCAAAGGCCAGGTCGCCTTCGCCGAGTTCGAACGCGGCCAAGTCCCGCCGCCCCCCTCGCCGAAGAAGCGACCGCCGCCGGTCATGCAACTCACGAAGAAGAACATCGCCCTCTTCGACCCGGGCGACTTCTTCGCCAACGATCACGTCCCCGATGTGCGCGGGAGCGACGGGCGCAAGTACGATGTCGCACTCTATACCTGCCTCCCCGTCGTCCTCATCAAGATCCAAAAGGCGGACCTCGATCAAATCCTCGCGAGGGTCCCGACCGCGCGCGCCGCGATCGAAAAACGGGCCGAGTCGTCCTACTATCGACAGTCCTTCCTCAAGCTCGAGAATAGGCAAGAGATTCTCGACTTCTTCGTTCGCGAGGGTCTCGAATACGCCAAGGCCGTCAAAGTCATCCAGACCGACAAGTGTATCGATTGCGACGAGTGTGTCATGGCCTGCGAGCAACGCCACGGCATCTCGCGCATCGAACGCTTTGGGCCTAGCCTCGGCCTGATCCAATTCACCCTCAATTGTCGCACTTGCGAGGACGCGCGGTGCATTCCCGAGTGCAACTTCGACGCGATCGAGCTCGAGCCGGAACACCACGAAGTCATCGTCTACGACAACTGCGTGGGTTGTACGAAATGCGCCAAGGCGTGCCCGCATGAAGCGATTCGGATGGTGGACGTCGTCGCCGAAGAGATCGACATCGTCGACAAGGTCAAAGCGGCCCGCGACGACCGACCCAAGACGGTGATCGCCAAGGGCGAGGAGAAGCCGAAGGAGAAGAAGAAACCCAAGCGAATCGCCAACAAGTGCGACCACTGCGTGGGTTACGAAGACATGGCGTGTATCACCGCCTGTCCGACCGGAGCGATCATTCAGATCAATCCCAACGAGCTCTTCAGGCGCGACGGAGGGCAGGCCGACCAAGTCTCCAAGTATTTCGATCCAAAGCCTTTCGAAGTCGGCTACTCACAGGTGGCGGCGGCGCAGGGCGTCACGTTCATGCGGACGTTGTTTGCGCTGGCGGCGCTCGCCGTGCTCGGTTGTGCCTGGGAGTTCGGGGCGCGAAAGCTCTCTCCGGGCTTGTCGATCTACAAGCCGCTCGTGGCGCTCTTAGCCGGAGCAGACGCGGCGGCGAAGCTCACCCTCAAATATACGGCCGGCTTCGGCATGGGCCGTTGGATGGGTTACATCGGAGGCGGCATGATGATCGTCTCCGCGTTATACACGCTTCGCCTGCATGTCCCGGGTCTTCGGCGGATTGGTGGGTCGCGGACGTGGTTCGACTTTCACGTGGTGTTTGGTCTCGCGGGGCCCGCTCTGGCGCTCCTCCACACCAACCTCCACGTCCTGAGTTGGTACTGGGTCGTGTGGTTGTGGTGGGCCGTAGTGGTGGTCTTACTCTCGGGAGTGGTGGGTCGGTATTTGTACACGGCGCTGCCGAAGGCCGAGTTTGCCGCGAACCGCGCGAAGACTCGGCTCGACGAAGGCATTCAGAAGGCGGCGGACCAATGGTCGTCCATGACCATGAGCGCCAATGTGTTGCAGCAGTTTCTCAAGGCTCAGGAGAAGAACGAGGAGGTTCGCGAAGAAGACGACATGGGTGCGATCGGTTTCCTCGGTTATCTCGTCTCCACCGAGCTCAAGAGTATCTCGGCGGCGATTTCGCTCCGCTTCGGGTTGCTCGGCGAGATGAAGGACACCAAGCTGCGAAAGACCGCCATCGAGCTCATGGGACAGCGCGCCAAGATCGAGCGGCGCGTCCGGTTCCTCGGCGCGGTGCGGAAGCTGCTCGCGAAGTGGCGTGCTTTTCACATCGCTGTCTCCGTCGTCATGTTCGTGATGCTGGTCGCCCACGTCGCGATTTCGATTTGGGCCGTGGGCCTATGAAGGTCCATCACCTGAATTGCGCCTCGATGCGACCGTTCGGCGGTCGACTCGTCTACACCAAAGGCGCGCGTGAAATCTGCTGCCACGTCCTGCTCGTCGAAGCGCCCGAAGGCTTGGTGTTGGTCGACGCAGGCCTAGGCCTCGTGGACCTGCGAAACGCGAAGCAGAGGCTTGGACGACTCTTCATGAGTCTCGCGAGGCCCGCGTTGGACGAAGCGGAGACCGCGATCCGTCAGGTGGAAAAGCTCGGATACAGCCCCAAAGACGTGCGCCACATCGTACTCACCCACATGGATCTCGACCATGTGGGGGGTATCTCGGATTTTCCGGAGGCCGAAATTCACGTCATGCGCGACGAGCTTCTCGCAGCTACTCGACGGGCGACCTTGCTCGAGACCGAGCGGTACCGACCCATTCAGTGGTCTCATCGTCCGAAGCTGGTCGCGCACGAGGCCACGGGCGAGCCGTTCCATGGGTTTGCTGCGGTCCGAGCGCTTCCCGGGGTCTCGCCTGAAATCTTGCTCGTGCCGCTCGTGGGTCACACACGAGGCCACGCAGGGGTGGCCGTCTCGACCGATCGCGGTTGGTTGTTTCACGCAGGAGATGCGTATTTCTCGGAGGGACAGATTCGTCCCGAGTCTCCGAGCTGCCCTCCGGCGCTCTCGCTCTTTCAGTCGATCATCGCCATGGATGATCACGATCGACTCACCAACACCGAGCGTCTCGCGGAGCTCGCGAGATCCAAGGAAGTATCGGTGTTTTCGGCGCACGACGTGAGGGAGCTCTCGCCCCTCGTTAAAGGCTCCAAACCCGTCTAGGAGCAGCGATCGATCGCCCCGCTGAACTCAGGCGGGTCGAGAGGGTTGCAGCGGGGCCCGCTCCGGGCGATACCACTCGACGTGGCCGACTTCCTGGCCGAAGCGACGCGTCGTGCATTCGACGGCTTCGAGCGCGACACGTCGAGCGCGCGCGAGGCGCAGGTCGAGCTCTGTTTGCTCGAAGCTGGCGCAGCGGCGCGTAGTCTGCCTCTGGTCGCGCAGTGGCTCGGCGCGGGCGATCGTTTCACTCGATTCATCGAAGGCCGAGTCCGGGGTACTCTTCGAGAGCGCGTTCTTGCCGCGCGGGCCCTTTCAGCGGCGGTCGAAGGTTTGGATCCCGCCCGAGCGTCCAGTGCCACTTCCGTCGCTCGGTCGTTGGCGACCCATCCGGAGCCGCTCGTGTGGATTCCTGCCGCTCGATCGCTCGGGCGACTGGCCGGGCGGGTGTCGGACGCGCGTACGCTCCTCTTCGAGTGGCTCTCGAGCGGGAGCTTGGGGGAGCGACGCCGCGCGACCACCGCGCTCGGGGCCATGCCTGGCGACGTCTGGTGGCTCGAAGCGCGGCTCGACGAGCTGTTTCACGCGGACGCCGATCCGTGGGCGGTGGCGGCGCTCGGGCCCTCGCTGCCGTTCATTGCCTGCGATCGCAGGGAGCTCTTCGACGAGATCGTCCGGAGGCTCGACGAGAGCCTGGAGTCCTTTTCGCGGGGTCGGCGGAAATCGACTCAGCTCGGCGTGGAGGTCTTTTGGAGCCTCACGGATGGGTTGCTGACGATTGGGAGGAGAGGATTCTCCGATCGAGCCACGGACAGGCTGCTCGATCGTATTCGGGGTGTCGCCCTCGAAGTCGAAACTCGATCGATCACCGAGGCTCAACTCTGGTTGAAGATCGTGCGAGCGACCGATCACCTCGATGGGTTGGATCCAGACCCAACCGACCCGGAGCTGCTCTTCGAGCGTACACTCAGCGCGGCCGTTCGGGCTGGAGCTGACAAGGTGGCTTCGAGGGCCTTGGGCCTTGCCGGTTCGCTCGGTGGGTTGTTCGAGGCGGCCCTTCCTGCCGCGCTCGAAGGGTCGGTGCCCGAGCGGGCCAGGGCACTTTACACTCTCGAGTCCGTGGCGCGGGCGGTCGCGCTCGATTTGTCCAATCCCATCGCCCGGGCCGCCGGAGTGGCTACGTTCGATTCGAGCGCGCTCCGAGAGGTGATCGCGGCGCGAATGTCCTCGGCGTTGCACCGAGGGGAGCCCGAGTTTGCGCTCCACCGCACGACCCTGCGTGTGCTGTCCTCGTTTCTCGACTCCGCAGCGGAGCAGCAGCGGGCTCGGGCCGCTGAGTTCGTCTTTTCGTCGATCGACAGTACGGAGTGGCTGCGACATCCGGACAAGCGGACCGCCTCCAGGTTTCAAAAGCCCCTGGCGGACGTTTCGTACCGCCTCTTCGACGCCACGAGGGTGCGAGGGGGCGCGATCCCGGAGTCCGTGGAGCTCTCCCGATTTGCCGCGTGGTGGGCGATCGCCGCGCATGGGCTCGGTCCGCTCGAGCATCTTGGACGAGCCGAGGCGGCGGCGCGCGAGCACGACGTGAGTCGGGCCGTCGAGACCATCCGAGAGACTCTTCGTCCGAGTGACCGGGTCGAGACTCTGTCGGGAGTCGTCCTGAACGCGCTCAGAAGCCTCGGAACCGAGGACACCGCATTGTACGTGGGCCTGCGGGCCCTCGACGCGGCGCTCGAAGAGGCGCGAAGGGCGCGGATGACTCCCTCGGCCGAAGCCAAGAAGGACGCGCTCCTCGCCCTCGGAGCGGCCGCGCGCGAGGTCGCTCCTCTCTTGACCGATCCGTGCCGCGCGCTCGCTCGACCCGCAGGGTGGGGTCGCGACGAACAGGTGGAAGAGTTGGTCGTTCGTTCGATTCAGCTGTTGTCCGGAGGAGAGCGCGACGAGCTCGGGCCCAGCACGGGTGAGCGATGGCGGCTGGCGCTAGGCCCCGTGCTCGGCCCGATCGTCAAGGCGTCGGTGGAGCGGCTGCTCGCGACCTCATCCGTTGCTCCCGAGCCCGAGCGGAAATCGCTCGGAGGGTACAAACTCATCCAGAGACTCGGTGGCGGCGCACAAGGTGAGGTGTGGCTGGTGGAACGTCCACCGCTCGGGAGAAAGTTCGTCATGAAGGTCCTTCGGCCCGACGTGACCAAGGACGTACGAGATCGCCTCGATCGCGCGCTGCTCGCCGAGTCCGAGATCTTGAAGCAAATTTATCACCCCAACGTCGCGAGCTTCATCGACGCTGGCGGGGAGGGGGAGAGCCGGTTCCTCGTGCTCGAGCGGCTCGTCGGTGTCGACTTGCTCGGTTTCGCCCGAGCCAAGCTTTTGACCCTCCAAGAGCTCGAACCCATCGTCGACGACGTCACGAATGGGTTGATGGCGCTCGAGTCCTTTGGGTTGGTGCACTCCGACGTCAACCCGCAGAACATCTTCGTGCGGCTCCCGCTCGGGCCCAGCGATCGGTTCGAGCCAGATCGACATCGAACCCAGGCCCGGGTTCTGGGCGCGGTCGTCATCGACTTCGGCATAGCGAGGAGTCGAGCGCTGTCGGGCGCGGGGCTCCTGAGCGGCACGCCCGGGTATCTGGCGCCCGAACAGACCGAGGGTCGAGTCCATGCACGAACCGACGTGTACGGGTTGGCGGCGACGGTTTTTCGAGCGCTGAGCGGCAGCTCGTTCTTCGAGACCGTGGACAGCTTGACTTCCCGGTTGCTGATGCATCAGGGGCGAGCGCCAATGAGTGACCCTCGGAATCTGGAGAAATGGCCAAAGGATCTGCCGAAGCCCCTGCTGAGTCTCATCGAAGAGTCCACGGCGATCGATCCCGAGGAGCGGCCGAGCCTGCGCGCGTTTTCGATACGATTTCGCGAATGCGTCGGCCGCGCGAAATAGCGGGGCGGACCCATCGCGAAGCGCTGGACGACTCGGTCCCTTCTTGCGATGTTGCCGCGATGCGGCGGACGAGTTGCTTGTGGCTTTGGTGCGTATTTCTGTGGCTTTGCCTTCTGGGCTGGAGTTGCGCGGACGAGCGACGCCCTGCGTCGACGACCACTCGGGACGCGAGAGTCTTGGATGCCGTGGCGGACGCCGCCCGAGATGCCGCGCAGCCTATGGACGCGGGCGACGAGGACGGCGGCTTCGAGGACGCTTCCGTGCCGGACGTCGGCGTTCCGGTGATTTCGGCCTGTCGGGCGCCCGAGGGTACGCTGCCGGACCAGCAAGTGGCTCACGTCGGCCTAGGAGGCTCGGTGACTTGCGCCGTCTATGCATCCGGGGCGGTGCGCTGCCTGGGTACGAACACGGAGGGACAGCTTGGTGACGGGCTGGCGAGTCACATGAGTTGCCCGAGCCAGAGCGATTGTTCCCTCACCGCGGTGCAGGTGGCGGAGATCCGAGATGGGCTCGACTTGGAGGTGGGGAACACGAGCTGCGTGCGGCGACCTTTTGGCGTCTCCTGCTGGGGCCTGGGTTCGCAAGGAGCGCTCGGGGACGGCGTGGCGAGCCACGACAGGTGCGGATCATTCGATTGCAGCCGCGTACCGGTCACGGTGGCGGGGCTCGGCGCGGTCATTCAGTTGGAAGTCAGCGACTACGGCCACGCCTGCGCTCGCCTCGAGTCCGGCAAAGTTGCGTGTTGGGGCGCAAACGCCGACGCGCAGCTCGGCGACGGGCTGATGAGTCACGAGACTTGCGACTGGGCCGGTGGGTACGAATGCAGCCGAGCACCCGTCGAGGTCGCCGACCTGAGCGACGCGGTGGAGCTCACGGTGGGTGGCTTTCACGCGTGCGCGCGAAGGCCGAACGGTCACCTCGTCTGCTGGGGGCACAACGTATTCGGGCAGCTCGGGGATGGGTCGACGGCGGATCAATATCGTCCTGTCGAGGTCCTCGGCATCTCGGACGCCGTGGAGGTCGAGGCTGGCTACTGTCACACTTGCGCGAAGCGTGCGAACGGGGAGGTCCTCTGCTGGGGCTGGGACACTTACGGCCAAGTGGGTGCGGCCGCGAGCGATTCGTGCGGAGGCTACGCGTGCGCGCTCTCTCCGCAGGTGGTTCGAGGCCTAGCGGACGTCGTCGATCTCTCCAGTCGCCATACTCACACGTGCGCTTTGCACTCGACGGGCCGAGTCTCGTGCTGGGGCAACAATCAGTACGGGGAGCTCGGGGACGGACTCACCTCGCACGAGGCTTGCGCGAACGGTGATTGCAGCCGCGCTCCCGTGGAGGTGGCGGGACTGAACGATGTCGCGGAAATCGAGGCGGGTGGGTTCTCGACGTGTGCGGTCCGGTCCAACTGCGAAGTCTGGTGTTGGGGCAACAACCCAGGCCACCTCGGCGACGGAACGACGACCAGCCACGGCCTGCCCGCGCGGGCCACAGCGTTCTGAGTAGGGTGCCCGACCGGTGCCACGGATGTGCTACGGATCCGCGCCGCCCGTCGCATCACCGCATCATGGTGCGACCCGGGCCGGCGGCGACACCAAGTCAGACCACACACTCGGCCATCCAGAGTCGAGCGCCTCGTTCGGCGTGTTCGGCGCGGCCACCCGAGACGAACCGATCGCAAGGGAGACCTCGGCCGCGGAGCGCATCTTAGCGACCTCATCCGGCAGAGTCAGCGACCCGTCGGGTCGGATCTCACATTTTTTGCAGCTGTAGAATCGCATGGGGTGCTCGCGCGGGTGGGCGAGCTCGAGGCACAAATCGAACCCACGCGGTCCGTCGTTACACTCCCAGGTGCGAGCGGAGAACTCGGCGCGTTTTCGGTCCTGCGGAAACTCCATCTGAAGCTTCTCTCCATCGAACGTCCATCGAGCGCCCTCGACGTTGACTCGCCAGGCAGAAGATCGCCCCACCATGCCGGCGTGGATCCGCTCGTGATCGACCAGCAGCAAATGAGTCACGAACTCCCGCTCGTCCTGCGGCATCTTCTCGATCCAGAAACGATTCACCAGATGGGGGGCGCGCGTGGACGGCTCCTCGGGACGGCAACCGAGGCCGATCAGCTTGGCCACGAGCCAAACCAAGATGAGAAACACGATGGTCTTGAGCCAACCCATGCGGACAGTCTGGATCGACCGGGCGTTTTTGGCAACGCCCCCCGAATTCTAGGCCTCCATGGTCGGCATGAGATGGCCGTAGCCGTCTCCCGCACGCCCTTTGAGGCCAAGGACGTTCGTGTACTTGATCAAAGGCAACCCAGGCAGCTCGAGACCCTCCGTGGTGAAGGCGGACGGCTTCAGCTCGCGAATCGAAAACGTGGCGAGCTTCGAGGTCTGAGTTGCTTCGTCATGGTATCGAAGCAGGATCCCGGACAGCAAATACGGGTTATCTTCTTGCACCAACGAGCGAAGCTCGTTCAGGACCTCCGCCGAAGCACCCTTGCCGCGCTCGAAGGTGTGGGTCGCCCCTCCGTGCCCCCCGTTGTCATTGTGCCCCCAAGTGACTCCGTACGCATCAAAAGCCCGATCCATCGTCTTTTCTCGGTCGGTCGTCTCCGACTCGACCCGCGTCCGGACTTCGAACACCTGGCGGTTCATGCGGAGGACTCTGCCGTCCTCCAGCGCCAAGTAGGGCTCCCCGGCCATCCGCAGGATCTCGCCTTTCGCGTACTCTGAGAATCCATCCTTGGCGCCTCCGAAGCCCCCTTGGTGGTAGTGCGAGAACATATCGACGAAGTGAGCTGCGATCGGAGCCCCGTCGGGCAACGCCCGCGGGTCGGGGATCTTGGAGAACGTCTCGAACTCGGCGCGGTCGGCGTGGAGATTCCGAACCGCCTCGATCTGGAGCACGTTGATCTTATCTTTGCCGACGAACCGCTGAGCGATGAAGGCAGCCGCGTTCGACGCCTCGGGGTTCATGCGGTTGGAGGCGCCCTCGTCGTCGAGGAAGTTGGGATATCTCTCTCCCATGAGTACGCGGGCCGACACGAGCACCGTGTGACTCTCGGTGTTGGGCGTTTTGAGCCCGAAGACGTTGTCGTCATAGGTGACGCGGATGCCGTCGATGCGTGCGAGGTCCTTGGCCGAACCCATCAGCGCCATCAGCTCGGGCCCGGTCAGCGCCACCGAGCTCTTCTCGCCGAGGGGGGCGCCCAGGTGGGCCATGACTCTGCCGAAGATCGACGTCGTCGCCTCGACCTGCTCGTGTGTGGTCGCGAGCCCGTCGATCTTGCTCCGAGCCCGGTCCAAGACGGTCCTGGCGCCCGTCGAAGGTTGCGCCTGAGTTCGGAGCCTCGGGTCGTTCAGCGGCCGACCGCCGTGGGTAGGGCCGGCCGAGCTAGCCTCGGCGCGCAGCGCGGAGTAACCGGCGGGCTCCGTGGGTGGCTCCGCCCGTTGCTCGGAGGGCGCGGGTGCGACCTCCAAAACCGGCTCGAGAGGCTTCGTTCGAACTTCGGCTCCCGTAGTTGGTCCAGGAATCTTCATGCGCGGAGACTCGCGGCGAATGCCCGTGGCTGTCAACTCCGCCGTTTTGCGAGCTCAGTCGAATCGTCGCTCCCACGCCTTTCGCGCCGGAATTCCGTGTTGCTCGAGCCGAGGAACGATCACCTGCTCGACGGTCTCGAAGAAGAGCACGCGGGCGTTCGACCCATCGCATACGCCCGCAGCCTCGGCCTCAGAGCTCGGGGCAGGCATCGGGGATAGGTGCGCGAGCTCGTGCCGCTCGAGGTGTGCGAACGCCGTTCGAAGGTACTCACCCAACCGATCCGCGAGCTCTGAATCGACTGGGTCGGCTTCGAGGAGCTTCCAGCCAAAGCGGGCGTGGCGAACTTCGTCGGCCAGGATCTGTCGCAATACGCCGGAGATCGTCTTGGGCGTGGCTTCGTCTCGCTCTCGGGCCACATCGAGGAGCTCCAAGCGTTCGGCGTCGATGAGTGCGACCGCCACGGTCTCACTAAGGCACGACACACTCAGCACATTTCGCAGCAGCGCTTCTTTGTTGGATACTCCCTCGTGGCTCGGCATCGCGCGAATCTCCGGCAGGGGCGCGACCGGCTCTCCCCCCAGTCCCACCAACACCGCCGCACAAAGCCGTGCATGGCGGAGCTCCTCACTCACCATCTCCGCGACCTCGGCCTGGCGCGCGGCGTCGATGCCCGCGCGCATGAGTTGGGGGATGAGTTGAGCGAAGACGCTGGCGGAGATGTGTTCGTTGACCATGCGGCCTCGCCAGGTGGACAGCGCGATCTGGTGCTCGCGATCGTCTCGAAAGGGCGGGGGCTCGATCAAAAGCTCAGCCGCGGAGGCTTCTCGCCGTAGGTCGAGCAACATCACACCACCTCCGCGCGGGCCTCGGGAGGCACCGGGGGGCCCCAGGCCTGGCAGCCGCGATTCCAGTCCCAGCCGATGCGTTCGCAGCAAGCGAACCAGTCTTCACCGGTACCCTCGAGGCCGAAGCAGTTGTCCCCCGCATCGACGCTCTCCGCGTCCGTGTCCCCTGCGTCCGCCACCTCCACCCCCGAGTCGAGCAGCCCCGAGTCCAGTGCGGCGACCAAGCCCGCGTCCGGGGGGACGACCTCGGTTCGCGCCGTGGCGTCTCTGTAGGAGGCTGAGGGCTGAGCGTCCGAGGTGGTCGCACCCGCGTCGGGGGTGAGTTGCTCGTCGGCCGGCTCGACATGAGGGCTACCTCGTCCCGCCAGATTTTGGGTCGGCAGCTCTCCGCAAGCCACCGCGCCCGTGAACAGGGCGACGCCAGCGGCGGCCTTGAGCGCCCGGAGACGCACCTCGTTCTTCGACAGTCTCATTTTCGACCTCCTTCGTTCGTTGCAGCCCTTCGGCGACGACCAACGTTCGCAGGATACCGGGTTCGGCGGAGGCGAATATCGTTATGATCAATACTAGATTGTTTCTGATGCCCGTACAATGCAGAGCAACTGGGACTCGGCGCGGGGAGCGCGCTCGAGGTCGTAGTCCGAGATGGGTCAATCATCGTCGCGCCGGCCCCTGTCTCGATGCAGCGGAGCCGTCCATGCGGCTACTGACTACGAATTCGACTACGAATTCGACGGGTGCCGGGTCTCCGCGCGCCGTCGGCGACTCAGCTTCCCGAGATCCGTTTCAGGAAGCTCTTTTTCTCAGCCGGTTTTCCGAGCGCTCTCAGGCCGGTGAGTGCGACGATGTTGTCGGGATCGGAGAGGAGGGCGGCTTCGTATCTGGACCTCGCGGTATCGAGGTCACCTTTTTGGGCGGCCATTTTTGCGGCGAGCACGATGGCGGGCTCGTGGCTCCCGTCCCACTCGAGGGCTCGGGCGAGGCTCGCGCGGGCGTCTTCCGACTTTGGGTCTTGCGCAAAGAGGGCGGCGGCGAGGCCGGCGTGATACGCCGCCTGGCGCCCATCGAGCTCGACGGCGTGGCGGAGCGCTTCGATTCGAGCGGCAGGTTCGTCTGGAATTCTCGCGGCCGCCTGGAACGCCTTCTCCGCGGCGATCGATCGGGCGAGCCGCTGCGCGGGCGCGCGGCCGTCGAGGGTTCGATTGTAGGCCCGACGAGCTCCCGAGTTTCCGAGAATCCGCGCCGACTCGGCGAGCATCGCACCGACTTCTTCTGCGAGGAGTCTGAGTGTCCACGGAGCGTCGGAAGGCAGCGCGTCGACCCAGGCACGTTGAACCGACTCTTCTGCCAGCTCAACATCCGCCTTCGTGGCGGACCGATCCAGGCCCAGGCGCTCGTAGTGATTTCGGTTCCTGAGTCGTGCCCGGGCCTCTTCGAGCCGCACACGCAGCGCGCTGATTTCGTCTTGGCGCACGACCTCCGGCTGGATGGACTCATCGGGCGGAGGAGGCGGCCGAGCGATGAGGGAGGGGTCGCGCGCGCTGCGGGTTCGTTCCTCGGGAACGCCGTCCCGTAGTACCTCGATGCGAGACGGGGCGAGGTTGGGAACGTCAACGCTCGGCAGCGGCTCCGGCGGGGGGCGAGTCAGCGCGGGGATTTCTTCGGTCGGCGCGGAGCTGAATTCCTCATCGAACGGAGCAGAGAGCAGCCGCGCGGCTCGGATCGCCATCTCCTCTCCCGGTCCCAACGTGGAGAGTTCGGGGACCACCGCCGAAGTCTCCGTCGGGATCTCGGCCAGCGACGTTCCGCGAGCCTGCGCAGGGACGGATGCCTTCGCCGAGAGCGCCTGAGCGGCCCACCGCTCCGAGTTGTCCGTGGGTTCGTCTTCAAAAGGCTCGTCCGGCGGGGGGGGCGGGGGCGGCCTCGGAATGGGACGAGACACCGGAACGTACTCATCGTCATCGAGCCGAAGGGAGCGCGGCTCGGGGCGGAGCAGGTCGACCCGCGGGGCAGGAGGCGGCTCGGTGCGGCGGACGGCGGGTCCCGTGGTGCTGGGATCGAGCAAGGCCGCGAAGGTCGGGTTCCGAGCGGGCTCCGGGGTTGGTTCCCTCGTGGCTTTGGGGGCGGGCACACTTGGTCGGACCGGCGGCGGTGCCGAGGGGCGCGGGCGAAGGCTCGGCGGGACGCTGGGTTTGGGCTGCTCCAGCGGGGCCGAATCAGGCGGAAGCGGACTCAAGACCGCGGAGACGATGGGTTGAGGCAACTGAATTCGGCGGGGCGTGAGTCCGTCTCGACTCAGACTTGGAACGTCGACTGCCGTTCCAAAAGGACCGCGTTGTGCCCACGGGGGTGGCTCGTCGGGAGGTTGAGAGTTGGCCAGGCTCGATTCGTGCTCCGCCGAGTCGAACGCGTCGCGGTGAGCGGCCGATTTTTCAGCCTGGAGTCTCTCCGTGAGGAGTCTGCCGCGCTCGGCGATCGCCTTTTCCGCGGCGAGCCGCTGCGCCGCGAGCTTCTCTCTCTCGGTGACCGCCTTTCCGACAACAAGCCTGCCGTTCTCGGCGGCGAGCTTCTCGGCGGTGGCCCTTTCGGCGGCAAGCTTTTCTTCCGCAGCGAGTCTTTCGGCCTTTTCGGCGGCGAGTTTTTCTCGTTCCGCGACGAGTCGCTCCGCGGCGAGCTTCTCCGCCGCCACTCTTTCCGCAACGGCCTTTTCCGCAGCGAGCTTTTCGGCGGCCTTGTCGGCGGCGAGCTCTTCTCGTTCCGCAACGAGTCGCTCCGCGGCGAGCTTCTCCACCGCCATTCTCTCCGCAGCGGCTCTTTCCGCGGCAAGTCTCTCTCTCTCTGCGGCGATTTTTTCAGCTTCCAGCTTCTCTGCCGCCACTCTGTCCGCGTCGGCCTTCTCCGCGGCGAGTCGCTCCTTCTCGACCGCGGCTTTTGCCGCGGCAGCTTTCTCCGCGGCAAGTCGCTCCGCGGCGGCTTTCTCCGTGGCAAGTCGCTCCGCGGCAGCTTTCTCCGCGGCGAGCTTCTCTTCGTCCGCAGCGGCTTTTTCAGCAGCGAGCTTCTCTTTCTTCGCCGCGGCCTTTTCTGCGGCGAGTTCTTCTGCGGCGAGCCTTTCTTTCTCCGCGACGGCCTTCTCTGCGGCGAGTCGTTCCTTCTCCGCGACGGCTCTCTCTGCGGCGAGTCGTTCCTTCTCCGCGACGGCTTTCTCTGCGGCGGCTCTTTCTGCGGCGGCTCTCTCTGCGGCGGCTCTCTCTGCGGCGGCTCTCTCTGCGGCGGCTCTCTCTGCGGCGGCTCTCTCTACGGCGGCTCTCTCTGCGGCCAGCTTTTCCCTCTCTGCAAAAGGGTTCTCGGAGACTTTGTCGCCAGCGAGCTCGGCAACCTCGACTCTCTCCTTTTTCAGGGGTGAGTCAGCGACGATCGACCGTGAGTCAGGCCCAATCTCGATCAGCTCCGCTTCGAGCTCGTCGAGGTCTTCGTCCTCCAGAGGCTCGGCGTCCTCTGGCGTGAGCTCGATGACTTGGATCTCTCGGGTCGGCGGTTCGGGCGTGGCGCGCCGCCGTCGACGTGGGAGCGGGAGAGTCACCGGTCCGTCCCTGATCACCATCATACTCTCCGGCTCCGGAGCGGTTGGGCGATCTGGGGCGATTCCAGCGGGACTCGAGAGGGCGCCGGAGGGAAGCTTCGGGATCCTCGCCTTGCTGGCTTCCGCGGCTTCTCTCGCTTTGGTGCGCGCGGCTTCGAGCCCGGCGCGGGACGCGTTCGTTCGGAGCGGTGGCGGCTCTGCCGAGAGGACCTTCGATTGTGCGGGCCCGAGCAGATTCAGGCAGGCCGCTGCGTACAGCGCGGCCCACACCGCGCCTGACTCGGGCTCGCGAGCTAGGGCGAGCAGGGATCTTTTGTCATCGATTTTGGCCAACACCGGCTCGAATCGAGGTTCGTGATCGAGGAGCTTCTCGCGACTTGCGGGGTCCGGTGGAGCCAGCGGGGCGTCACTCATTCGGGCGATGTCGGCCAGGATTCGTCTCTCGGGCATGCCTCGCCGGATGCCTTCGGTGAGGATTTCGAGGACACTCGAAGACATCGGGATTTCGACGCCAGGCTGAGCTTTCTGTTCGTTGAAGAGGTATTGGCCTTCCGTCCACCCGAAGAGATCGAAGAGTTTGATCTCCATTTGTCGCTCGAGCGCGTATTCGAGATTTTTCGCAGAAATGGCCGACATTTCGATGAGGATCTCGCCTTGTTTTCGTTTCTCGGCGCGCATTCGCTCGACGCTGAGCTCGCACTCGCGCGCGTCGATGAGTCGTTCGCGGACCATCACGTGACCGAGACACTCATGGACGAGGTTCGAGCGCACGAAGATGGGTGTTCCAGCTTTCAAATAGACGATTTTCTTGACGGTGCCTTTCTTCATCATCAAGGCGCCGTCGGCGCGGCGCGCGTATAGGTTGCCGAGGAGCCGCGCGAAGGGGACGTCGTCGAGTCTGCCTCGCACGCCATCCGAGGCGGAGTCTTTGGCTCGAAGGTTTGCCTTGCTGGGTTCGGCGAGGTTGTCGCCGGGGAGAATCAGGCTGGAGAGTGGGGCGTAGGGGAGGTCTTTGGGGTTCTCGGTGGCGAGCGCGGCGTCGACGTTCGCGGTGAAGGTGTCGAGCTCGATGGGTTTATCGAGGTAGGCGACGATTTTGTGTTTTTTGGTCAGGGCTTCGCGATGGACGGTGCCTCGGTACACGCCGCTGACGACGATCACGCGAAGCTCGCGTCCGAACTGGGCGCGGATCTTGTCGAGGAGCTCGAAGCCGCCTTTTGGAAGGTGAAGGTCGAGGATGAGGAGCTCGGGTTTTTTTTCGAGCTTCTGCAGGGCGGTGTCGCCGTCGGTGGCGGTGTCGACCTCGTGTCCTCGCTCTTCGAGGACGTCCTTGTACAGAGCGAGGACCGCAGAGGTGTCCTCGACCACCAGGATCCGAGCCACAGCGGCACCCTACCCGAAGAGGCTCCTTCGTGGATCGGGGATCGGACGAGAGAAGGATCAGGTTTTTTCGGGGAGGCCGGAGTCCTTCTTGAGGCCGAGCTGCTTGAGTTTCTTGTGGAGGTTGGTGCGTTCGATCCCGAGCTGTTCGGCCGCGCGGGTGACGTTCCATCCCGTTTCTTCGAGCTTTCGGAGCACGTAGTCGCGTTCGACGAGCTCCCGGAGCTCGCGGAGCGTGAGGTGGGTCCCGTAAGCGGAGAGCTCGACTCCGGACTTGGTATCGGGCGCTTCCAGGGCCGGAGGTCGCTCTCGGCCGCGAGAGCCGGCGATTTGGGGAGGCAAGTCTTCGAGGCGAACGGGGTCACCGGCGAGGATCACGAGCCGTTCGGCGAGGTTTCGCATCTCGCGTACGTTGCCGGGGAAGCTGTAGGCGAGCAGCGAAGTCTCGACTTCGGGGAGCATGAGCTTTCTGGGGGTACCATGCTCGGCGGCGAAGCGGTCGAGGAACGCGTGCATGAGTACGAGGACGTCTTGGCCGCGCTCGCGAAGCGGCGGCGTGTGAATAGGCACGACGCTGAGCCTGTAATAGAGGTCTTCGCGAAAACGGCCCTCTCGGACCTCGTCTTCGAGGTCTTTGTTGGTGGCGGCCACGACTCGGACGTCGACGACGAAGCTCTTTTCGCCCCCGACCCTAGAGATCTCTCCGGTCTGAAGCGCGCGAAGAACCTTGGCCTGGGCGTCGAGGCTCATGTCGCCGATCTCGTCGAGAAAGAGCGTCCCTCCGTCGGCGACCTCGAAGTGGCCGCGTTTTCTCTGGATGGCGCCGGTGAAGGCGCCTTTTTCGTGCCCAAAGAGCTCGCTCTCGATGAGCTCGGCGGGGATCGCAGCGCAATTCACTTTCACGAAGGGCCCGTTGCTCCGGCGCGAGGCCCGGTGAATGGCTCGCGCCACGAGCTCTTTTCCGGTCCCGGACTCACCGGTCACCAGCACACGCACGCCGGCGATCGCGACCTTGGCGATCTGTTCTCGAACCTTGCGCATGGGTTCGGAGTCTCCAAGCATCGGCTCGTCGCCGCCTTCGGCGATCTCGAGGGCGCGGATGCGAGCGGCCAGAGATCTCCGCTCGACACAGTTGCGAACGCTGACGAGCACGCGCTCCCGATTCAGCGGCTTCTCGAGGAAGTCGAACGCGCCGAGCTTCGTCGCGCGAACGGCGTCCGAGAGGTTCGCATGCCCGCTGATCATGATCACGGGCGCCTCGGGTGAGTCGGTGTTGAGCTTTTCGAGCGCGGTGAGGCCGTCGATTCCCGGCAGCCGTACGTCGAGCAAGATCGCGTCGAAGCGAGTCTCCGCGACTTTGGGAAACATTTCTTCTGCGGAGCCGACGGACTCGACCGTGTAGCCCTCGCCCGACAGCACCATCTCGAGGGTGCGTCGAATGTTCTTCTCATCGTCGACGATCAGGACGCGACGGAGCGGCCGATCGGCCTCGGAGGCGCTCACGAGCTGACTATACTCGACCGAGCGCCGCGGCACTCCTCGATATTCGAAGTCCTTGACCGCGTCGCTCGGTCAGCCAAACGTCGCGGCCGTGAGCCTCGAAGAGGAGGCGGACGAGCTCGAGCTTCTGACTCGGCCCGGACGCGAGGAGGAGCTTCGCACCTTCCTCCGGCTCCTCGATCCCGCAGACGTCGCCGAGCTCATCAGCGAGTTTCCCGCCGAGACCAGCAAGAAGATCTTGCAGCACCTCGGGTCCGAGCGTGCCGCCGATACGTTGTCCGAGCTCCAGCCCTCGCGTCAGGACGAGGTCACGCAACTCCTACGCCCCCAAGAGCTCGCGCCGATCGTCGGCGAAATGGAGACCGACGACATCACCGACCTCCTGCAGGAGATCGATCCGAAGACTGCCGAAGCCGTGCTCCAAGCCCTGCCGGTCGAGGAGCGAGAAGAGATCACCGAGCTCCTCCGCTACGAGCCCGACACTGCCGGCGGCATCATGCAGATGGAGCTCGTGTCGGTGCCGGTCGAGGCCACCGTCGCCTCGGCGCTCGAATCGACCCGGCGTGCGGCAAAGAAGATCGGGATTATTTCGGTCTTCGTCGTCGACGAAGACGATCGCTACGTGGGCAACCTCGCGCTCCAAGATCTCGTGTTCTCACCTGCCGAGGCCAAGGTCCGCGAGGTCATGACGCCGAAGTCCGTCGAGATCTTCACCGACCTCGACCAGGAACAAGTCGCCAAGATCTTCGATCGCTACAGCCTCGTCGAAGCAGGCGTCGTCGACAAATGGGGGCGGCTGCGCGGCCGAATCACCGCCGACGACGTGCACGAGGTCCTCGTCGAGGAGGCCGATGAAGACGTGCTCGTCATGGCCGGCGCCGGATCCGAGCCGGAGGTCGTTTACTCCAACAAGATCTTCAAGATCGTCGGCGTGAGGTTGCCCTGGCTGCTCTCGACGTTTTGCGCGGGTCTCGCGGCGACCGCTGTCTTGCAAGACGCTCAGCACGTGCTCGGACAGATGGTCGTGCTCCTCACGTTCGTCCCCGTGATCACCGGAATGAGCGGCAACGTCGGCACGCAATCCGCGATGATCATGATTCGCGGCCTAGCGACTGGGCATATCGACACCAACGCCTTGTACAAGACCGTGGCCAAAGACCTGTTGGTGGGGGCGTTGATGGCGCTCTGCTGCGCGATCATCGTGTTCGGCGTGGTCGGTGTTTGGCAGCGCGGCCTCTTCATCGGGGCTTGCGTGGCGATCTCGTTGTTCTTGTCGATGGTGTGCGCGGCGTTCCTCGGGTCCGTCGAGCCGCCGTTGCTCAAGCGATTCGGCGTCGACCCGGCGATCGCGGCTGGCCCACTCATCACGTCGATCAACGACGTGACCGGGGTGTTGATCTACACGTCCGTGGTCCGTGCGCTCATGGCGGGCGTCTCGTGACTTATGGCGGGCGTCTCGTGACTTAGAGTGTCAAGCGTCAGCCATCTTGGCCGCGCACGTCGGCCTGTCGCAGCCGCCCGGGCTGCAGGAGGGCCCGTCGGAGGCAGACATCTTGGAAGAGCCTTTGTATCCGTCGCGAGACCATCCGTCGCCCTTGAGCGTGAAGGCCACGGGCGCGATGGTGCGCTCGACCGGCTCACCGCACACGTCGTGGTGGGTGATGGCCGGCTCGGAGATGCTTTGCTTCAGCTCGAAGGTTCCACAACGCGGGCATTCGTAGTCGTAGTAGGGCATGAGCGCGAGACTAAGGCGCGGGCGCGACACGTCAAGGGCCGCGCCCGTAGCGCCGCAGTGATCCCTCAGCGTTTGCCCGGCGGCTTCTCGAGCTCTTGAAGCCACAGTCGCAACCGGCGCTCGTCGCCGGGAGCGTACTTCGTGAAGAGCGCAGCGACGCGGAAGCCGTCGCGGTGAGGCTCCTGCCACACGACTCGCGTCTGCACTTTGAGGATCTCCATCTCCTTGCCGCGAGGCAGATACAGGAGCGTACGGGTCTCCTCGTTGTTCTCTAGGGCCTCTGGCAGCACCAAGCAGATGCCGACCGGGCTGATGTTCACGCTCGAGCTGGTGATCGACTCGGACGCGCGCTCCACCTCGACGCGGACCACGATGTCCTTCCTGAGGAAGCGCTTGTGAAAGGGGTACTTTTCCTGAAGAGCGGCGAGATCCGCTGAAGGAGTCGGATTGCCGGGCGTTTTCGGGTCGGTCATGGGCGAGCCGAAGATCATAGGCCCATGTTGGCCACGCCGCAAGGCTCGCGACCCCTCGCCCTCATCGCCCCGTCGATTCTCCGCCTTTTCCTTCAGGTCTTCGGCGGCGGTGCGGTCGAGCGTCGGCGTCCTTCGAAGCGCGGCGCTCGCGTGAAACGGATCGTGTACGAGACCTGCGAGGGCGCAGCGCCCAGGATCACCGTCGCGACGTCCATGGCGCGCAATCGGAGCGACGAATATTTGCGACCTTCGGTGAGCTCGACCAAGGCGACGGTCTCTCCATCTCGCACCAGCGTCCCGGCGACATCGTGCGGAAAGACGAGGTCGACTTGACGTTCGTCGTTGATGCGCAACAGCCGCAGGCCGGGGTGGGCGCGGTAAGGAGCGACGGCGCCCTGCGGCGTCTTGTGGCCGAGCACGTACTGCTCGCCCTCCTTCCTCAGCACCGCGATGTCGAGCAGCTCGTCGCCCGTTCGGGCGGTAATTTCGACCGCATCGAAGTAGTTCTCCAAGAACGAGACCTCCTGCGTGGCGCCGGTGGTTTCTTCGGCTGGTTCGATCTCGGGCTCGGCGATCAGATGGCTACGCATCTCGGATTCCGAGCGCCGAGTAGTAGGCGCAGTGACTGGGTCGGCCATCGGAGCCTGTGGCCGGACACCCGTAGGCGTGACGAGGCGAGCGGGAATTCGAGACCGACCCGCGTTGGTCTTCGCACGCAAGGCGAGCTCCGCACTGCCTACGGGCTCTTGCACCGGAGGCGCTGACACTTCCGGAAAGCGTGTGGCAGGGCGCGACAGCACCCCAGCCTCGCGAGTGCTGCCTGCGCCATCGTGCGCCACCGATCGCTCGGGGCGCGTGCGTTTGCTCGATCCTACGCGCTTGATCGACGCGACCTTGCGCGCCCGCTGCTCCGGCTCGGTAGGCCCAGATGGCTCGAACAGCGCTCCGCGCTCCGTCTCCGTGCCTGCCGTGCTGCCGAACTCCGCCATACGTTCGAGCGGCACGACCTCGAACGCCGACGACATGGCGCGCTCTCCGGCGGGTCGCAGCAGGTCGTCTTGCAGGCGCCGGGTGAACGAGCCCGGTCCAAGCTCGGCAGGGTCCCCGAGCTCGAGCTCGGAGATGTCGTCCACCCACTTTAGGTCTTCTTCCCGAAGGTCGCTGTGCTGGCGCGGCGGAGCGACCTGCACGGAAGTGTCGGGCGCCGACTCGAGCAGGCTCACCGCCCGCTCGAGCTCGTTCATGCGTGCTTCTGCTTTCTCATCCAGCTTGAACCGGCTCGTCGGCTCACGAAGTGAGTCTTCCCCGTTGTCGTAAAGCTCGTGCCGACTCGTCGCCTCGCGCTCCTCGACCTCCGACAGCGCAAGCTCGGACTCGGTGTCAGCCAGGGACAACGGTCGTGGCGGCGCCGACCCGCTGCCCTCCCGCCGTGCGGCAGCAGACGCCTCGCCTGGAGTCCTCGGGCGCTCCATACCCGTTGCGCGGAATACCGCGTCGTCGTAGAGCCTGCGGTCGATCAACTCGCTCGCTGCCGCAGCCGCGAGCGCCGGCAACGAGAGCCGGGCATCGGTCGTACCTTGACTCCCTTCGACCGAAAAAATCGCCTCCACTCGCGTGATTTGATCGCTCGCTCGACTGTCCGCTCGGTTTCTGTGTCCGGCCGGCATCATCAGCCGAAGCTTGAGCGTGTAAGGACCCACCTGCACCGCGTCGGCCGGCTTGATGCGCATGGGACCCTGGATGCGCTTCCTGTTGACGAGCGTGCCGTTCGCACTGCCGAGGTCCTCGACCCACAGCGCACCGTCCCGAACCTGAATGCGACAATGGCGCCGAGAGACCGTGTCCGCGTCGAGCCGAAGCAGCGCTTCGCTATGCCGCCCAATGATCAGCGGCTTTTCGGCGGTGAAGAGCTCTGCTCCCAAGAAGGCCTCGAGCCGGCTTACGAACACTTGGATCCCCGCTCCGGACGGGGACGCCACAGCCGACGCCTTCTGGCGACGCGAGCGACGGACGGACCTCGTGTGCACCAGCCTCCGAGAATGGCGCGCCGCGGTCGTTCCGTCACCTTCGATGAAAGACCTTTCACGCGAACCCGCCGCGGCCGCGACGCAACACAAGAAGCTGAAGGGTTTGTCGCAGCGTGACTTCGCGGCCTCGGAGGCGATGTCTTCGACGCCGATGACTCCGAGCTCCGCCGATCCCGACGACGTCTCCAGCGCTTGGATGCTTGCCCGAGAAGGTCGTCCGGCTTTCGTCTTCGCACACCAGGACGACGAGACGGTGCTCGCCGGCCTCATGCATCGGATCGTGGGGGACGGCCAGCGCGGCACGTTCATTTGGTGGACCAACGGAGATGGGCTCGCGCCAGCGGTCGGTGCCGATCCGAGCGCGTACGCCTCGATCCGTGTGGCCGAAGCGACGGAGTCGTTGCGCGCGTTGGGTGCGGACCCCGCTCACAAGGTCGACTTGTGGAGCTCGGAGATCGAGAACTACCGAAAAATGACGGAGGTCGCGTTGCCGAAGAGGTCGAAGGTCGCGCTCGACTACTTTCGCGCAGAAGCCGGGCGTTTGGACGCGGCGATTCGCCGCGCCGATCCCGACAGAGTGTTCGTGTTGGCTTGGCAAGGCGGCCACCCCGAGCACGACCTCGTGCACCTCATGACCGCGCGAACGGTGCGACAGCTACGACGAGAGACTGGTCGGCCCATTCCGATCATCCAGGCGCCAGCCTACGAGTACGTCATCCTGTGCGCGCTGCGGTTCAAACCTTGGTTTCGTGGGGACGTACGTCGCTTCGCGCTCAGCGAGGAGGAGCGTGCGGCGAAGCAGCGCGTGTTCGAGGCCTACCCGAGTCAAGCGGCGCTCTTCGAGAAGTTCCGCTGGGTGATTCGAGGAGCTGGGGCGCTCTCAGCCTTGCGCGGCAAGCCTTTTGGCACCGAGGTTTATCTCGGAACGGAACAGCTCGGGGTCGTCGATCCGAGGCAAGACTACACGGCGTCGTCGCACCGGCTCGAGGCCCTGAATTACATCCGCGACGACTTCGAGGGCACGCCGATCCGCTTCGATACGATGATCCGCCCCGTTGCGGCGGCGCTCTTGGCTGGATGAACCGCGCCACGCCGGCGTGTTAGGGGTCCGTATGCGTCGCCGTCGAGAGCTCCGCTTCGTCGTGTTGGTGGCGGTGGCCGTCACGATCGTGGCTTGGCAGTTTCCGCTCGGCCGCTTGGTGTTGTGGCCCTTCACGCTGCTCGCGACGTTTGCGCACGAGATGGGTCACGGTCTCACCGCGATGTTGTTGGGCGCGGATTTCGAGACGATCCTGATGCGGGCAGACGGGTCGGGTGTGGCGACTTGGTCGGGCTCGCTCGGGCGCTTTGGCCGAGCGATGGTGGCCGCTGGCGGCCTCATCGGTCCGGCGTTCCTCGGCGCAGGCTTGCTCGTAGCCTCCAGCCGAGAGAAAGCCGGTCGGCCGCTCATCGCGCTGCTGCTGCTGTTTTCTCTGTTCGCGTTTTTTCGCGTAGGCAGTGTCTTCACGGCAGCGTTTCTGGCGACTTTGGCCGTAACCGCCGCTGCGCTCCTGAAGTTCGGCTCGGTGGGCGCGAATGTCTTGGCCGTGCGCTTGATGGGCGTGCAGTTGGGGCTCTCGGTGTTTCAAGACCTGAGTTACATGTTCAGCCCGGGCCAGGGCGGGCAGGTCTCGGACTCCATGTCGATCTCCCAGGCCCTGTTTCTCCCGTACTGGGTGTGGGGCGGACTCGTCGCGTTGGTTTCGTTCTCGGTGTTGGCCCTTGGGCTTTGGACCGCGCTGCGCGAGCCCGTCTGACAAGGGATAACACGGTCGCTCGACTTCTTGGACTCGTGTTATAGCAGGGCGGAGTCGACCCCCGTGCCGCGCATGCTCGGTCAGCATGAGCTGCTCATCCGCCTCGCGTCGGGAGGAGCAGCGAACGTGTTCCTCGTGAGGGACACCAAAGCCCCACCGCCCGGTCGGCTGCTCGCGATGAAGGTCTTGCTGCCCTCGCTCGCGGTGAACGAAGACTTCGTCAACATGTTCTTCGCCGAGGCGAAAATCGCCTCGCGGCTTCGACATCCGAACATCGTGGCGATCGCCGGTTTTGGCCAGGTGCAGGGCGTGCACTGCCTGGCCATGGAGTACGTGTTTGGGGCCACGCTGTCCCAGGTGCTGCGGCAGAGCGCTCGCGCGCGAAAGCCGCTCACCGTCGGCGTTTTGTTGCGCATCACCGCTGCCACCTGTGATGCGCTCCACTATGCCCACGAGCTGAAGGACGAGCAGGGCCGCCCGATGGGCGTCGTCCACCGCGACGTCACCCCTCAAAACATCCTCATAGGCTTCAACGGATCTCCAAAGCTCACCGACTTCGGCATCGCCAAAGCCACCAACCGCGGCTGGGAGACTCAGGCCGGCATTCTCAAAGGCAAGTTCTCGTACATGTCGCCCGAGCAGGCGCTCGGGAAAAAAGTCGACCGGCGCTCGGACATTTTCTGCGCCGGGATCGTGCTTTGGGAGGCCCTCACCGGCCGTGAGCTCTTCAAAGGCTCGTCCCCAATCGAAGTCCTCGAGGCGATTCAAAAGCAGCCCATCGACCCTCCCAGCAAGGTCGTGAAGGGTCTCTCCCCGATCGTCGATCCGATCGTCATGAAGGCTCTGCGGCGCTCGCCCAAGCAGCGCTACCAGACCGCCCTCGAGATGCGCGACGACATCGAAGAGCTTATCCGGCGCGCCAACGTCACGATTGATGCTCAAACGATCTCGCGCGAGTTCGCCGAGATCTTCGGCGACGTCATCGTCCAGCGTGCGATCGCGCTTCGCCAAGCGATGGCCGGAAAAGCCGACATCGACGAGCTCGCCAAGACGCTCGGAGGCTCCAAGCTCCAAGAGGAGCAGCTCCCCGAGATGACCGAAGGCGGGGTCACCGACGACGACCCGCTCCACCTCTTCGAGCAGCGGATGGAGCCCGAGCCGCCGCCGCCCGCAGAGTCCAAAGAAGCGATGCCCGCGATCGCCGAAGTCGAGTTCACGCGGAGCTTTCCGGCCCTCGACATCGACCTCGACGAAGCCGCCGAAGAATCCAAGAGCGCCGAATACGAAGACGTTCACGACGAGATCCTGGCCGAGGAAGAGGTCGACGAATCGACCGGAAACGACTGGGACGGAAGCACCCGGACCTTAGTCCCGGAAGACGAGCTCCTCTCGATCATCTCCGAGGACGACGCCACGATCGGGTTGGTGCCGGACGAGTTTTCGGCGCGGTTTTCGATGCGCCGCGACTCACAGCCCGCGGAGTTCGAGGCTGAGCGGACGGTGGACGCGTCGGCCGTGCCACGTGGGCGCGGAGGTGGATCGCTGGATTCTTCTTACAGCCAGAAGAATCCGGTGAGCGCGCGTACGCTCGGTCCGCTCAACCCGAAGAAGGGAGTGGGCGGGGTCGCGACGCGTCCGTTGCCGCGGGCGCCTTCGCTCGACATGGTCGACGAGGAGGTCGCTACGCCGCGTCCGGACCTCGTTCGAACGCGCGGAGATCGAACGCCGACGCCAGCGGCGAAGAAGGACGGCGTGTCCAAGAAGCCCCCCGACTCCGCCACGCCTCCGCAAGGGGTCAAGCCGAAGGGCCGCGCCCCGAGCGAAGCCAACGAAACCGTCGGCCGCCGCCCGCCGAGCCCGAGCCAGAAGGCGCCCGCGGTCAAAGGAGCCGACGGCGAGGAGTCTCCTGCGCTGGAGCCCACGAACTTCCTCGAGCGCCCCGGAAATGGTGTCCCTGCGAAAGCTCAACGCCCCATAAGCGCCCTCGTCCACGACGAGACCGAGACCGAGAGCAAAGGGCCGGACACCGACCCGCCCCCGCCGCCCCTCGAGCTCCCAAAGCCCGCCACGCCCGCCCTGGCGCCCATGAGCGCCTTGAGCCCCAGCGCCCTCATGGAGCTCGTGCAGCAGGCGCCGGTGACGCCCTCGCCCGCGGCTCCCATCGACATCCCGATCGACCCCGGCCCCCTGCTACGTGGTCCTCCTCCTCCGCCGCGAATGGGCTTCAAGCTCACACCCGCGATCGCCGTCGTGCTCGGCGCCCTCTTGATTCTCGCCGGAGTGCTGATCGGGGTGATCTTCATGAAGCTTTTCCTGACTCAGAGCTGAGACTCGGCGCCTAGAGAACGATTTCTGCTCGCCGCCGCTTCGAGTAGGACGCGCCCATGTGCGGCGTGATCGGACTCGTGTTCGACCAGAAGAGAAACGACCTCGGGCGTGTCGCGGCCGAGCTCCTTCAGATGCTCGAGTATCGCGGGTACGACTCGACCGGAGCGGCCATCCAGGACGGTGAGGAAGTCACACTGAGGAAGGGCGTGGGAGCTCCTTCCGTCATGGTTCATGAGCTCGGCATCGTGAACCTCGCCGGCCAAATCATGGCGGGTCAGGTGCGTTGGGCGACGTTCGGCGCGGTCGACGAGCAGAACAGCCAACCCCACGTCGTGCGCTGCAAGACCTTCATGTACGGGGCCCACAACGGCAACGTCACCAACTCCGACGATCAGAAAAAATGGCTCATTCAGGAAGGCCACGCGGTCGTCTCCGACAACGACGGAGAGATGGTCGTTCACACGATCGAGCACCTCTTCGCCCAGCGCCTGCGCGAAGGCCTGGGCCCCATGGATCGGCGCGCGGCGATGCGTGCGGCGATCGTGGACGCGGCGGCGATGCTCAAGGGATCTTTCGCGGCGGTCGTGGTCGATCCCGTCTCTCGCGCCTCTTGGGCGATCAAGCTGGGCTCCTCGCTGTATTTCGGTTTCGGGAAGGATGAGCAAGGTCGGAGCTTCACGCTGGCTTCTTCCGATCTGTCGTCGGTGCTCAAACTAACTCGCTTGGTCGTTCCGATTTCGGAGGGTGATTTCGTCGAGCACGACGGCGCGGCTTGGGCAGTGTACGCGGTCAGAGCCAAGGGGAGTGTCGCGGCCGGCGGTCGCGTCGAGAAATCGCCCAAGAAGAGCAGGTTGCGAGCGCGCGACACCGTCTTGTTGCCGGGCTTTCGCACCTTCATGGAGCAAGAGATCCATGCGCAGGTGAAGACTGTCCGTGACGTCGTGACCTCGTTCTCTGGCGGGTCCGACGCGCTGAGAACGTTCTCCGCGGCGCTCGACGAGCGCACGCTCGACGAGCTGCGGCCTCGCGTCGACGCACTCATCGACGCGCAGGGCGAAGCGGGCGCTCGCGCGGCGCTCGCGGAGCTCGTCGGAGCGCCCTCCGTGCGCGGAATTCTCGATGGGTTGCCCGAGGCGACGAAGACCGCGCTCCGAACGGCGCCCCTCCTCGAGTCCCTGTCGTCCACGGACGCGCCGAGCTTTTCGGAGCTCGAGCCCCTCGCCGGTGACCGCGTCCCGCTGATCTTGTTCGACGCGGTGCTCGCCAAAGACGAGCTCCTCGAGGTCGAACGAGCCGCGAGCTCCTTCGCGGACCTCGTCCTCCACGCGATTCAGAGCGGCCGTCATGTCTACGTCGTCTCTTGCGGGAGCTCCTTTCACGCGGCCAAGGCCGGCGCGCTGTTCTTCGATGAGCTCGCGAGGGCGCCGATCTTTCCCGTGCTCCCCGGTGAGTTTCGCGGTCAGTACGCGGACACCCTCGCGGACGGCGACCTGGTCGTCGCAGTGTCGCAGAGCGGAGAGACCAAGGATCTCGTCGACGTGATGACCTTGGTCGCCGCGTCAGGGAAGAAAGTGACCCGCGTCGGGATCGTGAACAACGTGAGCTCTACGCTAGGTCAGGAACAGAGTGAGCTCGTGATCCCGCTCCGATGCGGCCCCGAGATCGCCGTGCCGGCCACCAAGAGCTTCCTGAATCAGATGGCCGTCTTCTACGGCCTCGCGCTCCGCGTCGCCGAAAAACGCGCGGAGGACCCTTCGGTCGATCCGGCTACCCGCGCTGCGATCGCCCTGGGACTATCCGAGCGCAGGCGTCGCTTCGCCGGGCTCCCTGTGCTCATCGAGACCACGCTGCGCGAAACCAAGCCCGCCATCGAGCGCGCCGCCGCGGCTCTGTTCATGGCGCCGAGCCTTCACATCCTGGCCACTCGGATGGCCGCGATCGCCAAGGAAGGTGCGCTCAAGATCCGCGAGGTCGTGCTCAATCACACCGAGGGCTTCGAAGCCTCCGAGTTCAAACACGGACCCAACACGATTCTTGGGAAGAGTACGGTGTACGGCATCGACCAAGTCCGCGCACTCTTCGAGGCCGTGACGCGAGCGGTCGAGGCTGGTGCGGTCGAGAATTTGCACGGACTCTTCGACGCCTCGGTCCCTGGCTTCGATCCGTCTCGCCGTGCTGATTTGCTCGAGACTTTGGATGCAGACTATCCTCTGATTTACGTGACTGGCCCGAACGTCCGAGATGTGGACTTGACGGTGTCCCAAATGAACACTCACAAGATCAGAGGAGCCAAGACCATCGTCATCGCCGAGGACGACGCCGCGTTACGCCAGGCCGCCACCAAGCCACCGGCCGACAACCCGCGGTACGTGTCCCAATTCATCGAGCTCCCGCGGACCGGAGACACTCTCTCGGCCATGTTCTCTGCGACGGTCGTGTTGCAGTTGCTCGCGCTCGAGATGAGCACGAAGAAGGCGAGTCACCTCGACGCCCTCGGGTTGCGCGGGCACGGCGTACATCCGGATGTCCCGAAGAACGTGAGCAAATCGATCACCGTGGACTGAGTGGCGGCACGGGCCGCATCAGAGCGCGGGCGTCTTCGACTCGGGGGCACGATGGCGACGGCACGGCGCCGAGCGACGCCGCAAAGTACGTCTGTACACCACTAATCCCTGGAGTCCGACATCCGAGTCCGACATCTGAGTCCGACATTTGAGTCCGACATTTGAGTCCGACATTTGAGTCCGACATCGACCTGGCGGGTGGGAGCTCGTGGTGACGGTGCTGTCGAACCGAGCGGGCATGTTTGCGGACGACTCGGGATCGGACGATGCTCGGCGCCTTCGGGTTGTTGACCCCACATCATGACCTTCACTATCGCGGCCACTGGGGGCCGGTGCGGATGGGTTCGATCTCGGACGCCTCGTCGGGAGAGGAGAGGAGAGGACCCGGAGGGCCGAAGGTAGGACCTATTGGTTTCGCGTGGCCGAGTACGCCGCGGTGAACTGGGCGACCGTGAGGGTTCGCTTCGCGATCACTCGGCTCCAAGGCACCTGCCCGATCGGGCTATTCCAACCGGTGCCCCAATTTGTCTCCGTCAACTCGATCCCCGTGATGTTTCCGGTGGCGTCCCGCGTCACGGCGGTGATGATTCCGGCGTGGGCGTTGGTGCCCTTGACCGCCACGAGCCCCCGTCGGAACTCGCTGTGTCGGCTGACCTTCCTCGTCAAGTACGACGCGTACGTCGCCGACGTCCCGCCGCCGAGGCGCACCATGCGGTCGGCGAACTCCTTGCACTGCGTCCGAACTCCCAAGAAATCGAGAGTCTGCTGGTCAGTGGTCGGCACGGTGCGAGCGTAGCGCGCTACGATTCGATTCACGACGGCATCTCGGTCGACGGCGTTGAAGCTCGTGAGGCGAGCGACCATCGACGCCCGCACACTGGCCGACGGCGGCTGGTTCGTCGCCGAACCCATGAAGCGGCTGTAGTCCAAGATCGCCGCGCGGACCTGCGCTCCCGCCAAACCGGACACGTCGGTGAGCCACGTAGCCGCCGGGTTGGCGCTCACCAACGACGCCGGAGCCGCCACCGGAGCGTTTGAGCCGTGAACGCTGCGGGCTGCGTTGGCGATGGCGTTCTCGAGGACGGATGAGTTCGTGACGCAAGCGTCGTTCACGCCGGCAGCGTTGACGCCGCACGTCCCCGCGCCGCCGCAGACCCGATCCACGGAGAACGTGGCGCCGTTGTATCGGTAGAGAGTGCCGCGCGTGGGTCGACCGGCGCTGCCGTCGCCACAGTAGAGACCCGCCACGAGGGCCTCCTTGGACTCACCGACCTCCTCGTCACCGTCTTGCTCGATACCACCGCACGCCACGCCAATCAGCAGCGCTGCCACCACGAGGTTTCTGAAGAGCCTGCGAAGGCTCCCCTCGGCGGAGACTTTCTCCTTCATCATGTGGTTCGCGATCATCGGTGTACCTCCCGCACGACCAGCGTGCTTATCAATCCAATTTTTGTCACAGACGGCCTCCTTGCCCGACGTTTTATCGAGCCGCCCGATTCAAGCCCAGCCCAACACACCCCGTAAATAGCGGCGACGGAGATTACACCAGCCGAGATCGAAGTCAGAGATGACTTGAATTGCAGTGAGATTAATCTCGGAGCGATGGCCGCGTCCCGTTACGAACGGCGGCGTCGAAAATGAATAGAGATTCCGTCGAGATCGGTCAACCCGACCGACCCCGAGTCCCCGAAGCTCGGCGCCTGCGAAGTTGACATTGGCGGGTCTCGGGCTGGCACCGAGATCGATCTCGGCGACGCGCGGAAGTCGGTTTCCCACTTGCCGTCGAGTAGCTCCCCGAGTTCGTCGGGGATCGAGTCCACCGCCGAGGTCTCCACCACGGCTACCTTCTTCGCCCCTCGACCATCGCAAACGTCAGCACGTTCACCACTTTCCATGAACGACCTACCAACAGCGTGCCAAGCAATCCCTTGGGCCCGTAATGTGCCACTGATTTCGTCGCGGGTCGAAGCTCCGCGGCCGGATCGTTAGTGTCGTATCGAGTCGCTCGCACGGTCGGAACCGTGTCGATGATTCCGTCGAGCTTGTAGCCTTTGGGCTTGCCTAGTGTGGGCGAGCGTGGCCCCCCACTCGTCGGCCGCGTTCTTTTCGAACTTGAGAAATGTCGCACCCTCCGAGACCCGAACTCTCGTCACCTGGGTCTCGTCGAAATCCAGGAGCTTCCTATCTCAAGTTCGACCAAAGAACGTGTCAGGTCTTCGGCCGGCGTGCCGGCGACCTCGGCCACCGACTTCGTGAGGACGACCTTGAGATACCAATGCTCCGCCCACAGTCTCCTCGTCCGCACCGAAGCAATCACCCACGCGGTCGCGACCGCCGACGCGACATGACACCAACGACGATCCGGCGCCCAGGATCTGGGCTCCGGCCGCGAAATCAGTTGCGCGATGCGGGCCCTAGACTAGCCGCGCGAGATTGTTGATACCTCTTGCGATTCCCAGAGCGGGGGATCAGCGTATCCATCCGTGAGCATGGAATCGCGACGACGAAACGACCTCTAAGGCCCCTTGGGCTCGAAGAGCTCGACCAGCGCCTGCTCAGCGCTGTGGGCTTCCTCGAGCCATGATTGACTCGTGTGTTGCCTGCTGAGTCCATGGATGAGTCCAATTTGAGTCTTCTTCGTGAACCCGATCAGGGCTTTGATGAGGTTGGGCAAGGGCTTTGGCCAACCTTCTTGGAGCGCGTTGACTCGAGCAGCGAGCAGGGCGACCAAGAGCTTTGCGCCACGGTCGTTCTTCGAGACGAAGTCGAGCTTGCCTATGGCTTTGAAGAGTCTATCGTACTCGAGCTGCCAGTCCCCTTCGACGGGCGTCTGGCCGAGCTGAGCGAGTATCGATCTGACAATATTTTCAGGTCCAGGTGCGACTGAAGGAGCCCCGGGTGCCTTGGCCACTGGTGCCTTCGAACTCGTCACGTCCGATTGCAGGGGAGAGGGCGCATTCGGTGGATTGGGTTCGTTTGTCGGCGTCGGCTTCGGAGCTCCGATCGGCGGGACAGGTTTCGACAGTGGGGACGGATTGTGGTTTGGAGGGCTGGGAGCGACGGTTGGCGCATCCGTCTCCAGAGCCTGAAGCTCCCAGTCACCGATCATGTCTCGAAGAGTGGAGCCGAGCTCGGCCGATTGCCTGCAGCCGAAATATCCGATCGACCAGTAGCCCACCAAGACCCAGCCGCCAGTGTTCGAGATCCACACGTCTGGTGGGCTCGTCGGCTCGGTTGGGGTGGTGCAGTAGAGGCCGACGGTAGGCTCGCCGGAGGCATTTCGAATCCACGCGGGGGGGCGGTCGAGCTTGGGAGAGAGGGCAATGATCGTCCACTCGATGGAGGCCGCGAGAAACTCGGCGTCGTCGGTGCTCAGCCAAATGACCGGGTGGCCGACGTCGACCTCGATGGGTACACGGCGCGCGAGCTCGGGGTCCATCGAGCGAGCCGCGCCGTCGATCGCGTTACGGAGGCGCGAGACGGTCGGTGAGTCGGGCTCGGAAGAGATAGCGACTTCTTCGCCGATTGCGGCCCGCAGAAAGGCGGTGACGGCGACCCAGCCCATGACTTTGAAGCTATGGCTTCCTTTGTGCTGGGGATTGAAGGAGCCCCCGAGAAAAAGGGTGTGGGAATCGACAGCGACAAAGGCCTCCGTCGAGTCCACTTTGATGGCTAGCCCAGCGGGGACCTCCTTCATGAGCGCACGGAGGTGCCCGGCAGAGTTCGGGCCGGCTCCCATGTAAGTCTGGTGGCGCGTCGAGGGTACACTCTCGAATATGTCGGTGGACCGCACGAGTCGGGGATATAGGCGACGATCCAAAAGACTCAGCAGCTCGCTCTGAGCGGGACCGGTTTCCTCGTTGCTATCGATCGCCGCGACCCACCGATCGAAGGAGCGATTCCAGCTAGGGGGCTCCGGGGTCGCTTCGACGCGGATCGAATCTCGTGGGGCAAGCTCGATTCCGGGCAGGGAAACTCGGGCCCAGGCGGCGCGCAAGCGCCACGGAACGAGCGAGGTCACGGCCAAGCGGCCGTCCTCGCGTTCGACGGCCTCGATCTTGAGAAACTCAAACTGCTGGGCCATTTGGCGCCCGAGTACCTCCGACGCGACGTCGGGTACTGCGCCGGGCATTCGAAGCCGGAGCTCTTCGATGATTCGGGCGCTCGAGGCCCTCATAAGATCGACGCCGAGCACCGGTCCGCTCCTTCGGATTTGGTCCCTGGATGCCGCCGTGCGGACCCTCGGAGCCCCAACCGAGTCGAGCGGCCAGATGGTACCCGTGGCGTCGTCTCGCCAGACCTCGACGTCGACAGAGTTCGCAGCGTCGAGCTCCGGGGACGGCGTACCGCCTACGCAGAGGCTTCCGTCGGAAGGCTTCACGGACAGTCGTCCTCGCTCCAACAGCTTCGCCACGGCGTCGACGAACAGACCCTCGGGTAGCGGGACTCTCTTCGGGGCCCGGTGGTCGAGACGCGCGGCGGACAGCAGGTCCGACAGAGTGAGTTTGGTTTGCGCGCAGGCCGCCAGGATCGCGCGTTCCAGCCATGATTCCTGGACGCGCCCCGACAGGGTCAGACGATAGACTCTGCCCCGAGCGTAGAGCGTTCGTCGACCGTCCTCGGAGCGCTCCTCGGTCACGGCCCGACGCTCTCCATGAGCTTGGATGTCTCGGAATCACTCAAGATATCCGAGGCCTTGAGGAAGAGCTGGACCCGACTCAGAACTTGGTCTTTGACCCACTTCAGCTCCGCGAAATGGGCGCGGCATCCGAAGATCACGAGAAGACTCTCCGCCCTCGAGAAGGCCACGTTTCCGCGTCGTCGGTCCGTCAGGAACCCAAAACGTCGTGAGGCCTCGGTTTCGGTGTTGTTGCGGCACATACTCAGCAAGACGACCGGGGCTTGGCGACCCTGAAAGGAGTCGACCGTCGACACGAAGTCTTCAATCCCGCGCTTTCCAAAGACATCGAAGGTATTCACCTGGTTTGCGAGCAATCCTCGAAGGTGCTCGACCTGTCGCTTGTAGAACGATAACACCGTGAGTCGAGGCTGGGCGCACCGTGCGTCCAGGGCACGTAGGAAGCCTACGATCGCTCGGCGTTCGGCTTCATTGTGAATTCCCCCGCCCAGCTCCCGGCGCTCCCGATAGGCCTCACTGTTTTCGAAATCGACCCAGACGAGCTGCTTATCCTTCAGATTATCCTTCAGATTCTTGCCAAGACGAGAAGCACGGAGCTCATGAGTCTTCCTCCTGGCTAGGTCGACGTCGCCGGGGATGAGTGTCGCTTTGTCATCATAGAACGAAGCGACGACGGCAAGGAGCTTTGGATGGAATCGCCAAGCGTGTGTGAGCGTTTGCGTGTGGGGCCCCTCCTGCGCAATGACGTGACCGAACAGGTTCAACGTATCGACCGGAGAAGGTATCTGGCTCGACCCTGCCTCCGACGCCGCGTTGATCGAGTCGAAGACTTTGTCCTCGACGTCTTGAAGGCCAAAGGCCGGGAGTTGGCGCTCGTCACCGATCATGAGCCACCTCGGCGCGACACGCATGGCTCCGGCGAGCTCGACGGCTCCACATTTTCCGGACTCCTCTGCGATCAAGAGGTCGAAGCTGTCAGGCGCAACTCGCGCAATGGGACCGGAGTTGGCCGTCGCCAACAGGACGTTCGCCGAGTCAGCCAACCAGGCGGCCAGCCCGCTGGTCGGATCTTCGCTGGTGCCGCCGAGGAGCTTCAACTCCGCCTCGACCGCGGAGGCGAGTTGCCCGGCGGGTGAGTGAGGTCGAGCTCGAGATCCGTCGATCCAGCCTCGCAGCCTGCGGTAAAGCTCCTCCGCCTGCACCGAGGGTAACTTGGTTTTGACGGTCGCAGGATATTGGTCGAGAGGACGCTTGCCAGAAGGAATCCGGACGACGGTCGCGGACAAAACTCGCCTCTCGAAAGCCGGTCCCCGATCCGAGGAGGCCAGAAAGCTCTCGAGCAAGTGATCGAGAGCGTCGTGAGTAGGCGCGACCACAGCGATTCGGGCGTGGGGATTTCGATTCAGCTCGCGATGGAGAGTGGCCAGGCTTAGCTGAGTCTTGCCGGTACCGGGAGGCCCGCGTACGGCCAGCAGGGGCCGGACTTCGTCCATTTGCCGCAGACAGGCTTTCTTGTCGTCGTCGAGACCTGGATACTCGAACGGTTTTCGCAAGCCAGGCACCACGCGGGACGAGTTTGTGGGATCGGCCAACGCATCGAGGACGTTCGGCTGGTCGAGCAGCTCTCGTAGGACCCGACGGCGTCGGCGAAACAAGCTCAGCGCCAACTCGGCGACCGGGCTTCGCAGCACGCCCATAGGCGGTATCAGGCTCCACCGTGCCGGACTCAGGCCGAACTTCATGCCAGCGAGGGCCACGGTGCCATTGGGTCCGATGGCGAGGGATGGGTCGGGAAAAGGAATCTCGGTGATGGCTCGCGCGCCCTGTTTGGAGGCCACCTCCACCACGGGATCCACATCGGTCCAAGCGGCGAAAATACGCTGGAGGGGGCTGGGCGCGCTCGAGGCGGACGCACTTGCCGCCGATGGCTCACGAACGAGGAGCATGTTCGGGAAAGCAGGGTCCTCTACTCGAACGTATTCGATTTCTCCTCCGACGAGCTCGTACTCGGCTTCGTTGGCGAGGTTGAGCATGGCATGGAGGGCCAGTCGCCTCTGCACGATCGAAGTCTCGGTCTGCTCGGCCTTCAGTGCTTGCTCGGCGGACTCGAACAGCGGCGCCCAGCCACGATCACGGCTTCGGAGAATCTCATACGACTCACTGTCGACTCCTTGGAGCGAGTCGACCTCGTCTATCGCGAAAAACCGGATGTCACCGGCTTCTGGGAGCTGTCCGATGGGAGGACCAAAGGGAGAGTCGCCCTCAAATCGGCGCGCGACCTCGAGAAACGCCCCCGACTCTCTCTGCCTGCGGGGCTCGCCTTCGAGCTCGAGGGACGCCTTTCCCAGCCGGAATTCCAGGCCGCTCTTGCTCATCAGAAACAAGGGCCATTTTTCGGGGGCCTCGGGACCATCGAGAGCTCGCTGGGCGAGGCCGATCGAGTTCACAAAAATGGAGGCGCCTGCAAGCTCCTGGCAGAGTTGTCTGCGGAAGAGTCTCCGCCAGGTGTTGGGCTCGTCGAAGGGGATCTGGTCGATCCACTCGGCACGGTCGCGCAGCCAGTGAGGAAGCGTCGCGCTGCTCGCCAGGGGATCTGAGCCTCCGAGGTGCGCGAAAATCGGTAAGGCTCCGAGCTCTTTGGGGTCGAGGGCTTGGCGTTGGGCCTCGAGGCGGGCGACGGCGGCGCTGGGGCGGTCCTTTGGCTCGATGGACAGGAGCCAGCGCACGAAGGCGCGGACCGAGCTCGATTCGTGCTCGAGCTTGCTCAGCCAAGCTTCTATGTGCCTGATCTGGGTTGCGCGGCTGTACTCACCTTCAGCGAACGGGCCGAGGTCGAGCCGATCGGACGCGAGGCATTCAGCGATGAGTACGCCCATCGAAAAGAGGTCGGTGCCGAAAGTCTCGCCGTACGGAGCTGAAAGAGTCTCTGGGGCGAGCGAGTAGTCCAGGCGTCGACGCGGATAGGCACCCATACCCGTTGGGTTCCGGAGGTAATAGCTCCATTCCATGCCGATCAAGGTCACCCGCCAGGGCTCGCGCTTCGGATCTTCGGGAAGACTCACACGGACGTAGTCGGGCCGCGCGGATCGATGAAACACGGCCCTCTGGTGCATGTGGCTCAAAGCCTCGAAGAGCGAGGCGATCATGTGCCAGAAGGAGCTTCGGCTGAGGCTGGCCACACTGCGGCCGTTCGAGGTTTGTCTTCGGATGAGCGTGCGCAGCGAGGTCGCCTCGCGCTCCGATGCAGGCTCGGACACGACCGAGTAGAAGCCGAGTTTGTTGTTAGAGTCGTCGACCAACGAGCCGGTATCGAGGAGGCGAGGAACCGCGTTCACTCGCGAGTCGCCAAGCCATTCAAGCAGGCGCTGCTCACGTGCAAACGAAGCCTCGGCCAAGTCGAGCTCAAGCCCTTGTTGAGAGGGAAACAGTCGATGGAGGGCTCGCGGACGTGGCTCGGGTCCGGAGTCGCGCTCGATCAACCGATGTTCCACGCCGTCCAGCTTCTCGGGTTCGCTGATTTGGCGCCAACCGGAGATGAAGGTCTTCTTGAATTGATCGGCGGTATCGTGGGAGGTCAGCTCGAGGTCTGGAGCGAGCTCGCGCCACGCCCGGACCGCGTCTCGACTCACAGGCCCGACGGCAGGGCGCTTGAGCGAGCGGAGCACATGGGAAACGGCCGCGTCGCCCATTGGTTTGTCGCGCTCCCTAAGCCACAGAAGGAGCGGCCCGAATTCGAGGGCGTCGGCCCCTCCCAGTGCGGAGACAGTTTCGGCGAGATACTGGGTCAGCACCGAGATGGCCGGGCCCGAGCCCGGACACCAGCGGACCAACGCAAGCCAGTCCTTGGACGAAAGTGCATGCGCAGCCGGCGTGAACAGTCGGTCTCGAGTGTTCCACGCCGAATAGAGCATCGACCACAGCACGGGAGAAGGCGCTCGATCGAGGTCGACAGCCGGAAGATCGGGCATGATCGCCAGCAGCGCGTTCAGCCACTCGAGATCCGGGCTGGGCCAAGTGGCCAGGTGCGACCCAAGGGCTCTGGCGACGAACTCTCGATGTCCAGGGAGAGTAACGAAGAGACCCTCCGCTCGCTGTTCCCATCGATGCCGCGATGAGGCGAGGTCGATCTCCTTGGGCGGAGGAGTCTCCCACGCCTGGGACCAGCGCCGCTCGAGCCACAAATGCAGCGCTCTCGCCGTTCGAGAGTCGTCCGCAAAATACGGATCACCTCTCGCCAACTCTCCGATCGCATCCTCCGGAGCGCCCGCTGCGACGAGCCGCTGGAGCACGTGCAGCAGCTCGCTCTCGACACCTCGCCGCTCGGACGCTCGCTGGGGCAGCACCCGCAGTGCCCGCGAATAGAGTCGCCGCGCCTCACCCAACGACTCGGCTTGAGTCGACTCCGAACCACGTGCACAAATCCTCGCGAGAGCGAGGAGGGCCCGGGGATCACTATCGTCGGCGTCCAGCGCCCGTCGGAGCAACTCCGTCCTCGTCTCGTCAGTCGTCGCGGTGTTGACCTCTTGGAGCAAGAGGTCAACCTCGTGAAGGTGCGGTCTCTCCCAGGCCCGAATTTTGGCAGTCCCGAGCGCGAGACAAAATCTCGCGAGCATCGGCACGACGTGGCGCGCGCCATCGACGCCGACGCGCACCAGCATGTGAGTCCGTACGAGTCCTCGGAGTGTGGACTCGAAGAGGGAGACACTTTCCGGATTGTTCCATAGCTCTTCCGGCCAAGCTCGTTCGAGCGCCTCCAAGAGCGAAATCTCCGTCCACTCGAGCTGCTCGACGGTCGCGACGGTCAAAAGCATTTTGCGCGCCGGAGGATCGGCCTGGAGCAGCGCGTGTTCCATCCGTTCGAAGCTCTCGCCCCTCGACAACGCAGAACCGTGACCCATCGCCTGCGCCTCGAGGCGCTCGAGCGCCCGCCATACTCCCCACGGTTGGAGAGACGAAGGTGGGTACGGCCAGATTTCCTGTCCGGATTCATCTGGCTCAACGGTCTTCAGCGCTTCGACGAGTGCGGCCAAGGCGAGCGGATAGCCAGCTGTGAGTTGCTCGATGAGTGCGAGAGCCTCGGCAGACGCATTCTTTCCCTGGTCCGCAAGCTTCGCACAGACCGCGACGATCGCGCTCGAGTCGAGCGGCCCGACCTCGAGCACGGGATCCGCCATACGCGGGAGATCCGCCCGATCCTCACCCCAACGATCCCCTCGAATCAGAATCCATGTCATCGCTCGACTCGGGTACCGGAGCCGATTGGCGACGCCTCGCAGCGCGGCCGTAACCTCGACGAGAACGTTTGAGGACCAAACATCCGTCTCGTCCAGAGCGAAGACCCAGGTCGCGCTGCCAAGGCACGGAAGCGCGTGATCGACGAAGGCCCTCCAACGACCGTCCGCGGCCCAGGCGGCCGGAGGAAGATGTACTTGCTGTTCGAGCTCGGTGAGTACAGCCGTGGCGAGCGCCTCGAGGAGCGAGGCACGCTCGACCTTCGCGTCTGCCCTGGTGAAATGTCGCGCGTCCAGGAAGATCCAGTGCGCACCGGTCGCTGCCTGGAGCGTGAGCTCCACGATCGTCGTTTTTCCGATACCGCGTGGGCCAGTCACCCAAACGATGGGAGCGCGACCGAGCTTGTGAGTCAGCCAATTTGCCTCGGCGGAGCGGCCCCCGAGGCCTTGACGCTCGAGAGACTCGGTCATGGCAAGCGGAGTTGATCCATGGCCGGTATAGAGCCACGACGCAAGGCCGTCTTTCGAACGAGAACGATGAGTGGCACCCAGAACATCGACTTCTTCGCAACCGGTAGCGAGTCGGCGCGGACGACGAAGACGCACGGCTTGCCCTCGCCTTCGCTGCATGCGAGATGATAGCCGGCTTCAGTAGATTCGAAATTGACGCTTTTCATCTCATGATCTGTGAGCAGGTTCGAGTGGGCGCCTAGGTTGCCACCTTTGGACAACATTGTGCCGATTGCTGACAGTGCGTCGTGTTCGAGGGTCGGGTACTCCGCGTCGCCGCGCTTCTGATGCACGTGATATCCGATCTTCTCGAGTCCGTCGACGCTCTTCTTCAACAGTTTTGCGAGTTTTGCGGGGTCATCATAGTCTGTGGAATCGACCTCGGTTGGTACGAAGCCGTAGAGTTGGGCCAACTCAGGAAAGACGTTCATCAGCTCCGGAATTTGCGCCAAAAGCTCGCGCGCCTCCCTTCTCTCTCTCGCCTCGGAGATGAGGAAACCAACACGTATGTCTCCGTCCGCACCAGGACGAAACGTCGGCCAGTTGTCGAACAGTTGCCCAAGCAAGAGGTGTCGGTCCAGGGGTCGTGACGGATCGAGGCCCCCGTTTCGGTCCATGATGAGCTTGGCCTGTTCTGCGACGCATTGCTTCAACAGCGAATGATCCGTTTTGCCTGGGCCTTTCCTAAAGAGACCGTTGAGGACACCGATTGGCGTTTTCGAGTGGTTGCCTTCGCGGAACCAATCGGTGAGTAGCTGCCCTCGAGGAGGTCCGGTAAGGAGGGCCCGTAGCGGTGCCGCGACTTCCAAATCGACGGAGCGCTCGGCAGGAGTAGCCGGATGCGAATCTAGCCCTTCGGATCGGGCGGCCTGACTCTGAGTCGGTGCGTCTTGGCTCCGACGTGCCCGAACCTTCAGCTCGCGTAAGTTGCCCGATCGGAGCTCTGCCAGTGAGGGGCTCGAGCCCTGACCGCCAAAAAGCTGCCAGTACTTGCGGATCGTGTCGAAGCTCTGATCCTCTCGCTGGGCCAGGCTCGGCGTGGCAACTTCGACAGTCTCGAGCGTCGAGAGGGGGCCCTGATCAAGCTTCGAAACCGTCGCAACAACGCGAAGTTTCGGCCGGGCCGTCGGCTCCAGCTCGAGCGTACCCAGCCGTGACAGGATCACGCTCGCGGGCTCTTCGCGCAGCTCGTCGGCGTGAGCCAACACGAGCACGACGAGCTCGCCACCGGCCGCGAGCGCTTCCGTTGCCGCCTGGACCGCGAGGCCGCGGCACTCGAGGAATCGAAAGCTGGCGCCCGAGTCAGTTGTCCGAATTTCGGCGCAGAGGGTTGTCGCGGCGAATTTGCGGCCACTTCCGGGCTCTCCGAAAAAGGTGACGTGACTCTGAGTCGCCGTGACGTCCCGAATTCGCTCCATGGTGGACTGCCAAGCCAGATCCGCACCCGTCATGGACGCAGGCTCTGCCATGGCTGGCGCGGAGTCAAGGTGCGCCGAGCCTCCGCGTGAGTCCCACACGATCGACAAATTCTTCACGATCGCCGCACCAATTCGAAGAACTCCCGCCTGGTGCAGACACCGAAGTGCTCCAGGCTCCGCGCCGTGGCCTCGACGTGGTGAGTCTTCTTCGAGCGAACGACCGCTTGGACTTTTCGACCGCAGAGGTCTACGAACACAGTGTGGCCGCTTCCGTTTCCTTTCGTGGCGTTGAAGCCCAATCGATGTAACGCTCGGACGACTTGGCGGCGGGGGGCAGTATTCATGAGGCAAGAATGCGGCGTGCGAGTTGATGAGTACAAACGCGTTCGACGCAAACGTCTGGATGAGTTTGAAGTCGGCTCGTCGAGAACGAACCCGATTGGGGTCGACGTGGGTAGGTCGGAGTCGGGTAGCCCTTGGCAGCGCCGCGAGTAGTCCCGCGGCAGGGCGGCCGAAGGCATGATTCGTCGACGGCTACGTGTCGACGATTGGCGGCTACGGGGTGAGCTCGACGATGATCGTGTCGACCTTCACGCTCCAACCAGACGGGTCAGGCGGCATGGCGCCCAACAGAATGTAGGCCTCACTCGTGTCGAGGCTGCTCAAGAGCTGGGCGTCGACGAGCGTCCAACCGCCCATCGGAATCGTTCGAGTGACGGTGGCACCACCGGCACGGTTCACGCCGAGGTCGAACGAGCCGAGCGCGCTGTAAATCCAGAACCGAACGCGAAGGACTTCGTCGGACCGAGCCGGAGCCGGAATCGAGTAGACGAGGGCTCCGGACCACGAAGAGATGAAGCTCTTGCGAACGGACATGGAGCCTGAGCTCGGTCGGCCCGAGTTGGAGTGGTAGAGCTGCGATCCGCCGCCCATGTCGAGCCACGAAGCGCCGTCGAACAACGCCTGCGAGCCCACGATCCCTTCCACGAAGTTCGGAGCGTCAAAGGGCTGAGAGTACAAGACAGTGGGCTCGATCCTGCAAAGGGAGGAGCAACCGTCACCGCCTGCGGTGTTGCCGTCGTCGCACTCTTCGGTGCCCGTGAGGATCGAGTCACCGCATGACTCGATCGTGCAGACGGCGGAGCAACCGTCACCGGCTGAGGTGTTGCCGTCGTCGCACTCTTCGACGCCGGAGAGGAGCGCGTCGCCGCAGAACTCAGCCGTGCAGACAGCGGAGCAACCGTCACCGTCTGAGGTGTTGCCGTCGTCGCACTCCTCGGAGCTCGTGGTCACCCCGTCGGCGCACCTGTTGGCTTCGCGTGCCTGGCACGAAGCTTCTGTGAACATCTCACCCGCAGCACAGCCCCAAAGCGCGGTCCACGCTAGGCGCGCTTGTCCGCGCACGCCATAACACACCGCAGACCCTTCAATCGCTCGCGGAACCACCGCGGAAGCGATCGGCGCGCCATCGATCGAGATCAGGATCTCGGAGTTACCGAGGTCGATCTGACTGGCCTCGACTCGCATTCGCGACCACAAGTTCCGCACGATGCCCGTGGAGAAGTTGGCGACGATCGTGTCGCCGCCCGCGGTGCGCGTGACGATTCGACCGGCGCCGGACGCGAAAGCGACGACGCTGACGAAAGAGCTCGGATCGTCGTATTGGATGAACAACTCCGCGGCGGCGCCGCTGGCGAGATTCATCCGCAGGGCAGCGTGCCGATCGCCGGGAAGCGCGTCGAAGCAGAAGCGCTCGCGGATGCCGGGTCCGGGGAGGACTTGTGCGAGCTGGCCGCCGGAGATCACGAGGCGGCCTCGGTTCGGACCAAGCTGAGCTCTGGCTTCGAGCGGGCGACTCCCGTCAAACTCCTGACGAGCGATCAAAGGCGGGGACGTAGCGGGGGAGGGCGAGGTAGCGTGGATCAGGGCGACCAACGCAACGATTGGGACCGGGTTCATTTCGGGTGCTCCTTCTTCGATCTCGACTAATGTGTCGAATTCGACTCGTTATGAGTAGCGTCGCCCTCTGAGTCCGGGCAAGTCCCGGACTCTGATATCGTCGGCTTGAGATCGAGCTCGGGCACTGGTGAGATCGAGTCGGGCCGAGCTCGGGTCGCCGAGATCGATCTCGACCGGGATGCTCCTACTTATTAATTATGCTCTGCACCACGAGGAAGGTCCGAAACGACGCTCTCCCTCCGCTGCCCACGGGAGGCGAGGAGCCGACGGTGAGTCGACTGATTCTCCGAAGCCAAGATCGTGGCTGGGCTCCGCTCTTCGAATCCTCGGTGCAAGCACTGGCTGCCAAGCAGAAGGGTTCGCACCAAGAGTCAAAAAAGGGGCCCCGGCGACTGTTCCCGAAAAGTGAACAAGGGGCCCGGCACTGTTCGAACAAGCGCGGCACTGTTCGAACAGGCGCGAGATCGGCGCGCGGCGATGCGTGCGGCGATCGTGGACGCGGCGGCGATGCTCAAGGGATCTTTCGCGGCGGTCGTGGTCGATCCCGTCTCTCGCGCCTCTTGGGCGATCAAGCTGGGCTCCTCGCTGTATTTCGGTTTCGGGAAGGATGAGCAAGGTCGGAGCTTCACGCTGGCTTCTTCCGATCTGTCGTCGGTGCTCAAACTAACTCGCTTGGTCGTTCCGATTTCGGAGGGTGATTTCGTCGAGCACGACGGCGCGGCTTGGGCAGTGTACGCGGTCAGAGCCAAGGGGAGTGTCGCGGCCGGCGGTCGCGTCGAGAAATCGCCCAAGAAGAGCAGGTTGCGAGCGCGCGACACCGTCTTGTTGCCGGGCTTTCGCACCTTCATGGAGCAAGAGATCCATGCGCAGGTGAAGACTGTCCGTGACGTCGTGACCTCGTTCTCTGGCGGGTCCGACGCGCTGAGAACGTTCTCCGCGGCGCTCGACGAGCGCACGCTCGACGAGCTGCGGCCTCGCGTCGACGCACTCATCGACGCGCAGGGCGAAGCGGGCGCTCGCGCGGCGCTCGCGGAGCTCGTCGGAGCGCCCTCCGTGCGCGGAATTCTCGATGGGTTGCCCGAGGCGACGAAGACCGCGCTCCGAACGGCGCCCCTCCTCGAGTCCCTGTCGTCCACGGACGCGCCGAGCTTTTCGGAGCTCGAGCCCCTCGCCGGTGACCGCGTCCCGCTGATCTTGTTCGACGCGGTGCTCGCCAAAGACGAGCTCCTCGAGGTCGAACGAGCCGCGAGCTCCTTCGCGGACCTCGTCCTCCACGCGATTCAGAGCGGCCGTCATGTCTACGTCGTCTCTTGCGGGAGCTCCTTTCACGCGGCCAAGGCCGGCGCGCTGTTCTTCGATGAGCTCGCGAGGGCGCCGATCTTTCCCGTGCTCCCCGGTGAGTTTCGCGGTCAGTACGCGGACACCCTCGCGGACGGCGACCTGGTCGTCGCAGTGTCGCAGAGCGGAGAGACCAAGGATCTCGTCGACGTGATGACCTTGGTCGCCGCGTCAGGGAAGAAAGTGACCCGCGTCGGGATCGTGAACAACGTGAGCTCTACGCTAGGTCAGGAACAGAGTGAGCTCGTGATCCCGCTCCGATGCGGCCCCGAGATCGCCGTGCCGGCCACCAAGAGCTTCCTGAATCAGATGGCCGTCTTCTACGGCCTCGCGCTCCGCGTCGCCGAAAAACGCGCGGAGGACCCTTCGGTCGATCCGGCTACCCGCGCTGCGATCGCCCTGGGACTATCCGAGCGCAGGCGTCGCTTCGCCGGGCTCCCTGTGCTCATCGAGACCACGCTGCGCGAAACCAAGCCCGCCATCGAGCGCGCCGCCGCGGCTCTGTTCATGGCGCCGAGCCTTCACATCCTGGCCACTCGGATGGCCGCGATCGCCAAGGAAGGTGCGCTCAAGATCCGCGAGGTCGTGCTCAATCACACCGAGGGCTTCGAAGCCTCCGAGTTCAAACACGGACCCAACACGATTCTTGGGAAGAGTACGGTGTACGGCATCGACCAAGTCCGCGCACTCTTCGAGGCCGTGACGCGAGCGGTCGAGGCTGGTGCGGTCGAGAATTTGCACGGACTCTTCGACGCCTCGGTCCCTGGCTTCGATCCGTCTCGCCGTGCTGATTTGCTCGAGACTTTGGATGCAGACTATCCTCTGATTTACGTGACTGGCCCGAACGTCCGAGATGTGGACTTGACGGTGTCCCAAATGAACACTCACAAGATCAGAGGAGCCAAGACCATCGTCATCGCCGAGGACGACGCCGCGTTACGCCAGGCCGCCACCAAGCCACCGGCCGACAACCCGCGGTACGTGTCCCAATTCATCGAGCTCCCGCGGACCGGAGACACTCTCTCGGCCATGTTCTCTGCGACGGTCGTGTTGCAGTTGCTCGCGCTCGAGATGAGCACGAAGAAGGCGAGTCACCTCGACGCCCTCGGGTTGCGCGGGCACGGCGTACATCCGGATGTCCCGAAGAACGTGAGCAAATCGATCACCGTGGACTGAAGGCCGACCGACCCAGTGCAGGCGCCCTCGATTGCGGGGGTCAGCCGCTGCACACGATGGCAACCGCGCACGGGGCCGAGCGAAGGAGCGCCTCCGCACGGGGTCCAAGATACGCCCGACTTCGCACGCTGCGCGCGCTGGCGCCGAGGATCACCAGATCGAAAGACTCTCGTTGAGCGATCTCCAGAATCGCGGTCTCCGGTGAGCCAGCCTCTACGATGCGCTCGGCCACATCGGCTCCGAGTTTGCGCACGATCGTCGCCTGCTGTTCGATCATGTCTTCTGCAATCTCCCGACTTCGATTTGGCGCCATGGCTTCGCCAGCAAGGACGTCACCCGTGTTCGTGAGCACGTGCAGCAGGGTCACCTTTGCGCGGGCGCCTTGCGCCAGCAGCGACGCAGCCTCCACCGCTGGTCGGTTGTGCTCGGCACCCGCGGTCGGCACGAGTATGCGTCGAACGGGCTCGCGATGGGGCTCGACTGCCGCTTTGAGGACGAGCACCGGACAAGGCGCCTCCTGCACGACGCGGTCGAGTACGCTTCCAAACAAGAACTCGTCGCTGCCAGCCGAGGCCGTGACCCCCATGGCCACCAAATCATACCCGCGGGCGGCCTCCCGTAGCACCTCGTCAGCCGCGTTCTGGCCCGTCGCCACCTTCATCTCGAACGGCGCCCCATCGATTCGCGCAACGGCCCGTCGCACCCCACCCAGCGCCTGCCGAAACTCCCTTCGCGCCCGTCGCGAATCGGCGCCGAAAATACTCCACCACGCCATTGGGCCTTGATCCAGGTTGGCGTAAATCGCGGTGAGCTCTACCGGCTGAGCGCTCTTCAGGTGCGTCATGAGTCCCGAAATCAGCTCGGCCTGCTCTTCGTCCCGCGCTACGATCAACACACGGCGGATCGACCGAGCAAAGCTGGTCGCCGCGAGACTCTCGCGTTCGAGCCGCTGCGTCTCCTCCTCGCTCATCTCGATGTGAGACAATGTCCATCGAAGGAGCGGCGGGGCCATGAGCGAAGTGACGATCGCGACCATGACGATCACTGAGTACATCTCTGCTGTGAGCACACCGAGTCCGAGTCCGACGGTGGCCACGATGATTTCCATTGCCCCGCGAGCATTCATCCCAGAACCCAGGGCCAGGCGCTCCCAGTGGGACAAGCCACCCGCCCAGGCACCGAGATAACATCCAACCATCTTCCCGAGACAGGCAATGAAGAGCACGATCGATCCGACCACCATGATTTCTGGATCGAGTAATCGCACCAGATCCACCTTCAGGCCCGCCGACGCGAAGAAGATGGGCGCGAGAAAGCCAGCTGTGACGAGCTCGAGCGTGTGAGAGACTTCCGCCTTGAAGCGTTTGGCTTGACCCACCAAGATGCCGACGACGAAGGCTCCGAGTACGGCCTCGATACCCATCTCTTGGGTGAAGGCGGCCGCCCCGAAGGCCAACACTAGCACGACGGAGAACTGCCCGGCGACGCCCGTTCCGAGGCGGTCGACGATGGTCAGCACCCCTGCGACGATCGGCCCGCCGACGGTGAGCGCAAGGGCCAAGAACACGACCGCTGCACCCACCGAAACAGCCACCCCACTGAGCTCCACGGATCCGCGCGACGCCAAGCCGGCCACCACCGAAAGGAGGATCCAGCCGATCGTGTCGTCCGTCATCGCGGCGGCTAGGGTGAGTTGGCCGATGTCCCTTCGCACGAGCTTCAGGTCGAAGAGCACCTTGGCTATGACCGGCACTGCCGAAATACTCATCGCGACGGCCATGAACAACGCGAACACCGACCTCCGCTCGGGGCTGGTGAGGAGTCCCTCCGGAAGCATCCAGCCGAGCGCCAGACCCGTGGCGAACGGGACGATGATTCCTCCGGCGGAAATCAGCAGCGCCGTCCCTCCTTTTTGGACGATGAGTCGTATGTCCGTCTCGAGCCCGGTGACGACCAAGAGGGACAGCACTCCGAGCCAAGCTACGACGGCCAAGAGGTCCGCTTGTGATTGAACGGCCGGGAAGATCGCGGCCTGAAGCTCCGGAAACGCCAGGCCAAAGGTCGTCGGCCCCAAGAGGACGCCAGCCAAGAGCTCGCCGACGACGGGCGGTTGCCTCAACGCTCGCATCACTTCCCCAAGAACCCGAGCGACCCCCAGGAGCACACAGATCTGGACCAACAGAAGAAAGAGCGCGTGGTGCTCCAGTCCTTTGAGAACCGTGGGCGCCATCAGTCGCCGATCCTCGCGCCCACGATTTCGAGTCCTGAGTCACGATCGGTCAACCGAAATAGTATTTGCTCGGCGTCGACGCTCCCCTCCAGACCATTCACGTTGAGCTCGAGTTGGTCGAGATCGAAGCGCACACACCGCACGGAAGCCTTGGGTGAGAGCTCCTGAGTGAGACGTCGTGCCGCATCGACGAGCTCCCGAATGCCGATGGTCCTCTTCACCGTCAAGAGGAGCTGGGTGGAGCCTCCATCTTCGTGCACGACCGGAGTCGCGACGAGCGATAACATGGGTATGATCGTCCGTGCCCTCTCCCCCTCGACCTCCACTTCCCAAGGTGTGACCGCGGAGATCCGGCCACGGACTCCGCGTACGTTCACCATCTGACCCTCGCTGAGCGTCCCTCGCCAGATCGTCAGGAGTCCGACCACCGCGCTGGCGAGCGAAGGTGTCAGCGCGAGCGCTCCGCTCGAGGCGAGCGCCAGAACGAGAATTTCCATCGGCGTGTGAAATCGCCCAAACCCAGCGCCGATCGCCAACGGCGCCATCAACAGGACCACCGCGAGCGAAACGACGATTTCGAGCACTCTGGCGCGAGACGGCGTGAGCGCTCCGCGAGAGGTCCTCGTCAGCCCGTCTTGTCCGAGCAGCAACCGTGTCACTCTCAAGGCACCGCTCGCCACCACGACGAGGAATGCCGCCAACACGAGTCGCGGGACCGCTCCGACCGCATCCTCCAACCCGGTGAGTATCGGCTTCGACGCCCAGCTCAACGCGGCGGTGACCCATTCCCGAGCCACTTCGAATTGGGACAACGACAAGGACAGAGTGGTGAGGATGATTCCCACGTAAGCTCCGACGCGTCCGATCGCCACGCCGAGCGCCGCTGCAGCGCCGACACCCTCCACCCCGATGATGGGTACGCTGAACAATTCGATGGGACGCAGCGTGCTGCTCCGATCGTCCAGGTACTCATCGGCTCGCCGAAATAGGTAGCGAGCGAGTCGCAGCAACAGCAGTCCCACGAAGAGAATCACTCCGGCCGTGAAGACATGGAGCGCATTGCCTTGGAGGGCCGCGCGCCGCCGCTGATCGGCGACGAATAAGCCAAGCCCGTCCTCGAGCGATCGCGCGAACGCCGGCAGATCGTCGTAGCCCGCGGCGTGGGCGTCTCGCACGTGGAGCTCGCCGACCAAGTAGCCGCGAACTTGGAGGACCGCAAATGTCCCTTGAGTCTTGATCGAGGCATTGGGCGCGTCCCTTCTCCCGCGGGTGGACGATTCCAATGCGCCCTCGAGCGCCTCTGACATCGCCAAGGCTCGCTGCTTGCCAGACGCGCCTCCGTCGTCGGCGATGTAAAACACCGGCTGGTTCCGAAAGGTCACCGCAAGTCGAGGGGGCGTCGCTCCGGGCAAGACCGCGGACGCCGAATTCTGGGTGGTCGAAGTGACAGTCGCGGTTTCGGCCGCGTAGACCGTGCCAGAGCAAGTGAGGACGACGAGAGCGACAGCGCGAAGCACCTCTGTTCCATACCACCAATTCCTGCGTCCGCGACCGTCGTCGGCCCGTGAGCCATGTGCTCTCGGACCGAGCGAATGCGAGTTGACCGGCTCGGCTCACGCGGCGAAGTTGATCTCGAGTGACGAGCGAATTTCCACACCAACGAGGGCGCTCGCTGGAGCTCGCTCGGAGCTCGGAGATCATCCTGGCGCTGGCCCTCGGTGTGTGGTCCGTGGCGTGCGAGGATCGACTCAGCATCGTCGTGCCCGACCTGTCTCTGGACTTTGTCGGTCTCGTTTTCCAATCCAGCCAGGATCGAGTGGTTGCATCGACGCCACTCATTTCAGCGGGCGCCGAGGTCATCGAAACCGAGGTCTCGCTCGAGCGGACCGAAGCGGCCTCGGTCACCTTGGTAGCGTACTCGGAGGACCGACTCGAGTCGGCGATCCCGAACGCTGCTCCAGGCGACGCGGGGCCGCTCATGCTGGCCCTCCCGGAGGACCCGCTCTGGCCGCCCCCGAACGATACTTTCCAAGGACTCATCAAAGACGGCGTCGCCATCCTCGAGCCCGTGACCCTCGCGCCAAGCCTCACTTCGAAAGGGCTGGCGCGCTGTCCTCACATCGTGCAGCCGGGCCTGGTCGGATTCGCCGACGTGGGTTGTGCGTCGAGGAGTTGTCCTTGGCGAGTGACTCAGGAGGGCTGCCTATTGGAAGTCAGCGCCGGCGATTGTGCCGCGTTCCGAATACGCGCCGCGGTCGACGGACGAGGGGGCCTTCATGTCGCGGACGACCGACCTGTCGGGACCTGCGATGGCGGCGACTTCACGATGCGCTGCAGAGGGACCTCCGAGTCCGACTTTCCTGAGTGCGAGGTCCGATTCATCCACGAACCGTCGTCCTTGTCCTTCGACGTTTCGCGCATCGAGCTCGCTGGCCGCCCCGCGGCGATGAGTGCGCTCCCCGGCGACCGGGCGGTCGTCGCCGTGAGCGCCGGCTTGGATTGTGCCGCCGGCGGCTCCCTCGTCTGGCTCGCCGGAGACCCTCCGGTGATCGACCGATCAGTGGAGGCTCCTGGCTGTGTCGTGAAGCTCCGCGCCGACGGGGACATTTTCGCCGCGATCGGCGGGGCCGAGCCGGCGATCGTGAGGTTCGACGCCACCGGGGTCGAGACGGGTCGCATCGTCCTCGAAGGCATCGCAGAGGACGCCGTCATCACCGGGCTCGCACTCAACCAAGACGCAGTGGGAGCCTCGATCCAGAGTGTGTCCGGAGCGAGCAGGGGGTCGATCATGACTTGGGGCCGTTCGAGCCTCGAAGCGATCGGAAGGTCGGACGAGCCCGAGGACTACGCGCTCGACCTCGCTGCACCGACACCTTCGACGTTCGCTAGGCTGACATCCGACGACCGAGTCACGACTTTCCAAGACAACACTCTCACAGTCGACCGCGCCATTGACGTCGCCCTGCTCGCGGGGTGTTCGGCCACCCGTGACACCGATCCGCGCCGTATCTTCGTGTTCGATGGGGAGGTCGTGCTCAGCGCGGTGGATTCCGTAGTCGTCTTCTCTCTCCAGGCCGACTCCGGCTGCGCTCAGATGACTGCGTTCGAGCGGAGATCGCTTCCAGGTTCGATCTCTCGGTGGCCTGGAGATTCGAGGTTTCTTCTCGCGGCGCTCGCCGCAGACGGCCAGGGATACGTCCAGCTGATCGACCCGGTGGCCGGACGGTTCCTGTTCGCTTCTCACCTGATCGCAGAAGAGGAGATCGTCGATCTGCAGTCGGGCGCGAGCTCGGTGTGGATTCTCTCGGCCGACGGAGTCGTCCATCGCATGCGCCCGAAGTGAGTTTCTAAACTCAGGGGCGGGCGATTCGGTCGGAGAGAGTAGGGGCAAAGTCAAGCCCAGAGCCCCTCGGTCCCGTTACGGACACTCACGAGCGACGACGGTGACGCCCATGGCTCCGGCCGCGACGATCCAGCCGTCGAGGGAGCTGGCCGTGCCAAGAGTGGCACCGGTTTGAAAGGGTGAGTCGATCCCGACGAATTGAATCCCGTCGAGGAACTGAACAGCCACTCTTTCGCCCGTCCACAGTAGATCCATGGGAGCTCCGCCGAGTTGGTCCCGATCGGTCGGCGTGCGATTCTCGAGAAGCTGGAGCGTGGTCTCCTTTGCTGCGGCGCTGTCGATGCGGAAGACACCGCGGCGTTCGCCATATTTGGCCGCACCCACGGCTGCGTCCGCGCAGAACGAATGGACCGCGGTCACATCGGGATTCGTGGGGATGGCCACTCGCTCCGCGCGGCCGGGGTGGACTCGTATCGCGAGCCCATCGCACCCGACCGCCAAGGCGGAGCCCTTGGCCCCGTCGACGGCTTTGAACCGGGAAGAGATATCGAAATCGTTGCGCGTGTGACACCGCCTTGGTGGTTCGGCGGGTCGGTCCTCGACCGCGTCCGTGCGTGGGTCGTCCCAGTCCATTTCGATTTCGGACAGCGTGCCTTCGACCCATTCGAAAAGAGTCGAGTCAGCAAGGACGATGATGAATCGCCCGGGGAGAGTTTCCGCGAGATCGATCACGATGCTCGGGAGCGCCTGTGCGTCGCTGGCCGCTAGAGTCTCGGGATCGAGGAGGGCGACCCATCCGCCCGAGCTCGTGTTGCTGCCGCCAAGCAAGAACCGGTCGCGCCTTTGGTCGTAGAGCGCCGCTGTGACCAGGTCTGCCTCCAACCCACCGAGGTCGAGGTCTCGGACGGAGACTACCGGAGCCGGGCCGGGCTTCACGCGTCGTGTTTCGACGGGCGAAAATAGCCAAACCTCGTCGCCGCGAGTCGCCGAGGCGTGGAAGTCGTCGTGGTGCGCGCTGGCACGAAAAGTCGGGCCGAAGATGAGTCGAAACTCGCTGGCCGAGGCCGTGCGCACGAAGATGTGCCCGGCTTGCGACAGGACGAAGGCGCGGCGGAGGTTCTCATAGACGAACGAGGCAGGGACGGTCACGCCCGGAGGAGCCGCGGCGGGTTCGATGCCGGTCGGACCCAGCGAATACCAGCGACGTCCGGACAGAATGCGTGTGGGTGAGGCCAAGTCCGAGAGAAACCCATCACAGTCGCCGCCGTCGATGCGCGCGATCCTGAAAACCTCGAGGCCGTTCACCCAGGTCGAGTCATCGAGCGTGCTCGGGTCGGGAACGGCGGCTCCAAAGTAGGCGGCGGAAACGTCGTCCTCGGCGCAGAAGAACATGAATAGACCCTCGCTGGTTCTTCCAAAACCAAGGCTTCTCAGGCTCTCGGAAGGATCGAGGACACCGTCGCCCAACGGGCTCGCTCGAACCTCCCATCCTGACCCGGTGTCGCGCGCAGCGACGATCGCCGGTGGCAACTCCCTGTTCAAGAACACCAAGTCGTCTCCGAAAACGACGGGCGTGGACACACCTCGGATCTGCTCGTGTTGGATCATCGGTCGACATTCGACGTCTGAGCCGTCGAATGTGCATTCGTCCACGGCCGCTTGTCCGGATCCCGACGCCTCGTAGATGAGTAGAGCCCGTCCGTCCGGGAGGGCCAGGATCAAATCGGGGGTGTTGGTCGCGGGACCTTGGCCGATGAGTACGGGTTCGGAGCCCGCCAAATCCCACACGTCGATTCGATCTCCTCGATCGAGCTCCATGACCCCGAGAATCGTCGTAGGGCTGAACATCCCGATGCTCGTGTATTTGGAAAAATCGGGGCCCGGATTGGAGGGTCCGCAACCCAGGGGGTTCGTCACCGCGGGGGAGTAGCGAGACAACCGACCGTTGGCGTCGGCGACCCTCAACCCATCGACGCTCACGAAGGCCGACCAGCCCTCGGGGCTCACGGCGTGCCGCAGCACCGGCCCGTACCCATCTTCGCTCGACAACACGGCTCCGCGAACGGTTCCCTGGCGCGGCGAGGGGCTCGGGATCGAACAGTCACACTCACCGGGCCAAGCGAGGAGGATGTCGAGCACGTCGCCGTCGCCATGAAGGCGCCGACTCGTTTTCGGGAGGCGGCACAGATCGCCTGAATGAACGACGACCGGATCACCCTCGGGATGGCCCAGGCAGCGGCGGCAGAGCCCGCCCTCGCTCTCCTGGGGCGAGCGTGTGGCGATCACGCGATCGAGCCAAGTGTCGGGCAGTGGAGCTCCGGACTCGTCCACGAGGTGGCTGGAGGAGACATGAATGAGAGTGGCGTCGTCAGGCGCCGTCGCTGCGCGGGTGACTCCATCGACGCGAGAGACCTCGACCCGATCTGTGGTTGCTACGATGATGAGGTCGCCGAGGGCCACCTCGCCGGGGAGCTCGACCTGGGGCTCTGTGCATGCGGCCATCACGAGGAGCGGCCACGAGGCGGTCGCACGCCGCATCCTCGAGTTACATACCACTTCCTTCGACGGGACTGCATTCGGTGGCCGAGCAAGCCCAGGGACGTCATCGCGACCTTTGGTAGTCGTCGGCACGCCTAGTGTGTTACTTCGAAGCCATGCGATTGCCTAGGACTCTGGCCGCCTTCGCGCTGTCGTGTTCGGCGGCCTGCGGAGCGGAGGAGGTGCCCGAGGAGGGCCTGCCGAGGGCGCTCCCGTTCGCGTTCGACCGGCCCGACTTGGGCGAGCCTGTTGGTGAGGCGCTGAGGGCTCAGGCAACTCAGTCCGTGACGCGTTTTTTTGCGAGGTCGAAGTACTTCGCATGGATTCACGAGACGAGCCATGGCGTGGACGCGTCGACCGGAAGGCGTGACTATGCCCTTTGGTGGCACGACGTGGACGCAGTGAAGGCGGGCAACCTCGTGACTTTTACACACTCGGCCTCGGGCGGAGCGCACAATGTCTACATCCCGACGAGCCAGGTTTTGGCAGGCGCGGCCGCGGGCTATCTGGCGACCAAGGACCCCGACATGGCCAAGGTCGCGGAACAATACGCCAAGGCGCTGACCGCTTCGATTCGTGGGTTGGTTTACGACGAGAACGACCCGAACCCATATCTCATGGCGCGCAACGTAGTCGCCCAGAATCATCGCTTCACCTTGCCGGACGGGAGGGAGAAGGCCGTCGACTATTCTCCGTGGTACACGACCTACGAGTCCTGGAACGCACAGCGGCTGCACTACCCAAGGAATCCGGATTGGGGCGACATCTACGTCACCAACATGCGGTCGAAAGACGACCTGCCTCACGTATACGCCGCGGTGCCGTGGCTGATGTACTTGAGCGCCGACGCTTCCGACAGGGCCGTCAAAGATGCCGCGAGCGAGGCGTTGTCGCACTTAGCCGGATTTGCCGAGGACATCGTCGAATCCGGGTACGTGATTCGAACCAAAGACGCCGCCGGAAAGGCCTTCGTTCCTACCGAGGACCTCGCGAGCTTCGTGCGATACGAAGAGCTCATACCCAATGCCGAGTGCGCCGCGAAGCTCGGCACTGCCTACATCGCCTTTGGCGAGAGCCGCGGAAACGCGTGCGGTTTCAACGAGGGCAACGACTACGAAGGGATCGCGACCTCCGTTCACTATTACAATTACCACATCGTTCAAACCTTTCACGTGGCCGCCCTCAGCAACGCGTTGGTCCATCGAGACTTCGAGGTCGCGAGGAATTTACTCACCGGGTTGATGATACGCATCGAGCGTTACCGAAATCCCGAGAGCGACGAACCGGGTCAATCCGATCGGAGCTGGCCCGCCGACCTCGCGATCCTGATGCTTCGGGCCGCCGCGTTTGGCATGCCCTTGAATCACGACGAGGCCACAGACGTCATGACCGAGCTCGCCCGCGCCGCCGAGAGCTACTCGGCGTGGTCTCGCTGGAACCTCTGGGACCCTTCCGTTCCCGACGGCACCTACGACCATCGCTCAGGGTACAGGCCCGCCAGCGAGGGCGGGGTCGTTCCCATCGAAGCGATGGGTCTCGTCTTCGAATACTGTGCCTCGCCTCTTCGCAACCCGGCAGGCATCGCGCCGTTCGACTGCGATCGAGTGCTTGACTCCCGCCGGTGGGCGGACTGAGCGTGAGAGGATTTTATGGGTTTGGAGCTGAAACGGATCGACGACTTTCGCTACGAGATTCCCGCCCGCGGCAAGATGCGCGTCCCCGGCCGCATCTATGCGTCCGAGCGGATGATGCGCGATATTCAGAAGGACAAGAGTCCGGAGCAGGTGGCGAACGTGGCGCACCTCCCGGGAATTCTGAAATACTCTTTTGCCATGCCCGACATTCATTGGGGCTATGGGTTCCCGATCGGCGGCGTCGCCGCCTTCGACGAAGACGAGGGGGTCCTTTCACCTGGGGGCGTAGGATATGACATCAACTGCGGGGTGCGTCTGCTTCGGACGAATGTGGACCGAAGCGAGCTCGCCGATCGCATAGAGGACCTCTCGCTCGCATTGCACCGGGCGATTCCTTCGGGTGTGGGCTCGAAGAGTCACCGCAGCCTTTCGGCGCGGGAGCTCGACGACGTGCTGCGCACCGGCGCGCGCTGGGCGCTGTCGAACGGGTATGCGCGCACCGCGGACCTCGAGGTGATCGAAGAAGGAGGCTGTTTTCAGGGGGCCGACCCTTCGGTCGTGTCGGAGCGGGCCAAAGACCGAGGTCGTCCGCAGCTCGGGTCCCTCGGCTCGGGAAATCACTTCGCGGAGCTGGGATATGTTTCGGAGATTTACGACGAGGTCGCCGCTCGGGCTTTTGGGCTCGAGCTCGGCAAAATCACACTCATGATTCACTCCGGGAGCCGCGGCTTCGGCTACCAGGTCTGCGACGACTCCCTTCGCATGATGCTCCGGGCGTCGCGGCAGTACAAAATCGAGCTCCCCGATCGGCAGCTGTGCGCCGCTCCCCTCGGCAGCCCCGAGGCCCAGACCTATTTTTCGGCGATGGCCTGCGCGATCAACTTCGCCTTCGCGAATCGCCAAATGATGACTCACTTCGTGCGTCAGGCGATGAGTGAGTTTCTCGGCAGGTCGGATGTCGCGCTCGGGCTCGAGCTCGTCTACGACGTCTGCCACAACATCGCGAAGTGGGAAGATCACGAAGTCGACGGCAAGACGAGACGCGTTTGTGTTCATCGCAAGGGCGCCACGCGATCCTTTGGACCTGGTCACGAGAAGGTGCCGGCGAAGTATCGGTCGGTTGGTCAGCCCGTGCTCGTTCCCGGCGACATGGGTCGATACTCATTCGTGCTCGCGGGGAGCAACCGAGCGATGGACGAGACCTTTGGGTCCTGCTGTCATGGCGCCGGCCGCCACCTCTCGCGGGCCGCGGCGAAAAAAGCGGCGAAGGGTCGGTCGATTTTCCGAGAGCTGCAGCAGGTTGGGATCTTCGTTCGCAGCGACGACAAGGGGACCGTCGAGGAAGAGATCCCCGAAGCTTACAAAGACGTCTCCGACGTCGTAGAGGTGGTGCACGGGGCAGGCTTGGCGCAGAAGGTCGCCAAGCTCGTACCGCTCGCGGTGGTAAAGGGTTGAGCCCAGGTTCCTGGGCGCTCGAACGAAACGGTCGCTTCGAGGTCCGGCCTGTATTAGGAGTGGGCTGTGTCGCCTGCGTTGGCGGTCGCGCTGGCCCTGTTGGGGCAGGCCGCGGGAGCTTCTGACCCAAATGCCGCAAGCGAGCCGGCGCTAGCAGCTCCAGGGCTGATCAAGCTCCCCGAGCTGATCGAACACGTCGACGCCGACTACCCCGAAGATGCACGCGCCAGGGGCGTCGAGGGCGTGGTGCTCTTGGTTCTCGATGTCGACGCAGCTGGTCACGTCACTCGGGTCGAGGTGAAGGAGTCTGCGGGTCACGGCTTCGATCACGCGGCGGTCGAGGCGGCGGCGCGGTTTGTTTACTCTCCTGCCGAGGCCGAAGGGATCGGACCCGTTCCCGTACGAATCAGCTACAGCTACGCCTTCGTCTTGCGCCCGGCAAGAACGGCGACGGTCACGGAGACTCCGGCGGAGCTCCGGAGCGAGCTCCGAAGCGAGCCGGTCTTGCCCATCAATCTCTCCGGTACCATTCGCGAAGGCGGAAGTCGCAGCCCGGTTGGTTTTGCGACGATACGAAGCACCTTCACCTCGAGCGCTGGTGAGCTCGTGGAGACTTCGACGGAATCCGACGAGCGGGGTAAGTTTGCGTTCCGTGGGCTCCTGCCCGGAGCACATGCCATCTCGGTCGTCGCGCCCTTGTTCGACGAGCTCGTCGTGAACGAGTCGATCCGAGAAGCGGAGGCCGCGGAGGTCCTGTACTTTCTGACACGTTCGGAACGCGACCCTTACGAGGTGGTGGTGCGCGCGACCGCTCCGCGCAAGGAGGTGGCCCGACGCACGATCAAGATGGAGGAGATTCAGCGCATTCCGGGAACTCAGGGGGATGCGGTGAGAGTCGTTCAAAATCTCCCCGGAGTGGCGAGGTCTCCGTTTGGAATCGGGCTCCTCGTGGTGCGAGGCGCACCGCCCCAGAGTACCGGCGTGTTCCTCGACGGACAGCGAATCCCGATCTTCTTTCACTTTGGAGGGATTGGTGGCTTGAACGCGGTCGTCCAATCGCGAATCCTCGACCAGATCGACTTCTACCCGGGCGGATTCTCACCCGAGTATGGACGGCTCTCCGGGGGCGTCATCGACCTCGAGACGCGCGCGCCCAAGGGCGATCGCGTCCACGGCGAAGCGCTCTTGGATTTCGTCACGGTCGTACCGGTGACCGCTTCGATCTTCGTCGAGGGCCCGGTGAGTGACGATCCGGACGATGGCGCGTTTTTGTTCGCCCTTCGCCGAAGCTCCATCGACGGCGTGTTCGCGATCATCACGGAGCTCTTCGACTCGTCCGTTGCGCTGGCTCCGCGCTTCTATGACTATCAGTTCCGCTGGGACAAGCCGCTTGGAGACAAGTCGCGCACCTTCACGTTCTTCGCGTTCGGCTCCGACGACGAGCTCGTGCTCACCGGGGGCGACGATCTTGCGCCCAACGCCTCGTTGGGTGCGACCCGATCGCGGACTTTCTTTCATCGCATCAACCCCCGCTTCACGTATCGACCTGACGCAGACACCGAGTTGCTGATTTCGCCGATTTTGGGCGCTGACTTCACCGACACCAAGACCTCCGAGGGCGGCGCCGACGGCTCTGGGTTCAGCGCCAAAGCCACGGCTTGGAACGGGGGGTTGGTCGTGAAGGGTCGCCGGCGACTCTCGGAATCGGTGTCTCTGTCGCTCGGCGGTGACCTGCTTTATTACCGGTTCGACAACGAATCGAAGCTCCCCGGTTTTGCTCCGATTCGTGCGTTCCCGTCTCCTGTCCAGACCGACCAACCCACCCGAGAAGACAAAGTGTCGGTACCCGCATGGATCTCTTCGATTCACGGAGAAGCGGAGCTCTCCCTGTTCGAAGACCTCACGCTGTGGCCGGGTGTGCGGGTGGACGTCTATGACTTTTCGGCGGCTCCGGGACCGCTCGTCGATCCGAGGCTGGTGGAGGGGCGGACCTTGCTCGGGGTCGACCCGCGCTTGACCGCGCGATATCAGCTTTTCTCCGCCTTCGCGCTCAAAGCACAAGCCGGTATTTTCAGCGAACCTCCGCTCCCGCCGTTCTTCTTCATCAACGCGGACTTACCGCTCCAATGGGCCGAGCAGTATTCGGCCGGTTTCGACTGGGACATTTTCAGGGAGCTCAACTTGGACATTCAAGTGTTTCATCGATTTGCTCACCGCGTTCCTCGTCCGTCGGGAGACACTCAGGTCGTCAACGGTGTGGTCCGACCGGTGGGCTTCGCGCCCAACGGCCAGCAGCGCGCGTTCGGCTTGGAGCTGCTCCTCAAGCTCGAGAAAAAGTGGGGCCTGTACGGATGGGTCGCCTACACACTCAGCCGAAGTGAGTTTCGGCGAGAGGACGAGGACTGGCTGCTGAACTTCGCCTTCGATCAAACGCACAACCTGAACGTCCTCGGCGTCTATGAGCTCGGCCTGAATTGGAGCTTGGGGGTCCGATTTCGCTTCGTCACGGGCGGGGCTCAGGCAACCACCCTCGCGCGCTGGTATGACGCGGACTCGGACCAATACCAGCGAACGTTCGGCGAACAGAACCGCACCCCGGCCTTCCACCAGCTAGACGTGTATCTGGAAAAGCGCTGGGCGTTCGATGACTGGTACCTCGACGCGTACCTCGACGTCCAAAACCTCTACAACCACACCAACACCGAGCTCTACGCGCCCACCTTCGACCTGAAGAACACCGTCGGGATCCCAGGGCTCCCCATCTTCCCGGCCATCGGGCTCAAGGGCGTCTTCTGAAGTCGGCTCGATGGGCGCGACCTGTTGACCGCTCGCACGCCCAGAAAGGAAACTAGTCGGACCATGGATCGAGACGAGCTCAAAAGACTCGTGAAAGAAGTCCTCGAAGACGAGGGCGGGTTCGGGTACACGCCCATCGCAGAGCGATGGAGCGGCGGGACCCTCGTTCTGCGCCCCAAGGACTCCAGCCTGCAGGCCAAGGAAGTTCCGCTCGAGACCTTCTTTCACAAGATCGTGATGGCCCGAGATCGCCTGAGGGTCTTGGAACAGAAAATCAACGCGAGCACCAAACTCAGCGAGAGCGACAAAGTCGATCTCCAGCAATACATCACCAAAGTCTACGGAAGCCTCACCACCTTCAACGTGCTGTTTCGCGATCGCGAAGAGCACTTCGTCGGTGACGCGGGCTCGGAGGGATGAGTCACTTGCCAAAACGAGTCTCGTCGACGGCCGCTCTCTTCTTCGCGCTCCTCGGCGCGAGCTGCGCCACGATGAAACAGAAAGAGTCCCTCGAGAAGCTGAAGGACTCCGTCGACGACTACAATCACGCCTTCCGCTGGAAGAACTATCCTGAGGCGGCCAAACACCTCCCGGAAGATCAGCGGGCCGCCTTCGTGGCTACCTACGAAGACAACGGCGAGGGTCTGGAGATCGAAGACCTCCAAATCGGTCAGGTCAACGTCGTCAACCCGACCTACGCGCAGGTCGTCGTGCGGATTCGCTTCACACTGCTCCCTTCCATCACGATCCAGAAGAAGACCGCGATCCAGCACTGGCATGACGTCGAAGGGCGCTGGCACCTCGAGAAGGAGGACAACTCGATCCTGAAGCCCGAGCTCATCGGCCCAGCGCCGACGGGATCGGGGACCGCGGGGGATCATCGCTTCTTTGACGGAGCCGCGCCCATCGAGCCTCCCGAGGTAGAGTCGCCCGACTCGGAGCTCTTGCCCGATCCGGAGCGAAAGGATCTCGACAAGGACTTCGAGCCGAGCCCGGACGACTGAGGAACGCTGGCCCGGGCCTCGTGGGTGAGTGGCTCCGGAGCGGGCCTAGCGCGCAACTGAGTCCTCAGGATTGGCCTCCAATCACCCGATTGCGAAGAGGCTGCGAGTGGGCGGACATATTTAGTCAAGGTCCGGAGTGATTTTCGGACGAGCTTGATTGACTTCACCGAAGCGGTCGTTCGAAGAAGAAGGTGTCTCGTGAAGAGACGCCTCGGAGACGAGAGACGACGAGAAAAACGCCATGGGAAGCTTGAACAAAGTCATACTGCTAGGAAATCTGGGGGCCGACCCTGAGGTCCGGTACACGGCCAATGGGCGCGCCGCCGCTAACTTCAACATCGCCACGACGGAGGTCTGGAACGACAAAAACTCGGGCGACCGTCAGGAACGCACCGAGTGGCACCGCATCGTGTGCTGGGGCAAGACGGCCGAGCTCGCGAAGGAGTACCTCAAGAAAGGGCGCACCGTGCTCATCGAGGGACGCCTTCAGACTCGTGAGTGGGAAGACAAAGAAGGGAAGAAACGGTGGACGACCGAGGTCGTCGCGGACCGCGTGACCTTCGTCGGGCGCCCGGAAGGGGGCGGCGGCGGGAGCTACGACCGCGGTGAGCGTGGGTCTTACGACCGCGGCGACCGCGGCGACCGCGGCGGCGGAGGCGGCTACGATCGCGGACGTGCTCAAGAGCCCCGGGCTTCGGAGCCCCGGGCTTCGGAGCCCCGAGCTCAGGACTCGGGCAGCCCAAGTGCCGACTCCCACGACAGCCCACCGCCGCTCGACGACGACGACATTCCATTCTGAAATCACACCCAAGCTCTGGCGAAATTCAGCGGCTCGGTTTCGGGACCAACCTTCCTCACCGACAGGCGAGTCTGGGTCGTTCGACCCAGGCCCGCTCTCTTCGGAGGTCCGACGAGTGACCGATGAGCCCGATCAAGGGCTTGCCGGTTCTCGTCGGTCGGAGGATGGCGCTTTCATGTCGATGAAGCGCGGAACGCTCCTGTTGGTGGCGGGTCTTCTGGTGGGCCCAGCCTGCGCCGAGGATAGAACGCCGGGCAGCACGAACACCAAGAAGGACGCGGGCTCAGAGACCGACACGGGGCCCGTTACTCCGGTCGATGGCGGCACGCCGAGCGACACCGGAAATCAGACGCCCGTGGATTCGGGTGTGCCGACGGACTCGGGCGTCAGCCAGGGATCGTGTGACTCTTCGGACGGATCGGGGTGCGCAGGCGGTCAGGTCTGCATCTTCGACCTCGCTACGGGACCCACGTGTGTCACCGGCGCGACCACCACGAAGCAACCCAGTGAGGCTTGCACGACTACCGCCAACGAATGCGCCGCCGGCTCTTCTTGCTTCGCCCCGTCGGGCACCAACGGCGTGTGCTTCAAAATCTGCGATATCGGCGGCAACGAGTGCGCGACGCTGCAAGATCAAAACGGCAACCCGCTCGTGTGCAATCAAGACGTGCTGAATCCCGCTTCCGGTTACGGAGTCTGCGCTCCGAATCTCGCGGACTGCACCGCGTACAGCGACATGTGTCCGCAAGGACAGTACTGCGAGCTCGTGTCTGCAAGCGGCGAGACCGGCTGTGTCCCCGTCGCTGCGACCGCTGCGGCGCTAGGGGCTGCGTGTCAGCCGGGCGGATGCCAGCGCGGCGGCCTGTGCCTCAACCTCGGTGGTGGTGCGATCTGCCAGAAGCCTTGTGACTCCGTGAACGGAACGGGGTGCGGCGGTACTGAAGCGTGCACTCCAGTCCAGACCCAAAGCGGTCCGCTGCCCTTTGGCGTTTGCCAGGCCTCCGCGACGTGCACGCCCCTCGCAGACACGTGCCCGGCCAATCAGATGTGCGCGCCCATCAGCCAGACGGCGTTCGGCTGCGTGGCCGCGGGGACGCGTATGCCGGGAGAGACGTGCGGAGCTGCCGCGGGCCAATGCGCGCGAGGCAACCTCTGCGCAGGATCCCAAGCTGGCCAGACCGTTTGTTACAAAGCCTGCGACGCCAACACCACGTGCCCGGCGAATACCACCTGCAACATGAACGCGATCCCGAACGCGAGCTTCGGCTTGTGTCTCTAAGGCGCGCGCCGTCCGCGAACCCGGCTTCGCTCTCTACGGTTTCGGTTCCGCGCTGTCCGACGGACTCTCTGTGGTCGGTCGACCCTCGAACCACTTCCGCTTGAGCTCGTCGAATGCGCTCATCATCAGCTTCTCCAAGATCTTCCCGAGCTGACTCGCGAGCCCATCGGCAACGGCGCTCACGACCCCTCCGCGATCGTACTCGCGCTCCGACGGACGTCTTCGGGCCGGACGAGATCCCAGCGCGACGCCGAGCGCCACGGCCCCCAAGACGAACACCCACGGGTGTGCGCGTACGTATCCGTCGACCGTGCTCTTCAGCTTCTGTGTCTCTTCGATCGCTGATTCGACGCGGTCGGTTTCTACACCCACCTTCTTCTGCACGGCCTCCACCGATTCGAGGAACGAGGCCTTCTTTTTCGCGGCGATGAGCCTGGCTTCTTCGGGTGTCACTTGTGCTCCTCAGGCGAAGGAAGAAGGCGAGACGGATCAGGCTCAGCGGGATCTGCTACGGCACGTAAGAATCGCGTGCGAACGACCGCGGCGGCGCCGAGCGCCAAGAACACTTCGACTCCGCCGATGATCAACGCGGACGTGGCGTGGCCGACGATGGATCCAAGCGCGAGGATCAACCCAACGGTGAGCGTCACGGTGCCTACGCCGAGGAACACCAACATCACGGTGAGCGGGACGAGCCCGAGCAGGACCTCTCGAGCGCGGTAGCTCGCCTCCGCTTTGGCGAGCGTGAGCTCCGCCGACGCGAGATCGATCGCGTCCTTGGAGAGGCGCGAAAGCAGAGCGACGACGGAGCCCCGTTCTTCGGGCTCGGACACGGCGCTCACTCAGCGATCGGACGAGCGCATGAGGCGACCGATCACCCAACCGATCCCGAGCGCGACGGCCATGGCGCGGTAGGGATGGTTGTGGATCGCTTGATCGAGGTCGGTGATGGCGGACTCTGGATCTTTCTTCTTCAGGTACTCGGCAGCGTTGTGAACCGGGGACGTGATCGCGTCGACACGGCGATCGGCGACCTTGGACTCGACGAAGCTCGCAGCCTTGTCGAGGCCTTCTCCAAGCGCCGTCATGCCTTTGTCTCCGGCCGTGTTGGCCCCCGACAACACCGTCTTCCCGGTGTCGACGGCCAGGTCTTTCATGCGACCGCCGAGGTTTTCAGTGGGTCGATTGGTAGCAACTCCGTCGGCCATACCCACTCAATAACACTCCTCGAAGCCCCACGCATCGGTATCTAACAGGGATTCGAGAGGGCGTTGCGACCTGCAAAAGAGCCGTTCGACGCTACTTCTGCAGCGCCTTGGCTGCCTCTTGATAGACTTCCTTCATCCTCTCGCCGTTCCCGCCAGCCGCCGCCTCGGTAAACTTCGGCCTCAAGCTACCCTGCGCCGCGTTATCGAGTTTTTTGATGAGTCCCCACGTGGCGGCCTTGAGCGGTTCGAATTCCTCGGGCGGAGGCGGAATGGCTTCTGACTTCGGCTCGACCGGCGGGTCGACCGGCAGGGGCGGGGTTTGGGGCGCCGCACCCGAAGGCGGAGTTCTGGGCGGCTGCTTGGCCTTCGTCGGCGCCAGCGTGGCTGGATCCTTTTGAGGCTCGGACGGCTGGGGGGGCTCGCTTGGCCCCGCGGCGGTCGGCGATGCTGAACGCGGCCCAGACACCACGCCAACGGTTTGCTCGGGGACGTTGGTCACCGCAGGCGTGTTGGGGAGCTCTTCCTTCGGCTTGAGCACCACGAACGCGACGCCCCCAATCGCAAGGAACGCTGCGATGATCACGGACCACATGAGCGGGTTGGATCGCTGCGGCTCCGCAACGACCTGGCCGTTGATCGAGAGCGATTGGGAACCGGTCTGAAACATCAGCGCCGGATCCGTGACCATCGGGCCGCCGAGGATCTGGGGCTGCTGCGAGGCCATCGCCTCCAGCACTTCGGGCGCGAGCGGATCGGCGGCGTAAGCAGATGGCCACGCTGCGGTGCCTTGGCCGTCGTTGAATCCGCGAACTTCGACGCCGGAGGGCGCTACGTGGGTGGGCTCGAGCGGGACGTCGTCGCCGAGCATCTGTTGGATCTGCGCTTCGGCCTCGCGCACGCGAGACTCGACGTCGAAAGCTCCAGGTTCGAACGAGGTCCGGATCATCTTGCCGAGATCCGACTCGACCGCACCAAAACCTCGAATGCTCCGTGCCGCATCGAGCAAGGCCTTGGCGAACTCGCCGGCCGACTCGTAGCGATCCTTCGGATCTTTCTCGAGCGACTTCTTGATGACGAGCCACAGATCTTCCGGAAAACCGGGAATGACTTCGGTGAGGGGCTTGGGTGTGTAGTTGATGACGGCGTCCATCGACTTCACCGGGTTCGATCGCCCGAAGAGTCGCTTCACGCTCGCGCATTCGTACAGCACGATGCCGAGCGCGAAGATGTCCGTGCGCCCGTCGATGTCACCTCCGACGACTTGCTCAGGAGCCATGTAGCTCGGCTTGCCGCGGACGGTACCTGCGCGCGACTTGTGATCTTGCACGGCTGTGCGGGCCACGCCGAAGTCGGTGAGCCGGACATTTCCGGCGAGATCGATGAGAACGTTATGTGGCGAGATGTCGCGGTGCACGAGCCGCAGAAGCTTCCCTTCGACTTGCGCGCGGTTGAACGCATAGTCGAGCGCGCTCGCGATCTTGTTGCCCACGTGGATGACCATCGAGGGCGGCATCGGCTGCTTCGAGATGGCGAGCTTTTGAAGAAGCGCGGTGAGCGACGGACCGGTCACCATGTCCATCGCGAGATAAAAGTAACGTTGATACTGGCCCAGATCGGTCGTGTTGACGATCGCCGGATGGCCTAGAGCCGCAGCGGCTTTCGCCTCATCGAAGAACATCGTGGCGCTGTTGCTGTCAGCCTCTGCGCCGGTCAAGAGCTTGAGCGCGACGAGCTTGGCGAAGCCGTGGCCACCGGTGGCTTGTGCTGCCCAGACTTCGCCCATGCCGCCTTTGCCCAGGCGGAACAACAACCGGTAAGGACCGATCTTCTGGCCTACGACCAGCTCGCCGATGTCGGCTTCGGGTTCGCCGTCGTCTGCCATTTGTGGGGCGGACGGTTGCGTGAACGAGCGTCGACTGCCTGTCGTCGATTCCATTTTTCTTTCGGCGCTCGTCATCGTATGGCTCGGGTTCCCCCGGATTGTCGGCGCGAACGGTCCCGCGGCGCAAGTCCCTTCCCGCAAGATCGTCGATCTTTCATCCATGAATCAAGAAACGGGCGAGACCTAATCCGGATCTGCCCTGACGATCCGAAGGCGGATCCGAGTGATCGGGCCCTACTGGGCTTCTCAGACAAGCAAGCCCCCCGCGGTGAGGCGGCGTGCGGTCTCCGCCTCGCGTTGAGCGATACGGCGTTTGAGGACGGCGCTCATCTCGGGATGAGTGCGAAGGAGCTGCTGAAGGTCGGCGCCCGAGAGCCTCAGGAGCTCCGTGGGTCCGAGCGTGCGGACCACCGCGGTCCGAGGCTGGCCCGTCACGAGCGCGATCTCGCCAAACGAGTCTCCGGCCTTGAGCTTGCCCAGAAACACGTAGCCGCCTCTTCTCGTGAAGACCTCCACCTCGCCGCTCTTGACCAAGTAGAAGCCGTCGCTGGTGTCGCCTTCTTCGATGACCACTTCGGCGGCACCGCGGCGCTCCAACTGAAAACGTTCGAGCAGCGAGGCGCGCGCGCGAGGGGGCAGCACTCCGAAGACCTCGCTCTTGGCGAGCAGCGTGGCGACGACGCGCTCTTTATAGAACCGCAACAAGACGCTCGTGAGATTCGGAAAGCCGGCCATGATCCGATCGAAATCGGAGGGCTCGATCTCGAACAGCATGCACTCCTCGAGGGTCTCGACCGTCGCTGCCCGAGGCTCTCCGCTGAAGAACGAAAACTCGCCCACGCAGTCGCCGTCCGACAGCGACGAGAGATAGACTTTGTCGCCCTGGAAGTTGCTGCAGTAGATGACCAAGCGTCCTCTCGCGATCACGTAGATCGATCGCGTCGATTCGCCCTCGCGAATCACCGCCGTGCCTGGCGGAACTCGGCGAAGCCGCAACATCGACACGAGGTTCGTGAGCTCGTCGGGCTCGAGGAAAGAGAACAGAGGCGACGTCAGCATGCCCGCGATGGACGATGGTCCCGACGAGACGAAGACATTCTCGAGCACGTCGCCAAGCGCGTCTTTCGCCTCGAGCAGGGGGATCTGAGCGAGCACGTCTTCGTTGCTCTTGCCGGCGAGCGACGGCAGGATCGAGACCTCCGCAGCGAGCTTGGCGGTCCATCCGAGCTGCTCCCGCACGGTCACATAGAGCGCGAGCGCTTGTACCAGTAGGCCGTTCTGCGCGAACTTGGCGGCCGCGACCTTGAGCGCGCGCACCGCCTCGGGCTCGCGCTTCATCTCCACCAGTCGCTCTCCCAACTCCACGAGCGACCACAGATTGGGCTCTTTGTGCAGCCGCTCGGCGAGCGCCTGCAGCACGGGGTCACCGAGGGCGGACTCCGCGGGCTTGGATCGTCGGGGGACCGGCAGAGGCTCGGCCATCGGGAAGCGCGTCGGGCCGACCTCGTCTTCGAAGAGCTCCTTCATGAAATGCGATACGTGGAACTGGTTGAGCTCCGGCGCGATGGACTGCTGCTGTGCGACGAGCGCCGCCGAAAAATCACGAGCGCTTTGAAAGCGATCACTCGGCGCCGGCGCGAGCGCCTTCATCACTAGCGCGTCGAGCTCTGGGGTGATGCGCGAGTTGTACTTGGACGGCAGCGGGACGCGAGGACGTCGAACCTTGGCCAGCGTCTTCACCGGATCGTCAGAGTAGAAGAGCCTTCTCCCCGTAAGCGTTTCGTACAGGGCGATGCCCGCCGAGTAGACGTCGCTGCGAGGATCGACGTCGAGGCCATTGGCCTGCTCCGGCGACATGTACGCGAACTTTCCGAAGACGATGCCGGGCTTCGAGAGCGACACGTGGCTCTTTGCTTTGGCGATCCCGAAATCGGTGAGCTTCACTTCGCCGTCGTAGCTCACGAGGATGTTGTGCGGAGAGACGTCGCGATGAACGATCCCGAGACCTCGACCGTCGGGACCCCGGCGGGTGTGCGCGTATTCGAGCCCCTTGAGGACCTCGGCGAGGATCACGCAGGCCACTTCGATCGGGACCTGCCCGTTCCTGCGGCTTTGCTTCACCAAGATTTGGGTCATGTCGCGACCCTCGATGAGCTCCATCGCGATGAAGTAGCTGTGGTCGACTCGGCCAAAGTCGAAGACCTGCACGATGCTGCCGTGCGACAGGAGCACCGCGAGCTTCGCTTCGGCGATGAACATCGAGACGAACTCTGCGTCCGTCGACAGCTCGGGCAAGATCCTCTTGAGCGCGACGTTCTTCGAAAAGCCATCGATGGAGGTCGACTGCGCCCTCCACACTTCGGCCATGCCCCCGGTCGCGAGCCGGCTGGCGAGGTGGTACTTGCCGAATACCTCGCTCCTGATCTCGAGCTCGGTGTCGAGATCTGCGGCGGCTTCGCTCACTGTTTGTACGGATTCCATCGGAGCGCACGGAGCTTACTGCGCGATGGATTCACGCTCAAGCTCGCCCCAGCGATCCGCCGTTGAGGCCAGAGCCCGGCGAGAGTAGCTTCCCAGCGTGACCCATCGCGTGATCGGCAAGCGACACCGCAAATACGAAGGCGCCGCCAAGGCCACCGGGCGTCTCAAGTACGCTGACGACATCGTCCTTCCGCGGATGGGACACGCGAAGATCCTGAGGAGCCCCCACGCCCACGCGAAGATCCTGCACATCGACACGTCGCAGGCCGATGCGCTTCCCGGAGTGTACGCGACGTTGGTCGGGGCCGAAATTCCGGCCCGCTACGGGATCATTCCGTGGACACAAGACGAGCAGGCGCTCGCGGTGGACAAAGCGCGCTACGTCGGAGACGGCATCGCCGCGGTCTGCGCCATCGACGAAGACACTGCCAATCTCGCGCTGAAGAAGATCCACGTCGTCTACGAGCCTCTGGCCGCTCTCCTCGATCCGTTCCAAGCTCTCGCGGAGAAGAACGTCGTCATTCACGACGAGGACCCGAAACAGAAGCAGCGCGGCAACGCGATGAAACACGTCGCCCTGTCCTTTGGAGACGTGGACGCGGCCTTCTCCACCGCGGAGCTCGTGGTGGAAGGAGACTACTTCTTCGAAGGCACGACGCACGCTCCGATCGAGCCCCACTGTGCGATCGCGCAGCTCGACGAGCGTGGCTTGCTCACCGTGTGGTCGTCGACGCAGGTCCCGCACTACCTGCATCGCGAGCTCGCGCGTGTGTTGAGCCTCGATCCGGCTCACGTCCGCGTGATTCAGCCGGCGATCGGCGGAGCCTTCGGGGGCAAGAGCGAGCCCTTCGATCTCGAGCTCGTCGTAGCCAAGCTCGCGATGAAGACCGGCCGGCCGGTGAAGCTCCTCTACACCCGCGAAGAGGTCTTCTATGCGCATCGCGGTCGACACCCGATGTTCATGAAGTTCGCTACCTCGGTCGATCGCGAAGGCCGTATCAAAGGCGTCCGTTCGAAGATCTTGATCGACGGCGGCGCTTACTCTTCGTTCGGATTGGTCACGACGTATTACGCTGGGCAGCTCCTCACCGGCCCGTATGCGTTCGAGACCTACGCCTTCGACGCAACTCGTGTGTACACCAACAAACCGTGCTGTGGCCCCAAGCGAGGCCACGGCAGCGTGCAGCCGCGCTTCGCCTTCGAGGTTCAGCTCGACGAGGTCGCGGAGCGGTTGAGTCTCGATCCCATCGAGCTCAGGAGACGCAACTTCATCGGCGAGCACGTCACCACGATCAACGGGCAGCGCATCGGGTCGAACGGATTTCTGGCATGCCTGGATGCGGTCGAGAAAGCGTCCGCCTGGAAAGAGCGCCGCGGCAAGCTGCCGCGGGGTCGCGGGCTCGGCGTCGCTGGATCGATGTACATCAGCGGGACCGCGTACCCGATCTATCCCAATGAGATGCCGCAGTCGGCGGTGATGCTCCGAATCGATCGCAGCGGGATCGCGTCGGTCTACTGCGGAGCGTCGGACATCGGCCAAGGCCTCGAGTCGATGCTTCAATACATTGCGGCAGAAGAGCTCGGGCTGCCTCTCACCCACGTCCGAGTGTTCGCTTCGGACACCGATCTGACTCCGGTCGATCTCGGCGCTTACTCGAGCCGCGGGACGCTCATGGCCGGCAACGCGGCGCTCGAGGCGTGTCGTCACATGAAGACGCGCATCCGTGAGGCGCTCGCCGAAAAATGGAACCTGCCCGTGAAGGAGATCGAGCTCGCGGGGGGGCTGGCGGTCTGGTCCAGAGACACCGCCAAACAAATCTCCATCGCGGAGGCCTTCCAAGTCGCCGAAGCGCGGTTCGGATCGCTGGCCACGACAGGAGGGTACCGAACCGAGAAGCTCGGCGGAGATTATCGCGGAGGCACGATCGGCGCGTCGCCCGCGTACTCGTTCACTGCTCACGTCGCCGAGGTCACCGTGGACGAAGAGACCGGCGTCGTGAGCGTCGAGAAGATCTGGATCGCCCACGACTGCGGGAAGGCGCTCGCCCCCGTGTTGGTCGAAGGCCAAATGGAAGGCTCGGCGTACATGGGTGCGGCGGAGGCGTTGATGGAGGTCCATGGCTTCACTGGCAAAGGACTCCACCGGGGTCCGAGCCTCCTCGACTACAAGCTGCCCACTTCGGTCGACGTGCCCGACCTCGAAGCGCTGATCGTGGAGTCACACGACCCCAAGGGGCCCTACGGCGCCAAGGAGGCGGGCGAGGGTCCGCTTCACCCCTCCATACCGGCGATCTCGAACGCGATCTTCGACGCAGTCGGGATAAGGCTGCGTTCGACCCCTTTCTCTCCCGCCGTCGTTCTCACTGCGCTCAGGGCCAAGCGGAGCGAAGCCCAACAAGCCTCTGCATGACCCAACGCGCGCTCGTCGCCTTCGTGCTTGGCTCGACTTCCTGCGGCGGTGAAAACGTGGTTCGCGTCGACTGGCCCGAACTCGGCTCCGCTCGCTCCGTCCTCGTCGTCACGGAGACCACCTCCGAGGTCATCGGACGAGGCGCGCGCGCCGAAGACCTGCCCCCAATTTCCCAGGCCTTCGACCGACTCACCCTCTTTCTCTACGACGAGAGTCTCGAGGGCGCCCGGCTCCCCGATGGGTTGATCGACCCTACTCTCGGGAAGCGCCGGGCCGATGAGAGCCATTTCGAACGGATTTTGGTCTTCGACGCCGACGAGCTGACTTGGAAGGAAAGCGTCGCGGGCGACTTGTCTGAGCGCACTCGCGGGTTCCTGCTGCCTGGCGGGCTGAGTTGCTTCATTGACCATGAGTCCATCGCACTCCCAAGGGGCTCTGGGGTCCGCACGATCCTGTCGCTGGGCGGGGATCGGATCTTCGTGCAGACCATGACCGATGGGTTGGTGATCTCCTCCGACCGGTCCACGCGGACGGTCGCGACGCCGACGGTGACCACGGGAAGTCACAGGTCGGCGGATGGAACCCTCCTCTTCGGCGGCCGAGCCGGAGAGGTGTTTTGGGGCGAGGTCGAAGACGCACTCACCTTGAGTCTGATCGCGAAAAGCCCGCGTGGCGAGCCCATCCGATTCCTCATCGGCGATCGATCGGTGTTTCATGTCCTGACGAGCTCGGGGAGCGTCGAGCGATGGGACGGAGAGTGGCACCTGCTCCACTCCTTCGATCCGCCCCTCGGCGGCGCTTCGGCCAAGGGCGGGCTCGTAGAGGACGCCGACGGAACCGTGCTCGCCGCTTTCGCCACCTCACCGGAGATTATCCGTTTTGGTGATCGGCTCGAGCGCGAGCACGTGACCGACGATTTCGGCACGGGGATCACCGCGATGGGTTCGGTCGACGGCCTCGGCGTCGTCGCCAGCGTCGGCGTCTCCGGTCGATTTTTCGTGCGTGAGACCGAGGGTTGGCGAGAGCTCGAGCGCGCAGATTTTGGGCTCGACGTCCTCGCCATCGCGTCTGCACCCAATGGGTTCGTGTTCGGAGGCAACTTCGGGAGCTTCGGCCGTTGGTCGCGCGACGGGCAGTGCCCGATCCAACAAATCACTGGGCACAGCGCGCGCTTCATCGGTCGCCTCGGCGATCGTTTTGCGATCTCGGGAGAACCGCCGTCTCGAGGTCAGGCGTCCGAAGTCGTCCTCGTGAGCCTCGACCAATAGTACTCACGAAATTGCGCTCCCCTCTCCTGACGCCTGCTATCGTTCACCGCGTGGTTGCACCGATTCGCTCCGGCTCTGGCTCGCGCCCCAATCTACCCGAGCTCGAACCTTCGAAGGTCGTGCCAGAGGAGAACGACCGCTGGAACGCGGTGCAGCGAGCTGGCTACATCGACCCAGACTCCGCCACAAAACCGCTGGCCCACGTGCCGAGCTTCGATGCCGCGCTGCTTCGCTCTCAGTCGAGCACGGACCGAGGGCGTCGAACCGCGTCACGCTCTCGCGACTTCCTCGACAGGGCCATCGACGGTCTCGCGGACACCGCGGTGCGAGCTGCGACGTCGTTCGTCTCGAGCCAGCTCGAGCGCTCGACCGGCCTGTCCGTCGAGCGGCTTCTCGACTTCGATCGCTACCTCCTCGAATCGCTCCGAATCTCCCACGGCCAGCCCTCGAAGCTCCTGGCCGCCCTCACGAGCGACAAGGCCCCGCTCATCTACGTCCAGATCGGAACGAAGCAAGGCGAGAACGCCGTCGTCGAGGATGCGATCGAACGCAATCTCCGGAAGGTCGTGGAAGGGAACTATGGCAAATCACGAGAGACTCCTCCTACGGAGGTTCCCGCCAAATACCATCCCATTTGGAACCGACTCATCGAACGGCTCGACGCGCAGGAGCCGCTGGTCGAAGTCTCCCTCGGACCCGATCCCCGAGTTCGAACCGCCTTGGATTTGATGGCCTACGAGACCATCGTCGGCGCCGGGGAGTACGGCCCTGCGATGCGAAAAGCCATCGACCGAGAAGCTGGGTACTGGGTATGGAGCGATCCGTGGTACCAGGAGAACCGGCCGCAGGTGCATCAGCGGATCGAGACGGTGAAGGGCTTCGTCAGCCCGCCATGGTTGGCTGGGCGCACCAAGGAACCCTTTGGCTACAACATCGGAGAGTCTTCGGCAAAGAGCGCCTATCGCGCGCTGATGGGTCCCCTGATGAGCCCTGAGGGCAAGGTCGACCTGAAAAGCGCCTCCGCGCGCGATATCGAAGACTTCCTCGACATCGTCGCTTCTCTTCACCAGGACACACTCACCGGTGTGCAGAGCTACTGGGTCAAGCTCCTCCGAGAGCTGCCGGCCTCCGAGCGCCGGTCCGTGCTCACGACGCTCACGCACGCCACGAGCTTGTCGCTGTTCACGGGAGGCCTCGACGTGGTGGGCCCGGACGGCTATCTCCGAAGTGAGCATGTCATCGACATCCTCCGCGAGGCGCTCAATGGCCTCGGTCACTCGGATCGATCGTTCCTCTCGTGGATGATTCTGCGAAACCTCAAATCCCACTCCGCCGACATCGAAATACGCGAGGCGCTGGCCAAGAAGATCTGTCCAGCCTATCCAGGGGCCGAGCTCTCCGCGCTCGCCAAGATGCCGCGTCTCCAAGATGCGCTCGCCGATCTGTCGACCCAGCAGACTCTGCGGATCGCCGCGGACTCGCTGGCGGCCAACCGACCCAAGAAGATGGAGCTGCAGCAAGACTTTCGCCGCCACGAGGCCACCTTGCGACTCTTGAACGAAATCGCGATGCGACCCTCGCAGCTCGATTTCGAAGGCTTCACCGCGGAGAATCTCCCGACTCAGCCGGTCATCGTGGGTGAGTATTACGGGCCTCACCTCGGACGACGAACGATTCGACCGGAGATGCTGAACGACAAGAAACCCGCAGAGATGCCCCCGAAGCTCGGCGTCTCGGTCGTCCTCGAAGGCGGCGGCGGCAAAGGGTTCGCGTATCCCGAAATGCTGGCCCGCCTCTCGACCGCGCTGGAAGCGGTGTCTGGAGCCAAAATCGATGAGTATGCTGGCACCTCGGCGGGCGCGATCACCGCGGGCCTGTTGGCCGCCGGGTACACGAGTCAGGACCTGAAGTCGCTCCTCCCAAAGCTATCCTTCACGAAGTTTTACTCCGACTTCTTCGCGCTCGACGGAGGTGTCGACGGCAAGGTCCGCGGAATCGACCGGAATGGCCTGTTCTCCACCCGGATGATGTACGAGACCATTCACGACTTGCTTGCCAAGAAGCTCGGAATCGAGGGTCGTCCGGTATTTTTTTCCGATCTGCCGAGCGGGCTCAAAGTCATGTCCATGGTGGTAGGCGGCGATTTGCCGCGCGTAGACCAGGCCAAGCTCGGCATCGGTCCCGACGGAATGATCGAATTCAGTCAGGCCAAGACGCCGAATATGGACGTCGCCGCAGCCATCGTCGCGTCGGCGGCGGTTCCGGTGTTCTTTCACTCGCCGCAACTGCACGTCTGCCTGCCGAAGCAGGACGACGACGGCACCACACGGTTTCGGCAATTCCGTCTCCAGCTCGCAGATGGGGGCGCTCTGAACAACTTACCGGAAGACCGAGCCACCAAGGACCCAAAGGCCAAGGACGCGCTGGTCGTGATTCCAACCTACATCGCCACGCCGATCAAGAACGGTCCGGCCCTCGAGACCCTCGACTTCGCTCCCCAAGGGCTCGATCAAATCGATGCATACAACGCCCAACGATTCTCCGAATGGAGCGGTGGGCTCACCAAGCTGCTCGAGAACGCGAGCGACTCCGGATACGGCCGCGCGACCATCGCCTTCAACCTCACGACCCCTGCCGAGCAGAAATATCCCGTGGTACAAGGCGAGTCGGGTCAGACCTCCGCGGAGCTTCAAGATCTCGCGAAACTCTCCGGCCTGCGTGTGCTCAAGGGCTCGGAGGGTAAGAAAGTCATCGATCGGAGCTCAAATAAGTCTCAGGGTCTCAAAGACCTCCTTGCGGAAGGCGTCTTCGAGACACTCCTCGAGAACAAGGACGACGTCCTCCAGCCCTCGTTTGGTTTCGGCAGGCGAGTTTACACGCCTCCGAGGAGAGAGCTGAGAGGGATGTGGGACGTGGTCCGCTCCGTCGCTGCAGGTATCCTCACTGGGCGTCAGTATGATTCGGAGCGAAGGTTCGATCGAACCTAGTTAGTTAGTTCACGTCTCTGGTTTCTGCAATGATCACGGGCTGTAGCGCAGGACCGTGTCGGTCGGCCAATCCGCAAGCCGGCAGTTCGGGCTGCACCCGAGCACGTCGGCTCCGAAGATGCCTCCTGAGCTCTCCCATCCGACCGACGCGCTGAACTCGGCGGCCGCCCCGAACGTAGGGCCGTAGTGGATCTCGACGATGTTCGTGGATTCGTGGAGTCGAATCTCCGCACTCACTCGCACGGGATTGGCTGACGTCGCCCCGAATTTTGGTACGTCGATCATGGTGAATGAGCGTACGCGGTTCGGGCTCGCGCCCGAGACGGCCGTCGTGAGGCTCGGCGGTGGGACGCCCGTCTGGTGAGGATTCAGGTCGTCCCACCACCAAGCGACGAAGGCGTTGGGATCAGACGCCGACGGCAAGGCCTCGTTGATGTATTCGTTCGCGTTGCTCGGTTCGAACGCGATGAGCCCGTTGGTGGTCACGTGGACCGTCGCAACGGGGACTCCAAGGAAGTCGAACGGGAAGCCGATTGCGACCGCCTCGACCGCGTCGTCGCCCGCCTCGAGGGCTACCAGATGGGTTCCTCCCGTGGGTACGAAGGGCGCGGAAATCGAGGTTACGTTGAAGCTCGCGACGTTCCACACACACGCATTACTGCATGAGTCGTCGTCCACCCCGTTGCCGTCATCACACTCTTCGACGTTCGCGCGGACGAAGCCGTCTCCGCACCGCGGCAGCAGGCACTCTCCAGCACACTCGTCGACGTCGGAGGTGTTTCCGTCGTCGCAGGCCTCGCCGTTGTCCACGACGCCATCGTGACACGCCGGGAGTGTGCAGCTCGTCCGGCAAGCGTTAGGCGTCACGTCCGAGTTTGCGGAACCTTGGTCGCACGCTTCGGCGGCCTCCAAGATGCCGTTGCCGCATCCCTCGATCACGCAAAGATCGTTACAGCCGTCGCCTGGAAAAGTATTGCCGTCGTCGCACTGCTCGAAGCCCGACCGAACAAACGAGTCGCCACACACGGCCGGTCGACACGTCGTGGGGCACCCGTCCAGGTCGTCAGCGTCTCCGTCATCGCACCCCTCCCCTGACTCGAGCACGGAGTTTCCGCAGGTTGCCGGTACACATCCAAGTGAGTAGCGGATCTCGACGTCGGCGCCTTGCGCAGGCGCGTGACCTCGGGCGAAGGCGACGAGTCGTCGGCTCGGGTCCAAGTACCATGCGCTGATCGTTCCGGTCCTCGATGGAACCAGGGCGCCGTCCACACGAAGCTCGATCGAACCCGCCGCAGGCACCGCCGAGAGAGGAAAGACGGCCGCGCCCTCGTTGAAGACGGCACGGGCGATCTGGGCGATCAGCGGCGTGTAGTCAGGTTCGCAGATCGACGCCTCGATCCCGCTCGTGAGCCGGATTGCATCGGAATATCGGGGAGTGGGTTGCGCAAACCCACAACCCGCGAGGCCCGAGGTGATGCCGTGGATCGTGACGCCAGGTGCGCCGATCGGTCGTCTGGCGATCCGATCAAGGAGGCTGGCCACTGTGAAGGTGCTCTGCTCATCTTCATCGCTGAGGACGACGACGGAGAGTTGCCCATCCGCTCGCAGGAACCCGGCGTTGGGGCCAGCCAGGAGCGAAGGATTCGAAGTGGCCTCCGCGGCGGCGAAGAGCCCCTGTTCGTCTGGAGATCCGTTGATACCGACGGCCGCGTTGGCGGCGAGACTTGCCGCCCGACCCACCTGGAGCGGAGTGACGAAGGCTGGCGTTCCGCGCAGCCGACCCACCAGCGGAGACGTTGCATCCGTCGTGATGATGCCGATGTGATAGTCGGACCCGACGGAGTCTCCGATCGAGACGAAGTCAGGCAAGGACGCCGCCAGCCGATCTTGGTAGTCCTGCATCGAACATGAGTCATCGACCACCAAGAGTACGTCGACAGCCGAAGCACCGGTGGCGACGAACCTATCGAGGACCTGGCCGCTCGGCGCCGCGGAGCCCGCAACATCGACGTAAATCGTCCCCTCTGCGAGCTCGATCGCCACCGTGCCCGAGTATGACCCCGGCTGAGTAGGTTGAAATCGAACGGTGATCGGCACTGGCAGGCCGGGCAGCAGGGGAAAGGGCGAGGGTACCGCCTCGAGTGTGAAGGCGGGTGACGATCCCAACACGAGCCCGACCGAGGCGACCAGCAGCAGCGCGCTTCCTTCGTTCGTCACGGTGAGTTCACGCGTGATCTCCTGCGCGCAACCCAGCGGCACGACCCCGAAATCGATCGGGCCATCGTGAGTCACACCCGAATCGCTCCCGGAGCCCGTCAGCGATAGGTCCACGCTGGGGCGAGTGAGGTCGTTCGAGTCGATGATCAAGACGCCCGAGAATGTAGCGACCGCCACGGGCGTGAAGACGACGTCGACGGACAGTCGCTGGCCCGGATCGATGACGCCCACGAGTGTGCCCGAAACGGCGAAAGCGCCGGCCGGCGGCGTGATCGAGACGCCGCAAGCGCCTGTTCCGACATTGACGACGGTGGCGGTCTCGCGGACCGAGGTCCCGATCGCCACGAGGCCGAAGTCGATCGCAGCTGGCTCGAAGTCTACGGAGCATCCAGCGCCCGTGGGCAAGGCCGCAGCGTGTACCCGAATTCGCCGCACGGGCTCCGCGAGCTCGTTGCTGGCGAGCTCGAGGTTCGTCTCATGATCTCCGGCCGCGAGCGGCGTGAAGGTCACCTCGATCGAGAAAGTAACTCCGGGAGAGATCGTGTTGGGGAAGTTGATCGACGCTCCGCCGACCGACGCGGAGAAGCTCAGCTCGCTCGTGGTGCCTTGAACGAAGGCGACGCTGCCGACCGCCAGCGGCGCGGTCCCTTGGTTGGTGCAGGCGATCGTACCGATCGCGGAGCGCCCGACGGGGATGAAGCCGAGCTCGAGGCTGGTCGGCATACACTCGACGTCGGGTCCGCCTCCGGCCCCTCGGAAGGTCACCAACGAGGTCGCTCGGCTGGGATCGGGATGATTGATGGTCAAAGCAAATCCGCCCGATTCAGGACCGAGGTTCGTTGGGCAGAAGGTCACTTCTGTGGATAGGGTCGCTTGGGGAAGGACGACCGTCGGAGCCACTGGGAGCATCGCGCTGAACTCCAGCGCCGTTCCGATCACCACGTCAGCGTGAGCTAGGTGCACGTCGTAACTCGAGACATTCGTACAATCGACCGACCGACTCACACAGGCCCCGGGAGGAACGAAGCCGAAATCGAGGCTGGGAGGGTTGCAGACGAGGGGGTCGACGACGCCCTCTCCGCGGAGGGAAATGGTGGCCTCACAGCCCCCATCGCAGAGTTGGATCGCGAGTTGGGCTGTGGCGAGGGAGCTCCCAGTGGGTGAGTATCGGAAGATCAGGTCGAAACCTTCTCCAGGAGAAAGAGCGACCGGACTCGTGGTCGGAGTCTCCGCGCTGAGCGCTTGATCGCCGGTGAGGACGCCAGGGCGGACGAGAAGGGCCGACGCGCTCCGATTCTCGACGCGCACGAATCGTTCGACGACCGTTCCCACGACGGCGCGACCGAAGTCGATTTCGGACGTCGAAAGAAACGCACTCTCGAATCCAGAATCGACGGGTTCCGCGTCCCCGTTTCCACCGTCGTCCCCGCCGTCCACGGGCAATGCGTCGCCTGCGTCGGGCTGACTGTCGGGTGATTCTGCGTCCACGGCTTCCGAGTCGACCGGCTCGGCGTCGGAAGCAGAGTCGGCGAGACTGTGGGCGTCCGGTGGTTGTGAATCCAGCCCGACCGCATCGGCGTCTTGCCCCGCATCTGCAGACGGTCGCGACTCACAGCGGCCATCGACTTCGATCTGGCCGGAGCCGCACAGACGTTCTTGCCTCGCGTCGCCGCAGGCGTAGACAGTGGCGAGAGCGAGGACGACGAGCGGTGAACGCATCGACGGCACCATAACACTCCTCGGGACTTGGTTGAACGACGACCTGTCGCCTGGTCGCCTCCTGGCACGAGGGCTTTCTGCTGGCTCCACCTCGTGCAGATTGCGTTCTCACTGGCTTCAGCTGAAGGTAAGTCATGCGAGCTGGCGCTGCGGCTTTGCTGGCGTTGGTCGCCTGCTCCGAGGAATTGACGCTGGCGCCCGATGCGCCGGCCGGAAGCCTCGTATTTCTTTTCGCGCTCGACGCTCAGAACCAACCCACACGCGTCGAGAAGCTTCGTGTCCCGATAGAGATCGAGCTGGCCGAAGGAGAGCGAGTCGGCCTTGGCTGGCTTGCTCCGATAGACCTCGCGCTTCCAAGCGGGGAGCAGCTTTCGCAGGTCGAGGTGGACGCGCTCGTTCCCCACCTAGCGCGAGATCGCGGCGGTTCGTGCGGGCGCTGTCTCGCCCCGACGCTCTCTTCACCCATGCTCTTGTTTCCCGGCGACAGCTGCCCACTCCCGCCGTTCATGCACAGCTCGCTCGTATCTTCCGACGGACAGAAATCCGCCGAATCCGCGAGTGTCTTCGAAATCCTCAAATCATCGGTCTTCATCGACGTCCCTGGTCAGTGCGCTTGCCCTTGGCCGGAGCCTCACTTCGAACCAAGCTCGATCGAGGTCACGCCTCTCGCCCCAGAGCAGCCGTTCATTCTGGGAAGCGGTACTCTGGCGGCCGACGGAACAGCACTCTTGTTCGGCTCCGGAAAGGCCGTTCGCGTCGACCCCAGCCGCGCGGTCGTCGTGGGTGACGCCCCCGTGCTCGAGGGCGGAATCGCGACCTTTCTCGGCCACACATCGAGCGTCGTGCTCGTGAGCGGCAGGGCCGATCAGCGTGGATCGTTCCTCGACTTCGTGTCGGTCATAGACGATGAGTTGCGGCCCGGTCGCCGGGTCGAGACGACTCTCTTGGTCGAGGATATTCATTTCGACGGTACCGACATCATTCTGGCCGGAGGGTCCAAGGAAGGGACGTCCTCTTCTCAGACGGCAGGGCTCGGATTTTGCCCCAGCCAAGGCGGTCCCTGTCGGGACGTTCTTCTCCCTCCACCCTGCGGTCGCACGAGCATCAAGTCCCTGATTCCTTCCCATCACTTGGCGGTCGGAGGCGAGAGACTCATTTCCTACGGAGCCGATGGAGCGAGGTGCGCGGCCCGCATTTCGGAACAAGCGAGCCTTCCAAATGGTCCGGTGAAAATCGTCGAGACGACCCACGCGGCCGCTTTTGGCGATCGTGTGTTCGCATGTTCCAACGCCAATCTTGGAAGTGATCCGGGGCAGCTCGTCTTCACTTTCGAGCTCGACGCCGACAGTGTCGATCCTTCCAAGATCTCCCACGCCCGCGCCGTCCGGTTCGAAAGAGTACGGGCGTGCATGGCCATCATTCCCGAGAGCGAGGAGTCTGCCTTGGTCGTCTTCAATGACCGAACTTCCCTTCGCGTGAGCGCAGACGCTGTGCTCGAAGAGTACGCGTCTCTCGGTGAGGGACAGGCTCCGACCCTGTTTTCCGAGGCCCCGGAACCGATCCGCTTGGTCGAGCGGACGCCCGGAGGGCTCCTGCTGCGCACGGAGACCGGCGCCGTATATCGACGCGTGCGCGGCGGAGCGATCGAACCCATTTATGGTCCACACGCCGATCTGCCGCCGGTGCGCGCGACGACTGTGACAAATGATGGACGCCTCGCCGCAGTGACCTCGGATGGAGTCTGGATCGGCTCGCGACCCGATGCCTTCGAGTTCCGGTCCTTCCCCTCAGGGGGTGAGGGGCGCGGCGAGGCCGGACCCATCACCAAGGTCGTCGACGATCGAGCCACGGTAGTTTTCCAGCGGGGTGGGAAGCGCTCTCTTTGGACCTTGGAGCTCGATTCGCTCGCGCTGTCGAGCCCCATAGGCGTGCCGTTTTCGGCTCGGAAGCTCGTTCAGCTCGGTCGCCTCGGCCTGCTCGCCCTCGACCTCGAGGGCGTCCTCCATTTCATGAGTAACGACGGACAAATATCGACCCTCGCGTCTTCGTACCCGTATTCGAACATCGACGAATCGACGGGGATCGCGTGGGCGGTCGGCGTGAACACCATCACTCGCATTCTCCCCGGGCGAGGTGAGTTACGTGTCGAAACCGACTACGCGAGACGAATTCGAGACACCTCACCGATCACCGACGAAGGCGCACTTCCGCCGGTCTACAGCGCCCTGAACGTTCGATGCCCAGACGTGTTCGAGGTGGGTTGGCGAGGTGATTTCGTCAATCCGTTCAGTCAGCACTCGAGCAAGGTCGTTCGCCGATTGCTGCTGACGTCTTCGCCCGGCCATGCCTGTGCGGATCCGCCCCCGGAGAATGGACTCGTGAGTTGCGTGTCCGGCACGCCGGTCGAGAACCGAAGTGACATCGCGGCGTTCGCCGGCGGGCTCGACGTCTCCGCGGGCGGGGCGTGGATCTCACTCAGCGCTGCGGAAATTCCGTACCCTCTCGGCGCCGTGCTCTCGATCGCGACCTCGGGAAACCTGTCCATCGCTGGCGGCGTGTCCGGAAGAATCGGAGTCATCGAGCTCAGGTAGATTGGCTTTGCTTGGCGAAGCGTTCGCGGTATGAGCCGGGCGCCCACTTCGGCTTGGCGGCACGATTTGATCATGTCATGGAATAGGAAGGAAGAGAAAATTCTCGCACGGCTCCACACGCCTGCAGCCATACAGGAGTTCATCGACACGACCGAATATAGCGCCGATCCGATTTATCGATGCCCGAGATCGGTACTCAGAGACCGTCGCGCCCACTGCATGGACGGGGCCGTGTTCGCGGCGGCGGCGCTCGACCGCCTCGGGCGACCGCCAACCCTGCTCGATCTGGCGGCGGTCCGAGACGACGACCACGTGATCGCGGTGTTTCGAGAGGGTCGGCTGTTCGGTGCGATCGCCAAGTCGAACTTCAGCACCTTGAGGTTCCGGGAGCCCGTTTATCGAAGTCTGCGGGAGCTCGCGATGAGTTACTTCGAGTTTTACTTCAACGTCGAGTGCGAGAAGAGCCTGCGGAGCTACTCGAGACTCCTCGACTTGGCTTCCTTCGGTTCGCTGCCTTGGCGCACCGAGGATTCGGCGATCGAGCCGATCGCCGAGCGTCTTTACGAAATCCGGCATTATCCATTGTTGCTTCCTGGAATTGCCGAAAGGCTCAACAAGGCCGATGCGCGCTCGTATGCGGCTGCTACGGTCGGCGTGAATCCTCTTGGGCTGTATATTCCCTCGGAGCACGAGTGAGCTCGTTCAGGGTCCCCAAACGGCCGCTCAGCGTCGAGGTGCGAAGTCTCGGGGACTCGTTGAAGGCGGAAGTACTTCTGACGGAAGTCCAGAATCCGGACGAGCGGGGCGAGCGACTCCGAGACTTGTTGGCGACGCGACGGTTCGTCCCCTATCGTGGCCCCGAAGGCGTGAGACTGATAGGCACGGAGCGGACCCTTTGGGTGCGCCTGAGTATGTTCGAGGGCCTCGAGGAGTTGGACGAGGAGGCCGAGGGGTCGGCGGAGAGCGTGGCCGCTCACGTTCAGCTCCTCCTCGAGGATCGATCCACGCTCGAAGGTATTCTTCGCTATTTGCTGCCCAAGGAGTCGAGACGGCTCAGCGACTATCTCGAACGCGTCTCGGGCTTCGTCCCGCTGCACTCTGAGGAGTGGCTCTACCTCGTTAACCTAGACCGAGTCATCCAAGTGATTCCTCTCGAGGAGGCAAAATGAGCTCGCGCGCAATCGATCGGTTCATCGCCGCACTCTATCGCGCCTCTGGCGACGAGCTCCTGATCGAAACCGGTCGTCCGGTTCGAATCGTGACTTCTGGCCTCGAGCGAATCCTCCTCTCCCAGGAGGCCAAAACACCTCAAATCGACGCATTGCTTCGAGAGATCGTGCCTCCTGAGAAAGTGAAGGCTTACGAAGCGGGCGCGGATCTCGGTTTTCCGTACTCATCGTCCGCCGGGCAGGTTCTCGTGCACATCACCCGTGATGGAGCGCGATTCCTGGTCTCGATCCAGTCCTTCGGCCTGCCCCAGGGGCCCAGCTCGAACCGAATGATCGATACGGCCGAGAGTGTGGCGCTCTCGAGTGTACTCGGTCGCGCTGGGCGGGAGGACCGAGGCGCGCGACCGGTGGAGGGAGCCCGACCGCGGGTCCTCGGGCAGCGAGACACTCCAGAATCGCCTGCTCCGACGCCGAGCCCCAAGGAAAACACGATCGACCGACTCATTCGCGCTCTGGCGACGGAGTCGGAGCCTTCCTCGCCCGAGCCGCCGGGTGCCGAAGCTCCTCTGCCTCCGCTCGCTCGAGGGCCCGGTCCGTGGCACGCTAGCGCCCCAATCAGCGCACCGCCGGTCGCAGCTGCTCCAGTCGCGCCGGTTCGGGTCGCGCCGCCACCGAGCCTGCAGTCTCCGGGGGCTCCGGCAAGCGAGCGTGGTCAGCCTCCAGTTTCGCCTCCAGAGCCAAGCCCTCCAGCGCCCGCGGCCCCGAGCGCTCCGCTCGTACATGCGGTCGCTGCGGTCCTTGCTGGAGCTCAGCTCGCTCACGATTCCGGCGCTTCGGTGACCGCGCCCGCGCGGACACACGCAGCCCACTCGCCTCCGCTCGATCCTTACGCGCCCACTGTGGAGCCGAGGTCCATCGCCTTCGCCCCGGTCGCTCCGGGATCGCGCCCGGCCATCGAACCCATGCTCCACACGCTCGTCACTCACGGAGCGTCCGACCTCCATCTCACCGCCGGGCTCGCGCCACGCATGCGCAAGGATGGCGACATTTGTGCCATTCCCGGATTTCAAGTCGTCCTCGACTCCGCGGCCATCGAGAACATGCTCATGCAGATCGCGCCCGACGGGAGCAAGCGGCAGTTCGGCGGCACCGGCGATGCCGACTACGGGTACGAGGTCCCGGGTCTTTCTCGCTTTCGCGTCAACGCTTTCCGAGACCGTCGAGGCGTCGGCGGAGTGCTCCGGACGATCTCGAGCAAAGTTCCAAGCGCGGACGACCTGCGTCTCCCGAAGGTGATCCGAGATTTTACGCTGCTCGAAAAAGGTCTGGTCGTAGTCACCGGTCCCACCGGTTCCGGCAAGTCGACGACCCTCGCCGCCATGGTCGATCTGATCAACTCGACGCGAACCGATCACATCATAACCATCGAAGATCCCGTCGAGTTCGTACACGAGCCGAAGGCCTGCCTCGTCAACCAGCGAGAGATTCATACTCATACTCATTCGTTCGCGTCTGCGCTGCGAGCCGCGCTCAGAGAAGACCCGGATATCGTGTTGGTGGGTGAGATGCGTGACCTCGAGACCGTCGCGATCGCCCTCGAAACCGCCGAGACGGGTCACCTCGTGTTCGGTACTCTTCACACGAACACCGCGGTGAGCACCGTCGACCGAATCATCGACCAATTTCCCGCGGATCGGCAGAGTCAGATCAGAGTGATGCTCTCGGAGGGGCTTCGCGGCGTCGTCGCCCAGGCCCTATTGAAGAGGATCGGCGGGGGCAGAGTCGCCGCCCACGAGGTGCTCGTGGTGCTCCCGGCGGTCTCGAACCTCATTCGAGACGGAAAGACGTTTCAGATCGCCTCCATCATGCAGACCGGTCGAGGGTCGGGCATGATGACGCTGAATGACTCCCTGACTCAGCTCGTGAAGGACGGCATCGTCGATCCGCGGGAAGCTTTGCGAAAGGCGGTGGCGAAGAACGAGCTTCGAGGGACGCTCGAGAAGCTAGGGCACCATTTCGACTGAAGCGCCGTATCAGCCGCATCAGCCGTATCAGCCGTATCAGCCGTATCAGCGCTCGCCCGCCGGACCCAGGATGTGCGAGAGGTGCTCGAGGCCCACCAGGATGAGGGCCTCCTGGACGTGTGGAACGCGATCGCCGGAACCGAGCCGATGGAGAAAGTCACGGCGGCGTTCCGCGCCCCGTGAGCTCGCAACCTACGTTCAACTCATGATGCGTTGGGTGTGGCCGAGTATTTCAGGGAGAGGATCGACTCGAACAGGG
>CAYXDO010000013.1:0-109493 GCA_964463485.1 uncultured Myxococcales bacterium | reverse complement strand
GCGATCTCGGGGCTCACGACGAGCCCGCAGGTCGGCCTCGTCGTGTCGGGGTCGAGCTGGAGGGTCCACGACTGCGTGGCGACGGCAGCGCGTGGGTCGGTCACCGTCAGGGTCACCGGGAAGCTCCCGGTCGCCGTTGGCCTGAATTTCACCTCTCCGGAGACTCGGTCGACCGTCAGTCCCGTCGGACCCGCGGTCGCCGCGAAGCGCAAGAGCGCGGTCTCGTTGCGGTCGGGGTCCGTCGCCTTGGCCAGGTAGCTGTACTGGACTCCTGGGTAGCCTCGCGTGATGGGCGTCGACGTGAACTCCGGCAAGTCATTCCGGTTCTCGACGCGGATCGAGAAGGTCTGAGTGGCAGAGAGTCTCTCGGCGTCGGTCACCTCGATACTCACCGTGTGCACTCCCACGTCCGCGTTGGTCGGCGTCCACCGAATCACTCCGGTCGTGACGTCCAGCCTCATGCTCGGCGGGCTCGCCTTCAGCGCGTAAGTCAGCGCGCTGCCCTCGACGTCGACGGCTTCGGCGTCGTAGACCAACTCGGTGTCCTCGGCGACCGCCAACGGGGCGTCGAGGTGAAGCGCGGCGCGTCGCTCACCGGGGTGATCGTAAGCGACACGGCGGCGGGAAGGGAAGCCTCGGTCTGGCCTCGCAGGAAGACGAGCTGGTCTGGGCCGTTGTAGTTGGCGACGGGCTGGTACCGCAGCACCACTCCGACATTGGTCATCCCCGCGGAGGTGCCGACGACCGGGGTGCCGTCGGGCTTCGTGAGGACTCCGTGGTCGGGCAGACTCACCAGGTCGTAACTGAGTCGGTCTCCGTTCGGAGTCGGGGGTGAGTTCGACCTGCGCGCCGGCCAGGCCGGTCGCGCCGATCGGCGTGAGGCGGCGACCAGAGGCCGGCCGTCGAGCCGCAACCCCGCGCGTTCGTCGATCGGCGCCACCTACCTACGTTTGCTCCAGCGAGCCACTCCGCCGCAAGGGCAGGCGACCGCTGTCGACGCGGGCCAATCGCCGAGCGTTGACGAGCCCGTGAATGAGAGTACCGACGAATGCGCGGCCGAGGGAGAGCCGAAATCTGGGCCCGAAGCGAAGAGCCAAGCCGTGCGCGCCGACCGCGCAAATCAGATCTGGGAAATCAATTTCACCTTGGTCCCGACGGTGGGAGGCTGCTGGATGCCTTGGATCCCCAGCGCACTCTGGCAGCGCTGGCCCTTCTGCTGGTGGGTCGCGGTCGTCATCGACGTCCACTCTCGCAGAGTCATAGGACTCTCCGTCTTCTCGGATCAGCCGCAAGGGAGGGCAGTTCACGAGCGAAGAGTATCGGACCTGGTGTACGAAGCACGAGCTCACGGCCCAGGTCGCGTCGGTGACGAGCTGCGCCGCGACCGCGATCACCGAGCGGCTGAATCGAACCTTCAAGAGCGAGCACACTCGACGGGTGACTAGACCTCTGCGTCGCATGAGGCGCAGGCCCCAGTGGTCCAGATGCTTTCGCTGGTACCACGAGCACCGGCCCCACGAGAGTCTCGCAGGTAGGACACCGAACGAGGTCTACAGTGGCGTCGAGTCGGCGAACGAGGCGCCGCGATTCGAACCGCGAGCACGCTGGCCCTCGAGCGCCCTGTGCACGTCCCCAGGCAGCGCCGAGGCCCGGGCCGGCTCGAGCTGCACGTGTGCTTCCTCGACGACGAACGTACTCTCCCGGTCGAACTGAAGCAAGCGGCCTAGGTCTGGGGCAGCGAGACCAAACGGGTATTCGGGCAGACCAAACGGGTATTCGGGCCAGGCGCTCGAAGGCCGAAGTATGCGCGAGCCCAGAGAGGCCGGCGGAATTCCTAGCGGGCGCGATTTCGGCGGCTGAAGCACGCGCGAACTCATGTCATTGCGACTCATCCGAACTCTCGAAATAACAGGTTTCACGAATACCGAAGTCGCTGGACCCTACCCCCTACCGCACGGCTCGAAATTGGGACGCAATACCCTTCCTACGCCTCAGATAGGCCCGCCGCGAAATCGTGGCCTTACTTTCGATGCGGCGGCGAAGTCCGCGGGCCCCAACAGTCGGGTTGCTTTGCCGTCTGCGACACGCAACGACCAAAGCTCCATCGCGCTGCTCGCTCCCGGACTTCTGCCAATCATGAAGAAAAGCTCGGAGGAGTTGCCAACTCGATGGTCGTGCCGGAACGAACTCTCGCTGGTCCAGACCACTTTTCCGGTTTCGCAGTCGATGGCTGTGAACGTGGTCCCGTCGTTGGCGTATCTCCAGCCCAACCCGCGAGCCAGTTTTGCGTCTGTTTCAAAGACGCCTTCCTTGGTCCGCCACAGTGTTCGGCCTGTGTTCCCCTCAATTGCCTCAGATCCGACGTCCGCGTCCATTCTGGCCACTATGACGTGGGGTCCGCAGCGCTTAGTGCTGTAAACACGGGTACCGAACTTCCTCTGCCAGAGAATGCGACCATCGTGACTGCCGTGACCTGCCACCCAGCCAGCAGGTGACTTCCCCCCGACGATGGCGACCCCTTCCGCTACCTCCAGGTTCGGAATGGGCCCGAAACGCCCGCGGGCCCTCCACCGAACGGATCGTCGCGCTCATTGCGTGCGGTGAGTTGGTCCGTCTCCGCGATAAAGATCGTTGATTTGAAGCCTTGGACTGCCAGGTCGTAGGATTTCGCTGGAACCGACCATAACCTCATGCCCGAAGTGAGTTCGAGCACCGCGAGTTGTGTGCCGTCGGCGACTACGGTCGTCGAAGCCGTCACCGCCATAACCAGAACCGTTGCGTACTCAGCCTGAGGCTGGCGCCACAATTCGCGTCGCGCGGAAAAAGCAGAAAGAGAAACGGGATGTTGGACAACAAACAGGTCGCCGTGGGGCGCCGCATGAATTCCTGTCGGCTCACTGCCGTCGATCGGCCAAAGAACTTTGCCTTCAAGGAGTGAAATCCCCTCAAAAGTCAACACGACTTGACCGTCGGCGAGCAGGGCTGCAGCGCCAACCCCTGGGACGGGCATCCCCGTCGCCACTGCCGTATGGTCACCCGTCTGGGCCAACAGGAACGTCGTCGCCACCACTGCGCGCAGTGCGTGGGGTGGCACTACGGTGTTCGAATTCGTAGGCCGTATAGCCACTGGATAAAATCCAAGCCCTGATACTCGTAGGCTTGGGCGTCCTGGAGGCTGAGTATTCCTCCGCCAAAGGGGTCGCTACTCAACGCGTCTCCCCCGAGTTCATTTGGCCGGATACGCCGATTTGGTTCTCCTTCTTTCAAATACGTCCGAACTCCTCTGGTCCCTCCGAGATGCACACGAATGGCGGCATTCGCGTTGAGGTACTGGCCCTGCGCGGCCGCAACAAGGGCGCCGTCGCCAGCCAACCTGTCCACAGATGGTAAAACGGAATTCAATGGCTCACCTCGTGGATCGGAATACCGATGCGAGCATTGAGCATGTACCTCTCCGGAGACTCGGTCGACCGTCAGTCCCGTCGGACCCGCGGTCGCCGCGAAGCGCAAGAGCGCGGTCTCGTTGCGGTCGGGGTCCGTCGCCTTGGCCAGGTAGCTGTACTGGACTCCTGGGTAGCCTCGCGTGATGGGCGTCGACGTGAACTCCGGCAAGTCATTCCGGTTCTCGACGCGGATCGAGAAGGTCTGAGTGGCAGAGAGTCTCTCGGCGTCGGTCACCTCGATACTCACCGTGTGCACTCCCACGTCCGCGTTGGTCGGCGTCCACCGAATCACTCCGGTCGTGACGTCCAGCCTCATGCTCGGCGGGCTCGCCTTCAGCGCGTAAGTCAGCGCGCTGCCCTCGACGTCGACGGCTTCGGCGTCGTACACCAGCTCGGTGTCCTCGGCGACGGCCAACGGGGCCGTCGAGGTGAAGCGCGGCGCGCCGTTCACTGGGGTGATCGTAAGCGACACGGCGGCGGGAAGGGAAGGCTCGGTCTGGTGCGCACCAAGAATACGATTTGGTCTGGGCCCGCGCAGTTGGCCGCGGACTGGTATCTCAGCACGACTCCGACATTGCTCATCCCCGACAACGGGGTGCCGTCGAAGGCCGAAGTATGCGCGAGCCCAGAGAGGCCGGCCAGCGGGCGCGATTTCGACGGCTGAAGGACGCGAACTCATGTCATTGCGACTCATCCGAACTCTCGAAATACCAGGTTTTCACGAATACTGAAGTCGCTGGACCCCTACCCCCTATTCCTACTGCCGCGGAAGAACGGGCTCGCCGAAGTGCTTAACCGCTTTGGACCCGTTGGCCTCCTTCTCGACAGGCGCCAGCCTGATCCTGTGGGGGTCTGACAGCCAGACGTCACGGGTGGCAGGGGCATCCACCGGTGAGCTGACTCCCCACAGTACCCTGCCAGACTCGTGAACACGTTGGACCATGCACCCGTCGGTAACATAGAAACTGCTGTCGTCCACCCCTAGGATGGCGTTCCATCCATTGCGAGACCAAAGGACTCGGCCATCCTCGCACGACAGCGCCCAGGCTCCCTCCTCGGACGAGAAACAGACGAAGTTGGATGAAACATGGACTGGCGAAAATGGAGCTTTGGGGACAGGACCCTGGATGTCGGCCCGCCAGAGTTCCTCGCCGGTGCTTGTGTTGAATCCTCGAACATGCTGGGACGGGGGAACGTGGGCATACTGAACGCTGGTCAGCACCACGCGACCGCCGCAGTGAGCGGCAGCCACCATGTCAAACTTCGGACCTAGCCGCCGCCGCCATAGGAGTCGGCCACCCCGCAGCTGCCGAGCTTGAAGCTCAAGGACACCCTCCTTTGTCCATGGACGGGTCATGGAGAATGCAACTGACGTGCTCGAGGCCAGAGTGGCCGATCGGCCACCATACTGGCGGGTCCAAAGCCAGACACCTGATGTCGCGGTGAGAACCCCGTCCCTGTCGAACACAAATTCCCCAGCCAGCACTGCGTCACCAGACCACGTCCGAGCGCGCCACAGGACGTCACCATCCGGCGAGACAGCGGTCAGTACATATCGGTCTTCGGCAAGGAGAATGCGCTTCGTTGCCGGATCCGCACCCAGGAGATCAGTCTTTTTGTTTGAGGACGTTCTCCATAGAAGTTCCCTTGTCTCCAGATTCAACGCGTACACGATCCCAAGGTCCGACCCGAGCGCGAGAATGTTCAGTCCCGCCCACATTGCCTTGGCGGGCGCGGCCCCCAAGCTAATGCTCTCCCGCACCGCACCGGTCGCGAGGTCGACGACATGGACCCTGCCACCCGGTGATGCTAGAAGAACCAGGACGGAGTCCGCCACGGCGCCGTTGTATAGCTGAACCTTGCAAGGAAACTGCCGCTCCCAGTCCCAGTTATCCGCGTTCGCCACCGCACGCAGTCCCAGGATAATGAGAGTAGTGATGAGCCATGTCGTGACGTCTGTTATTGAGCGCACTGCTGTCCTCGCTGTCCGGTCCGATTCAGATTTGGGCCGCCGGAATTCCACCCAGCGGGCCCGCCTTCGACTGCTGAAGCACGTGCGAACTCACGCCATTGCGACTCATCCAACTCTCGATACAGCACGTCTTCATCGAAGTCGCTGGACCCCCTCCCGGTCGCCGTTGACCTGAACTTCACCTCTCCGGAGAGTCGGTCGACTGTCAGTCCCGTCGGACCCGCGGTCGCCGCGAAGCGCAAGAGCGCGGTCTCGTTGCGGTCGGGGTCCGTCGCCTTGGCCAGGTAGCTGTACTGGACTCCTGGGTAGCCTCGCGTGATGGGCGTCGACGTGAACTCCGGCAAGTCATTCCGGTTCTCGACGCGGATCGAGAAGGTCTGAGTGGCAGAGAGTCTCTCGGCGTCGGTCACCTCGATACTCACCGTGTGCACTCCCACGTCCGCGTTGGTCGGCGTCCACCGAATCACTCCGGTCGTGACGTCCAGCCTCATGCTCGGCGGGCTCGCCTTCAGCGCGTAAGTCAGCGCGCTGCCCTCGACGTCGACGGCTTCGGCGTCGTACACCAGCTCGGTGTCCTCGGCGACGGCCAACGGGGCCGTCGAGGTGAAGCGCGGCGCGTCGTTCACTGGGGTGATCGTAAGCGACACGGCGGCGGGAACGGAAGCCTCGGTCTGGTCGCGGACCAAAAACACGATTTGGTCTGGGCCCGCGTAGTTGGCCGCGGGCTGGTATCTCAGCACGACTCCGACATTGCTCATTCCCGACAACGGAGTGTCGTCGGGCTTCGTGAGGACTCCGTGGTCGGGCAGACTCGCCAGGCGTTCGAACTCATCCCGTCCCGACTCATCCAAACTCCAGAAATACCACGTTTTCACGAATACCGAAGTTGCTGGACCCTACCCCTACTCGGCTACCGCTCACCCCCAACAAGCATCTGCAACTCAGACAAACTCATCCGCGAGTTCGTCAGCGGAAAACGGAGGCAGTCGCTGGCTTCAACTTCAGCGTAAGACTCGGCACAAGGAATCACGCTGTAATCAAAAAATTCCGCCTCCAGAGCGAAAAGCCAACGAGATCCGATTCGTAGATCGCTTCCGAGCGGCCCCGCCGCGTTAGTAGAGAGCGCAATTTCAAGGTCACGCCGGATATGCCATCCGCTAAGAACCCGGTCGATGCGAATTCCGACTCGACCGAGCATCCCCGAGGCGTCAATCGCTTGGGACGAAGTAATTGTGGCCACGACCACGAGGTCCGCTACTTGGGCCGCCTCCGCGATTCGTGCGAACTCGCCGCACTTCGTTGCACCTGCCGTCCCGGAGAACAGCCAGACGAGTCCCGTGACCATTCCTGGTGCTTTCCACATACTACGACTGCTCTCCGCGATCGAACTCTTGCAGTCTGGCCTCGAGCTGCTCCCACTTGACCATCGCGGCGTCGAGCTCCGGACCGAGGTCGTGGAAGCGTTTGGCGAGCTTCTGCATCTTCGGAGGGTCCCTGTGAATATCTGGGTCGGCGAGTCGGGCCTCGAGGTCGGCGCGTTCGGCTTCGAGCTTGGCCACGTGGGCCTCGGCGTCGGTCACGGGTTTTTGAAAGCGCGACCGCTCTTTGCGGCGCTCCGCGTCGGCGCGGCGCGCGGCTCTCTTGTCGTCCTTGGTCTTGGGGCTCGCGTCGGGCGTGTCGCGGGCGTCCTCGACGTCCATTCGGGCGCGCTCCTCGAGCTTCTCGAGGTACTCACCCAACGAACCTGGATACACTTCGAGCCGCCCGCCGGTGAGGTCCCAAACCTGAGTAGACAGACGCTTCGCGAAGTCGAGGTTGTGAGAAACGAAGAGCAGCGTTCCGTCGTAGGTCTCGAGTGAGTCGGTGAGTCGCTCGGCTGAGTCGGTGTCCAAGTGGTTCGTAGGCTCGTCGAGGAGCAACAAGTTCCCCGGCGCGGCCAACATCCTCGCGAGCGCGACTCGCGCCTTCTCGCCTCCGGACAGCACCGCCACCTTCTTTTCGACGTCGTCCCCCGAGAACAGAAACGCTCCGCACACCGCCCGCACCTGAGTCTGTCCGAAGCTCGGCGCGGCACGCTGAACCTCCTCGAAGACCGTGGAGTCTCTTCGGAGCACGTCCGCGTGATGTTGCGCGTAATAACTCGTACGCACGTTCTGACCGAGCCGAATCGTCCCGCTCCGCGGCTCGAGCTCTCCCGCGATCAACTTGAGGAGCGTCGTCTTGCCGGCCCCGTTTCGGCCCACGATCGCGATGCGGTCCTGCCGACGCACGGTGAGATTCAACCCGTCGAAGAGCCCCTCCTCGCCGAATCCAAAGGTCAGCCGGTCGATGCTCAGCACGACGTCTCCAGCACGCTCCGAGGGCGGGAATTTGAGCACGATGGAGTCTTGCACCTTCGGGAGCACCACCTGGCGCTCCTGCATCTTCTCGATCAGCTTGGCCTTGCTCTGAGCCTGACGAGCCTTGGTCGCCTTGGCGCGGAATCGCTCCACGAAAGACTCGAGCTCCTTGCGCCGGGCTTCCTCGTTCTTCACCCGCGCCATCAGCACCTCGAGCTCGAGGGTCCTCTCCTCGAGGTAGTCGTCGTAGTCTCCGCGATATTGTCGCAGTCCTTCGAGCTCGAGGCTCGCGACCCTTCGAATGTGCCGGTTCAGGAACTCTCGGTCGTGACAAATCAGCACGAGCGACTGCTTCAGACCCTTGAGAAACCCATCGAGCCACCGCACCGAGGGCAGATCGAGGTGGTTGGTGGGCTCGTCCAGCAACAACACGTCGGGGTCCTCGAAGAGCAGGCCGGCCAAGGCCGCGCGCATTCGCCAGCCCCCGGAAAACTCACGAACGGGCCGACTCATGTCGGATCTTTCGAAACCCAGACCCGAAAGAATCCTCTCGGCGCGGTGCGGCGCAAAGCGGCGGTCGAGGTCCGCCAGTGTCTCGTGTAAGTCGGCCACGCGCGCGAGCCGGCTGTCGTCACCGTCTCCCACGTCCACGAGCAACTCCTCCAACTCCGCTTCGAGCTCGGAGCGGCCGGGCGCCCGGGCCATCACACTCTGGACGAGCGTGCCGCCGCCGGGGTCGCCGAGCTCCTGGGATAGGTAGCCCACCCGGCAGGCGCGAGCCCGCTTCACCCGGCCGGAGTCAGCGGTGACTTCCCCGGTCAAAATACGCAACAGCGTGCTCTTGCCGCTGCCATTGCGGCCGACGATCCCCAGCCGGTCACCCTTCTCGATCGCGAGGTTGGCTCCGTCGAACAAGGTGCGCCCGCGAAACTGGAGCGAGATCCCTTCGGCCGAAATCAGCGGCATCGCCGGTTTGTATCCACGGGAGCCATGGGCCGTCGAGCCCCGAAACAGCTACTCGGGGAACAGCCCCTCGAGCCCTCCCAGGCCTTTCAAGTCCATCAACGGCTTCGCGAGGTCCTCGAAGATCCGGTTCCAGCCGCTGGCAACCTCGTACGCGACGTAACCCATCACCGCCACGCCCGCGAAGAGCAGCGTCACGACCATCGTCGCGGCCAGGGCCGCGCGCGCCTTGGCGGCGTGTTCGATCGAAAGCTGCGGGAGGATCTCGTCGAGCTTGCCGACCCGCTCGCCGTGCGCCACCAAAGCCGCGAAGGTCGGCGGCAAGCGAAGCTCTTTCATGAGCGCGTCGGCGAGCGTCGCGCCTTCGCCAATGCGCCCTAGCACCCGATCCGCGCGACCGCGAAACGAAGGGTGACCGGTGGCTTCGCACGCGAGCGGCACGGAGTCCCTGAACGTCAGGCCTGCCGAGATGCTCGCTCCCAGCACGTCCGCGAAGCTCGCGAGCGCTCGGTGGCGAGCCGCGTAGGCGGTCGGCGGGATCAGCAGAAGCAGCCCGCGCACGCCGCGAAGAAGGAGGCCGTCTGGATGCAACCTCGGCACGAAAAACACGGCCGCGGCGATCGTCGCAGTGAACAGCAAGAGCGGCCCGAGCACCGCGCTGCCGTACCCAGCCAGGCCCTCCGTCACGACCTTCGGCAGAGGTTGCACGAGCAGAGTGGTGAGGACGAGGAACGCCGGGTAGAGGAGCCCAAGCGCTAGTCTCCGTAGGTCCTTCCGTTCTTCTCCGACCCGCGCCGCTACCGCGCGGAGCGCCACCGCGGGCTCTCCGCGAGCCTCTGCTGCCGCGAGCAACGCAAGCTGCGCGTTCGAAAGAATCCCCAAAGACGTGAACAGCTCAGTGACCGACCGACCCTGCCGTGCACCGGCGTCCAACGCTCGCTGAATCGGCCGCGGCATGAGCACGCTCGCCGGACCGTTCGCGTGCTCGAGCAACGTGAGCCCCGCTTCCAGCGATTGAGCTAGCGGCACGAGCAGCTCCTCGAGCGCGCGCAAGGGCAGGGCGACCTGCTTCTCCACCGCCCGATTCTGAGGCACGCGCCGGCCCTTCGCCACTTGACGCAGTGCGTGAAAGCGAATTACGTGCGCCTGTCTACGCGGGCTGCAAAAGGAGCAGCCCAACCAAGAGGGCAATCATGAGCGCAGTCAAACTGGCCGAGTACATCTGGATGGACGGACACGCCCCCACGCAGCACCTGCGAAGCAAAGCTCGCGTCGTGCACGTCCCCGACCCAAACGCGGTGAGCGTGAGCACGTTCCCCCGCTGGCAGTACGACGGGTCGTCCACGTACCAGGCCACCGGCCACGACTCCGACTTGCTCCTCGATCCGGTCGCGTTCGTGAACGATCCGATCCGGGGCAACGGGAATTACTTGGTCATGTGCGAGGTCCTCAACGCCGATGGAACGCCCCACGCGTCCAACAGCCGCGCGCGGCTGCGGGCCGTGCTCGACGCGGGCGCGGCGAAGGTCGACACCTGGTTCGGGTTCGAGCAGGAGTACACGCTGTTCCAGGGCCGCGACCCGCTCGGCTGGCCAAAGGGCGGCTATCCGGCACCCCAGGGGCCCTTCTACTGCGGGATCGGCGCAGACGAGTGCTTCGGCCGCGACATGGTCGAGCGCCACACTCAGGCTTGTATCGACGCCGGACTCATGATCCACGGAATCAACGCCGAAGTCATGCCCGGCCAATGGGAGTTCCAGATCGGCCACCGCGGCTTCCCGGGAGAGGAAGCCAACGCGCTCGCGGCCTGCGACCACCTCTGGTTCGCTCGATATCTCCTGTATCGGGTCGGCGAGGACTTCGGAGTCTCCGCGACGCTCCACCAAAAGCCCGTGCGAGGTGACTGGAACGGCGCAGGCATGCACACGAACTTCTCCACGCGCGAGATGCGCGATCCCAAGACGGGTCGCAAAGCCGTAGACGACGTGATCAAGCGCCTCGAGGCCAAGCACCACGCCCACTTGTCCGAGTACGGACACGGGCTCGAGCAGCGCCTGACCGGCCTACACGAGACGTCCAGCATGGAGCGTTTCAGCTACGGCGCCGCCAATCGCGGCGCGTCCGTGCGAATCCCGCGGTCGATCGACCTCCTCGGGTACGGCTACATCGAAGATCGCCGGCCAGGCGCGAACGCTGACCCCTACCGCGTCGCTGGGCGAATTCTGAAGTCCATCGCCGGCCTCGACTGAGCTCCGGCGAGTCTCTCGATGAGTGAGACCCTCGCTGGCCAGCCAGTAGCGTCGAAATTCGGCGCGGCTGTGCGAGGACTTCGTGCCCGTGCCCGATCCTATCCTGCCTCACGATCCTGATCCTGCCTCTAAAGTGATCACCTATGAATCGGGGTTGTCCACCCGTAGCGGCCGCTGGGTCGCAGCGTTAGGATCTGACCATGGCTCGTGCCGCCGTTACGTGGGCCGAGCCGCGCGCCTGGAGATGGTCTCCGGGCGACACCCAGACCACCGGGGGCATGACCCTCGTACAAGAGAACACCCGGGGCCGCCAGGATGCGCTGAGTCGTCGTCCTGATGCGGCCACGTCGAGCCGTGTCGCGGTTCGCGAGGGGTGCCGGCGGGTTGGCCGGAGGAGGAGCTACAGCGTGAGTCAATCGAAGTATCCGTCGAGGGAGCAAGGCTGAGCTGGCGCCTCCCTCGCGGAGACCAGCCCGACGGGCGGCGGGAATTCGTTTCCGCCGCCCTTTCTTTTTTTTCCCGAGTACAGGTCCGCGCGACAGCCTGAGTATGAGTCTGGGGACTCGAGGTGTCGGCAGTCTGATCCCGACCTGGGGACCTACGGCGCCAGGGGTTCCAGCGAGATCAGGGGCTGGTCCCGGGCGACCTCGACTCGGTCACTCACAAGCACGTCGATGACCCGGGCTCGCGCACCGTCGAACGTCACTGGGTGAAATGTCTTCATGACTTCGACGAGCCCAATGGCTTTGCCCGTGGTGATTTCGTCTCCCGACTTGACGAACGGCGGAGCTTCCGGCGCTGGGCGCACGTAGAAGACTCCGTGAATCGGCGAGCGCACGAACGCATGGGCGTCGAGGTTCTTCGCCTCGACCTTGGCCTCTGCGACCGAGAGCGTCGCGACGTCGACCGACGCCAATGGCGTCCCGTAGCCGACCGGAGTCGGCGCCGCCGGGACGATCAGCCGGAGCTGGCCGGTGGCCTCGGCGGGCGCGACCACCCGAAAATGTCGGCCCAAGATGGTGAGCGTGCCGAGCCGAGTCCCAGGGCGAACGAAGTCACCGGTCGATGACTCAGGACGAAAAATGCCCACCTTTGGAGCTCCGAGCACGAGGCCCGAGTCCCCCAGCGCCGTCAGTGCCGTGAGCGTCTTCATGTGAGCGGCTCCATGAGCGCAGCCAGATCGTGGAGACTCCAAATTCGCGGATTCTTCACCCGCCGATGGCCGATGGACTGGTAGCAGAGCTCCGTCCAAGTCACCAACCGCTCACGAAGCTCCCCCAGCAGCACGACCTCGTCCGTGTCCATCTGTTTGGCCGACGCGATCGGATCCATGTCCGCTTCGATGCGGTCCTCGACGGCCTTCATGCCGCGTTCGATTTCGGCGCGCTCGTCGTCGCTGCTCGCCATGGGTCTGAAGTCGTCGTCGAGGCGCGTGCGAAACGCGCCGATGGCGAGCGTTCGGCCTTCCATGACGGCGAGGCGCGTGACGGGCGTCGAGAGTTGGAGCACCGGGTCGTACGGAAGCCCGGCCATGGCGTAGTAGCCTGCCCCGCTGGCCTTTCGGAGGAGCACCGTCGCCATGGGAGCCTGGTTGGTCGAGTTCGTATAAATCAGCGACGACCCATACGCGAGCAACCCGTGGCGCTCCGCCTCCGGGCCGATGTCGAAGCCCGAGATGTCTTGCAGCCAAAGCAACGGAATCCCGTCGTCGTTCGCCGCCCGACTGAACGCCGAGAGCTTGGCGATGCCATGCCGGTACAAGATCCCCGCCGAGCGCACGGTCCCCGGATGCTCCGGATCCTCGACCAGGCCCGACGCGTTGGCCAAGATCGCGACGTAGAGTCCGGAGATTCGACCGATCCCCACGACCACTTCACGTCCCACGTCGGGCATGACTTCCCAGAACAGCGACCCATCGACGAGCCTCGCGATCACCTCTCGGACGTCGTAGGCGACGCGGTGATCTGCCGGAACGACGGCCTGAAGCTCCTTGGGGTCGAAGCGAGGCGGCATCGCGTCGAGGCCATAGCGATAGTAGGCCAGCGCCGAAGTGGGGAGCTGAGCGATCTCTTCGCGGATCGCCAAGAGGCACGTTTCATCGTCCGGAACCCGAAAATCCGCGCAGCCCGAGATCCCGACGTGAATGTCTGGGCCTCCGATCGAGTGGCTCGTCATGTGCTGAGCCTTGGCGCCCTTGATGAGCGCGGCGCCTGCAATCACCATGTAGGCCTGCTCAGTCATGTAGACCTTGTCGGAGATGATCGGCATGTAGCCGCCGCCGGCGATGCAGTCGCCAAAAACGCCGGCGAGCTGCGGGACGCCGTCGGCGGACAATCTCGCGTTGAGCTTGAAGATGTGGCCGGCGCCGGTCCCGCCGGGAAAAGTGCGGGCTTGCTCAGGCAAAAACAGGCCGGAGCAATCGACGAGATAAATGACCGGCGTTCGGAGCCGTCGCGCGATCTCTTGAGCGCGCTCGATTTTTTCTGGCGTCTTGGGCCACCAGGACCCGCTCGCGACGGTGTTGTCGTTGGCGATCACCATGACCCAGCGTCCGTGAACTCGCACGTGTGCGGTCACCACGCCGGCGCCGGGTGAGGTCTGTTTTCGCTCTCCGAACTCGAGGCCGAAATTCACGAACGTCCCGATCGCGTGAACGGGGGAGTCGGGGTCCTTCAATCGATCGATCCGCTCCCAGGTCGTCAGCTTCTTCTTCTTGTGGACGCGTTCGCGGCCCGGATCGCCCCAGCCGTCGGCGACCAGCGCGCGTCCTTGTTCGATGCGAACTTCGCGGTCGCGCATCTCGTCCACTCTTCGAGCGAAAGAGTCGGGGTCGAGGATCTCGGATCGTTCGCGGCCAATCGGATGAAGTGTTGGATTAGGCATCGGGAGTCTCTCAGGTCCAGCCGGGGATCACGCCGATTTGCAGATCTCCGGCGCGAAAGGGCTCCGCGTCGAGTAGGGCGCGATGGAGCGGAGCGGTCGTGGCTACGCCTTGGATCTGGGTCTTGCTCAGGGCGTCCTTGGCGGTCTCGATGGCGGAACCGCGGTCAGGGCCCCACGCGATCAACTTCGCGACGAGAGAATCGTAGTAGGGCGGGATCTTGGAGCCTGCTTCGACCGCGGAATCGACGCGCACTCGACCTGCGCCGAGCGGGCCGACCGGGACGCTGAACGTCGTGATCGTCCCAGGCGTCGGTCGGAACTCGTCCTCGGGGTCCTCGGCGCAGAGCCGAAGCTCGAGGGCGTGGCCCTCGCGGCGAACGTCCTCTTGCCTCAGCCACAAGGGCTCGCCGGCTGCGATGCGGATCTGGGCGACCACGAGGTCGACGCCTGTGATCATCTCGGTCACGGGGTGCTCGACCTGAAGCCGCGTGTTCATCTCGATGAAGTAGAGCTCCCGGGACTCACGTTCGAACAAAAACTCGACGGTCCCCGCGCCGACGTAACCCATCTTGGCGACGGCGTCCGCGACCTTGCGCCCCATGGCGTTGCGGCGAGCGTCGTCGAGCACGACGGAGGGCGCCTCTTCGAGGAGCTTCTGGTGCCGACGCTGAATGGAACACTCGCGCTCGAACAGATGAATCGCTTTGCCGTATTTGTCCGCCAGAATCTGGAACTCGATATGCCGCGCGGAGCCGAGGAGCTTCTCCACGTAGAGGGCGCCGCTCCCAAACGCTGCACGTGCCTCAGCGCTTGCCGAGTGAAACGCTCGCTCGAGGGAAGCGGCGTCCTCGGCGCGCCGCATGCCGCGGCCGCCACCCCCTGCATCCGCCTTGAGCAAGACCGGCCAACCGATCGCCTCGGCGACCTCCAGCGCCTCCGCGACCGAAGCCACGAGCCCCAGCGAGCCGGGGATGACCGGCAGCCCGGCCGCGTTGGCCGCGGCGCGCGCGGAGGCCTTCTCGCCCATGAGTCGAATCACGCGCGGAGGCGGCCCGATCCAGGCGATGCGCTGCTCGAGCACGCGCTCGGCAAACACCGCGTTCTCCGCCAAAAAACCATAGCCGGGATGGATCGCGTGTGACTCGGACTGGATCGCCGCTTGGATGACCGCGTCGGCGTCGAGGTACGACCTCGAGGCTTGCGCGGGTCCGAGACACACCGCCTGGTCTGCCTCGCGAACGAAAGGAGCGTCCCGGTCAGCCTCGGAGAACACGGCCACGGCTTCGATGCCCATGACGTGAGCCGCGCGAATGACCCGTCGAGCGATCTCGCCGCGGTTCGCGATCAGGAGGCGCTTGAACACCGCGCGGAACCTACTCGATCAGGCAAGCACCGGCGATGAAGAACTGCGTGCACAGGATTCCGGATGATCGAGCACGGATGACCTCGTCTTCTGGACTTCAGCCTCGACGGATCGTCACCGGGTCCATCTCGCGATGTGGTCGAAGCCGGATGAGTTGGCCTCCACGAGGTTGACCGCCGGACCGTCCCGTCCCGTCGCGCCGTCGATGGGTACATACCAGATGTCCCAGTCGCCTTGACCTCCCCGATTCGGCGGGCAACTGAAGCTCAACAAAGACCCGTCGGCGCTCCAAGTTGGAAACGAGGCGCCCGAGCTTCCATTTGCACTCGTTAGATCGCTCACCGCTCCAGAGTTGTCCGCGGCGACCAGCACGACGCGGGAGTCGTTGGCGGCGTAGGTACTTCCGGAGCGACTCGTCGTCAGCGCGATCCAACCTCCGTCGGGAGAGTGGGTCGGGTAATAGTTCAGGAGGTTGTTGCCGCTGGCACCGTTGAGCGGAACCGGTGTTCCTCCATTCTCATCGACCAGCATCACGTCGCTGATGCCGGAAAATCCCACCGCAGTGGTGGGTCGCGTGAGGGAGGGCTCGAGGTCGCTCGTGCCCCGCACAAAAGCAATTTGCCCGTTCGGACCCCAGCTCGGCATCTTGTTTCGATACTGACGATCGTTGGCGCCCTGGAGCTCGCGCAAGACGCCACCCGTCACCGACGCGATCTTCACGACGCCGTCATCGTCGAACGCGAACTGATAGGGGGGATTGGTCGCCACGTCCGGACGCCAGCTCGCCAAGAACGCTTTCCTCGTGCTGAAAGGCAAAGTCACCGCCGAGTCCGTCAGGGTGTCGATCACTTTCAGCTCGAGCACGGTGGGCGGAAACGTCAGCTCCACGAGCGCCACGTACCTGCCGTCGGGTGACACCGAATGGCACCCGGAGCAGGGCTTGTTGGTGCCGCTTCCCCAATAGGAGCTCCTCGCTCCTGCGCCTTGGAGAGGCAATCGGTTGATGTCTCCAGACACTCCAGAGCGAATCGTGGCGCTCCAAGAATACAAGAAACGTCCGGCCTCGACCGGGACGATCTCGGGCCCGCCGTCGAGGATGACCGGAACATCGGAGGGCTCCGAATCGGAGGTGACCTCGATCGTGGCCGAAGCACCGGCCGAACCCGATGGGGTATATCGAACGCTGATGGTCTGGCGGCTGCCCGCCGCCAATTGGAACGGAAACGTCGGCGGAGCCAAGATCGAAAACTGAGGATCGCTCCGCGAAAAAGGCAGACCTGTCACCCAGACGTCACGGCCTCCGCAGGCGATGATGTCGAAGCTCAAATCCCGGAAGCCCTGGACCGCGCCATAAGACAGATGCGTGGGATCCACACAGATGCCGGGTCGCGGACTCTCTGCGAAGAGCGGTATTTGGAGAATCGGCACGGTGACATCATTGGACTCCACCGTCAATCGTCCGCGGGCTCGTCCTGCCATCACGGCGGTATAACTCACCTCGATGACAGCGCGAGCTCTCGGCGCGAGCGGAGCCACGGGCTGGGCGGTGCGGCCGAAACCTGGGTCCGAAGCGGGATCGACGGTGACGCCGGTGACCGTACACTCGAATTCAGAGACGTTGACCAACTCTACACTTCGACTCTGCCGGATTGACGGAGCGACCACGCCAAAGCTCAAGAAGTCTGGAGTCGCCTGCAAATGGCAGCCCTCTCCGACTGGCCCATTTCCGCTCAGCTCGATCCGTTCGGTTGACCCGGTCGGCCCGGTCGACCCATTGGCCTCGAGCTCGAGCACGGCCGAGTCGGGGCCCGGGCCCGTCGGAGCAAACCGAACCGTGAGTTGCCGAACGTCGCCCGAGTCGACGACCTCCGGAACCCGAGCTCCGCCCTGAAGCGAAAAAACGCTGGATCCGATGATCTCCAGGCGCGTGATCGTACACGGCTGCATCGTCTCATTGAGCACCATGACGTTTCGCTCGGAGTACGTAGAAGGTGGGATCCCGAAGAAGAAGAGCCGGTCTGGAACCGCGCTGAGCTCGCAGGGCGCGAGCCCTCGACCGGTCAGCGGAAAATAGGCGGTGGCCTGGATCATCGAATCCGTGGCGATCCTCAAGTAACCGGACGACGGGCCCTCGACCGCGGCCGTGTAACGAATGGTCAGATCGAAGGACTCCGCGGGATCCAGCGCTGACGGCGCAGAGCCCTCGACGGCGAAGCCGGGATCGGATGTATATGCGCCATCCATGGAAATCTCGGCTCCCGCCAAGGCCAAAGTCTCGGAGCCACAATTGCTGACTCTGAGCGAAGCCGTAGCCGTTTGACCCAAGACGATACTGCCAAAGTCGAGCGGCACCGGGGTCGCGCACAAGACCGGAATGATTCCAGCGCCACAGAGTGAAACGGTCAGCGCCCCATCTGGGGCATCCGTGATGATATTCACCTCCGCCGAGACCGGACCTTCGCGGGCCGGATCGAAACGAAGGGTCAGGGACGCGGCGGCGGGGGGAGAGATCCGCTCTCCGACAGGGGACTGAACGACGCTGAAGCTTGGGGCATCTGAACCTCGGATCTCCGCCGAAAGAATCGTCACGGGTACCGACCCGATCGCCCGCAGACGCAGTGACTTCTCGACAGGAACGCTGACCGCGGCCGTCCCGAACGAGAGTGAGCCTGGTGCGTCCTGGCAGCTCTCCCCCTGGATCTCGAGCTCGACTCCGGGGACGATCCCCCGTCCGGTCAAAGTCAGGTCGTGTACTCCTTCGTCCAGGACCTCGATCCGAAAGGTATCCTCCGCCAAACCCCGCGTTCGGGGCAGAAAAGCGAGTCCCAGGTCGACGCTCGCCTTGGGCGGGATGGACCTCGGGGCCTCGCCCGAAATCGCAAAGGGCGATCCGGAAGCTGCCCCCTCAATCGACGTGATGACGAGCGCGACCGTGCCCTCGTTGGTCAGCCGAACCTGTCGGGCCGACAGCGTTCCAACCGCAACTGCGCCAAAGTCGACGACCTGGGGCGCGACGGAGAGCTCTCGGACGACTTGGGTGAGTGCATCACCGCCTCCACAATCACATCCCGACGAGACGATCAGAGCGAGCGCGAAGGCTCGACGCTGGGTTATGGTAGGATCGCTCGACCCGATCGACTCATGACTCTCGATCACGGCACGACTCCGACACAGGCCGTATTTGGATTTGGGATGATCGGCGCGTGAGTGATGAAATGAAAACACATCTCATCATCCGAAGCCTCACCGAAGGAAACCGAACGACCCATCGTGTCCCACCAACAAGTCGTTCTCAGCCGGTCGCCCGGGTGGAGCTCGCGATACGCGGCCGGCACGAGCACATTGGGTTGATCGTCGAAGCTCCAAGTTGGGATGTCGCTCACGACGTTCCAGGTCGAATCGCCGTCTCGTTGGAGCTCCAAGAGAATTCGCAGCCCGCTCTGGTGCATGTGCGGGAAGATCTCGTAGATCGAAAAGTCTCGCCTCACCTGGCACATCCAGCGCTTCGACACACTCGAGCCATGCAGCGGCGTGAGCCAGCTGGTTCCATGCCAGAGCACCCCGGCTTCGGTGAGCGAGGGATCATCGGAGATGTGGATTCGCATCCCGCTTCGGTCGAATTGTCCAGGTGCGGCGACGCTGTCGTAGTGGGCCTGAACCACATAGCGATCTCCGGCGAAGGCCCGAAATCCGGTCCCTGGGGGCAGGACAGTTTCGGTCCGCCCTGGAGCCCACCCGGCGACCATGTCCCAAGTTACCGGCAAGCCACCACAAGAGAACGGACCGTCTTCCGCATTGCCGCTCCGGACCCGGAAGAGCAGGATATGGTGGAGATGACGGGGGTTGTCTATGATGGGTTCGATGCGCACCACGAAGGAATGATCCGTCGAGCCTGGAGGTACGGTGTAGCTCCAGCAGCGGTAGTTCGTGTGCTCGACGGGAAGTGGGTACGGATCGGTCGAGCCATTGGCGTGGGCGAGGATATCCATCGTGCGAAATGGGGAGCTTTGTGAGGCGTCCGGCGTCGAGCCGTCCTCCGACTCGCCTGCATCCAGGCCTTCGGTCGGCAATCCAGCGTCGGGGGCCACCGTGCCTGTTGCCGTGGCATCGAGCTCGATACCCGCGTCGCTCGGACTCGGGATGCCGGCGTCGGGGCGAGATCCTTCCGGAGCTCCGTGGTAGGTCCAAGCCACGAACATCTGTTTTTCGTCTTCGCTGAGCTGGGGCTGAGAGGGCGGTGGCATGGCATTCTGACGAGCGGTCACGCGTCTTGCCATCAACACGTGGATGGGCTCTGCCCCATAGAGCGCCTGAGTTTGGGCATACGTCATCAGAGGCCGCGGAGCTCCATAGAGCGGGGGATCTTGGTGGCACAAGCGACAGCGGGCCTCGAGAATGGGGTCGATGTCCTGCCAGTACGTGCGATAGGGCATCGCGGCGTCAGGCGGCTGGATCGAGCTCTCGCTGCAGGAGACCATGATCAAAGCAAGCCAGGCACGTCGCACGACTTCATCGTCGTCCCGATTCGAAGTCGGTTGTATACGACGCTCGCCGGACCGCTTCGAGACAGAGACGGCTCGACGAGACTCGGAAATGTCATCCCATTCGCCTTCCAGGTTCCCATTTGTCCGTCGGCTTCGGTCGCCAACTGCGGATATCATTCCGGGGTCGAGGCTCGTTCGTGGCCCAAGAGCGAATTCGGTGGCGCGGACTTGCCTCTGCCGTTTGGACGCGGTTCAATCACAGCATACCTCGATCGACTTCCAACTCTCCACGAACGCAATGGTGGGCTCGACTGGCCTGGGCTTGTCTGATACTGGCATTGGCCTCGAGCTGTGAAAACCAGCTCGCTCGGCTCTCCGCCTCTGAAGGGGTCCAGTCGATCGTCCTGCTCTCTGGGAGCGGCGCGGATACGCGGCTCACTGGTCTGTCTTTCGATTCAGACCCCTTGTTTCGTGGGCTCGAGAGCTTTCCGGTCCACGCTTTGGTTTACGAATGGTCGCTCTCGGAGCTTCAGATCCAAGCTGGTGGAGAGGTGGCATCCGTCATTCCGGGATCGGGCAGGTTGCTGCCACGGCCGGCTGCCTCCTATGCCCTGGACCCAACCGAGCTCGTGTGGTCTGAGCTCACTTTGGAAGCAACCATCCCCGAGTTCTACCTCCCCGACCTCGACCTGCCCCGATGCGCCGAAGAAGGCGGTTGCCTCGTCGAGCCGGGAGACGCGGACGTGGCTTGCACGTTACCGTGCCCCGAGCCGACCCAGGTTCTGCAACCAGCGCAGCCTACCATCGTCGATGACCCCATCGAGCGACCCAACCCGCCCGCGCCGCCGATCCTCACTCCCTGTCCGTCGAGCTGGGCAGAGTCTTCACGCGATGGCGCTTCATATTGTGAGCCGCCTCCGATGGTGCTCGCAGAATGCCCTCCGGATCAGGTCGAGCTGTTCCCTGGCGAGGGCTGCGTCCGGCTTGGCTCTGAGTGCCCGCCGGGAGAGTACGCGGACGTGTCGGCGCTGGGCGGACCGGTGCTGTACGTGAGCGCCAAAGCCACCATCTCAGGTGATGGCCGCCTGGTGAGTCCCTTTCGAACACTCTCCGAAGCCATTCTCCGAGCTCCATCTGCGGGCGCCACCATCGCACTCGGAAAGGGCACATACGTCGAGCGGGTCGAGATGACGAACCCAGTGACGGTCGTAGGTGCCTGTGTCGCAGAGACCAAAATATCGATCTCTGGTCCCTGCTGCGTCGCGACGATCGAATCCACTGGAAGCACCACCGACGTCAAGCTCCGCAGCGTCCACGTCTCTGGCTGGCAGCCGCTTCGCATCAACGGCGGTTCGTTCGAAGGCGAAGGACTGCTGCTCGAGGGACTCGGACCACGGGGCTGGGGTTGGATCACGAGAGATGGCGGGCGCTCGACGGGCCGAGACGTTTGGATTCGTGGCAAAGATGCGGAAGGTATCGTCGTTGAATCTGGAGCGAGCTTCAGCGCCGACGGCGTGCGGGTCGACTGGTCGGGCACGGGAGTGCTGGTCGGCGAGGGCACGAGCCTTCTCGGAGGTCATTTGTTCGTTCGTGCTTTGTCGAGCGCGGAACCGCTTCCCTACGGAATTCGGACGGCGGGTCTGGTCGATCTCTCGGAGGTCGTGATCGACCAGGTCGACGAGGTCGCGATTCTGCTCGAGAGTGGCGCGACTGCCTCGATTTCCGGGCTTTGGGTTCGAGGCGACTCGGGGTCTTCGGACCAGACGGCGGTGAGAATCGCCGCGGGAGCTCGCGCGACCCTAGATCGTGCGGTGATTCAGGGGACCACGTCGGCTGCCATCGAGTTGGTCGGACCCTCGAGTCTGCTCGAGCTGCAAGACGCCGTGATCCGAGGCGGACGGCAGGCTGGACTCGAAGTCGTCGGCGCCGAGGCAATTGTCAGGCGAACGCTGATCGAGTCCAACGAGGGACCCGCGATCGCGCTGCAGAGCTCCCGGCTCGAGGGCTCTGATCTCGTCATCCGAGACCATCTGTCGAGCGGTTCGAGCGAGGCGGGAGCTGGGATTGTCGCCCGAGAGTCGCGGGTCGACCTGAGACGAGCTCTCCTCGCGAGAAACGAACATGCCGGGATGGCTATTTTGGACGGTTCCATCGCGGTCGTGGAGGATTTGATGGTGTTGGGCTCGAACCACGGAGATTTTGGAGCCACGGCTTTGGACTCCGTGATGACTCTCGAGCGGGCGCTCTTGGACTCGAATTCATCAGGCCTGTTGGTCGACGCCTCCACCGTCACGCTCGCTCACGTCTTGATCCGAGGAGGCACGACCGGCTCGATGCTTCGCCTCGGATCGCGGGCCTCCCTGCGCTCGGTGGGCTTCGAAGGAACAATTGCCGGAGCGATCGTGGAGGGACCAGCGACTCGGGTCGACTTCGAAGAGGTCACCTTCGTCGGCACAGACCAGGAGCCCTTCGACCAGGAGTCCTTCAACTCGATTGCAGCGCTGGACTCGACGGTGAACGTGAGAGGGATGCGCTCGGACCGCGGACCGATTCGACTCGAAGCAGGGACCATCGCGGCCATCCGCGACACCTGGGTCCGTGGCGCCTACAACGGGATCTTCGCCGAAGGCGCGCGATCTCTCGACCTCGAGCGGGTTCGGATCGATGGCTCGTCGAGCGCTGGCGTACGGCTCATCAACACTCCGGTCGATGCTCGAGATCTCACCGTGCTGGATTCTGCAGGGATCGGCATCGAGCTCTCGGGGCCGTCGACCTTGGTTCGAGCTCTCGCTTCGCGCAACGAGCCGATCGGGATCTTCGTGCGGGGCAGGTCCGAAGTTTGGCTCGAAGAGATCACCATCGAAGACTCGCTGGCGTCGGGGCCGAGCGCGTCGGGATCGGGCGCCGGACTCAATCTTTCCGGTGAGTCGAATGTCGCCATGGAACGCTTTCGCATCTCTCGCAACGCAAGCACGGGCGTGAATGTCTTGGCGGTCGAGGGCCTCCTGGAGCCTGGCCGAATCCAATTCGCCGATGGCGCGATCGAAGATCATGGAGTCGCCGTTCTTGCAGGACGAGAGGTGGATTTTTCGGCGCTGATGTCGAGGGTTCGCTACGCGCGCAATCCGCGCACGTTCGTGCGATAGCTCCGAGCTCGACGAACGTCGCGGCTCCAGGCCGAGGATTCACAACCCCCGCGAAGGCGATCTGCGCCGTGGTATAGGATCGACATGGACGCGCTCGAGCTCGTCGACTTCTGCTCCGAGGTGCTCCCAGAGGCGCGCACAGACCCGATGCGTTTGATCGACCGCTGGATCGGCGAGGCCAGCAGAACCGGCCTGCCGAACCCCAACAGCATGGTGCTCGCGACCGTGGGAGCCGATGGTGCTCCCGATGCGCGTCTGGTGTTGCTCAAGGCTGTCGAGGGGCGGTCGCTCGTCTTCTTCACGAACCTCGAGAGCAAAAAAGCGCTCGATTTGGCCGTCAATCCGTCGGCCGCGCTCGTCTTCCACTTCGCTTCGCTCGAGCGGCAGATCCGCGTGAAAGGCCGCGTGGATCCCGTGAATCGACTCGACGTGGACAGCTATTTTCGGACGCGGCCGCGGGGCAGCCAACTCGGAGCTTGGGCGTCGGCGCAGAGCCGCCCGCTCCGCTCCCGCCAAGAGCTCGCTGATCGGATCGCCGAGCTGGAGGTCCAGTACGCAGGACGCGAAGTTCCTGCGCCATCCCACTGGGGAGGCTACCGACTGATCGTCAGCGACCTCGAGGCTTGGGTTGGGCGCGCAGATCGACTCCACGATCGCTTCCTCTTTCGTCTCGACGCGGGCGATGCAATCCGTGCGCAGCGCCTCTCGCCGTAGCTCCTGCGCTACGAACGAAACATCAGTCAATTCAATATCCTACCAGTTCCGCTCGATTCCCCGTAGATTTTCCCAGCCGGATGCACTATGCGTCCGCCCCTAGCGCCGAGGTGTCGGGTCACCCCGCGTAGAGAGTTTGGGAGACGGATGATGTTGAGAAATGCCACGCGTCTCTTCGTTCCAATGGCCGCGATGTTTGCGTTCGCGGCCTGTGGAGACGAAGAGGAACCAAAGAAGCAGCCTTCGATCGTCACGTTCACGGCGGACAAGATGTCCGTGACGGCGAACGCGACGGTGAAATTGACCTACGAGGTCACCAACGCGAACACCGTGCGGATCGCCGCGAATCCAGGCGGCGACCTCACCTTGCCGGCAGGCCTCAAAGGCTCGGTCGATTCGGCGCCGCTGACGGCGACGACGGAGTTCACACTGACGGCCGTTGGCGATGGCGGCACCGCGACGAAGAAGCTGACTGTCGTCGTCGAAGCGGTCATGAACCAAGTTCAGATCGTTTCGTTCGATGCCAACCCGACCACGATCGCGGTGGGTCAGAGCGCCATGCTCACGTGGAGCGTTCTCAATGCCGAGGCGGTCAAGATTACGACGCCCTCGGCTGAGATCGTGGCGTCAGGCAATCGCTTCAATGACACCGAGATGGTCACGCCGACCGAGACGACGGTGTACACGCTCGAGGCCACGGGCGTCGGCGGTCCGCGAACCCAGACCGTCACGATCACCGTGCAGGCGACGCCGCCCGCGCCGGAAGTCACGAGCTTCACCGCTTCGCCGAACCCGATCACGGCCGGTAACAGCACCACCCTCTCGTGGGTCGTGACCAACGCAACGAACGTCAAAGTCACCGACGATTCTGGAGCCACCGTTTACGACGGCGCGAACCTCACCGGCAGCCAGATGGTCACGCCGGCGGACACCACGACCTACACGCTGGAGGCCAAGAACGCCGCGAACGAGACCGACACCCAGACGGTCGTCGTGACGGTGAACCCGGTGCAGACGGGGGCGACGATCAACAGCTTCGGCGCCAACCCAACCGCGATCAACCTCGGCCAGTCGACGACGCTGTCGTGGGACGTGAGCAACGCGCCTGGTGGCATCGAGATCTCGCTCGGCGCGACCGTGCTTCACACAGCGTCTGCGGCGACGGGCACCTTCGTGGCCACGCCCGCTTCCGCCGGCGTGATCTCCTACGGGCTCAAGGCCCTGAACGCTGCTGGTGATGCGACCGCTTCGGTCAACGTCACTGTCACCGCGGTCGGAGCTTCGATCGTGAGCTTCACCGCGAGCCCAACCACCGTGGCCGCTGGCGGATCCTCGACCCTTTCCTGGAACGTCACCGGCGCAACCCGTGTCCGGGTCCTGAACGGTGCCGTCGTCGTGTTCGACGACATCAACGTCACGAGCAACACGGGCAGCATCAATGTCACGCCAGCAACGACGACGACCTATACGCTCGAGGCCAGCAACGCCAACGGCACGGCGACCGCTCAAGTCACCGTGAGCATCGCGCTCGCACCGGTGATCGACAGCTTCCTCGTGGAACCGGCGAGCTTCACCGGATCGACGACGGCCACGGTGACTTGGGAGACGACGGACGCCACGAGCACCCAGCTTTGGGTCAATGGAGTTGCTGTCTCTGGGTTCCCTGGCACACCGGACGGCAGCTACAGCTGGGTCGTCAGCCAGACCAGCGCGGTCCGCCTCTCGGCGACGAACGGCCCTCTCAGCGTGCAGTCGACGGTGGCCACGATCGCCGCGGTCATCTCCGGCGTAGGTACGAACACGAGCTCGGCTACCGCGATGGCGCTTCCTGGTGATGGCACGGGCGTGTCCGGAGAAGTCTTGGTGGCCGACGAAGAAGACTGGTACGCCGTGACCGTCCCCGCGGGCTACGGCATTCACGCTTACACGGACTGCGTCGTCGACTCGCAAATCTACGTCTTCGATTCGGCCATGAACCAGTTGGCCTTCGACGACGATGGCGGCCCGGACTTCTGCTCCGATGTTGCTCCTGCCACGGATGTTGGCGTGCGAGACCTCCCGGCCGGCACCTACTTCATCATGGTTCGTGGCTACACTTCCGACACAGGCGCGTACACGCTCTTCGTGAACCTCGTCGAGCCGGCCTGCGGCAACGGGTACCGCGAGTCTCGAGCCGGCGAAGAGTGCGACGACGGCAACGCGACGGCCGGCGATGGCTGCGATTCGCTGTGCGCCTTCGAGGGGACGTTCGAGACCGAACCGAACAACTCGACGGCGACGGCCGTCTCGCTCACGGCTCCTGCGTCTGCCTCTGGATCGATCGATCCGACGACGGACCCGGTCGACTTCTTCTCAGTCAACGTTCCGGCTGGGTACCACCTCTTCGCGCAGGTCGGGATCAACGGCTTCGACTCCTGCCCGTTCCCGGCCAGCGCTACCCTGACGCTGTACGATAGCGATGGCACCACGATCCTCGCGACGAACAGCTCGGGCGGTCCTGGCCATCGCTGCGGCCGCCTCGCGCCCGACACTGCTGAGCAGACCGTCGGAATGCTCGGAGGCACGTATTACATCGCAGTTTCAGACCTCAACGATGATGAAGCCATCGGCGCGTATTTCTTGCACGTAGAAGTGCTGGCTCCGGGCTGCGGCAACGGCTTCGTCGAAGCGGCCGAGTCCTGCGATGACGGCAACACCACCGCCGGCGATGGCTGCGACGCGACCTGCGCCCTCGAGGCCGCAGGCGTGGTCGTGGGACCTGCCACGACGCCCACCACGATTCCCGGGGCGCTCGCCGTCGGGGAGCTCGACATCTACCGTATCGACATGACCTCGGCTGGGTTCATTCGGGCCGAGACCTTCGTTCCCTCAGCGCCAGACTGCGACGCCGTCACGGGCAGCTCCGACACGGTCATCGAGCTCACGGATCAAGCGGGGAACCTGCTCGCGAGCAACGATGAGCACCCAGACCTCCCACGGTCCTGCTCACTCATCGATCCGCGAACCGATGCTGGCGCGGCGGTCGGCCCAGGCACTTACTTCCTTCGCGTCTACCCCTGGAACTCGCTCGACGAGATCACCGCGTACGAAGTCGTGATCTTCGCGTTCGGTCCGGGGTGCGGCAACGGCGTGACCGAGCCTGCGCTCGAGCAATGCGACGACGGCAACTTGGCGTCCGGGGACGGCTGCTCGGCAACGTGCACCTTCGAAGGCGTCACGGAGACTGAGCCGAACAACGACTTCACTACGGCCAACGCCGCCGACCCAGTGCCTGGGACTTTCGCCGGCGCCCTGGACCCCACCGCCGGTGACGTCAGCGATTTCTGGTCCGTCGTGGTTCCCGCCGATTACAGCCTCCTGGCACAGGTCGCGACCGACGCCAACGGCGGCTGCCCCGACTCGGCCACGCTCCGGCTCTATGACGTCGACGGATCGACGATCCTCGCCGAAGACGACTGGCATGGAGTGGATTCGAACTGCGGCCGCCTCGCTCCCGAAGTGAACGTCGCCACGAAGAATCTGCCTGCCGGCACGTACTTCATCGAGGTGACGCCCACGTTCGGCGATACTCTCCCGGTGTACTTTCTGACCATCGAGACGGTGGCGCCCATTTGTGGCAACGGCATCGTCGACCCAGGTGAGTCTTGCGACGATTCGAACACGACGGACGCCGATGGATGCTCCGCACTCTGCACGCTGGAAGTGTTGGGCACCTATACGTTCCCGGTGCCCGGTGGACCCCAGATCTTCACCGACGGCATCGACCCGGAGACCCAGGTCGACTTCTATGCGGTTCAGCTCGGCGCGCCGGCATACCTCGCCATCGAGACTTTCGATGACGCCGTCTCCGGAACGTGCTCGATCGACACCGTCATTCGCCTGTACGACGAACAGCGCAACGAGATCTTCTCAGACGATGAAGACGGCACGGGCAGCTGCTCCCGCATCTTCCCGAACGAGGCCTTCGTTCCGGCTGGAAATTACTTCGTGTCGGTCGAGTCATGGTTGGGTTTCTCGACGATCCCAACTTACCAGCTCGTGATCGACGCGCGGCCGGTGGATATCTGCGGAAACGGAATCACCGAAGTCACCGTCGCCGAGCAGTGCGACGACGGAAACCTCAACGCGAACGATGGCTGCAGCGCCACCTGTCAATGGGAGATTCTCGGGGCGCTGAGTGCGCCCTTCGCCACCGGCACCATCATCGGGCTGCCTGCGGCCGAGTACCGACTCTTCCAGGTCGACATCACCCTCGCCGGCACATCCGTCGCGATCGTCTCACACGACTCGGGGGACCCGGGCACATGCACCGTCGATACTCACCTCTACCTCATCGACTCGGCGTCCCTCTTGGTCGCCGAAGCCGGCGCCGGCGGACCCGGTGACTGCGGCGCCTTGAACGTGTCGGACCTCGACGTAGGCACCTACTACCTCGCGGTCGTGAACGAGGGGACCGTGGTGGGCGACGTCGAAGTCGAGGCCACCTTCAGCGTGGCCGCGTGCGGCAATGGGGTGGTTGAAGGGTCTGCCGGTGAGACGTGTGACGATGGAAATCTCATCAGCGGTGACGGATGCTCCGATACGTGTCAGTTCGAGGGACTCAGCGAGTCCGAGCCCAACAACGATCCGTTCGACCCGACCACGCCGACCTTCGACGATTCGGGTCTCGCGGCCGTAGGCAGCGTCACGGTGCTCGGCGTTCTTCCCGCTGGCGTGGGTGAACGTGACTACTTCAAGGTCGAAGTCCCCGTTGGGCAGACTCTCAACCTGACCGCTCATACCTATCTCACGCTCGGCGACCCGACCTCGGTCTGCCCCAGCGGAACGATCGATACGGCGGTCAAGGTTTGGACCAACGTCGGTGATGAGCTGAGCTTTGTGGACGACGACGACTATCCGGCCAACCTCTGCTCGACGGCAGCGGCCGCCGGCCTCACGGAGGGCACCTACTACGTGTCGGTGGCCAACTGGGAGTTCGAGAGCGGCAGCGGTGTGAATCAGGGCGGCGATATGACCTATTTCCTCGATCTCACCCTGGCGCCCTGATTCTGGGTACAGATCCCCAGAAGCTCGTGACCACGCTGACTTCGCCTACCTAGCACTGCTGTGTTAGCACTACTGTGTCATCCAGTGGGCTGCTGAGAAGTCGCCATCTGAGAAATCCTCGAATCACGTATTGTCACAACCGTTGCCGTCGCCGTCGCCATCGCCGAAGTGATATGAACGAGCGGTGCCGGACGTCGCACGAAACTACACCAGGAGGGCCTGGACTCCTACAAACGGCCGTCATGAGTTCGGCGACGACGACGGCAACGGCAACGGCGACGGTAACAGCAACGGCGAGGGTAACAGCAACGGCGACGGCAACGGTTTTTCGCCGTGACTCGGCCGGCCAGCAATCAGATCCGTGATGCCTGGCTGGCGCACGCCTCGATCGAGTGCGCTCTGACGATGGTGGCGCCTTGGATGGTGCCTCCGAAATTCGTCGCCGAAGAGCCGCTCCACCCCCTCGCGTGCCTGTCCTACTCGCTCGTCTACTTCGTCCTCGGGCACTTCCTCGGACACCTCGTCGCCCGAGTACCTCGCCTGGCCTCTCCGAGCAGAGCGCGCGTCCTCGCCGTCGCCTCCGTCTTGATTCCCTTCTCGCTCAGAGCGCTCGTGGCCGAGCCGAGCGTTGCGACGGTGGCTGTGGCGGCGTCTGCGGTCGCGGGGTCTTGCGCCGCTTGGCGCTGGGCGCTGCCCGTCTTTGCGCCGATCGCCGCCGTCGAGACCTTTGCCTTCGTCGCCTGCGCTCTCACCCTGAAGCGAGTCACTGACGGCTGGCTCGAGCTCCCATTCGCCACGGCCTGCTTCGTTTGCATCCTCGTACTCGGCGCCCTCGCCAGACGACTTCCGCTTCAGGTTCGGAGCGCGCGAGCCCTCGTGGTGGCGAACCTGATCGTGATAGCCGCCGCCTTCGCGCTCAACTCGGTTCCCGGTCCATCGCGCCCCGATTTTCCGGCGCCGTCTCCGCGCAGTGGCCGTCCAGATGTGATCCTCGTCGTCCTCGATACGGTCCGGTTCGACCGCCTCATGCCTCCGAACCAAGCGAGCCCGAGTGAAGCGATGAGTATCGCCGATCGCCTTCCAACACTCGCAAAGCTCGCCGACGACTCGGTCGTCTTCGATCGAGCGTATTCGACCTCCAATTTTACGCTGGCGTCCCACGCATCGCTCTTCACCGGCCTGTACCCATCGGAGCACGGCGCGCACTACACTCGGGAAAAGCGCTTCGGAGCTCCTCTCTCGGATCAGCACCAGACGCTCGCCGAGCTCCTCGCCGAGTCCGGTTATTGGACGATCGGAGTGGGCGCGAATTTCGGATACCTCAACCCGAAGCTCGGACTCGCGCAGGGCTTTGAAGCCTATTACGCCGAGCGTAGGCTCGCGATCCTGTCGCCCGCTCCGAAGGTCTTTCTCAGGCGAACCTTCGATGACTTGCTGACCCGGTGGCTCCCTCGATGGTTCTCCGAGAGTCATCGGATGAGCGCGGACGAGGTGATGAGTGTCGCCGTGCCCTGGGTCGAAGACGCCGTGGGCGCAGACGCGCCTTTCTTTTTGTTCCTCAACTTCATGGAGGCTCACTGGCCTTATCTCGTGCCGTCCGATTTGCAGCCCGAAGGTGGAGACTTGAGCACGCCCGAGTATGATGCCCTTCGCAAACGCGTCATGAGTCGATCGCAGGCTCCCGGTCGCGAGGAGGAGCAACGACTCTCCGATATGTACGACGCCGCGATTCGATCGCTCGACCGCGATCTGACCGTACTCTTCGATTTACTCCGCCGCCTCGAGCGCTATCGGGACGCGATCGTCATCGTCACCTCCGATCACGGCGAAGCCTTTGGCGCCAAGGGTTACGTGGGCCATGCTTCGTCCGTGTACGAAGACCAGATTCACGTGCCGCTCCTCATCAAGTTTCCTCGCTCGGAGAGAGTGGGACGAGACTCAGGCGTGGTCTCGGGGGTCGACGTCTTTCCGACCATCCTCGAAGCCGCCGGCTTGTCCGTTCCGCCCGGCAGGCTCGGGCGCAGTCTCCGCGGAGACCGCGTGCGTCGGCCTGTCTTCGCGGAGGGACGAGTGTTCCAGATGATCGCCGACTGGCACCCAAGGTACCGCGTCGATCGCCACGCTACCGTCGACGGTCCGCACAAGCTGATTCAAGCTGGGTCGTTCGTGGAGCTCTACGACGTCGAGCGTGATCCGCGCGAGGAGCTCGACCTGGCGCCAACGAGCACGACCGTCGTCGCGCGGTTGAATACTGGGCTGGCTGTGGTCACGGCGACGGTCGGCTCGGGGGGGCGCTCGGAGCTCGACCCCGAGCTCCGGGCCAAGCTGCGGGCGCTCGGCTACGTGGCCGAGTGAGTCGTTCGTTCGAGATCGTTCGTTGGAGACGGGTATGCGCACGAAAAAGAAAGTAGTCATCCTCGGTGCCGGCCCCACGGGACTCTCGGCGGCCTACGAGCTCGCCAAGCTCGGGCATTTCGACGTCGAGGTCGTCGAACGAGAAGCGGAGGTCGGAGGGATCGCGACGACCTTCCGCCACGGTGAGTTTGCTTTGGACGTGGGTACTCATCGACTCTACGCCGGAATGCACGCCGACACGCTCGACTGGATCCGGGGCTTCATCGGGGACGATCTCCTGGATCGCCGCCGCAACTGCAAGATCCTGCTCATGGATCAACTCTACCGATACCCACCCAAGCCCACCGAGCTCCTCTCCAAGATGGGTTTGAAGACGCCCGCGCTCTTCCTCGCGGACTTCGCCATGGCCAAGGCCCGAGGCGATCTCGATTTGTCGACCTACGAAGGGCATATGGTGCAGCGCTTCGGCCGCTACTTTTATGACATCTTCTATCGACCCTACGCCGAGAAGGTGTGGGGCCTGCCAATGTCGAAGCTGTCGTCGGACCAGGCCCAAAAGCGAGTGAACGCGCTCAGCATGAAAGACGTCGTCGTCAAGACCATGACGAGGAAGATCGTTCGACCGAACTACTTCTATCCCAAGAGCGGCATGGGATACATCTGGGATCGAGTGGCCGAGGAGCTGTCGAGGCTCGGCGTCACGATCCACCGATCCACGTCCGTCGTGGGCTTCTCGCGCTCAGGGAACCGCGTTCGATCCGTCGTGGTCGAGCACGGAGCCGGCCAGCAGGAGCTCCCGTGTGACGAGTTGATGACTACCATCCCACTCACGCGATTCCTCGGCGGAGTGTTCACGACCGACTCGGTGACCAGGCTGGCCGGGGGCCTTCGCTACCGGGCGTTGGTGGTCTTCTACCTGGTGCTCGCCAAGCCGTTCGCGTCCGAGCACGAGACGTATTACGTGCCCTCGACGGAATTTCCGTTCAATCGAGTCTTCGAGCCTAAGAACTACTCACCTTCGCTGGGCCCGCGCGGCAGAACCTGCCTCGGCCTCGAAATCACCTGCGACGTGGGCGACGAAACCTGGCGTATGTCCGATTCCGACCGGCTCGAGCAGGTGCTGCCAGGCCTCGCAAAGCTGGGACTCGTACGACGCGATGAGGTCACCGAGTGCTTTTCGAAGAGAATCGAGACGGCCTACCCCTTATACGAAGTCGGATATCGCGACACCCTGACCAGGTTACTCAGCGAAGCTCAGAAACTGGAGAACGCGATCTCGAACGGACGTCAGGGGTTGTTCATCCATCAGAACATTCATCACTCGATCGAGATGGGTCAGGCCGCCGCCCGGCACGTGGCCAGCGGTTCGCCCTCTTCGGTCTGGTACTCGTCCGCGATACGAGCCTTCGACGCCTTCAAAGTATTCGACTGACTCAGGGCCGGCCGCGACCCGATACGTCCGGCCAGGGCGCGGCCCCGAACGGGAACTCCGAGATGAAGTCTCGGTCGTTGTTGTCCACCCCATCCGCGAGTGGACACGTCATTGGGTTGGGGCTCGCGATTTGAGTGAGCAGGAGGTCGATGACGTCGACCTGCTCCTCGTTAGGCGCCGATCCCCCGTCGAGCCGACGGCCGTTCGGATATCGAGAGTCCGTGGACGCGTCGATTCGGATGACGTCTCCGGTGGTTCCTTCGGCGATCGGAACGTGGTGAGCTCCCGCCGTCGGAAGGTCATCGAGGTTGAGGAGCTGGAGGAGGTCCACGCGACCCGACTTCAACGCCTCGAGCTGAGCCCGCGTGTGGCCGCAAGCCCTGGGCGCCGCTGCGTTCAAGTGAGCGTACCCGCCGACCACCTCGAGCTCGCGAACGAGCACCGGGCTCGAGAAATACGCGCCGAAATTCACCAGGTCGCGGATCGGCTGCTCGCGCAGGTATCGCTGCCGGTCCTTCGAAGCGATGAGTCCTGGACTGACGAATGGGTGACCCTGGCGGCTCACCTGGACCCACGAGTCGGCGGGAGCCTTCGATGGGTCTTCGTTCGCAGCCCGCCTAGGACGGCTTGCAGAGAACCAAACGCCGAGGAGCGTATCGTCACCTGCAACGCCATTGTGCGGCGGCTCTTTGGTTCCGAAGAAGTCGGACGTCGGAATTTCGAGCGCGATGAGGTGCAGGTTGTACGTCGCGTGGGAGTCGGACCCAGCCTCCGCGCTCGGCAGCTTCGAGGTTCCTACGAGCCTCGAAGTATCGTCGAACGCCCTTTCGTCGACGTAGGCACCGTCCTCTCGAATCCCGACCCAGGCGCGCCCGCCGTTGTCGAGCCCGGTCACGGATGACATCGGGAGTTTGGCTCCGAGGACCACGTCGCCGCCCGAGCTCGCGCGTCGGACCGAGTATGTCAGCGAGTGGTCGTCGAGTTGCCCCAACAAGTCCATGCCGCTGGGCGACTGGCCAGGCTTTGGTCTTGGTCCCGGCCGTTTCTGGAACGTGACCTCGTAGCGGAATGCGTCGTCTAGCCTTCCCGGTCCCAAAGTGATGTGAAAGTCGTGGCGGACTTGCTCACAAAGGCGAGTTTGCTCCTCTCCCCTGGGGAAGCGATTGAGTCCTATCAGCAGGTACAGCTTGTCATGGGTACCTGGACTCACCCAAGCGTAGAGGTCCGTCGGACGTGCGCACGGGTCTTCGAGGCTGAGAGGGGACTCTCGATGGCCAGACGCGAAGGCCTCGCTAGCCGCGCCCACACTGAGGAGGCAAGTCAGCAGGGCGATGCGCGACTTCATTTCCAAGACCCATACCCTGAATTCTGCAGGCGGGCCATCGGTGAATCCGGGAGTTGTGAGTCGTATCCGCTTTCGAAGGTCGGGCTCTTGGGAGCTGCGTGGACGAGCGGGAAAGGCGGGGTGCTAATCCTGCCTGATCCTCATGCTGCCTCAGGCACGGGCACGGGCACGGGCACGGACGGGCACGGGCACGGGCACGGGCACGGCATATTCGGGACCACGGCGGCTGTCGAGGAGATCAACGATGGTCCGCGCCACGCGCGAACCACCTCAGAGAGCCAAGCTGTCTCTCGATGAGTGAGACCCTAGCTCTAGCTCGCCAGCCAGTAGCGTCGAAATTCGGCGCGGCTCTGCGAGGACTTCGTGCCCGTGCCCGTGCCCGCGCCCGATCCTGAGGCAGGACGAGCATTAGGCAGGATTAGGCAGGATTAGAAGAGTCTAGGGTTGCGGGCTGTTCGGGTCCGGAGGCGTGGCCAGCGGGGTGGCGTTCGTGCCGCCATGGCCTTGGAGGAGTCCTTGGTGGGCAGGCGCCAGGAACGGGAACCTCGACAGGAAGTCCTTGTCGTTGGTCTCTGTGCCCTTGGCCAGGCCAGCGGCGGGGTTGCCCGCCGCGATGAGGCTGATGAGCACGGTGTTCACGTTGACCTGATGCATGTTCGCCGAAGTTCCTCCGCCGAGACGCCGGCCGTTCGGGAAGCTCGAGTCGGTCGCCGCATCGAGCGTGATCACGTCACCGGTGAAGCCGTCCGCGATCGGAATCGGCCGGCCGAGGTTGATGGCGTTGATGATGTCGAGGCGGGGGCCCTTGAGCACGTCGATCACCGCGGGCGGAACGCCCAGCGCCGCATAGACGCCGAGCGCCTCGAGGTCACGCACCAAGACCGGGAACAACACGCTGGCGCCGAAGTTGCTCACGTCGTGCAACGGCGACGTGTGCAGATACTGCGAGTGGAGCTGCGTTCCGTTCAGGCCCGCGTTGAACAACGGCAAGGCGTTGCGGCCGACCTGCACCCATTCGCCGGTTCCCGTCACGCCCGTGATGATGTTGTTCGGGTTGACGATCTGGATCCGTCGTCGGCTGATCGAAGACCACACTCGGAGCAAGCTGTCCGTCGAGGCGGGGTCCAGCGTGCCGTTGTGTGGAACGCCGTTGGGGAAGAAGTCGCTCGTTGGAACCTCGAGGGCGATGGAGAACACGTTGAAGCCGGTGAACACATCTTCGGCCGGCGGACGGCGCGCGCCGGGGATTCCACCGAGGTCGGTGGAGCTCAGGTTCACGAGGTCGAAGATCCCTTTTTCATCGAGCTGGTACGGATCGTCGAACTGCCCAGCGATGATACGGGCCCCGTTCGACAGACCGGCGATGTAGGTGTCGACGAAGGCCTGGTCGTACAAGCCCACCTCGCGGCTCGTCGGGTCGCCCGACTCATAGCCCGCGAAGGGTCCGAGGCCGTACACGAGGCGGTCGGTCTGGGGTCCGTGGTTGTTCGGCAACACGGGGATGTTCTCTCCGAGTACCTGCGCGACGCCCTTCTTGACGCGGGTGACCTTCATGGTCTCGGTGCCGCCGGTGAGCTGCCACAGGAGCTCGTTGCCGCCGCCAAGCGGGTCCGAGGGGCTCGACGCGCCCTCAGGAGTGATGGTGTTGGTGAACTCGACCCTGTAGATGGTCTGGTTCTCCAGCGACTCCCCCCTGGCCACGTGAAACTGGTACCGATACCCGTTGCATGCCCGGAAACCTTGATTGCCTTGCCCCGGCTCGTGGAGCGGGTTGAAGTTCATGATCAGGTAGACCTTGTCGTGGACCGCGTCGGAAACCCAGGCATAGGTGTCCGTGTTGTCGGCGCAAGGCTCGTTCAGCACCGGCAACGCCTCGCGGTGGCTGGACGCAGCGGCGCTCGAAGCGAGCCCCGCGCTGGCCAGCCCGGCGGCCAGGAATGTCTTCAGTTTCATTCTGTCTTTCCCTCCTAAATTGGGCGAAAGGATTTCGCCCCCTTCAGTACGAACCTGGGTCTCAAACGGATCATCGACGCAAGGCGTGCGTTCGCGTAGAACGCCGCCCATGAACGGCCTCCGGAAACTTCTGAGCCTCGGCCTCGCGCTCGCGCTGGGGTGTCGCACCGCGAGCTCGACCGAACCTGCCGCAGCCAATGTCCCTAACCAACCGAACCTTCTCGTGGTTCGGCTCTGTCACGCCCTGTTTAGCGTGCCTCTGGAGAGGAAGCAGGCGTGCTGTTCAAAAGGCTCCGCGCCCACGACGCTCAAAGGCTCCGCGCCCACGACGCTCGCGGACGTCTGTGCGGCAGAGCTTGCGGGTGCGGTGGGGCGCGGGACCGTCTCGCTGGAGGTCAGTGGCGTCGAGAGATGCGAGGCGGCTCTGGGCCGCGAGCTCGACGGGTGCGCTTGGGTAACTCCCCTCATGCCCACGGCGCCCCGCGACTGCTCCGGGGCCATCGTCGGAAAGCTCGTCGAGGGAGACGCGTGTGCGTCGTCCTTGGAGTGCCCCGGGGGCCTGTTCTGCAAGGGCGCCTCTGCCACCACGACGGGCAGGTGTTCGAAACCCGTCGTCGCCGGGACATTCTGCGCACCCCCCTTCGACCGCCTCGCCACCTTCACGGGCGGCCCCGACGGGCGCCATCCGGACTGTGAGGGGGGCTGCCTCGCGGGCAAGTGCGTCGCGTTCGCTCCCCCCGGCGGAGCCTGTCCTTCCACTGCGTTCTGCCCCACCGGGTATCAGTGCCTGGCCTCCAAGTGCGAGCCCAAGGAACCAGGCGCGGATCCGGCGCTGAAAGGTGCCGGCGAGCCCTGCGCCCAGCCCTTCGAGTGCCGAGGCCTCGCCTGTGTCAAGACCGCAGGCGCCGAAAGCGGCGTCTGTGGCGACCCGTGCGGCCAGTCTCGTTGAGCTACCGACCCTTCGATTCGATGCGAGGCGGCGAGAGCCCCGCTCCGCACCGAGCTCCGCAGCGCTGGCCGCCGTCGGACGGGACGCAGGCGCCTCGTCGGCACTCACCGTCGAACTCACACGACTCACCAGCCCCCTTCTGGGCGATGCAACGGCCTTCGAGGCAAATCGAGCCAGGCTCGCAGTCATCGGTGCAGGGAGCGCCCAGCTTGGCAAACTCACCCTCGGTACACGTGCCCAGGGCGCAGTGGGCTCCGACCTGGCAACCCAAGCTCGACGTGCACGCGGCGCCTGGAAGCAACTCAGCGGAACAACCGCCCCGTACGCAGCGACCCTGACACTCTCGGTGTTCGTCGTCATGGCCACCCAGCGTCACACCGATCGTCGCGGCCAGCGGGTCGGGACCGCTTCCGCATCCGGATCCCAGAGGAGCGGCCGGTCCGCAGGCTCCAGGCCGAGTTGGCGCGAGATTCCGGCAGGTCAATCCGGCTTTGCACTCGAGGTTGGAGCGGCATGAGTCTCCGGCCTCGAGCTGCCCGCGAAGGACTCGTCGGCACTCCGCGGGCAGCGCCATTCGGCGCGGCGTGACGAAGTCGCAGTCTGCCGTCAGCTCGATCAGCTTCTTCGAGCAGTCTTCGAGCCCGCGAGGGTCGATACTGACCGCCCGCGACTCGGTCGACGGCGAAAGGATCCGAATACACTCCGCCTCCAGGTCCTGCTCGGAGGTCCGGCAGCACTCGGCTTTCTTCTCGTCCCGGATCCCGATCGCTCGACAGAACTCTTCGGCCGTCTTCGGTGCGACATTTCCGGCCGCCGCAAGCGAGCCGGTCCGAGTCCCCGCTTCGTCGTGTGACGCGTCGTGTGACGCGTCGGGCGCGGAGTCTCGTTCGCCGCACACACAGCTCGCGAAGGGCCACAGCACGGCCACGATCCAGACCCGCCGATCACCTCTCACGGCTCGCCTCCTTGGTGGGCAGGCCGACCAAACGCGTCGCTCCTTGGGCGTCCGTCCAATCGAACTTCGGGCTCCTCTGCAGCGCCTCGACGATCAAAGCACGCCCTCGTGTTTTGTCTCCCCGAGCCATGCGGATGGCTCCCGCATGGTAAAGGAGGCGGGCCTCTTTCGTCCCGAGCGCCATGGCTCGATCGCTGGCCGCTCTCGCCTCGTCGAGTCTCCCTTGGCGGAACAACACCCAGGCCAGCGTGTCCTCGACGAAAATTCCGCCGCGAGTCTTCATCTCCTCGGTGATGATCTTCTGCGCTTCGGCGAGGTTTTTGTTCTTGACGGCGTAGAAGGTCGCCAAAGTGAGTCTATCTCCGCGGCGGCCTTCGGTTTCGACGCGCGCGTGGGCCAAAGCTGCTTTCGCCGAGTCACCTAGGTACTCGTAGGCGTCGCCGAGGAGCCACGCCGGCTCGGGGAGCGGCCGGAGCTCCAGCGCCCGCTCGAGGTCCTCTACCGCCAACTCGCCCTTGCCGAGCGCGAGCCGAGCCCGACCGCGCGCCACCAGGCCTGGCGCATACTCAGGCACCCATTCGAGCGCGCGAGTCGACACGGCCTCCGCGCTCTCGTAGCGGCCGCCGCTGAAATCGAACGCCGCCACCTGAACGAACGCCCAAGCGGTGGGTTCCGGATCGCGAGGGTCCAAGCCCGCGCTTACCGCGAGGCGCATCATCTCCATTGCCTCTCGTGGATGATTTTCGAGCCACAGAAGGTAAGCCTTGCGCGAGTAAGAACCGAGGTCTGGTCGCCTCTCGAGCATCCGATTTACGCTCAAGGTCGCTGCCTCGTACTTGCCGAGCTCGAGCTCCGCATCGCCCCGAATCCCAAGCGCGGCGAAATCGTCGGGTGCCTGCGACAAGATCGACTCGGCGAGGGATCGCGCCGACTCGAACTGATGCTGATTCAGCGCGACGAGCGCCTCGATTCGGCGCGCTCCGCGGTCGCTCGGTACCAGCTCGAGGGCGAGCTTCGAGCAGGCGTCGGCGTGAAGATAAAACCCAGGATCGCCGGACCTCCGCGCGATCCGAACCCATCCCTCACCCAGCAGGACCAAGTCCTCGGGGCTCGCGGGTCCGACGCGAAGGCGCTTTCCCAGCTCCGCGACCTCGCCCCATTTGGATTCTCCTGGATCCGAAAGACAGAGCTCCCGTCGAGGGTCGATCGACGGAGTCGTCGCGTCCTTCGCCGAAGCGACGCTCTGTCGGCAGCCGGTGGAGCTCCAAGTCATCATCAGCCCCACGAGGCACCACCCACCCGAAGGGCGCAACCGCCAGCTCGGGCAGCCGGAGTCGAGCTCAACGCTCGGCTGATCGTGGACCCCAGGCGCTGGGCAGAGCTCGGTTGGCATGCTCGTGGTCGGCGGGAGCTACGTCTTTCGTCCGGCCGAGGCGAAGCTGATCGAGGCCCACCAACTCTCCCAGTCCGCTCCAGACCCCGCTGGCGCGGCAGCCATGTGGACTGCCTTGACGAGCCAGAACCCCGGCTGGGGCAACCGCAGCTTCACGCCACCCTTCGCGTCGGTTCGAGCGGAGACCGTTTTTTCCGGATCGGCCTTGCTCCTCGCCACGACGAGAACGTTCGCGGCGGCCTTTCCGCGAAACAACAGCGACAAAGAGAGCTCACCGGAGGCTCCAAGTGCGTATGGGTCGTTTTTCGGAATCAGCTCGAGCGTTAGACCGACCGGCGCGTCGAAGGCCCCCTTGCTCCCACCTGACGCCTGGAGCAGCGCCTTCGCGCAACGGTAGAATCGCTCCCGCCCGAGCGCAGCCGACTGCCCGGATTTCGCACGCGCCTCGATCACGTGCTCCAGCCCCTCCTCGCGCAGGTAACTCTCGAACTTGGCCGCATCCAAAGTCACTGGGTAGGGAAGACTTTGGTAACTGATCCACTGCGGCCCCACCTCCGAAATTCTAACCCGGCCCGCCGGATCCTCACCGCGCTCCCCAGTCAACGCGACCGCGACGCCAGCCCCCTTCAGATCGAATCGATCGATGAACTCGGAGATCCGCGGGACCGGCTCACCCATGAGATGCTGACCGACCAGCAGTGACGCCGTGACCTCATCCCCTTTTTGCGGCCGGAAGCTAGAGGGCTCGATCCAGAAATCATGCGACAACGCCGGGCGCGACCCGATGAGTATGATCCCGAAGAGGAGGGACGCGCACCGACCCATTCGGCCGTCGCTAACATGAACGTGCTGCCCGCACAACGGGCGGCGGCTTCGGAGCTTCGCGGATCCGGACGAGAAGTGTCGGTGCGTCGTTTCGCCGGGAGGCCGGCGCCTTCGAGGGCCGCGATCGGGCGTCAGGACCGAGCTCGGAATCGCAGACGGCAAGTCGAGTCCGCGAAGCTTACGCGCAGGCAAGATGCCTGCGCTCCCAGGGTCGGACCTACGGGGCGAGGCTCACCGCGAAGTCGACCTCACACCAACCCATTTGATCGGGCGTGAGGTACGCGGCGCCGACGTTGCCAATGAACTCGGGACCCGAGACCGTCGAGTCGAGCGCGAGGTACACAGCGTAGAAGTCCGTACCGGCCGGCCCCGCGCCGCTCCCCATTTGGACGCCTGCGTAGACGTTCTGTGGGTAGTCGGGCTGGTTGTCGAGCCGCAGGGAAGGGGCTCCGAACGCACCCTGGATTGTCGCACCCACCAAGTCGAACGCGCTCGGGTCGATCGCCAACACGTCCACTGACCCGTCCACCAGGTTGAGGGAGGCTGCGGTGATTCCGCCGAAGGCTTGCTCCTGCCCGAGCAATGACCCGTCGCACCAAACGTACGGCGTCGGATCGACCAACAGCGAGTAGGTGCCCGCAGGCACGGGTGTGCTCGGGCCGCTCGGCGGCGGTGCGGGCTGCCAGTAGATTTCCGCGAAGTCTCCGATCACCGTCGCGTCGATCAAGTCACCGAGGTTGAGGCCCCCCGATCCGAACGTGACACTCCCGGTCGCGGCGACCGCGACGAGCTCCGGATCGGGTAGGTTGACGTCACCCTTGGCGAAGTATGCCAGGCGGTCATACCCATCGAAGGACACGGTGGCGCCGGGCACGAAGTCGGCTGCCGGCACGATGAGATGCACGACCGTCGCCATGTCGGCGCCGGTCGCCGGGTCGACCTCCTGAGTCCACGCGGAGAGTACGAGGTACATGAGCCCAGCGCCGTCGTCGAACACGCCACCTACGGAGTATGCGTTGGTCGCCGAATGCAGCACACCGTTGATGGCCACGTCGAAGGCCCCCGTCCCGACGGAGGGAACGGACTGGGCGCTCCAATCGATCACCGGCGCGCCCGAGTACGTGGCCGACCCAGCTGCGGTGCTCTTCGCCGAGAACGACCCCGGCGCGGTGAACAGGGACATCGGGCCGACGTTCGGGATCCGACCCTCGATCTTCTCGGGGAGAGTCTCCCGCTCGAGCCGCACACCCTGAATGGGTTTGGTCGACAGGTCGCTCGGTCGCACTCGTCCGAGGCCCTTGGCTCGGAGCTCAGACACGGCTGGCTCGTACGCCGCGGTCGCTTCTGGGGCGGGTTGTTTCGACCTCTTGAGTGCGACGGTCTCCGCGGTCGGGCCCACGCCGCAGGCGGCGAGGGCGATCGCTGCGCTCATGGCGAACGCAGGGCGTTGTGTTTCTCGAAGCATTCCATCCTCCATCGAAGAGCTCGGCGATACCGAGCGAACGAAGATGAATGGCGGCCGGTGGCGGAATTGATCACGGAATCGTAAATTCGATGTTGAAGGGGACCTCACAGGCTCCGCTGAAGTCCGGAAGATCGAACACTACGACCAGAAAACCATAGAGCCCGTAGGGTGTCCGTGTCGTCATGTCGAGCCCCACGCCGAGCATGTCGAGCGTGGTGCCGGCAGGACCCTCGATTCCAGAGCCGGTCAGGGTCTCACTCAAACAAATCCCAGGGGGCACGTCCGAGCCGGGGGGACGACTCACCGTGATACCAGTGCGCCCGAAGCTGATCGACAAGCTATGTCCTGAGATTCGGTGAGGCCCGTCTTCGCGCGCGCCGAACTCGATCTCGACGAGACCGCCGTAGGCGCCGACGTTCTCCGGCGTCAGATCCGCGAACTCGGCCTCTCGGCCGAAGAGCTGGTCGTAACAGGCGACCGTCGCGGTGGCCGAAAACGTCATGACATAGGATACGACGCCTCCGTCCGCTCGGACGAAGGCGTCGGCGAGCCCCGAGTCGGTCGTGCCGGCGTCGATACCGGCGTCGATACCGGTGTCGACACCGGTGTCGATACCGGTGTCGGGCTGCGCGTCCGACTCAGGTCCCGAATCCGTCGCGACATCGCGAACCGAGGCGTCGGCAGCGAGCTGTCCAAGCGGGACGTCCGTCTGGCAAGCCCCCAGCAAAGGGAGGGCGGCGACGAGCACGCTCCTCGAGAAGGAGCGCCTCATTTGAGCCGAGCGCGCTCCGCGAGCGAGCGATATCGAGGGACCAGCGGGCTCTGCGGATGCAGCTTCACAAACTCACGCGCGAGAGTCGTGGCCTCGTCGCTTCGGCCCGCGGCCAAATGAGTATCGATCCTGAGCGCGTCGGCCTCGGGCGCCAACACTCCTGCTGGGAATTCTCGTGAGTACACTGCAAGTGTTTCGAGCGCTCGATCGGGAGCTCCTTTCGCCAAGCTGCTGCGGATTTGATCCAGCAACGAGAGCTCTCGCTCCAGCGAAGAGGGCCCGGGCGGCGCCGGCGGGCGGGTTGGCGGTTGAGGTACGACGATTTCGGCTGGCTGGACCACCTCGGGTGCGGCCGCGACGGGGCGTTTTCTCGCCGTGACCCTGCGAGGTGAGTCCACGCTCGGAGCAACCACCGGGGCGACCTCGGGAGCGGAGCTCGGAGGCTGGGCTTCGACGGCCGGAAGCGTCGCGGCAGGGGTCGCGACGATCGCCTCGGAGGCGACCGGCGCCGCCAGGTTCTGTGAGTCCGTCGTGACTTCCCTCGTGACTTCTGAGCTCGTCGCTGGAGGATCGGACCGAGTCGCAACGACAGTCGTCGTCACGAGCGCGGCGCCCACGAGCACGCTCACGACCCACTTGGCGCCGAGTCCGAGAACCCCTGTGGTGACGGCCCCTGTGGCGGAGGCCCCCGTGGTCGCCCCCGCTGCCGCGGTCGAGCTCGCGGAGCCCCCCGCTGGGCCCATCGGATCGAGCGCAACCGGCGCCGGTAAACCGAGCGCGGCGAGGGCGGCGAGCTTCCTCGATCGTGACGGCCGATCTTCCTCTGCGGACAGAAGCAGAGCTCGCTCGAGCTCGCCGCCTTCGTCCACGAGGCGTCTCGGATCGTTCATGGCGACCTCCTTCGAGCATGAAGGCGCGAAACAGACGCCTGAAAGGCCTCGCGAGCGCGTCGGAGCCGAGAGGCGACCGTACCGGGCGGGAGCGCCAGGCACTCGGAGATTTCGGCCATCGTCATTCCTTCGAGCTCAAACAAAGTGAATACGGCCCGAAGGTCCGTATCCAGCGAATCGAGGACCGCGTCGAGCTGGGCGCGGGCCTGACTTCTTCCAGCGAGTGCCTCCGGGTCGAGGGCCGGATCGACGGCGCGATCGATGGCGACCTCGACCATGTCCTCGGGCCGCCTGGATCGCGCGCGCCTTGCCTCAGACGCCACGCGCATCGCCGTACCGTAAAGGAAGGACTTCTCGGCTCCCGGCCCGACGTCCCCGATTCGGCGGGAGACCACCATGAAGACCTCCTGCGCGCCATCGTCGGCTTGATCGGCGTCCAGCCCGAGCCGTCGAAGGGAGCGCCAAACGAAGTCGTAGTGCGCCTCGAACAAGGCGCGGAGTCGAACCTGCGGAGCTTCCGCGGTCTTCGAGCTCTGAAGCGGCACCGACCCGAGGGTACCTGTCGCGGTCGCCAAAGCCACCTTGCCTCCTTATGGCCAGAGGGGAGGGGATTGATCACGAAAAAAAAAGAGGACCTTCGGCGAGCCGCGGTGCAGCTCGGATCGACCACGAAGCTCCGCTGAACCGGAACGGGCCTGGGGGCCTCATTCGCCGAAGCGCAAGGCTGCGGAAGCCGCAACGGAACCCACGAGCCCCGGCACCTCGTGTACGGTCCCGAAGACGCCACCCGCCGCGTCCAACAGCACGAACCGGTCCCTGAGAAACGGGGCTCCCAACGTCCCTTCCACCTCGAAGCTCACCGGGCTCAGCTCCAAGGCGACCTGCAGCGCCGGTCCCGCGGCCGAGTAGAATCGCAGCGACGACTGAGTGTCCGCCGGCCCAGCGCCACTCGCCGCGATCGCCCCGAGGTCGGCGAAGCCACAGACCCGCGCGGCCAAAGCCGACACCGATAGCTTCGGCGTGCACCCACTCACCCGGAGGCTGCTGAGGACGAACTCACCCGACGCCGAGGTCCCTGCTGCCGATCCTCGGGCCAGAATTACCGCGATCCGCACACCCCAGCTCGACAATTCGGCTTCAGCGAAGGGTCCAAAACCCAAGCTTGGCCATGGAATCGGGCCCGCCAGCAAGCTGACGCTCGCGCCGACTTGCCACCGCGACCCATCCCGCGCGGGCGTGGCAGGCGGCGGCACGTAGACGATCGGAGTCGGACGTGGTCTCTCGACAGGTGACTCGAGCGCGAGCGCGGCGATCAACGCCAACGCTCCCGAGACTTCCTCACACCGAGTCCCCGCGATACTCCGGACACTCGAGGGTCGATCCTCGAACACGAGCTCCCCGATGAGGGCGCCCGTGGTGGCGGTGAAAGTCACGCGCAGACCCTCGAGTCCGCTTACCTCCAGGTCCGGTCGTCGTACTTTCAGCTCGGCCCAGAACCGCTCCTCAGGCACGCAGGGACCTGCGGCGAGCGCCTCGCCTTCAGCCACCAGCACCAAGAAGGCGAGAGCGATCATCGCGCCTGCGAATTGTCCATCGCGCTCTGGCCGGCCACCGGGTCTGCCGCGACTCCGCCGGCCGAGCCCGCTCCGATCGGGGCCTCCCGAGAAATTCGCTCCTGCCCAGGCTCGGCGAATTCAAGCTCTCCGCGAACATCGAACGGGATGCCGGCCTTGGCTTTCAGAAAACAACAACCCACACACGATGGGACGAGCCCGTCTCGCAGAATTTCCCGAAACCGATTCATCCGCTGACCCTTCCATGAAGCCATCAAGGACCCATCGCGCACGCTCCCCATCTTGTACGCGAGGCACGGGTACACGTCGCCGTTCGGCGCTATCCGGATGTTCGTCCACGGAGCGTCACAGGGCTCATAGTCGTCCAAGGAGCCGCGGTTGGCGTAATATTTCAGGATCCCTTCGACGTTCGAGTAAGTTGGATAGAACCTCAGCTTTGGACGGTCGTTCCGGGCGGCGAGGGCGAACAAACGACGAAGCTGCGCCTCGAAGACGCCGAGGTCGACGTCGTCGGCGATGGGTCTTGGGTACGTGTAGATACTCTCGTCCATCTCCTCGCGGCATGGCAGGGACAAGATCAAGTCGGACGTACGCAAGCAGGACAAAGTGAAATAGTCGACGCCGATCTTCCTCGCGAGCTCGTACAGCTCGATGAGTTGCCCGATGTTCTCACCGGTCATGACCGTCTTCATGTCGAGCACCGGGAGCTTCGCGTTTCGTCGATTCCGATATTCGGCGAGCCGAGTGAGGTTCTCGACGGTTCGGTCGAACGCCTTGGGCAGCTTGCGAATGCGATCGTGCGTCTCCGCCACGCCGTCGATGGAAAATCCAACCGAGAGTGCCTTCACTTCGTCGACCAGCAGCTTGGCCTTGTCCTCGAAGAGCATCGTGCCATTCGTGACGAGGTTGAAGGCTCGACCGCGCTCGGTCAGTCGAGCGAGCAGCTCTGGAAAGTCCTTGCGAACGAAGACCTCTCCGCCGTTCAAAGTCACGAAGCTCGTTTTCGGGAGCTCGTCGACGATGCTCGATATCTCGTCGTTCGAGAGCTCGTATTGTTTTCTGAACTCCGGTGACTCCTCCCGCGCGACCTCCTGGAAACAGAAGCTGCAGGCGAGATTACAGCGGTAGGTGACTTCGAAGGTGACCCGCAGCGGCGGCAGCGTCACGCGCGGGTGAACAGCTTTGGCCACCGCCCCGTACCCATCGACGACTCTCCGATGGGCCGTAGACAGATCGACCTTGCGAATGATCCGATTGACCACCGAGGAGGCTTTTAGGTCCACAGGACGCGGACCTTAGCACGAGTCGGCATGGCTGCGGCGCTTTCGCGACTCACTGCGTCGGGCCAAACCAAACGCCAAGATGAACAGCACGAACAGGCTCGTGTGTTTGGGGCTCTGCACACCGCACGCGCATCCCTCGCGAAGCTCCTTGTCGCTGGCGAGTTGGATTCCGGCCTCGACCCCAGGCGCCGGGCGGACCGTTCCACAATCACAGCGCGCATCCCCACGTCCGGCGTCCGACTCGGAGCGACCCGAGTCAACCTCGCCTTGGTCGACGACCCCTCCGTCGAGCGCCGGGATCAAGCTGGCGATCGTCGGAACGGGTGGAACGGGCACGGCGCCGAGGTCGGTGGTCACCGTCGTGATTCCGTTCCTCCACACCACGACCGCGGCGGTCCCGTTCGTGACGTCGAACGTACCGAGGAGCTGGGCCTTGCGGCTCGTGTCGCTGGCGATTGCGCCGTATCGGCCTGAGGCGAGCCCGGAGATCGCGACCGTGAGGTCAGTGGTGGCGTCGCTCTTGAGCACCAAGACGTTGCGGCCGTCTGGCTTCTCGAACGCCAGCGCGTAAATGCGTGCGTCCGCGGACGCCGTACCCACGCGCACGTCCCCTGGGCGAATGAAACGTGCGAAGTGGAAGATGTCGTGCCAGTTCGCCCCGCGAACGAAGCCTTGGTAGCGAAGGATCGGAGGTGTGCCGCCGCTCGCAGTGAGTCCGTACAACTTCGGTCGAGCCGCCGGACCCATCCCGAGCGCGAAGGCTTCGTACACGACCGCGTTGGACTCATTCAGGCACGTGATGATGTCGCGACGATGGTCTCGTGAGAACCACCACTCGGTCTGCATCGTCTGCAGCCCGTCGCGGAGAGCCAAGTCGCGCAAGGGGCGCAGCTGAGACCCGTTGATCGAGCCGTTGTAGCCGTGAAATCCGAGAAAGCGCATCCGGTCCATCACCGCGCTCGAGGTTCGGGCCAGCGGCTCGTAAAAGCGCGGCGCCAGCGAAGCCTCCGAGGTGTCTGGGTAGCCGAAGGGCACGTCCAGCCCAACTCTCCGGAGCCTGCGCTCGAGCGCTCGGATCGCAAAGCCCAGAGCGTCCGGGTCGACCGTGCCGTTGTTGGGTTCGTTGGTGAACGACAACACGTTCGGTACCACTCCAAAGCGATCGCGCATGCGAAGCAGCGCAGCGCTGACGATTTCGGCGTACTCTTCGCCAGGCGCGGAGGCCGGCTCGCGCCAGTGAAACGTCCGCGCTGTACTCACGACCATCCGAAACCAGAATGGCTCGCCCCGAGCCTCCACCCGCGATTTCATGGGCACCACGACGTCTCGTACGTAGGGGTCGAACGCGAACCACTTGATCTGAGAGTCATCGAGCACGAACGGATCTGCATTGTCGTTGACTGGCTCGATTCCTGGCTCTGCGCCGCTGCCGCCGGAAAGAAACAAAGTCATGCTGAGTCCGGTCATCCCGAGCTGCTGGACGACGTCGTCGAGGAACGCCTCACGCAAGATCCGCGGCACCGGATGTATGTCGCCGATGTCGGCCAGGCCTACACCCTCGACGATGTGCAGCAGATTGATCGTCGACTGAAACGAGGTCCACGTTTGGCCGCGCACAGTTCGATCGATCGCTACCTGCGCGACCGCCGAGCTCGAGCTCGCGAAGATCAACGTGGCGGTCGCGACGACGAGACAACGCCTCATGCTCGCTCCGACCGTATCACGAGGCTCCTTGTCCACCATCAGACACGACTCTCGGCTTGTCCCGAGTTGCAGGGTCCCGTCAACGTTGGATCGCGCTTGCTCCTGTCGGGCCAAGACGTCATCATCGTTCCATGGCCGACCGGATCGAAAAGCGCCAGACCTTCGCCGGCACGGGGATGATGAACAGCCCCGAGGCCCTCGCGGAGCTCCAAGAGCGCAAGGAGCTCCACGCCCGCCTCATTCAGGGCAAAGCCGAGCGGACCTTCGACGAGATCTTCGAGGAGAAGCTTCACGGCAAGCCACAGCTCGAAACGACCGAGCCCGTCAAGGGCGCCATCGAGCCCCTGCTGGGTCTCGCTCCGTCTCAGTCCGCGGACCTCGCCACGAGCAAGAAAGGTCGCTCGGGACGCGTCATCATCAAAGGCTGATTCGTCACGGGATGACTTCGTAGATCTCCACGCGCCCCGCCGTCGCTTGGCAGCCCACGCGTTCCCACGAGCAGGGGGCATCGGGGCCAAGGCCTTTCAGAAAGCCCGTCGAGCGCTCCATCGAGAACCTCGGCCGGAGCAGCGAGCTCAGCGACGGATGGACACTCGTCAACTCGAAGGGCCGAGGCTTCTCCGACCACGGCTCTAGAATCACGAAACGGACCCCATACTCAGCGAAGAGCTCCCTGAGCCGCTCCACCCCTTCGCCGGTCTCGATTCGAGCGATCATCTCGAGCTTTGCTTCCGCTCGGGGCTGGTGAGGCACGTACGGAGTCGCAAAGCTCGTCGGGAGCACCACCGACTTGCGACCGGTCGCACCCACCGTGAAGACGGCCTGTCGCTCGCTGGAGAGGAAGACGTCGTCGGGATGGGTGTTGCCACGAATCCAGCGGATCAGAGTGGGTACCTCGCGCGAAGACCACCAAGAGGCGTCCGCGTGGTTTCCTTTGAGGTCCTGGCCGTTCCAGTAGCTCGGATAATGGACCAAGGCGAGCACCCCCGCCGCTACCCATACCCATCGGTCCGACAGCTCGCGACTCAGCTTGACTCGGCCCCACGCCACGCTCGCGGCGACGCCGAACGCCAGAGACTCGGCCGCCTTGGTGTACAAGACGAAGTGCCAGTTCCCGACGAGGATCGGCCAGGTCTCGCGCCAAGTGTCCATCGCGGCGTGCGCCAAGTCGTTGTATGTGATGAACGCGATCGTGGTCCCGACCCACACGAAGAAGATGGGCCGCGCGCTCGGGTGTGTCGGTTCGAAGCGGTCTCGCGTCCGGACCAGGAGCACGCCGCCGATGAGTGCGACAATCGGTTTGAGCGCGAGCTGCGCTCGGAGCAGCTCCGGGAGGTGCGTCCACATCAGAAGCTCGGGCTCCCAAGTCATGGGATCCCAGTTGTGGATCCCTTCGAGGGCGTGGCCGACGATGTAGATCAGAAACGGCGAGCTCGTCGCCATCGAGGTGAGTGCGATGGCCACGAGCTCGGCGAGGTGGTACCTGAGCTCGCCCGAGCGCGACTCGAGGTGGGCCTTTGTCGCCCGAAACAGAAGGACGGCGGCGATCACGATGGCGCCGAGCGTTCCCGGCGCGGCGTGGGCAAGAGCGGCGACTCCGAGGAGCGCGCCCGTTCCGGCCGCCCAGACCTTCCGTACGCGTGTGCCGACGGGCGCGCTCGACATGGACGTAAACGCAATCATGGTCGCGTAGAAAAGGCCCTGGGCGAGATTGTCGGGCCACAGCCAGGGTGAGTAGGTCGCGTTGTTGACGTAGGAGACGTGCGAGTGATCTCCGAGGAACAGGAACCCGACGGCAGCGAAGAGTCCGGCGACATTTCCGAAGAGGCGCACCGCCAGCAGGTAAAAAGTGATGGGTACGCCGAGGTTGAGGTAGGCGCCCGCGCGCGTGTAGACGACCTCGAGCGGCGCACCGGTGACGAAGGTCAGAAGCGCTACGAGCGCATGAACGAGTGGGTTGTACCAGACCGTCCCGCCGAGATAGAAAGGGTCCTCTCCGTAGCGCCCGTCCAAGATCGTCTGCGCGAAACCCATGTCGCGGTAGAAGTCTTCTTCGCACGGCCAATCGAGACCGCCGGTCCAATGCTGCGCGGCGATGAAGGCCGCGATGAGGCAGAAGACGAAGGGCGCGTGGACGCCGAGGCCCGAGAGCCGTCGCAAGATGGCCAGCATAACCGAAGCAGCGGTTGGTCCTCCAACTTCGTATCGCCCATGAACCGAGGTCGATCGGTCGCGAGCTTGGGTCGAGTCGCGCACCTGCTGTATAGCTGAAGTCGTTGGGTGCTCTTCCCGATAGCTCCCCGGTCGCGGCTCCTGCGCGCTCGTCCGTGCCCGCATGGGTGCGCGCGATTCGACCTCATCAGTGGGCCAAGAACGCCCTGCTGTCCGTGCCAGCCATCTCCGGCCATCGAATCCTCTCCATGGAGGTGCTCGAGCCCCTCGGGATCGCTTTCATCGCTTACTCCCTCGCGGCTTCCGGCGTGTACGTGGTCAACGATCTGAGAGATGCTCGCGCCGACCGAGCTCACCCCACCAAAGCGACTCGCCCCATCGCGGCGGGTCAGCTCAGCTCCGGCGTCGCCTTGGCCATCGCGGGCTCGTGCTTCGCCCTCGCCTTCGGCATTGCGTGGACGCTGCCGAAGGCTTTTTCGATCTGCTTGGCCGTGTATGTCGCGCTGTCCACGCTCTACACCTTTGTGCTGAAGCGTCTGCTGCTCATCGACGTCGTGACCCTGTCGCTGTTGTTCACGCTGAGAGTGATCGCTGGCGGCTTCGCCACAGCGGTGGAGCCTTCATCGTGGCTGCTCGTGTTCGCGGTGTTTTTTTCGACGGGACTCGCGTTCGCGAAGCGATACGCCGAGCTCGGCGGATCGACCCTGGACCCTCACGACACACTCGATGGCCGCGCGTATCGACCGAACGACCTCGACATGGTGCGCACGGTCGGCGTCAGCGCGGGCATGCTCGCCGTGTTGGTCTTCGCGTTGTACGCACAGAGTACGAGCACCCGAGATCTCTATTCGAATCCGGAGCTCCTGGTCGTGATTTGCCCGGTGCTCCTCTATTGGTTCGGGAGACTCTGGTTCCTCGCCGGTCGGGCCGAGCTCGACGAAGATCCGGTGGTCTTCGCGCTGAAGGACCCGGTGAGTTGGATCTGTGGGTTCGTGACCTTGGGGCTCGTGCTCGTGGCCCGCTGAGCGGTCCTCGTTGGCTCGTGATCATCGTGCTCGTATTCGGCGATATCGAGCTCGAGCAGGAAGTCATTCAACCGTGGATGCGAGGCTCCCTGGGCGCTTTACCGATGATCTTCGCTTCATGCTCCAAGATCTCGGCTAGCCTCGACATCGCGCGGGACTCCCCAAAGATCGAAATCGCGAGGTCCACGTAAAGCTGGTGATGTCGAGCCTCACTCGCCAGCAACCCTCGATACATCTTCGCGAGCGCCTGGTCAGGAACATGCTCGGATAGGATCTTCATACGCTCGCAGCTTCTCGCCTCGATGACGGAGGCCATGAGCAGCGAGTCGATGAGACGGTGCGGCTCGCCGCGCTCGATGGCGCGCAGCCTGCCCGCGTAGGCCGCGGGTTTGATTCGTTCGAGCTTGCCGCCGCGGCGTTCGAGGTGGTCGAGGACGAGCTCGAAGTGCCCGAGCTCCTCGCACGCGAGTCGGGCGAGAGGGCGCTGGAGCGTCACTTGTTCGGGATGCTTGAAGAGGACTCCGAAGGCGTGGGAAGCCGCCTTTTTTTCGAGGTGGGCGTGGTCGACGAGGATCTGGTCGAGGTCCGTGAGCGCGATGCCAATCCAGTCGGGGTCCGTGTCGACGAGCAGCCGGAGCACCCGGAATCATTCTCACGTTTGTGATTCGAGCGTGAGTAATTTCGCCGCGCTTGACCCGGACCCCCCGGCGCGCGACGTGACTACGATGAGGCTCCTGAGCGTAGATGACTGCTCGGCCATGGATGCGCAGCAAACGCGTGAGCTCTATCGGCGCTTCGTGAACCCCGGCCAGGTCGACCTACTCTCTTCGTTCGGTTTCGGCCAAACCCTCGCCGTTCGCGCCGAGGGCATGTATATCGACACCCAGGACGGCCGGCGGATCCTCGATTTCACCGGAGGCATCGGGGTGCTCGGCCACGGTCACAATCACCCTCGAATCCTCGCGGCGCGGCGCGCCTACCAGGAGCAGCACCGGATGGAGGTTCACAAGAGCTTCCTGTGTCCGTATGTCGCCGGACTCTCGAAGAACATCGCGGCGCTCCTGCCGGCCGACCTCGACGTGAGCTTCTTCGCGGCCTCCGGCGCGGAAGCCGTCGAAGGGGCGCTCAAGCTGGCCTACAAGGCGCACGGCGGCCGTCGCCGGCACGTGCTGCATGCCGACATCTCGTACCACGGCAAGCTCATCGGCGCCGGCAGCATCACGGGCTCTTTGGAGGTCCCGTTCCGGTTCCAAGGGCTCGAACACACGGCTTCATTTCGGTACGGAGACATGAGATCCGTCGAAGATGCCGTTCGCGCGCACCGAACCTCGTCAGGAGAGTGCGACATTTATGCGCTGATCGTCGAGCCGATGAGTGTGAGTACCCTGACGAAGTGCTCCAACGAGCACCTGCGCGCCCTGCGCGCGCTCGCCGATCGCGAGGGCATCGCGTTGATCTTCGACGAAGTCATGTCCGGCTGGGGCTGGACCGGCGAGCTCTTCCACTTTCAAAAATCAGGAGTCGTTCCCGACGTTTTGACGATGTCGAAGACTTTTGGCGGAGGAAAGTCGTCGATCTCCGCGTACACGGCCCGGACTCCGTGGTTCGAGCGCGCCTACGGAGATCTCAAAGACGCCCTGCTGCACGGTTCGACCTACAACGCGTTCGGCGAAGAGTGCGCCACGGCCATCGAAGCCATTCGCGTGATCGTCGACGATGGGTACCCCGCGAGGGCCAAACAGATCGGTCAGCGGCTCCACGCAGGCCTAGACAAGATCGCCGCTTCGCACCGCGACGTCGTTCGCGAGGTTCGCGGGGAGGGCTGCTATCAGGGGGTCGTGCTCGACACTTCGCTTCCGAGGCTCGTCGAGGTCGGGCTCGAAGCGCTCGAGGCCCGGATCCTCGGCGATCCTCGCGTCCTGCCCAAGATCGTCAATGCCGCGGTCGTCTCCCGGCTTTATGATCAGCACGGAGTGCTCGTGTATTTTCTTCAGAACCGAGACATGCCGCTGATGTTCTGCCCCTCGATGATCGTGACGGACGAGGAGATCGATCGCTTCCTCGCCGCCTTCGACGAGACCGTCGGCAGGGGAAGGGTCCGGCTCGTCTCCGAGTTCGTCGCGGAGAAGCTGAGACGCGGATGATCCTCGAGTTGGCCCTGTCGACGCTCGTGGACGCCATCCTGCGAGAGTATGAAATCGACACGAGCGACACTCGCCGGGTAGCGAGCACGAAGGCTTTCGTCGCCGGCCAACTCCGACGCGCGCCCGACGTGCTGAGGCAACCCATCCAGGCCGCCGTGCTCTCCCTTCGCCTGACGAAGAACCCGTTGGAGCTGCGACACTCGGGGACTCAGGCCCGCCGCGACGCTTTGAGGCTGGTGGAGAGTCTGGTCATTTATAGGTGGTTCGATGACTCCGAAGTCTGAGTGGAAGGCCGGAGTCGTGACTCGGCCGGCGACCCGGCTCACGACGGATGTCGCAGTGATCGGGTCGGGGCCCGGCGGCTCGGTCGCCGCGACGGTGCTGGCCGAGGCAGGCTTCGACGTCCTCGTGATCGAGGAGGGGGCTCTCATCGAAGCCGCGTCGTTGCCTCTGTACTCATCCGCCGAGATGGAAGCGAAGTATCGAAATGGCGGTCTTACCGCTGCGATCGGTCGGCCCACGGTCTCCTATGTCGAAGGGCGCTGCGTAGGCGGCGGCAGCGAGGTCAACGGTGGGCTCTGGTTTCGAACGCCGTCCGACGTGCTCGATCGCTGGGAGCACAACCACGGAGTTCGGCTGGAGGGCCTCGACACTCACCACGACGTGATCGAGCGCGAGCTCGGCGGAATCAACGCCTGCCCGCCGACGCCGGCGGGCCGCAAGCTTCACGAGGGCGCGGCCGCCCTCGGCTGGCCGTCGTTCGAGGCTCGGTGTACACTCGTCGACTCGGAGCTCGGTCAGCGCCGCCGAGGAATGAGTACGACGTACCTCCCGCGCGCGCTCGGAGCGGGCGCGCGACTGCTGCCTCGCGTTCGAGTCATTCGACTCGAGAGATCCAAGTCCCGCTGGCTCATCCGCTCTAGATCCACGGCGGACTCCACGACGCCGGCGCGAGCCATGACGATCGAGGCCAGGAACGTCGTGCTCGCGGCTGGCGCGATTCACACACCAGCCATCCTCTGGCGCAGCGGGCTGCGTCGAGCCGGGCGAAGCCTCGGGCTTCATGCGACGCTGAAGGTCGTTGCTCGGTTTGCCGACGAAGTGAATCCCACCGAAAAGGGTCGGTCGAAGCCTAGAATCCCCGGCGCGATGGTCGACGAATTCAGCCCAGGCACCAACCTAGAGTGTGCGGTGAGCGGGCGCGCCCACCTCGCGCTCGAGCTCGTGCATCACGCGGGTGGGTTGAATTGGCTGAGCGACCTCGAGCGAGTCGCGGGGTACGCCGCGAGAATCCATAATCTGTACGGTGCTGTCCACGTCGTTCCCGGTGCGCTCGATCCGGTCGTGACGGCCCGCTGGACCAAGGAGTCTCTCGTCGAGCTCGGGACGGCGACCAAGCGGCTCTGCCGAATGCTGCTCGCGGCGGGGGCAACCGAGCTCCTCCCCGCCTTGGACATAGATCGTCCGATTTCCAGAGAGAGAGACATCGACCGTCTGGAAGATACTCTGCCGACCCACGCCCGACCCATGACCATTCACCTCACGTCGTCGTGTCCCATGGGGCGAGAGTGCGAGGGTGCGGTCACCGATTCCTTTGGTCGAGTGCACGGAGCGCCCGACTTGTCGATCGCCGACGCCAGCATCCTGCCCACCGCCCCGCGTGTGAACCCACAAGCCACCGTCATGGCGTTGGCGCGCCGCAACGCCTCGATTCTCGCCGAGGAGCTCCGCACACGCCGCTGACCGGGGACCTCCGATCCGGGAGATCGACGCACTCAGTCGTCGGTGAGGATTCGATGGGCCGGCGTCTCCAAGTCGTCGAGCTGACCGGATCGGGTGGCCCAGATGAAGGCGGCCAGCGCACCGGCGCCGATCACGATCGCGAGCGGAAGGACGATGTAAATGACACTCATGACTGACCTCCAAAGGTTCGAGAACGATATGAGCTCGTAATGACGACGAGCGAGGAAATCGGCATCAGCACGGCCGCTCCCAGCGGACCTACTACGCCGAGCGCGGCCAGCGTCGTCGCGATGATGTTGTAGACGAGCGAAAAGGCGAGGTTTCGATGAATGACCTTCATCGTTCGCCGGGCCCCTTCGAGGAGCTCGACCAACGGAGTGACCCCAGAATTTCCGAGGTAGACGTGGGCTGCGGCAAGGCTCGCTTCGGCCCCGCCGTGGACCGCGACTCCTACCGAAGCGGCCGCCAGCGCAGCCGCGTCGTTCACGCCGTCGCCCACCATGATGACGTTGTCGCCGCGCGCGCGGGCGGCCTCGACGCGCTGGAGCTTGACTTCGGGGCTCGCACCGCCTTCGGCGATGGGAATTCCGGCCTGCTCGGCCACGCGAGTCGCTACTGCGACGTGGTCACCCGAGAGAATCCGAGTCTTGAAACCGAGCTTTTCGATTCGCAAAACGCAGGCCGCCGCGTCTGCGCGGAGCGAGTCGAAGAGTCCCACCAAGAGGGCCGCTCGCCCGTCTACGAGCACCCAGACCGGCGTGATTCCGCGAGTCGACCACTCGGCCGTGCGAGTTACAATCCAATCTGGCACTTCCGTCGCCTGCGACTTGCCGAGCTCCGGGGAGCCCGCGACCAGGGTCCGACCACTCACGGTGGCCCGAATGCCTCCGCCTACTTCGTTCTCCACTGAGTCCACGGTCCCCTCGGGAGCACGCGCGGCAGCGAGGGCGCGGGCGATCGGGTGACTCACGCGCGCCTCGGCGGCGGCGACGAGCGGCAGCAGGCTCTCGTCACCCTCGGTCGAGACAACCTCGAGCCGACCCTCGGTGAGAGTACCGGTCTTGTCGAAGAACAGAGTCCCGGATTGGGCCAGGCGCTCCACGGCTTCGCCGCCCTTGATCAGCACACCCATACGCGCGGCCTTTCCGATCGCCGCGCTGATCGCGAGCGGCGTAGCAAGGCCCAGGGCACAGGGACACGAGACGACCAAGAGCGCGACCACGCGATCGATCGCCACCGCCGGGTCTACGAACGACCAACCTACGAAGGTCACGATCGAAAGTGCGATGACGCCGACGACGAACTTACCGGCGAGGCGATCGGCGACTCGGACGAGCTCCCCTCGATTGCGAGTTCGGTCCTCGACGAGCTTGACGAGCTGACCGAGCCGAGACTCTTCGCCCGCCGCGGTGGCTTGGACTTCGATTCGCCCTGCCCGATTGACCGTACCCGCGAAGACCTGGTCACCCGGGCCGACGTCCATCGGCCGTGACTCTCCCGTCAGGAGCGAGGCGTCGATCGCGCTCGTCCCGACCAAGACCTTTGCATCTGCGGGAACCGAGTCACCTGCCCGCACCTCGAGCTTATCGCCCGGAACGATCGCCTCGACGGGGATCTCGTGGACCGTGCCGTCCTCGAAGCGACGCGCCGTCCTCGGCGCCAAGGCATCGAGCAGATCGGCGGCGTCCGCCGCGCGGCGGGTCTGGCGGACTTGAAGCCAGCGCCCGACGAGGAGGAGGAAAACCAAGACGCACAAGGAGTCGAAGTAGACTTCTCCGGATCCTCGAATCACCGAGTAGGCGCCGTGAAGGTAACCAGCCAACAACCCCATCGCTACGGGAAGGTCCATGTGAGGAGTGCGCGTGACGATCGCGGCATAGGCACCCTTGAAGAAGACCGATCCGGAGTACAGAATGCCCGGCGTCGCGACGGCGAGACTCAGGAATCGGAAGAAACTCTCGAGCTCCCGATCCATACCCGTCGATGCGCCGCCGTACAGCGCGAAGGCCATGAGCATGACGTTGCCGGCCACGAACCCAGCCACGCCGAGCCGAATCAGAAAACGACGATCTTCCGCGGTCCGTTCTTCACGAGCCCGACGCCCTCGAGCCGGGTGGACTGGATAGCCCATTCGATCGAGCGCGCGCGCGATCTCGGAGAGTCTGACTCTCTCGGCGTCGAAGCCGAGCCGAACTCTCCCGCTGGTGAGATCGAGCCTACTCTCGGTGACCCCGGGGACCACACTCGGCAGCTTCTCGACGAGCCACACACACGCCGCGCAATGGACGCCTTCGAGCTGGAGCTCCACGGAGGTCCGACCGTTCTCCTCGCGCGAAAGGAGCGCCAGGAGCTTCGGATGGTCGAGCTCTTCGTAGGTTCGACCGGTAACCTTCGCTGGGCGTGGCGCAGACTCGGTCCGGTGGCGGTAGTAGTCCTCGAGGTTCGAGCTCTCGAGGATCGCGTGGACGGATCGGCAGCCGTCGCAACAGAACGAGACTCCGTTTGGCTCGACGCGCTCGGAAGGTACATCGAGCCCGCAGTGACCACACGCGACCGAAGGCGTCACGAGGGACTCGCGCGGGAGAGGGTGCTCGCGACTCTCTACGGACGATGACATGTGTCCTCGCTCGATTGGGAGATCGGTGAACCGCGGCGAGCGAAGCGAGCCTGCGACGGTGAAGCGGAGTACTCGACCTCGACCCGATGGAAGATGGTGAACAACCCGGCGGCGACGAGCGCGACGGCGGAAGCTACTGGGACGTGTCGGCGAAGCTTTCCGACGAGCCGGTCGACGCCAAAACCGACCCCAATCAGAACCGGGAGAGTTCCGGCCCAGAACGCGCTCATCAGAACGGCGCCTGCGAAGGACGAGCCGGTCGCGGCCGCGGTCGCGACGAAGGCCCAAAGCCATCCGCACGGAAGGAGCGCGCTGGTGAGGCCCAGCGTCACCGCGCGAACCCGGGGAGAGAGTCTGGACGCGCGGCGGGCGAGGGTCGTGGAGACGTGGACGAGCAACTCGCTCAGCCTATTTCTTGGCCGACGCCGGAGGTCGACGAGCTGCGATCGTCGAGAGAAGAAGGCGATCGCTCGGCCGAGGCCGAGCGCGACCATGAGGGTGCCCCCGAGAAAAGCGGCGAGCCCGGCGACGTCGGCGCGAAGGCCGGCGTGGTTGATGAGTTGGCCGAGGGCGCCGGCGGCCCCACCCATCGCCGCGTAGGCCGCCCATCGAGCCGCGTGATAGGCCGAGGCCGATCCTCCGTTGGCCGCTGCGAACCCCACCAGGCCACCACACATGGCTGCGCAGTGAAGGCTCCCGAGTAGGCTGGCAGACAAGACCGCGAGGATCAGACTCGTCAAGTACCGCCCCCGAGCTCCCGCCGCTCCGTTGCCGTGAACTTTTGGCCGGCCACTTTGGCCTCCAAGCGAAGCTCCCACACGCCTGGGCGAGCGTGCGCGATGCGCGCGCGGTGCACGAGTCCATCGGACTGGACCCCGAGCGTCGTGATGTTCATGGCGCGCGCGTTCGGAAAGGCCTCACCGCTGACTTCGGCACCCGCGATGGGTTTGCCGACCGAATCGACGAGCACGATGGCCAAGTCGACGTCCTCCCCGACGCGTTTCTCTTCGAGCCGAAAGGAGTAGCCGAGCTTTCGATTCAATTCAGCCTGCGCCATCTCCTGGTCCCAGTTGACTGCTTTCTGGTAGTAGTCTCGCTCCACCGAAAACGCAGGATCGGCGGTCGCGATTCGAATCATGACGAAGTTGCCCACCACACTCGCCACGATCAATCCGACCGGGATCGCTGCGTAGAGTAGGCCCTTGTTGGGTGAGTTCGAGCCTTCGGGCAAGTCTGGGGATGGGTTCATTTGGTCTCCTTCGGTCCCAACAAGCGGTAGCTCTTCTCGACGCGTTGTCCGTCTGGGCTGGTCACGATGAACTTGACCTCTCGACGCCCGTCTTCGAATGCGGCCCTCGGCCCGACGATGAAGAGGGTCGTCGTCACCAGCGCACCCGGAGACACCGTCAGAGGATTTTCCGTGGACACGAGCTTGGCTCCGTCGAAGCCTTCGAGGGACAGCTGGAAGGCTTTTTCGACCGAGTCTCGGTTGCGGACTCGAATTCGGATCTGGTTTTGAATCTCGTCCCCCATGACTACGAACGGAGCTGCGATGCCTCGCAGGACGGTGACCTCCGTGGGGCCCTTGGTCCGGAGCGCGACGAAGAGCGCGGCCAACAAGATGGCCATGATGGCCGGGTAGATGACGACACGCGGCCGCAGCATGCGCCGGATCCCTGTCTCGAGGATCTCTTGGGACGAGTACCGAATGAGACCCTGCGGCTTGCCGATCTTGTCCATGATATTGTTACAAGCGTCGACGCACTGCGCGCAACCCACACACTCGAGCTGCAGCCCATCGCGAATGTCGATGCCGGTCGGGCACGTCTTGGTGCAGGCACCGCACTCGATGCAGTCGCCCACCGACGGTCGGTCTTCGACGACCTTGAGGCTCTTTCTGAAAGTCGCCCTAGGTTCGCCGCGCTTGGCGTCGTAACCCACGATCAGAGACTGCCGGTCCAACAGCGCGGCCTGCAGGCGCGCGTACGGGCAGGCGACGACACAGAGTTGTTCCCTGAACCAGGCGAAGTCGACGAACATCGCGACCGCGACGACCGCGACGACCGTAAAGGGCGCAGGGTGGGCAGCAGGTGACTCCCAAACCCACTTGGCGATCGAATCCGAACCCACGAAGTACGCGAGGAACGTGTTGGCGAGGTGCACCGACAACAGCGCAAAAATCGGAAATCGAACGTAGGCGACCGAAGGGGCCTTCAGCTTCTTTGCGATGACTTTGCTGAGCTTCTCGATGGGGCGGAATACATACTCCATGTAGACGGTCTGCGGACAGGCCCACCCGCACCAGACCCGACCGAACATGGCGGTCACCCAGAAAATGCCGACGAAGATCGTCAGGAGCAACAAACCGAGGAGGAGAGTATCGGTCGGTATGAAGGTGCTGCCGAAGAGCGTGAGCTCTCGGCGCGGGAGATCGATGAGCATGACCGGACGACCCGCGACACGCAGGAACGGAATCAGCGTGAAGACGGCGAGGAGCACCGCGGCGGTAGCTCCTCGTGCGTAGAAGAACTTGCCGACCGCGAGCTTGGGCTCCAGCCACCGGCGCGTGCCGTCGTCATTGAGAGTCGACAGGACGCGCTCTGGTTTGTCGCTGCTTTTCGTCGCGGTCATGCTCACGATACTCACTCACTGTGCGGCAGCCAAACCTGCCGCGGCCTCTGTTGCCGTCCCCTCGGGGACGGCAGCAGCGGTTGCGCCCGTCTCCTGGGGTACTGCAGCCGTCGTGCCGGTGCCCACGGCCGGGGCGGGCCCCGGCAGTGGAGTTGATCCCGGCGCAGGCGACCCATCCGGGCCCACTCCCTGCGGTGGCTTCCCAGGGATGTTGCTGTTTCGGAGGGAACCCACGTAGGCGACCAAGTCCCGAAGCTCTTCGGGCTTGAACATCTTCTCCCACGAAGGCATCCCCTTCTCGACGACGCCCTTGGTCACTGTCCCATAGATGCCCATCAGGTCACCCTTGCTATTGAGCCAATAACCGTCCGTGAGGTTCGGGCCGATCAAGCCTTCACCCTTCTGACCATGGCACGCTGCGCAGACCGTCGTGAACTTGACCTTGGAAGCCTGCATTCGCCCGGCGTCCGTGGCCAGCGCGAGCAGCCCTTCCTCGGTCACGGAGGGCGACTTTGCCGCGAGCTCCAGCGCCTGCTTCTGATGCTCCGAGACCTCCAGCGCATATTCGGCGGCGACGGACGGTCCAGATCCGAAGTGGTAGTATGCGACATAGCCGATCGAGAATACGACCGTGATCGCAAATATCCAGTTCCACCATCCCGGGGTCGGGTTGTCGAACTCGCGAATCCCGTCGTACTCGTGATTCAAGAGCGGATCTTCATTTTTCGCGCTCATTTGACGCTCCCGCGATGGTCATCATCGGCGAGCGGAAGGAGTCGAGCCGCTTCGAGCTCGTCGGAGCGCGACCCGAAGGTCCTCCAAGCCACTGCGATGAAAATTCCCAGGAACATGATCATGCCAATCTCGGCGAAGGACTCGAGTCGCTGTGCGCTCATCAGATCGGTGAGACTCATCGGCCACCTCCAAGGGCACCGCCGGCTTCGATCGCCGCGCGGGGTTCAGTGCGGGTTCCCTGCGGAGCCGCTTTCTTGATATCCGTTCCGAGTCGCTGCAGATACGCGATCAGCGCGACGATCTTTTTGCCTTCGAGGCCGGCCGGACCGCCCTGAGTGACGATCTCTTGGGCGATCTTGGCCGCCTGCTCTTTGGCCATTGTCGGCGCGCGTTGGACGGCCTCGCCGTACGGCACACCCAACATCGCCATGGCATCGACGTTGTTTTGGACGGCCGCGAAGTCGATGTCGTCCTTCAGGAGCCATGGATACTTGGGCATGATCGACTGGGGCGTCGTGGAGGTCGGATCCTCCATGTGGCGCACGTGCCAAAGGTGCGGATACTTCCCGCCTACGCGATGAAGGTCCGGGCCGATTCGGCGGGAGCCCCACTGAAACGGGTGGTCGAACACGAACTCACCCGGCTTGCTGTACTCACCATAGCGCTCGGTCTCGTGCCTCATCGGTCGGACCATCTGCGAGTGGCAATTATAGCAGCCCTCGGCGATGTAGGTCTCGCGGCCGGAGAGCTCGAGCGGAGAGTACGGAGCGACCGACGCGATGGTCGGCACGTTGGAGCGAATGAGGAAGGTCGGAATCACTTCGAACAAAGACGCCACGATCACCGCGAGGGCGGTGTAGACCGTGAACTTCAGGGGCCGAGCCTCCCAGAGGCGGTGGAATCGACCCTGAATGTAATACGCGAGGCCGGTCTCGGTCGCGTGAACGGTGGTCGGTGCCGGACCGGCCAGCGCGGGCGCTTCCTGAGTGTCCTCGGTGTAGGTTGCCGGCCGGGCCTTCCAGGTCATGAAGACATTGAGGCCGCCGAGGATGGCTCCGGTCACGAACATGGTGCCACCGAGCAGGCGGATCCAGTAGAACGGCGCGAGCTGAACGACCGTCTCGATGAAGTCGGGATACTGCAGGCGGCCGGTCTCGTCGAACGCGCGCCACATGAGTCCCTGAGTAATGCCCGCCGTGTACATCGCGATCACGTAGAAGAGGATACCGACGGTGCCGATCCAAAAGTGGAGCTCGGCGAGCTTCTTCGACCAGAGCTCGGTTTGGAAGATCCGCGGCGCGAGCCAGTACAACATGCCGAAGATCATCATGCCATTCCAGCCGAGGGCGCCGGCGTGAACGTGGCCGATGGTCCAGTCGGTATAGTGCGAAAGTGCGTTCACACTCTTGATCGAGAGCAGCGGGCCCTCGAAGGTCGACATTCCGTAGAAGGTCACACCTACCACGAAGAACTTGAGCACCGTGTCTCCGGCTACCCGATTCCAGGCTCCGCGAAGAGTGAGTAGCCCGTTGATCATGCCACCCCAGGATGGCATCCAGAGCATCAAGGAGAACAACATGCCGAGCGTCGAAGCCCACTCGGGGAGCGCCGTGTAGTGAAGGTGGTGAGGCCCGGCCCAGATGTAAATGAACACCAAGGACCAGAAGTGGAGGATCGAGAGTCGATACGAGAATACAGGCCGATTCGCGGCCTTCGGCAGGAAGTAGTACATGAGCCCGAGGAAAGGCGTCGTGAGCACGAACGCGACGGCGTTGTGCCCATACCACCACTGCATGAATGCGTCCTGCACACCCGCATAGACCGAATAACTCTTGAGGAAGCTCGCCGGCACCGCCAGGCTGTTGAAAATGTGCAAAATGGCCACGGTTACGAGGCTCGCGATGTAGAACCAAATCGCCACGTAGATGTGGCGCTCGCGTCGCTTGGCGATCGTCCCGAACACGTTGATCGCAAAAATCACCCACACGACCGCGATCAAAATGTCGATTGGCCACTCGAGCTCCGCGTACTCTTTTCCGGAAGTGATTCCCAGCGGAAGAGTCACCGCGGCGCACACGATGATGAGTTGCCAGCCCCAGAAGTGGAGCATGGAGAGCGTGTCGTTGAAGAGTCTGGCTTTCAGCAGGCGCTGAGAGGAGTAGTACACGGCGGCGAAAATGGCGTTCCCCGCGAAAGCGAAGATCGCCGCGTTCGTATGCAGTGGTCTGAGTCGTCCAAAGGTAATGTAGGCAAGGTCGGCGTTCGCCTTCGGCCATGACAACTCGAGGGCCAGCGTTAGCCCTGCGAGTGTCGCCACGATCCCCCAGAGGGCCGTGGCGCCAACGAACTTCCGAACGATGTCATCGTCGTAGGTAAAGCGCTCGACGTTCGTTTCGGTGGTAGTCATCCGGGGGGGCTCTCTAGCAAGCGGGCGGCCAGTTTTGGCCTAGCCTAGATCTCAGACGGTCGGGACCCTGCCAGGCGAAAACCTGCGCAAGCCGTGCGTCATGACGCGCTGAGTCTGCATGATTTGTCGTATCGCAGCAGGATGTTGGTCGTAACACAAGACTCCTCGTTTCGACCGAGTTGCGGCGAATTGTCGCAGGCCCGCGCAACTCAATTCTACGCCGCGAGCGACGAAATTCTTGAGCGAGATCAAATCGCATTTTGTCGCGTCAGTCGCGACGATTCGCCACAGCTCGGGATCGATCGTAGTATGTCCCCGTGGACTCGAAGCCCGGTGCGGTCACCCGTCAGCCCAACATTTGGATCGACACCGACGTCGCGTTGGGCGCGCCGGCCGGGGACGTCGACGACGGGTTTGCTTTGGCGTTTCTCTTTTCCTTGGCTCGGCGAGGACGGATCAGAGTCCTCGGGATCTCGACGGTCGACGGCAACACCGACGCGTCGACGGCGGCGGGCTGCGCGCGAGCGCTGGTGAGTTTGTTCGAGCTCGACGTGCCCGTGGTGAGTGGACCCGCAGCCGCAACTCGGATGGCAAAGCTAACTTCCGGGAGCTCCATTCTCGCGATCGGTCCGTTGACCAACGTCGCTCGTGCGATCCGAGAGGACCCAACTCTACCCATCCGTACGGAGCTCCGCGTGGTCGCGACGGTGTCGCGCCCGCTTTGCGCGCCGCACCTCGTTCCTTTCGATCTCAACGTGAAACGCGATCGAGTGGCTGCCCGGGCTTGCCTCGGCGCCGAGTTTAGGCGGCTCCGCGTCTTCCCCCTCGACGTCGTCTCGAGGCTTCGGTTCGGCGCCGACGTGCTCGACCGACTCTCTAGCCTCGGCACTCCATGCGCTTATGTGGCAGGTCACGCGCGACGATGGCTGGCTCGAACCCCGTTCATGTCGATGGGTCGCGATGCGCGAGAAGGCATTGGGCTCTGGCGCTCCTTTCTTTGGCGCGCCTTTCCCGTTTGGGACTTGGTGGCTGCCATGGAAGCGGCCGATAGCCTCCCGAACGCTCGCTTCGTCGGTTCGGTCCTCGAGAGCTTCGACGTCGACGCGGCGACCGAGTCGTTCCTGGATACTCTCCGACTTAGGGCCCGTTAAAGAATTACCGGATCATCTCGGCGTTCGATGGCTCCGAAGCATCCCTGCCGTCGCCTTGGGACAGTAAGATACGGGCCCTTAGTGCATCCGTGGAAAGGATAGGAATACTGCAAGTTATTTGGGCGCAGATCCGCCTGGCCATGAGTCCGAACGCGTCGCATACTGTCGTTGGAATGCTCACGAAGATGTGCCATTTTGAGGTTTGAGAGTATCGGCGGAGTGTTTTCGTCCACCTCCACGACCACGTATCTCGCCCACGTCCACGAAATCGTCCACGCTCACGCCCACGATTCACGCCCACGCCTACGAAGCCTGCCGAAGCCAACCCATTGGGCTGAGTTGCGGTGCCTCGAGCAAAATACTGCCGGGGATCGGCGGTCGTCGTGAGCGTGAGCGTCAATCGTGGACGTGGGCGTGGACGAAACCGTGGACGTGGGCGTGGAACCTGGTCGTGGAGGTGGACGAACCGGAATAGGCGCAGATCCGCCTGGCTATGAGTCCGAACGGCAACGCGTCGCCCACCGATCGATCGCCGCAAGTCAGCGTTCTATCTATTCTTTTTTCGACCAACTCCCCCCCCAGCGCACTCAGATCCAGGCCCGGCTGCACCCGATGGAATTTTGTAAGTCGAGATGCTGACTCGACTCATCCAAGCGACGCTCCGCCGTGCATCGGATCGGGACCGGGACCGGGATTGAAGACACCCTGGCACCTGGCCGATCGTCTCAGGAATTCGACGGCTCCGAATTCGATGTCGACGGGACTGACGAATTCGGCTCTCATCGCGCCTGGATGGCGACAACCGTTTCATCCGCGGCCGGGCGCTCGGTGTGGAACGCGGGTCGTGTGCTGGGCAGCCTGTTGGGCTGCGGTTGCTCGAGTCATTGGCTCGTGCAGGCAGACCTTCCGCCCGACACCGCTTACATCGCCGCGATCGCGCTGGGCGCCAACGAGGGCTCCGCGCTCGCCACCATCGACGAAGCGACCCACCTCGAGCTCGACAGGGGCGAGGGATCGCTCTTCGTCTTCGGCTGGACCGACCAGGACTTGGAGGGAGTGCCCATTCCCGGCCCAGAGGTCAGAAGCACATCACTCCTCTTCCGCTCCGAGGGTTCCTCGCCAGGTCTTCCAGTGTCCTCGTTCAGCGCGCGCAAGGACGAGGGACGCGATGAGGCCGCGACCATCGATCCGCTCGCAGCCCCGCGGGTGGGCGCAAGATGGCAGCCTGACTGCCCGAACCTCGGCGACCGGCTCGTCGACCCCGCGTGTTTGGGTGTTGCTTGCGGCCTTTCGCTCACTCAGTCCGGCTGTACTCTCACGCTCGCGTCGACCCGGTGCGTCCCTGCTCAGAGCAGCGGCTCCGTCGATGGTCGCGGGGGCGTTCACATCGGTCCGAACGAAGCCTACGGTACCTGCCACTCGCTGGACGATCGGTCCGATCCTATCGTCGCTGAGTGCGACAAAAACGCGACCGGGCGCAGATGCGAGCTTCGACTCCACGACGCTCGACCAGCCCCCACCTTCCGCATCACTCGTACTCAGAGAGCCTCGACCGGCCTGGCTCTAGGCGGCGCCACACGAGTCCAGGACGAGCTGGCGGTGGCCGTGTATCCGACGGTCCCATGCCGCGACGAACCGACCCGGATCGACTACCTCGACCCAGCCTCGCTCGAGCTTGTCCGTACATCGAGCGCGCCTCCCTGCTCGAGTCACCTTTCTCCCAGGCAACAAGGCGATGGGTTCTACGCGATGACTTCTTCCACTGGACGCTGGCTCGAGCGGCTCGATGAAAACGGACGCTCGCTGGCTCGGGCTCGACTCCCCTTTCGCGCAGACGGTGAGCTCCTCGTGCGACAAATCGCGGTGTCAGAAAGGTTGGTCGCGGTTTACGTCCTCCCTAAGGACCCGAAGGCCTCACCGGATCCTTCGGCCCGTGTTTATTTCTTCGAGCCCGACTCCCTCCGACTTCGCGGAGAGCTTGGCGGATTCTTCAACGATCGAGCCGGAACGATCACCTTCTTCGACGGTGATCACCTCGTCGTGGCCGACGATCGAAATCAAGTCTCCTCTGTCGACGTCGACACTCTGGACATCACTCGCACCGAGAGTGCCTGCGGCGTCGGCGCCACGGGCCGCCTCATTCGCTGGGACACCGGATCGATCAGCGTGAACTACGGTGAGTCCGGCGCGATCGCCGTGCGAGGTTCGGGCGGATCCTGCACGATCTACGCATTCTGGGAATGGCCCGCGCAGCCGACCGACGCGGTCGAGGTGGACGGGTTGCTCGTCGTGGGTCTGGACCAAGTCCCTTTCGCTGGGTCCGATGTTGGCGCAGCCCTCGCTCTCTTCGACCCCACTCTCGGCTTCCTCCCTGGTGCGACGCCGCTCGGCGTCACGCGGATCTCGAATCTCATCTCTTGGGGTCACCGAGTACTCGGGATTCTGTCGTCTGGTGAGGTCTTCTTGGCAGAAAGAGTCGATTCCCGATAGGGCGCCGAGCGACCCGCTCAGACCTTGCCATGCCTCGCCGCTGCGCCGAATCCTTTGCGTGCCCCGAGGCTCCAACCGAGCGTGCTGCAATCTGTGGATCGAGCTCGAGGCGAGACTCGGCCGGAAGATTCGTCCCGGCGTGGCCGCCTGAGCGAATGGCTGGACCGCGTGCCCCTGACCTCCGCCGTCCTGTTCGCGGCCACGCTCGGCCTTGCGCCGTTCGTGCCGATGCCTCACGCCCTCGAGAAGCTCCAAATGCTCCTGGCGGGCACGCTCAGTCGACCGATCGACATTTTCGACCTATTCTTCCATGGAGCCTCTTGGCTGCTCTTGGGAGCCAAGCTCGCTTCGATGGCAGTCACGGAAGCTCGAACGAAACGACCCGGAGGGTCTCAATGAAGCCGAACCTCAAAACCGCGATAGCCACGTTGCTGATCATCGGATCGGTCGCATTCCTCAGCCTCGGGAACGCGCCCAAGTCGACCTCGACCGCGAACGATCCAGTCGCCATGGTGTCGAACGGCGCGTTGCTGCTCGATGTGCGGACGCCGGGTGAGTTCGGCAACGGTCACATCCAAGGCGCCGTCAACATCCCCGTCGATCAGCTTCAGGCGCGGCTCGCCGAGCTCGGCGCCAAAGACAAGTCGATCGTCGTCTACTGCCAAAGTGGAGGACGAAGCGCAGCAGCGAAGTCTCTGCTTGATCGGGCCGGATTCACCACGGTCTACGACCTCGGACCGATGAGCGCCTGGCCCCAGAAACGCTAATGTCGCACCCAGCTGAGCTCCACTTCCAACTGGGCCGGTAGGCGATTCGTCGAGACCACGACGGGTCGCCGACCAAGGTCGCGACCGTGGTCGATTGATTGGGCGACGCTGTCGGTGATCGTTACTTCGAGCTTGGGCGGACGCAAGGACACGGCTTGAATTCCTTGGGTCAGGGGCGATCGATCAGTCGGCAGAGTTTGGCCTCTGGCAAGCACTGACCTGATGTTGTTCGAAACGCGTCTGATGTGGAATAGTAGATTGATGTATAGCTGCGAAACGCCTCCAGCAGAGGTTCGACGAGTGGAAATCTCACGAAGTCCGCGCGGATTCCAGGTTGGACTCGAATTCGAAGGGGAGTAGCTCCGCGCAACTCGAAAGTGCCTTGGGGCGAGATTCCCAAGAACCGTGCCTCCCCGGCCTGCAGACCCAACTCGATCTGGACCTCCTCGATGAGCTCAGCAGGTTCCGTGGCGTGTTCGGACGGCATGGTGATCGTGCGAAGCTCGGCAAACGACTCGAGCCGTGCCCACTCGAAAACGGCGAACAGGATTTGGTCTGCGTCGGTGAGTATGGTCCGGCCAAGCTCTCCCTCCGGTGGGCAGGCGGGGGGCTCAGACACCAATTCGATATCCATCGGAACAAACCTATTGGACGCGTCCTCGTGTCCGGCGAGCATGAGCACCGTGTGGTCGCAAGTGACTTTAGGTACGCGAACCGAGAGCTGCCGACGCTCCCCCGAGACCAACTCCACTTGAACCGAGCTCGTCGCAACCGGGCAACCGTCGAGCTCGCCACATGGAAGAAACTCAATTGGCTCAGCGCGTGTCGAGCCGCCCCCCGCCAGCAGAGGCAGCGCGACCTTGCCAAAAAATCCGTGTGGGCCGCACGACGTCCGCTGGGCGCCGTCGAGTAGCCTCGACAGCTCCTCGGGCTGAACCGACCTACCCAGGGCCCACGGCGAGTAGGGCCCGGCAAGCGGGCGCCAAGCCCGAAAACAGCCGATTCGACCCGGCCCGACCGCTACGCCGCCGCAGTGTTGCCCGCCCGGATTGTCCGTAAGTCCAAGCGCGACGAAGGCTGCAGGGACTGCGACGGTCGTGGTCGACCCCATCCCGACGGATTCCACGAGCGTGTCGCAGAGTAGGGACCGGAGCTCGTCTCCGAGCACTTCTGGCCCGAACGACAACCCACCCATGCCGATCGGATACGTGCCGGCGGCCGACCGAATCCGGATCGTCCCACGCACTTCGATCTGGCCTGACTGCCGCAGCGCGACGGAGGTGTAGTGATCGGGAGAGAGGTCGACGAGACTCTCGAACCCTACTGCCTCGAACACGAGGTAATCGGCCGGACCGTTCCGAGTGCTGACCTCGTACCGCCCGTCGGAGTCCGAAACCTCGGGCTGGCATTCGTTGCAGCTCACCCGAACGCCAGCAAGCGGCCTCACCGACTCGTCCGTGATGAGCCCGGTATATCTTTCGGGAAAATCGTCAATGATATCGACACAGGAGACCGCCGAGACTAGCACCAGACCTCCACAAGCGAACGTTCTCGCAATCAGTGGCATTGGTAAGCCTCAAAGAGTCCGGAGCAGTAAGCGACGAGCGAGTCGTCGACCCCGTGACGCTCGAAGGTATCAACGAGCGTCGAGTTGAACGAACCCAGGGTCACGGCATCGCTAATGCCCTGAACGAGCGCGCTCATACGCACCGCCTCTCGCCACTCCAACAGACTTGCGTCACTGTCCAAGAACAACATCGCCCCCGCAATGAGCTCAGGAAACCGCTGAGCAAACGCCTGCGCTCGAGAGTCGCCGTGCTCCGCAGCGATGACACTCGAGGCCGTCTCCCAGAGGTCGAGATGGAGCTGCGCCATGAGACCGTACGTACCGGCCGTCTCGTTCGGACCTTCGCCAGCCCAAACGAATGTCGAGCCTCTGCAGCTATTCCCCCGGTTTTCGAACAGTGCCCCGGTTTTCGAACAGTGCCGGGCACCGCTCGGAATTTCTTGGCCTAGGAATTTTTGGGCACCGCTCGGAATTTTTGGGCACCGCTCGGAATTTTTTGGGCACCGCTCGGAATTTGTTGGGCACCGCTCGGAATTTTTTGGGCACCGCTCGGAATTTTTTGGGCACCGCTCGGAGTTTCTTGGGCCGACACCCAGGACCGTCGAAACCGCGGTCGCGCGCACTCTCGGGTCTGGGTCTTCGAAGAGCGGAACGACGCGAGGCCACTCATTCGAGATCAGTCCTGCGGGCTGAGCCGCGGCATCACGCACCGGCGCCTCCGTATCCTCCAGCGCGGAGCGGATCAACGCACGAACCCGTGCGTCCGTGCACAACTCGGGCCGTGCCCAACTCAGGGGACGCCGCGAGGCACCAGATCGCTTAGCCGCGCTCATGAGCCTCCAAACGCCCGTCCGTCGCCGACCTGAAGAGCTCCTCATGAGGGAGGGGGACACTTCCCCATCGCAATCCCAGGCAGGCAGAGGAGCGCGAGCGACCCGAGCAGCACGCGAGGGCCTGAGGCCAGGGCCGAGAGAATGGATACGACAACGCCGACCCTCACGTCGAGTCCATCATCCGCCCAGCTGGAAACAGCAGCAAGGGCGGCCGCTCGACGATTTCCCGTCTACTCGTGCTGACCGCACCGGGTGAATCAACGGCTGAGTCGCTCCCCGTCGATCTTCCTCGCTGCGATCGACTTCCTCGGAAGACTCGCTCGCGTCACCACGCACCGAATGACTCCGAGAGCCGTCAAACCTCCGAAGCAACCCCTCGCCACCCCTCCCGTGCACTCCCCACGAGCCACGCTACGTACCTCCACCCCCCGATTCGCACGAACTTGCTCTGCTCTCGAGGCTCGGACGCCACAGTTCTCTCACCCCCACACAGCTCGATCGCGAGCATCAGCCTACTCATCCCGCCGTCGAGCCACGCAAACTCCCCCAAAGCTCCCTTGCCCGACGCGTGCGAAATACACTGGCCGTGACGAGCTCCCTATCCTGCAACGAAAAGCCATCGTTCAATACGCATGGAACGTCACGTCACGAGCCTCCGCCGTCACAAACTACCTTGCCGAAACTTGGCTCCGAATCCTGATGCGGGCAAGTGCTCGTCAGAGTCTCAGCGATCGACAACTCCACGCCCTCAATCCGGCCGCCAAACCCGCAGTCTCCGCCCGGTCCGCAAGACTCGCCGAGTTCGTACTCGTCGCTTACTCCAACGAAATCGCCGTACCTCGTTCCGAACGAGTTGTCCTGGAGCGTTCGCGGCCCCATCCAGCCGAAAACACGCACTCTTGGTGCGGAAAATTCCGGTGCCTCGACGTCGAACCGTCTCGGAAAGCGAGCTGCGAACAGCCTTTCCGGTTGTGCAGTGAATGCGCGTGAGGCTGCGGTGCAGAGATCTGCGCTCGCCTCGTCAACCGATATTGTCATTCGATAGGCAGACGGGCACTGTAGAAACTCCCTCTCCAATTCCGGGGACAGGAACACGGCTCCGGTGAGCGCGGTTCCCTGCCATTCGATCTTGCCTCGGACTTCACAGGCATTGGATGAGAACCAGAGCAGTAGCGCCGCGACGTTGGCGCGAGTCATGGCTGCCTCCGGACAAGGAGGGCGTCGATATTGATTGGTTCTCGATACCGGAGGGTGACGGTATGAAAGCCCGCCGAGATATGCATGGCAGGAGAACACGGATTCGCAGGAACCGTCGGACCCGAATGACTCCACGCCCATCCGCCGAGTATGCTGCGCTCGACTTGCCAGAGCATTTGCGGGCCCCCGTCGAGCCGAAACCACATGGAATCGCTGGCCGTGGTCGTCGCCTGCAGCGCCGCGTGAAACGAGTAGCATCCCGTGACAGGGAATCGCGTCGTCAAACTGATTGAGTCGTCGCCCGAGTCGAAACGGACGTATTGAGCGCCGTCGGGTGTGCGAAATGAGTGTCGCGCTGGCGTCCCGCCAAACTGCAAGTCCGTCGCCCGGGTCCACTGCTCCTGTGGAAAGGTTGTCGCCCAGGTCGCCTTCTGAGTAGCTGCCTGGGGGAGTCGTTGCCATGCCGTACGATGCCATACTCCGCATTTAGCGTTCCAACCGACGCAATGCGAGCTGAAGACCTGATTGACACGGTGAGCCTCCCTCCCGTCGATGAAACCGTCGAGTGCGAAGAAGGCCCAGTACCGCTCGTTTACTTTCCAGAAGAAGTCATCGATCGTCGCGCCCGACGGCATCGTCGATGCTGCATACGTGTACGCGACATTTGCCAAATATTCGGGATATGGAACGTATCCAGCCGACGTGATGATTTGGTCTCCCACCGAGACGGAGGAGTACCCCGGCGGCTGATAACCAAGCCGGATCTGATTCCAGGCCAAGGTCCAGTACACCACGCTGAGAACGGCGCCGCAGGTGTACCAGGAGGACGAGTTGGACTGAGCGCACGGTGTGGAGCTTGCCCAGGGTGTATAAAGGAGGGCCGCAGGTGTTGCTCCGTTGAAAGGGATAGGAACTGCCTCTCCGTTGGAGAACGCCTGATTGTAGCGATGATCGAAGGATCGACCAGGCAGATCATAGATGTCATATGCAGTCTCGAACACCGCGTCGTGAGGCCGATTGGGGCGCTCTCGATATCGGAACATTGCGTACCGCAGAGTATTGTGGTCCGCAAACCCTTCGTCCAGGGACGTCTCCGCGAAATCCGAACTGCCGAACAGGCCGTAGCTGAAGGCCACGACGTGACCATACTCGTGACTGAATGTCCGAAGACTCTGCGACCCGGTGGTGCTGAACCGGTTGAGCACGATCAAGTATTCGAAATCAAATGGCGACCACCAAAGCTTTGCGCACGCCGCTCCGCTGGAACACGTTCCTGGACTCGAGGTGAGTGATACACGTAGTTGCTGAGGATCGGACCAGGCCGTCCAGTCCGTATAGGCAGCACGCCAATGCCGCGTGAACGTAGCCAGGTCGTGGATCCAATAGTACGCGTTGACTGCGAGCCCGTCCCGGGTGCTAGGAAGCCCGAAGCCGGTCATAATTGGGTCGGACGAGTTGCACGGAACCTCGGCGTACGATGCAGCCGAAGGATAGGCGCCGCTGGCCAATCCCACCAATGGTTCGCCGTCCTCCGCGTTCGAGTCGTGGTCCAAATGGGCCCTACAAAGCGGGCTGGCGTCCTCCCACGCGATATCAAAACTTGCGTCTGGATGCGTAGATGTTGGCATCCAGAGGTGGTCATCGTAGTATCCCACATCAGTCGTCTTTGTCACGAGTGGAAGTTCGTCTCGTTCGCGGACCCGAGTCACGATCGCCCCATTCGACTCGTTGATCTCGTAGAACGTGCCGCCGCCCCCAGCCTCAGCAAATTCGGCAACCACGCTCTGAAGGTCTGCATCGAAAGTGCGTCGAAGCAGGTGAAGTTCCTTCTGAAGTCTCGCCTGACCCGTCGCAACTAGGTCAGCAGGAGGGACGAATGGGTCAGGCGGCTGCGGAACGCGCGTTTCGGTCCTGAGTCTTCCATGCGCCGAGATGAGTTTTCCGGCGAAAGTTACCAGCACAATCTCGCTTCCTTGCACGGGAATGCCGCCAGCAACCTGGTCAACCCGGATGATGTTCGTGTCGTCGGTGGAAGGCGGTCCAACGCTCGCCACGCGCCACTCGATGTCCGTCGCGTTCGCGCCATACGAATCATCGAACAACACGCGGGCAGCCCGGCCATCCGCTTTCGGACGGTGCCCGGCACCGCTCGAAATTGCTGCAGCACCGCTCGAAATTGCTGCAGCACCGCTCGAAATTGCTCGAAATTGAGCGGCACCGCTCGAAATTGACAAATTGACTGGGGCACCGCTCGAAATTGACTGGGCTGGGAATCGGAATCTGGCGGGCACCGCTCGGAATCTGGGCGGGCTCCGCGCCGGTCGCGTCGTCGAAGGCACCGTCCGCGTCGAGGTCCCAGGCGAAGCTCATAGGGCCGGTTTCTCAAGTTCGGGCCAGACCCAGTCACCTGTTGTTTGGCGTTTCACTCGCTAGATAGAACCCATGCGCACGAGGATCGTAGATCTCGAGGACTCTACTGCGATCGATATCGCGATGAGCTGGTATGCCGGACTGCCATGGCCATCCTCCCCAGCGCACAGCCCGTCCATCCCCTAGCGCGGTAAGTATTGCGTCATCCCGTCTAGAAAGAGGACTCGGCGCGTCTGTGATTGTCGCGGTGCCAACGCTGCTGGTCTCCACAAACTTCGACATGAATCCGTCTCTTTGCGAATGGCCGACCAACAAGAATCGCTCGGGCGAGACCGGCACAAGTCCCTCCCAGTGGACGCTCCACCCGCCCTCGCTATAGGTCCCGGTGAGGTCCGCTATGTCCGTCAGCCTGCCGGAGGGCATCTCGAGAGTTGCGATCAGTCCCCTAGAGACAACCAGTGCTCGATAGTCATCGAACCTAACCCCCAGCTTAACTCCCGCACCTACGTACCGTGGCTTGTTGAGCGACGAAATGACGGGATGGGATATCCAATCATCCTCGGTGAGCAGCTCCGTGGTGACCTCTGTGGTTGTTCCGGACCCTCCAAGTACGAGTATGCCTGGATCGAGCTCAACCATCGGCGGAGTCCGAAGTGTGAAGTTAGCTTCGCGGAACGTGACCGCCAGAGTAATTCCGGCTTCGCTTAGCCACACTACCGGTCGATTGGCCTCGACGCTGCAGTCCGGCCAACCACAGTCTTGACCGGGCCAGAGTCCGTCGTTCTCGAGCGAATACCCGACCGTCTTCGCCACACCCCCGACTACGACGATCTCACCCGAAACAGTTCGAAACGCCGATGAGTCGCTGCGGGGAAAAGGAAGGTCGTGCTCCAAACGACGAAACGACGAGACGCCGTCGAAAACCTCGATTTCCTCGACGAGCGCGATTCTCTCAGAGCCCCAAGGCTCCTCCAGCGGCAGGGCAAGCGCATGGCCCCCGAGCACGAGGACCTCGCCGCTCGGCAGAGCTACGGTTGCGTGGCCGATGCGAGGGAAATTCAAGGACCCAACCTGCTCAAATCGGCCAGAATCGGCGCGGTAGATTTCGGAAAAACCTGTCGCAAAGCGCAGGCCGTGCTCGGCAGGTTCGAGTAAGCCGAAGCCCCCTGAAATCAGCACATCGCCCGAAGGCAGCGGCGTGAACGTGGGTTCCCATGCACACGTCGCGTTCGGATCTCGCTCGAGGAAATTGCAGGGCACATGCGGAATCTCGACAGCAAACCCGCCGTCGCGAACGCGCGGGCCAGCGTCGGCCGCCTGAGAAACATGCTCCGAAAGGCCCGATACTTGCGCCGAGCAGCCCGCGATCAGCGTAGACGAAGTCCACGCCGCCAGCTCCGACAGCCGCTTCATGGCCGTGACTCCATGCTGGCATTGACCAGCACCCGCACGTTTCCGAGATCGCCGGTGAGCACAACGTCGAGATCGCCGTCGAAGTCCAAGTCGCTGACGGCCAGATGACTCATCGCGGGAAGTCCTTCCGGAACCCAGGCAGATGAGGCGTCCACGAAGGTCCCTGGAGCGCTCGGACCCCGGTTGAGCAGTACTCTCCTCAAGCCACCCGAGCCAGAGACGAGAAGATCGAGCCAGCCATCCTGGTTCAGGTCTACCGCGTCAACGTCCGAGCCCCCACCCTGAGGCGCAGGAATTCTTGTTCCGGCCTCCTCGGTGAAGAAGGTCACTTGGTTCACGTACAACGTGTCCGAGCTACCGGCCTCAAGGACGAAAATGTCCGTATCTCCGTCGCCGTCAAAATCACCCACGGCGACCGCATTTGACGTTCGACGAATGTCCGGGAAGCCCGCGAGAGGCTGAAAACACGCGCCGGCGCTGAATGGGCTCACAAGGCACGAAGGGCCCTGATTCACGAGAAGCACATCCCCGTCCGACTGGTCGCCGGATGCTAAGAAGATGTCCCACCCAGGCTGCGTTGGGTCGAGGTCGATCAATTCGCCGATGGTCACTCCTAAGCTCGAGTCCAACGGATTCCCGGAGACCTCGGTCCTCGTGAAGGTAGGCACGGAGCTCCCAAGTACGTCGATGAAGCCCTCATGAATCCACATCACGTCGGGCGTTCCAAGCGCAGGGACTGCGACATAAAAGTCGACGCCGGAGCCAGCACCCGGAAACAGGAACCCGGCGGCCGCGCCTACACCGATCGTGGCATCGGCACCGAGGCCGGATTGGACCGAAAAGTCTTCGTAGAGGGCACCAAACGGACCCGAATTTGGCAGGCGCTGGCTCAGCCATAGGGAGTCCGCTTGTGCAAAATGTCCCGGATCGGTCCCGTTGACGAGTACCAGGTCAAGCAACCCATCGCCGTTGAAATCAGACGTGAGCGCAGCGCTCGTGTCGAGAGGCATCGAAGGCAGAACCTCGCTTGCATCAATGAACCGCGTGAGGAGAGTGCGGGGTCCCGAAAGCAGACGGCTCTGCCGATTGTCCCTTGCAGGGAGGAAGATATCCGCTCGGCCCGGGCTTCCTGCCGTAAAAGGACCCACGATCGCTCGCGCATAGGAGTCGGTCAGAGTAGCTGGCAACAGGAGTGATGAGTCATCCAAAAGCATCGTACGAGGCTTTCGACGACGGGCGGCTGACACGGCCGCGAGGGCGTCGATGCGGCCTCCCACCAATCTTCTCGGATCGGTGAATCCGCCGATGAATTGTGGGATTGTGTTGTTGACGGCCTCGTCTACTTCGGCGGGATCCGCGTATCGTTCTGCCAGCCGAGCGCGGAGCGCTTCCACATCCGAGTACATGATCTCGGTGAGTGTGACGGCGAGAGGCGTCTCACTGACCGGTGTCGCGGTGTCGACGAGAATCTCGCGGACACTTGTGGGACTCAGGCCCGGCGCGACGGATAGCATGAGTGCCGCCACTCCCGAGACGTACGCAGCCGCGGCAGAGGTCCCTTGAAATTTGCAGTATTTCTCTTCGCCGCTTTCCAGCTTGCACTGCCTTTGCAGCCTGGCCATCGCGCCAGCGAACAGAGTCTGGGTCGGAAAAGTCGTGAACACCGTCGACAGGTCGCCCGGCGCCGCGACGTCTACGCTGATCGCCCCGTGGTTCGAGGACGGGGTCAGGGTCTCGCCCGTCGCGTCCAGCGCGGCAACTGAGATTACGTTTGAATTCGGCAGGCCGCTGGGTATGTGAGTCACGATGTCGGTGGACACACCAAGCCGCGCGTTGGCTTCGAGCGGAAAAGGTAGAGCGATGTTCAGCAATTCCTGAAGCTGACCCCCAATGAGAACGCAAGCGATGCGGAGGAGGATGTTCGATTGCTGAAGGCAGATTCTGGCGACGTCGAGGCCGTTCCCCGCCGAGGCGACCACCAGGACTCCCGCGTGCTCGGCCGCGTCGATCGCCGAACTCTCATCGATCTCCGGTTCATGATATCCGCCAAAGCTAGCATTGATGACTCGAGCGCCATTGTCGACAGCGTAGCAAGTTGCTGCTTTTGCGATCACGGCCTCAATCTGGCTGCCTGCCGAACTTCGAACCGCCATAATTCGGACATTTCGTGCCGTGGAAGCCACGCCAACTCCATTGTCTGTCGTTGCCGCGATCAGTCCCGCGACCGCGGTTCCATGCCCCACTTCGTCGGCCAGAAGTCGCAGGCCGTCGTCACCACGGTCATCGTCGCACTCCCCGCCAGGACAGAAGTCCCACCCGATCACGTCGTCGATCTTGTCGTTGCAGTCGTTATCAATGTGGTCGATGTCGCCGAACAGCGGCGGACCCGCAGCAACCGGATCGAATCGTCCGTTGCCATTGACGTCTTCCGAGGCACTAATTCCAGGATTGTGTAAATCGACGTCCGCGATCCCGTCGAAATTCGCGCAGGTTGGGTCGTCCTCAAAGGCGTCGACTCGCGGAGACGTGGGGACAGCGCCGCAGTTCTTGCTTCGATTGAAGCCGGGATCCGCAAAGCCGTCCGGTCCTGGCAATCCTGTTGTGTTGTCGACTTCGTCGCGCTCGCCCCGATTGATCCACAGATTGCCTGCGACGTCTGGGTGAAACGGGTCGATGCCGGTGTCTACCACGGCCACGACAACCTCGGGTTCACCGGCCGTGATCGTCCAAGCCTCCGGGGCTCTGATCTGCTCGAACGCAACGCGTTGCTTCTCGTAGAGTGGATCGTTCGGAACATCCTCGGTTGCGTACAGGATGGCTTGGTGCGCTGATAGAACCCCCGGCAACTCCAATACGAGCTCGACCGCCAACGCTATCGGAACCGATTTTGGAAAATTCACGGCGAAGATGTTGAGGGCACGCATTCGATAAGCGACAGTCCCGTTTACCGACGCCAGAGCACTCTCCGCGGCCGCTGCTGGTACTCCCTGGTCGAAGCGTACCTCCAACTGGTGCGGAATTCGGCTGGGCATGAAACGAATGCTCACGCTCGACGTTCCGATGTGGCCGTGTCCGTCTGACGCCCGAGCAACTAGCGTATGGGTAGAGAGAAGGTCTCGATCGAGATCAGCATCAGCGTCGATGGAGACGATCCCGGCGAAGTTGACCCCCGTCGTGGGGCCAAGAGCGAAAACGCCCGCAGATGTTTCGATCGTAACTGCGTCGGGAGAGGACGCGTCGAGCAGCCGTAATTGCACCGCAAATTCCACGACGCTGGTTACGTCCGCGGGCTGCGGTTCTACGAAATCCAGAAGCGGTCTCGCATCGACAACTCCGTCTGGCATGTACCTAATCGTAACGGTTCGACTCGGCCCCAGGAAGTCGGTCAGATACCCGTCTGGGCTGACACTCAAAGTGACCGGAACTCCCGACAAACCCATCGATATCGGTCGTCCATCGACGTCGCGCTCAATAGTCAGGACAAGCTCGAGGCCAACAAGAAGGCCCACAGGACGGCCTCCGTGGTCGTACTCGAACGCATAGACAGTCGCGCCAGTGCTTGAGCTCCTGGTGGCGAGGTGTTTTCCAAACGGGTCGAGTCGGAACGCGAAATTTCCGTTGGAACTTGATATTTCGAAGTCGCCCGCGTAGTCGAATCCGTTCCATGGGAGCACAACTCTTCGCAGATTACTCATCCCAGAGTCCGCGACGAACACACTCTTATCATTGTCCGGCGCCACCCACACACTCTTCGGCGCAACCACCTTCACCCGGCTTGCGGGCAAGAACCCATCCTCCGTCGCCGTAGGGCCACCCATGACCGTCTGAATCTTGCCGTCCATCCCGACGACTCTCACAGCGTCGTTGGCCGTGTCGGCGACGAAGATGGCCCCGTCCTTACCTACGGCGACTCCCTCGGGGCCATTCATCGCTGCGAGTTCGGCCGCGGCACCGTCGCCCGCAAAACCCATGATTCCGCTGCCCGCGAAGGTCTCGATGTTTCCGTCCGCACCGACTCGCCTCACCCGATGATTGCTGGTGTCCGCGACGTACACGGCCCCAAACCCATCCACAGCCACACCCTTCGGGGCGTCGAGCTGGGCCTCACTTGCCGCTCCTCCGTCACCGCTGAAGCCGGCAATACCGTTGCCCGCGAGCGTCGAAATGACTCCGTCCGTCCCAATCCGTCGGATCCGATGATGGCCTGTGTCGGCGATGTAAATGGCGCCGTCAGGACCAACCGCGATCCCGGTCGGAGAGTCCAGGCTCGCATTCGTGGCCAAGCCGCTGTCTCCAAGGTCGAGGCCACCTCCAGCAACCGTCTCGACGTTTCCGCTCGGACGAATGGCCAGGACCAACCCAGCGCCCTTGTCCGCGACGAGCACGCTCCCGTCTTGAGTCACTGCCAGCCCTACGGGCTGCGAGCTCGCGCTGCCTCCGCCCACCAGGTCGAGTGAGAACGCGTCGAACATGACTTCGACCGGCCCGCCTGCGGGCCACGCCACAGGCTCATACAGCGTCAACGTTCCGCGGTCGCCGACGGCCACCTCGAACGTGTATACGTCCGGCAGCGCGGTCGACTCGTCCCATTCGATGATTCCCGTGACGGGGTCGATCGTCGCACCGAGCGGCGCCTGCACGAACGAAAATTCCGGGCCCGTGGGCTGATAGCCGATCAGGCCGACCATCGAGCATCGCGCGAAGAGTGGATCCGTCCGCTCGTAAGAGGGCACGAGCTCCTTCGGAAAACAGGGGACCGGGTGGTCGGGGTCGACGACGAGATCGTAGGTCTGAGCGGTCGTGAAGGTATTGAGATCCTGGTACATCCGCGCTTCGATCGTGATCGGGTGAGTGCCGATGTCGGCGCTCGTGGGGTCCCACCAGGCGTAGCCGCTGGGGTCGACCAGAAAGTAGGCCGGATGCACAGGATTCGCGAAGTCGAAGACGTTGCCGAAGATTCCATCGACGGCGTAGCGATATCGCGAATCTGGCCTCACTCGCGTCACAGGGTTGGATGTGATGATCGGACCCGCCGGACACGGAACCACATCGATGTCGAAGGACTGAATCGTCGACTGACCATGGAAATCGATGGCCTCGATTTCCACCGCGTGGCTCCCGAGTTGGGTTGGACCCCACCAAAACAGTGTGCCCCCTCGAATGCTCTGAAACGGCTCGTAGTCGACGAGGATGTCAGCCGCGGGCGGCGCTCGATTGAGTCGGTACTCCGCGATGTTCGGACCTGAGCGAGCCTCGACCTGGTACAAATAAGTCTGATTTTCACATGCTACGACTTCCGGCACTGTAACGAAGATCGGTCCCGGCGGTGCTGGCGGGGCTCCCGCGTTCGACTCTCCCTGGAGGAACACCACCGCCTTGCGCGTCCCCACGGGCACGAATCGTCGGTCCGACTCCGTCTTCCAACCGTCGAGGGACCCGACCTGACCGAGCGCAAACCCATCGATCGCCGTGTCGAACTCATCCAAGAAGAAAACACTCGCGGACGCCAACGAGCCGTTTCGGGCGGCCAGCGTCCCGGAGAGTGCGACTTCCGCGGACCCTCCGTCGATGGCTGCAGCATACGGCGACAGATCGATCTCCTGAGTCAGAAACGCCGTGCTCGGGTCGGTCGCTTCGAAATACTGTGCGCCCTCGAACGGAGCTGGGTTGCTGGTCCCCAGCGACCACGTGCCGAACGACTGCGTCCACCCTGGAATCAGCCCGCCCGAGAGTGGGCGTTCGGCATTCCCGTTCTGAAGCAGCGGCGTGCGAAGCCCGGCCGCAGGACTGAGGATCGTGCTGATCGTCCCGTCGGTTGCGATCTTTCGTACCTTGCCGGACCCACCTTCGGCGAAATACACGGTGCCGTCCGGTGCGCTCACGACACTCACCGGGTTGAAAATATCCGCGTCCACCGCGGGCCCGCCATCTCCCGTCGAAGCTGGGTTTCCTGTGCCGGCCACCGTCTCGCTGTAAAGGCCTAGAGCCGACGCCTTGCGGGTCGTCCCGTTGCCTTCATACAAAATTCTCGCGCCAGGGTCGTAGACGTGATGCACGTCGAGCCACCAACCGCCGAGCCCTTGGCTCCTTGCATCCCAGCCTCCGATCGTACCTCGCCACTCTTGGACGAGTGCCACTTTGGAAGGCGCCGAGGTTTGAAGGACGAAGTCGCTCCGCCCTAGGGCCTGCGCGAAGGTGCTCAGGAAGCTCGTCGGATTCTGCACGTACGCCGTCCCGGGATACTCATAGGACACACGGATTCGAACCGGTTGACCACCTTGCAGGCTGCGCCCGTAGGCGTCCTTCCCGTCCCACACGAAGTCCATCTTCTGGTCCGCCGCCGGTCCGAAGGTCTGCGTGATTCGTCGACCCGCGACGAAAATTTCGGCGTCGATCTTGTCCAGACTCACCGGGAGATTGACCCCGGAGACGGGAATCTCGAGCGTGCGCGGCGCGGTGAAGCCCACCACGCGGTCACTCTGATACACGAGCCGGAACGACGTGTTCGTCAGCTCGATCGAACGCTCGATCACTTCCTCCGTGGACTCGGGAGAAATCGGATCGCCCTTGACCGGCGGCACGGCGTCCTCAGGTCCGCCCGTGCTGAAGCCGAACGCCCACGTCGAGAAGTGGCCGACCGGAGCTCGCCAAACACCAGCAGGACTCGGGTAGAGGCTCGCGAGCACCTGCCGCTCCTCGAGGCCCACTCCCCCAATGTCCGCGCCGTCGTCCGCCAACCCATCCCCGTCCGTGTCGACCTCGGCCAACCCAGACCCATCGGTTCCCAACACCCGGATCGCCCGCCCGTCCGGCGCGGGGACCCATTGCCGCAAGTCACGCCGATAATATCCGGCTGGCACCGCGCGCCCAGCAGGCACGTTCAGGGTGTCGTCGACATAGGCATAGACGTCGTTCGCGAACACCACTTCCTCGGCTTGATCTGCTTGGAGCTCGGCCATGAACGAGAAGCCGCTCGAAGGCGGCAACGGCGCCGAGAAAGCCTCGGGAGCTTCGAGCTCGCTCACGTGCGCCCGAAGCGTCGACAGCACGCTCCCGTCATTCGCGGAGAAGGCCGCCGCGTTCGATCCGAAAAACAGAGTCGTGCGCCGGCCCGAGACGTTCGCGCTCGGAATGAGCTTGGGTCCCGGCGCGGTGAAGTCGATCGACACGCCCGCGCTCGGCGCGGTCATGACGACGTCCGAAAAGACATAAGTCTCCTGCCAAACCGTGTCGACGCTGCGGTCCACCGAAATCAACCCGGCCTTGTCCAGACGGACACTCACGAGGCCTCCGCCGTTGACGAGCAGGTCGAAGGACCCGTCGAGCCGAGTCAGCGTCGTCCCCACGTCGGCCTGCCCGGCCACACTCACCAGCGCGCCGACGACGGGCGTCTCGTCCCCGAGCAACGCGCGACCTCGCAACAACAGCGCTCTGCGCGGATTCACCGCGCCGAGGAGCGCGGTCTGGATCGGGTTCGGTCCCTCGATCAGGAAACGATTGGCCTCGTACACCGAGGTCGCCACCGTCAAATCGATCGGAGGCGCGACGAGCGCCGGATCGATCGGCACGCGAACCACTTCGAGGTCAAACGATTGCAGCCCGAAGGCGCCCGCCGCATCGGTTACTCGAAGAATCACGGGGTGAGCTCCGACTTGGGCGTCGGTGGCCACGAACGACAGCGTGTTGCCGCTGACCTCGAGGCCAAGGAGTCCGAGGTCGACGGCAAAAGTCTGCGTGTCGCCTTGGTCGAGGTCCTCGGCCGCGAGCACGTACTCGAGGCGCTGGCCTACAGCGGCAAAACGCGGCGGGATCGAGACGAAATACGGCGGCCGGTTGGGTTGAGTGACGTGGATCGAGAAAGTCTGGAGCGTCGAGGCGCCATGAGTATCGGTCACCCGCAAGACGATCGCAAAATCACCCGCTGAATCGGGCGTCCAAGAAAGGTCGTTGCCGGTCAACGTCGCTCCGGCCGGCGCAGTCTCGATCGACAGAGTCGGGAGGTCTCCGAGGTCAGGGTCGGAGACCGAGACCGAGTACGTCAAGAGCTCGCCGACCGAGCCCGAGCTCGGCGGCGTCGAGACGAAGCGCGGGTCGTCGTTTTGACCCAGGACCGTAATCGTCGCGATCGCCTCGTCCTCCAAGACGCCGTCCGTCACGACGAACCGGAGCGAGACGATACCCTCGAAGTTGACCGGTGGTCGAAGCCGCAGCGATCCATCGAAACCCACCTCGGCTGTCTCCATCGGCGGTGTCACGGAGGTGATTCGGGCAACCAGGAGCGGATCGAAGTCAGCATCTTCCGCGCGATCGAGCAACCCAGGCGCGGGCAAGACGAGCTCGGTGTCCTCCGCCATGACATACGACTGATCGGCGGCGACTGGCGCGTCGGGCACGGGGTCGACGATCACGGTCGCGGCCGAGGTCGATTCGGCGACGCCGTCGGTGATCGTCACTTCGAGCTCGAGGGTTCCATGAAAATTCGGCGGGAGGCTCACGATCAACGAGTCACCGACCTGAGTGGCCATGCCCTGGCTGGGTTGAGTGAAGCGCAGGATCGAGAGGGCGTCCCAGTCGAGGTCGTTCGCGAGCGGCGAGATCGTGACATCCCCGGAGTCTTCGAGGACACGCACGAAATCGGCGTTCGCCGTGGGGCTCACGTTCGCGAGGTTCGCGACGCTCGTGGCGGTGTCAGTGGCGCCAAAGGGGTCGGTCACCAACACCGCGACCGGGTAGGCGCCGTCATTGGGGAACGTGTGAGTAGGCTCCGCGCCGGTCGCGTCGTCGAAGACACCGTCAGCGTCGAGGTCCCACGCGAAGCTCATCGGGCCGCCTTCTCGATCGGTGGAGCCCACCGCCGAAAGTGCGATCGGCTGGCCTTCATTACCCGAGTAAGGACCGCCGGCGTGAGCGACCGGCGCCTGGTTCCAGCCGTCTTCGAACACTAAGTTCACGTCTTGGCCGAGCTCCACGTCGCGGCCGAAGAGGACTCCGAGGATGGACGCGTCTCGTCGGACGCGAAGCGTCCCATTCGCTGCGAGGACCAACGCGCGCACGGTCGCTCGTTCACCGAACGTCGCGGCCTCTGGGTTGGCGTCGAGATTCCCGCTGGCTCCATTCTGGCCGTGGACCTCCAGACGAAAGTCCTTTGCAGTCAAACTTCCACCGGGCGTCGCACCGAGAAAGCTCTTGGCCCCCGGCAACAGCCTGCCGGCAATTCGAACCTCGACCGGTCCGAACGCCTCGACCCGAGACTCTTCGCCAAGATCGAGCTCCGCGAAGTGGTAGCTTCCGCCGTCGAGCTCGGCCACCGCGCGTTGTCGTAGCTGGACCTGGCCGTAGGCGCCGGGCGACAGTCGTTGGCGCGAATTCTGAGGAAGAGTGAGGTCCTGAGCTCCAGGTGCGACCGTGGAGAGTGTTGGGAGAGATGGCAGACTCGCCGGAAACGGGTGGACCTGACCAAAAGTTTCGCCACCGGAGCCGGTCGTCAGCGCTGTCGTGTAGATGTCTCCCGCCGCGGCACGTTGTCGCAGTCGCACGGTGTGAGCCGCGAGGTCGTGGGTCGCGTCCACGCTCGCGGACTGACCCAACACCAGAGCGGCATCGTCACACAACTGCTGACCCGGCCCTCGCCGAATCACGCCGACGTCCCCTCCTCGAACCGAAGCCCCTTGCCTCAGACACGCGCTATTTTCCGCAAAAAGCACAAAATCAGATAAGCTGGGTGCGGCGCTCAATCCTGAGTAGGAGATGCTCGATGTAGGGGGGGGGTAGTGACTTGTCTTCCCGGTCACTACAACCAGCCTCCACGCCGAGCAGGCAGACGAGAAGAGGGCTGATTGCGCTTCGCTTTTCGTTCACGGCACCCGACCCGGCATGCAGAATCTCACTCGTCGGGCTGGACGTCAAGCCGCATTCTAGCCGAGCCGCCACATACATCCATCCGGGACAGGGTTGGAAATTGTCCTCCTGGAGAACAGTGCCTTTGGAATTGGCGTCGCGCGGGAGTTCAGGTGACGGCTTTGGCGCAGGAGGACGAGACGACAGTGGGGGCTGGCCTCGCTCGGTCCCGAACGCATACCAAGTCCTACTCATGCGGCTCGACACCGCTGGCGCCGTACTCAGCACCGTCGCGGCGACGTCGTGAGCGCAGGGGGCACGGCGCGCGTGTTCGCGTGCGGTGATGAGTCTCGTCGTGTCCGGGTGCAGCGTCAGACCGAACCGTGCGAAACGTTCCCCGAGCTTTACGAACACGCGTCGTACGTCGTCTTCGCGCAACGGATGCCTGAGGTCCCAGGCGAAGAGGCTTGCTAATGTCGCACCCAGCTGAGCTCCACTTCCAACTGGGCCGGTACGCGATTCGTCGAGACCACGACCGTCTTTCTGGTCTGAGTCGTCCCGAAACGCGGATGGTACTCGGTCTCCGATACCTCGAGCGACCCGCCCTTCGACGCGAAGGTCACACCAACACCGGAGCGCTCCAACACGATCGACCGGGCGTCGTCAGAGCGTACGACCGTCACTTCGGGATGAAAATGGAACCGACTCTCGACGACATACTGTCCTCTACCCTCGACGTCGTCGACGACCTTCAAGCTGCGAGTCGAGTGGTCGAGGATCAAGCGACGGTGATGTGAAATGCCTCGGCCAAGAAGCTCACCGAACCCATCGAAGCGGCCTTCGATCGTGAACCGGCTCGACGATCGCTCCACCCTGACTTCACGAGGCGACCAGCGCCGGGCGACTCGGAATCGACCCCACACTTCTGCCTGGTCGAACCGATTCACGGTGAGGCAATTGTGCGCGGGGGTCCCGCGATCGTACGCTCGGCTTGGACCCTCCTCGTAGTCATGGACTCCGGTATCGGTCACGAACCGAAGCCCCAACAGCGACAGCTCGAACGAGAACAGATCTGCGTGCGCGTGCGCGAGCAGGTGTGGTGGTCCGAGCTCTCCTGCGTCGAACACGAGGAAGGCCTCTGGACCCCTGGAGACGTAATAGCCGCTCGCCGATTCGGCGAATTTGGAGAGTTGGCCCGAGTCCGGGTCCCAGGAGCCGGCTTCTTTGCGCACGGCGTGGAGCAGCGTAGACGGGGCCGGCGCAATCTCTTCGGTCGAGTCGTTGAGTAACGGAATGCCGCCGTCCGGGTGGAGCAGCTCCTCGAGCGCGCGGGCCATGTCGACCGCGAACTTGGCGATCCAAGCCCGATCCGGATGAGTACGCGGAAGGCAGCCCAGTACGTCGAGGAGCGCCCAAATCAGCAGGCTCTGGTACATCGGGCTTCGCTCGTAGTGGACCCCGTCCGACAAGACCTGCTCGGGGAGTTGCTCATTCAGCAGCTCCAACCCATGTTCCTCCCAGGCGGCCGCCTCCCCATGACCCCTGAAGGCGCGACCGGCCATGATGAGAGCACGGGCGTTCTCGAGCACGTGATTCCCATCCACGTGCCTCTCGACATGCCGATGGAGAAACGCCGACTGGGCATACAAGCTCTCGAGGATGACTTGGTCGTCGACTCTCGTTCGAATCCAAGACGCGATTCGAAGCGAGGTTGGAAACGGGTGCCACGCCGGCTGGGTTCCGGGAGGGTGGCGCGAGATCCAATGTTGGCAAAGCCGAGCTCGAAGAGGCGGAGGAAGTCGATGTAGATACTGAAAGTAGTGAAGGTTGAAGCGCCACAGGAGGGAAGTGCCAGGAGCGGCCCAATTCGGCGGGTCGCCGAGCTCCCGAGCCTCGCCGATGAAGGCGAACTTTCCACGAAATTCGTCCTGAAAATTGGAGAAGGCATCGTGGTGAATGAAAGTCGCACTCTCGGGCAAACGCACACTCAAAGACGGCGGCAGCCCAGGCAGTCGAATCGGCCGCCGATCGACTCGCTCCACCAACCTCCCGAGAATTTGCCACGGCCGCGAGTAGCGCGCGGTCCAAGCATAGAGGTGGGCCCTTTTGCGCATCTTCATCGTTTCAAGGTCGGGACCGGAGTCCGTCTTGGGGGAAGGTAGGCTCGCCCGGGGTCGAGGCGAGACATTCGGCGAGACTGCCTACGGCGGGAAGTCCGTCCGCCACGTCTCTGGCGATTTGTGCAGCATCGGCCCAGAGTCCTTCTCCGAAGCCCACGTTCACCGGGTCGACGACGTTGAGGTAGCAAGGGCTGAAGGGTGCATCGACGGCCTTGCCTTCGTCTCGCCACCAGTAATAGAGAGTCCGAACCGTCCACAAGTAAGTGTACTCGTAAGCGGTCGGACCGCTGCGCCAACCCGCGATTCGATCCGCAGGGACTCGGTAGGCTGCCTCCCTCCGAGTCACGAGCTCCGCGGCTGCGTCGAGCGCCGCGCGAGCGGCGTCAAGACGCATGCGTCGTTGGGCCTCCGGCGTGTCCCAATAACCATCGACGTAGTCATACAACCCATGCACCTGCCGCGCCCTGAGCGCCGTGATGCGTGAGGCATCTACGAGGTCGTCGGCGAGCGGACGGGCGTACGACGGCACGTTGGCGCGCAGACCCTCCGCCTCGTCCGCGAGATCCTCGAACTGACGCGCCATCGCGGCCAAGAGGGGTTCGACCTCCGCCGAATAGCCAGGTCCACCGTGCAATGGGTTTCTCATCTCGACCATACCCAGCTTCTCGGGCTGAGTGATCATGGTGACGAGGCCGAGCGAAGTCGCGAGCTCACCGACCTCATCCCATGTCTCGTACCCTTGAAGGTAGGCTTGTCCATTTCGCTTCTCGATGTCGCTCGGCGCAACTCCATTCACTCGGCCTTCGATGAGGAGCTCCTCTTGGGCCACCGCCGAACGGACCCAAAAATCGGCCCACTGATCCTTCTCGGGTCCAAAGCTCGACAGGGCACGAGAAACGAGCTGTCGCAAGGCAGCGCGTTCGTCGCTCACTAAACTCATCGGGTTCCAGGCGGCTCGCGCCGCCACGACGTCGTTGAGCCAGTAGCCCCACTCCCAGCCGCTCGAAAAGACGATTTGACCGTCCATTCTTGCGCCTTGGTGCGACCCGCGACCCATCGTTCCGTCGAGCTCGTCCTTGGCCAGGATCCGAAGGTCGTGGAAGCGTCGCTCCCCATACAGAGGCAAGAACAGCGGAACGTCGATGTCGAAGCTCACCCAGTACGCCGTCTCGGGGTGCCAGACCACCTCCCGCGCGCCCGCCTCGCGTTTCAGAAACTCGTGCATCCCGGAAAAATCTCGGTTTCCGTAAGTCGGCGCTGGGTCGTCGACCGCATAATGTTGCACGGTGTGCGGCATGACGCCCAACCGCGCATCGGCGAAGTGCGGGAGATAGTTGAAGTTGATCGGCTCGCCGGTGTCGGGATCGAGGTAATTCTCGGCGGCTTGGCCAGCGGAGGTGTGGATCTTGATGTAAGCCGGAGCGCCGTAGGTCTCGTCGAGGTGCCGAGCGAGCTCGTTCATCCAAGCGAGCATCCGGTGGTCGTCCGGATGCGTGAACTCTGAAGTGCCGGCCTCAGTCGCCAAGTAGTCGAAGCCTGCTGTCATGAGATAGTCCACGCGCGACCGAATCTCGGCCTTCTCGGCCTCGAGCTCCCCCGACTGTCGGAGCAGCCGGAACGAGTGCTGTTGTCCGAGGGCGATGGGTGCGTCGACGCCGACCGCGATTCCAAAGTCATGACCGATGTCGGCGAGTTGTTTGAGGCGATTCTGACGGAGCGTCGAGTCACCGAAGGTGGCCCAAGACTCGGCGGCGAGCAGCACCCAGTGAACGCGATTTTGGCGATTGGCCACGAGCCATTCGCAGAGCGACTCCCACTCGGGGAGCTGGGCGGTGAACTGGTCTGGATCGTCAGGAGTCGCACCCCACCCGTTCAGGAGGTCGGTCAGCTCGAGCGGGTGCATGGTGTGCACCTGCATCCCGCGAATTCGCCAGTGCGGAGACTCGGAGATGGAGAGAGTAGGTGGCTCGAGGAGGGTCTCGGGGCGTACGGGCGAGAGCGGGTGCAGAAACGCGAACCCGAGCTCCTCGAGGAGCGCGTACGAGGCGAAGACGAGCCCGATGTTCCCGTGGCTGATGTTCACGTGGCCGGATGGGTCCGGAGCCAGCGCGTTTCCGTCCGCTGCGAGAAGAGGCGTACCGTCCGCAAGTGCACCCGCTCGAACGATGAAGCCCTCCGAACCCTTCCCTACGAGCTCGGACTCGGGAATGAGTCGTCGAGTCTCGGTCCGGTCCCCCAAACTCAGCACGAGGCTGCCTGGAGCCGCCGCCGTGACGGGCCCCATGGTGACGCGGACGGGGCGCGTGGACACGGCCTCCAAGTGCCGCTCGATTCGGGCTCGAACGCGAGGGCTGAGCTCCTCGGTCCACGCGAGAATCAGCTCCGGCGGCCCGAGGTCGGGCGGCCCGGCGTCTACGCCCGAATTCATCGACACGTCTGGCCCGCCACCCGAGTCGTGCGCGGACGAATCACTTCTGGCCGCGTCCCAAACTCCCGCGTCGTGGCCAACGAGCGGCTCCGCGTCGTCCGAGCAACCCGCGAACAGCGCCAACTCGAAAAGAAGCGCCAGGACGGCTCTCGGGGCGCGCCATGAAGGCGCCTTCGGGCCGTCGACGAAGCTCTGCCACCTGCTCACGGTCGATACTCTGGAGGGGAACGGACGGTGAGTCCACCCGTTCGATCTGGGTCTCAGTCCGTCCTCGGGATTTCCGAGAGGTTGCACACGAGGGGCTTGTGATCGAAGTACACCATGGAAGTGACGGGCGGGTGTCCCTCGGTTATGCCTGCCGACCAGCAGGATCCGGTGAACGAGTCGCTGAGTTGATGGTCGATGTTGACGATACCCCCGTAGGTCGGTGTGGCTGACTCCCCAATCTCCGAGATGAATTGGAAGGGTCGGGCCGCGCCGAACGCTAGTCGGACCAGGGCATCGGCGCTAGGGTCGCCGTGCTCGAAGCGAATGGGATCGGTGTTGAAGTCGCCGAGTACCAAGTTTCGCTCACCGTTTGCCGCTGGACCGTCCGACGTGCCGAGATCTTCGAACACCTGACCGAACTGACGCGACCGACAATCAGCGTCGGACGAGGCCACGCCCGAAGACCCGTGTACGTTCACGACCGTGAGTGTGCCCCCGCCGGCTAGCTCGATCACGCCTCGACCCACCCGCGATCCAGATCCACATTCGGGGACCCGCGCACCCGCCAACCCATCCAGGCAGACGTCGAACTGGCAGCCGCGGAAGGTCCCGAAAGCTCTCTTCACGGCGAGACACTTGTCGGGCTTTTGCAGGTTACAAGCCACCTGATAACCCGCGCCCACCACCAGCTGAACGACGGTCGGATCTCCGTCCTTCCAGTGCTCGCAGACCCATCCGGTGCGGGCTTCCGGGGGAATCAGGGTGCAGTCGCCGGGATGAAAAATCTCTTGGAAGCCTACGAGGTCTGGGGAGAGTCGTTCGAAGAAAGCGTGGACGTCGGCGATCGCGCGAGACCACGCGAGACCGTCGCCATACCACTGATCGGAGGTGAGTGCCTGCGCGGCTCCGTAGCCATCATCGGGGGCGGCGTCGTGCGGCATACCTTCCGAAGTCCCCGAGTTGAAAGTGACCGCAACGAGCTCGATCGGATCGCGGGAGGCGCAACTGGCACTGACACTGGCACTCAACGCCAGGAACATTCGATGGCGCTTCATGTTGGGTTTTGTGGTCGCGGGCAGGGGGCCCCGGCGCGCGTCACGGTTCCGGCGAGACCGAACAGTTCGAACAGCCCAGGAGTCAGCCTGCTGGCGACAAAGGCCGCGCCGGCAGCAGAAAAATGTACGCCGTCGGGCTGGTGAAGGGGATGGCACCCACGAAACCCTTCGACCTGCACGCCAGCGACGCCGCTTTCTCGGGGCCCGAAAATGTCGCCCGTCTCCAAGAAAGAAACGCGCGCATGACGTCCGGCGACTTCGCGAACCAACTCACGAATGACCGCGGCTCGTGCTTCGAGCTTCTCGGGAGCTCGACGGGGAATTTCGAGCCAAATGACCCTTCGAGTCTCGGCAGGAACGAGCGCGAGGAACGCATCGACGCGCCCCCGGTACTCGTCGAGCCAGGCTGAGTCGCCCCATGGAATGGCGCGGCGAGCACGACCGCGAAAGTGAAGCGCCTGACCATCGTTTCCGCCGAGCGCGACCATCAAATAGTGTGGCCGCTTCGCGGCGAGCTCGTTCGGGAGCTTCTCCGTCCAGTCATAAAGGTCCGGTCGGGTGAGGCCGGTTCCGCTCTTGCCAAAGCGAGCGAAGCGAACGCGCCCGTCGTGCGCGACCTCGCGCTCGATGGCTTCTCCGAGATCGGTCATGGCCATGCTGTCGCCGACCATGAGGGCGAGGGGTGCGGTCGCGGTCGCGACGGAGGCAAGGAGGGCAAGCAGACTCATCGCCGATCGAGATACTTCTACATGAAGGCGCCTCGTCGAGGAAAGAGCCTCGCGTCGCCCGCCGACCGACCTGAGGTCTGACTCGGATGACTCGGATGTCTGACTTACAACCCGATCGGTGGTCTAGGATCGAAGGGACTCACGCTACGGCATCACCAGGCCCACGCGGATCGCGAGGAGGACCGCGTCCGCCACGTTCGAAGCGCCGAGCTTCTTGAACAAACGCGCGCGGTGAGCCTCCACGGTCTTCACGCTGATCGACAGCTTCTCGCCAATGGCTTGGTTGCTGAACCCATTCGCCATCAGCTCGAGGACCTGCTTTTCGCGCGCCGTGATTTGGATTTGCGCGCCGTCCTTCTGGCTCGGGATGCCCGAGACGTAGTTCTTGCCGTCGGTGGCGGCCTGAATGCCGAGGGCCAGGTCAGCGACGTAGGCGCGCTTGAGGATGACGCCGTTGGCACCGGCCTCATTGACCGCGTGCAGGAACTTCGGATCTCCGTTCGACGTCGTGACGATGAATCGCACCGCCGGGAGCTCCTGTCGGAGGTGCTTGAGGGTCTCGATGTCTCGGCCGTACACGTCGAGATCGAGCAGCACGAAGCGCGCGCCGGTGGTCTTGATCTTCTCGACGTCGATCGCGGCTCCGTCCACGACCTCGAGCGCGACCTGGCGCTTTCGCAGCCAATGCTCGAGCTGGACAGGGACGTGAACCTTGGGGGCGAACGCCACGAGCGTGTCGACGGCGGGGAGCTCAGCCGGAGCGTTGATGTCGTTCGAGGTGACGAGGGGGGCGACGGCCAAATTGGTGTCAGGATTCATCCGTTTTCTCCTTTGGACCGACTCGGGAAGGCTCTGTCCGCGTCGGGTTTGATGTGGTGAACGGGCCTCGTATAGGCACTTTTCGTGCCAGACACGTCGGAGGTGACCCCGCTGAGGGAATATGCCTCAACCGTGCGAAGTGAGGCTCAATGGCCTCAAAATGTATGGCTGACCTGCCGCACTTTACGACGCGGTCCGAGGGCCTAACCCGGATCGAGCATGGCGTCAGGGGTTTAGTTGAACACGAAACGCGGTCTATTTGCCACGACTTCTCGAAGTCGGTGCGGCTACAGACCCGGGATTTGCGTGGCTGCGATCGCCTTGAAGAGACTTCGCATCTCCTCGAAATCTCCAGTGACTTTGACCCGACCGGGCAGGATTGAGCCCCGAAATGCAGAGTCCATGGCCTCCAGGTCGGATTCCCAAGTGACGGTGGGCGACGCGTGCACGCCCGTTGCGCACTTGCCACCCTTGGGATCGACCTCGACGTACCAGCATGAGGCCGGGTCATTGGGCACCAAGAACTGAGCGACGATTCGCTTTTTCTTCCCGAGCTCGCTCCAGTACGCCTGCGTCTTCTCCATCAAAAAGGTGATGCCTTTGACTTGATTGGAGACCGAGAGCGCAGGGGTCGGGTCTTTTTTCTGGACGGCACCTTTCGCGGCGCGTTCCCAAGGTTTCATCGTTGTTCCGTTCCGGGCGTGCGGACGAGATCTCCTTCGACACTGACGGTGGGCTTAGACGCGCGGGGCGTCAGCGTGAGCGTAGCTGCATCGACGGTGGCTCCGGCGAGCGCATCGACGAACACGGAGAGCCTCTGGCGGGTCTTGATCACCAGAGTCACTTCGATCTCGTCTTCGCGCTCCAGCGACTTGCCGTCGGGAGAAGCGACGATGTTGGACGTGACGAGTCTCGGTGATCCGAGCTTGACCGCCAAGTCACTCGCGTCGACCTGGGCGCCGGCCTTCACGAGCACATCGTGCAAGACGCTCGCTTCGAGCCGGCCATCGAAGGTGGCCTCCCGGTCGACACTGGCCCGCACGGTGCCGTCGGCGGGCTTGGTGCTGGAGGCAGTCCCCGCCGACTGCACCAAAGGCGCACCGGTCGGAGGGGACTGGATCCGAGCACTCATCGAATCACTTGCCCTGCTGCGTGTTGATCTGACCCTGCTGCGCGGTGACTTGGCCCTGCGAGGTCACCTGGTTCTGCGCGGTGACCTGGTTCTGCGCGGTGAGTTGCTGGCTCTGCGGGTTCTGGACGCCGCCGCCGGACTGATTCGCCCGAACGCCGGTGATCGCCGTGTTGCCCTGGTTGCTCAGCTCGCCACCCTGCACGCTGGCGAACACTTCAGCGTGGGCCTTGGCCGTCACCGCGAGGTCGACGCGCGCGTCGGCCTTGACCGTGAACGCCTTGGTGTCGGAGGCGCGCGAGACCGTGTGTCCGGCCGCCAATCGGGCGAGCACCGCAGCCGGCTCGGCCCGATCCACCTGGCTGTGTCCCGAGACTTCGGTCACTTCCGCGGTCACTCGCGTCGAGCCGTCCGAGCCCGTCTTGAGCACCGCACCGGCCTCGGCCTGATGGGAAACCGTCGCCGTCTCGGTGTGCTGAGCGTCGGACGCCCGCGCCACGCCGAGGTTGTTGTTGGGACCGATGTTGATTGCCATTCGTTCGACTCCGTTCCGAGGCGAGGCCGGAGCCCGCCCGCATTTCGCCAGTTTGACTCGGCCAGCGCTGTTCTAGATCCTGTACCAAGATCTTCGAATTGTGCTCTGACCTCGCAGAATGCCGTACAATGAAGGGACCCTGTGCTCCGATCCTATACGTCATTCGTCGTAGATTTGGGAAGGACCCATTGCGGTTCAAACGCTTTCGTGAAGACCCGCGCCCGCGCGAGCTCCAAGGGCATTCCTACTCGCCAAGCTCCACGGCGTACACGAACGAAGAACGGGGCGCCCGCAGCAGGCGCTCGGTGATCACAGGGAAGAGCTTCGACACCTCGCCTTTCACGTGCTCGGCGAGGAGCGCCTCTGCGCCGGCGCGATCGCCCCTTGCTTTGATCTGGGCGACGATGGACATGAGCTCCTTCACGGCCGGCTTCAGCTTGTCGAAGTCGACCTCGAAACATCCGGTGTCCTTTCCGTTCGCCGCGTTTTCGGCCTTCCAAGTGACCGCGCCGCGATTCATCAGCGCGCCGAGTTGGACCGCGCTGAGTTGCGAGTACGATTTAGGCTGACCCTCCGATGTCGTCATGCCTCGCGAGATCTGTCCGAACATCCAAGTCACGTCCTTCAGATGCGTTCGGTCGGCCTCTTGTTTCGTGAGCTTGTCTCGCTCCACGAGCCAGTCTGCGTAGAACATCGCGGCGCTCTGGGCCTTGAGCTCCTCGAGGGTGCTCGAGAGCGGTCCCCCGAAGAGCTCCTCGTCCGTCTTTCCATCGACTTTGTATTCGTGAGCAGGTCCGAGATTGTGAGCCGCTTCGTGAAGCACAGTACTCATGAGGAGGGCCGCCGGATCGTCTGTATACATACTCATAGTCTTGGCGCACAATAGAGCGCTCGACGTCTCACGAGCGGCCCGGACGCTGTCCGGATCGGAGTCGAGGTTCGTCATGGCCACGGTCCGCCCCCGGCCCTCGTTCGCCACCGGACCCCAGTTTGGAAGACTCTGGCCGATGGTCGCTCCGATCGCCGATCGAGAGTCTCCGGCGTTCAAGACGACATCGATGAAGTCAGGGAGGTCGAAGTCGACGTTGCGAGCCGCATAGGGGGGCCCGGCAAGCTCCGCGATGGACACCTCCATGTCGGTCTTGAGCGCGTCGAGCCGGCCCTGCCACTCGAGGGAAGCGGGGTTGATCTTCGCGAAGCTCATGTGAAAGCCGGCCTTCTGGTTGCATGGCTCGAAATACGTCTCGTCGGGTCCGATTCGAAGGTACCAACGAGAATTTGTCGCACTCATTCGAGCCCAGGCCTCGTCGGCGACGCTCCACTTATTGTTCAGAAATGCCGCCTCCGCCGCCCGAAGGTAGGTCGCGAAAGCCGCCTCGGCCGGGCCGAGCGCATCGGCGGCTTTGCGCAGCGAGAGTGCGACTTTGGTCGTCTGGTCGGCGAAGAAGTCGCTGTACGGCACCGCCACCAACGCTCCGTCGCGCTCTGAGATCGCCGAGAAATGGTCGGAGAGTTGCTCGTCCGCAGCTATCGACGCGCAAAAGGCCTCATCGACGACTCTCCCTGGCGGATAGAGCCCGGATCTTTTCTTGGGCTTCTGCGGCAACGCCGAGCACCGTTCGTCGTTCTCGGTCAGCGGCGCCTCACACCAAGGACCTTGATTTCTGCGGAACAGCGCCAGACTCGATCGGTCCGTTGCGGGAATCGCGCTCGAATAGGCGGCCGCACCGGTCTGGAGCGCGTAGAGTCGTTCGATTCCCTCCGCTGCGTCGCGGAGGTTGCGAACGACCTCACGATCTTCAGGATTCTCGAAGCGCGACAGCAGGAGCGTCGGGCGACCTTGCGCGAGCTCCTTGCGAACGATCTCCAAGCGCTGGGCCTCGTCTGGCGAGACCTCGTCTTCATGGCCTCGATCGAAGGCGCGCCGAATCGATCCGATCGTCTCCTCGGCGCGAGTCGTGAAGCCTCCGTTGGCCACGAATTCACTGCGCTTGGCGCCGTATCCCCAAAGGACAGCGACTTCGTCGGGGTCTGGAGCGCCATTCGGATTCGTGTCGTTCATCCAGAACAGCGGCAGAAAGAGCTCCTGCGCGATCCGATTGAACTCGGTTCGGTCGAGGATGTGCGGACCGTCGACGCGTCGCTTCGAGCTCGAGCTCGACGCCGCGCAGCCCGCACAGAGCAGAAGTACCAGAGCGCGTTTCATCGGCTTCCCATCCCCGGGTTCGGCGCCGATGTAAAGCGAGAGCTTTCTGCCGCGTTGCCATCGGGTGCACGACCAAGTTGCGCGATATGTCGACGATCATCGCTCGGCGCCACAGAGCAGGAACGCAGAGAACACATAGGATTTTTGGAGAAAAGTCCTTCGTGCCCCCTGGGTTGAACTGAATCGCCGCAGGTCGGTCGTGCACCCCTAATGACTAAGGCGCAGCGGTTGCCGTGCGGAGGAGCTTCAGCGGGTAGGACGAGACCACCGCCCGCGCGTGCGGCGCCTCCACCGTAACGACGAGCTCCAACTCGTCGGGGCTCCGATCGTCGAGCCGAACGAGCGGCGCGAGCGCCTCCTGTTCGGCAGGCGCGGCGAGCGCGAGCTCTTCGATGACTTCGCGGCGACTGGTAGTGAGGAGCTCGATCCGTGCGAGGCGAGGACCGGTGCCCTTCACGGTCCATTGAAAGGCAACGTCTTGCGGCCGCCGGAGCACGGAGGTCGCGCCGGGGATGAGCGGCGCCGGTCCCTGCGGAAGCTGCGCGTAGACCGCGACAAAGCCAATCTCTCCGGTCGCCTCAGGCCGATCGACCATGCCCTTTCGACGCTCCGCGCGCACCAGAAGGGCAAGCGCCAGCGCGGCCGCGCCGATCCCGACCAGGGAGGCGACGAGGACCGCGTGCCTAGGTCGAGGTCGGTCTTCGCTGTCCGCCATATCTTGAACGTACCATCGGGCGAGCCCTGTGGCGGCGTTGCGACAGGGCTGGCGATCATGTCCGAGCTCTCTTCGAGCAGGCGAACCGAATCTTTTGCGTGAGGCCGACGAAAACGAGCCTCGTTCAACGAATTTCAGGTCAGGCCTCTCGTTTGGGAACGCGCCAATACGAGGGCGCGGCGATTGCTACTGCCCGGTCCAGGCCCCGCCCTCGTTCTCGGCGACCCTCTCTCTCTCTCGTTTTCTCCCGCCCGGTTCGATCGATTGCGATTGACGGGGCCCCCTTTTTTTCGCGGACTCGTGACGCATGGTCGGACGCGTCTTGGGGCTCGCATTGGCGCTCGCCCTGGCGTTCGGAGTCGCGGCCCCTTCCCCGGCTCTGGCGGACGAGCCAAAGGTGGCCGTTCTCAACCCGACCGGCGCAGCTGCGAGCGGCGCAAATGATCTCGGCAAGTCCGTCGAAAAGACTCTGGCTGCCAGCCTCGGTCCGATCGTGCCCGACAAGAAGCTGCGCGCGATCCTCAAGAAACTGGGGCTCCCCAGCGGAGACCCGATCGCCGTCGGACAGGCAGCCTGGCGACTCGGCGCCGCGTACGTCGTGATGCTCGACGTCGAAAAGAAAGGCACGACCTTCACGGCGAGAGCTAGAGTCATCGACGTTGCACAGAACGAGGTTCGAATGGACTTTCGTTCGAACTACAGGAAACGAGGCGAAGCAAAAGACCGCGGAAAGCGCCTCGCGACCAAAGCCATCGAGCGCATCAGGGTGTTCGAGGCCGAGTCAGCGGCGAGCGCGAGCGAGGGAGGCGAAGAAGAGACGAACCCAGATCGGCGACCCGTCGCCGGGTCGAAAGTGCCAAACCAAGACGAACCCGTGGAGCCGTCCGAAGCTCCGCGCAGGGAGCCCGAGGGCCCAGGGATCGAGCGACGAGTGGTCGTCACCCAGCCCGAACGAGACTCCGAGCCCGAACAGAACACCGAACGCGAACGGGGTGGGGAGCCTGGCGCGGGGCTTGAACGAAGCCCGGGGCCCGCGCGAATCCCAGAGGCACGAAGCACAGAACCCGAAGAACGCGAACCGACGGCCGCCGCACCGAGAGCGTCCGAGCCCGCGTTGACCGAGCCCGCGCCTACGAGCGCCGAGACCAGCACCGAAACAAAGCGGGCATCGCAGGGCCCGCTGATCAGGGCGAGCGCCGGGGTTGGCACGGGGATCGTACGAATTCACAAGATCTCCAGCGCGGCGGTGGCACAGTCGAAGCTCTCGTATTCGATGGCCCCCGTCGCGCTCCTGACCGCAGACCTCGGGCTCACTCTGCCCGGTTCGGGCGCCGGGGTGAGAGTTCGCGGCCTCTTCAGCCCGGTCCGCTTTGGAGTCTCGATCTTGGATCTCGCCGAAGCCCCTGGAGGATCGATCTTGCAGCTCGCGTTCGCGCTGGAATCGCGTTTTCGGGTACTCAGCTTTCTAGGACTCGCAGCTTCAGCCGGTTTGCGCTTCGAGACCCTGACGGTCGATCCGAACTCTGCCAACGTGATCGTCAGCAGTCAGACCACCATCCCTTACGCAGGCCTCGAGGTGGAGCTCGAGCTGAACGAGGAGCTGTCGTTCCTCCTGAGTACGGAGCTCGGGCTCACGGCGAGCCAAGCGCAGGCTCCGGTCGATGACGGCAAGCTCGAGGGTGGGTTCGACTTCGCGGTCGGCGGTGGCGTGAGATACTGGTTCTCCGAAGCGATGGGGCTCGCCGTGGACGGACGTTACGACGCGGTGACGGCCAAACTCTCGGGGACATCCGGTCGCCAACTGCCAGTAGGAGAGGCGCTCGAGGACGTCACCACGTCGACGAAAGACCTGAGACTCATGGTGGGTCTGGCGCTCCGCCTTTTTTGAACGTCCGGACGCCTGAACGCATGAGTACGCTAGCGAAGGCGGCGGCGAAATCGAAGCGCGAGGATCGCAAAGAGCGCGCTCAGGGCGCCGAACGTACTCTGCTCCTTGGTAGCGGCGCAGCTACAGCTATCGTCTTCCTCGGCCACGCCCGAGTCCACGCCCACCGCCGCGTCGCTGCCCTGGCCCGCATCGGGAGGCATCACACCGGAGTCAGGGATCGCCACGCCGGTGTCCTCTGCTGGGAGCGCCGCGTCTGCCGCCGCCCCAGAGTCTGGTGAAGGACCCACGGCGTCCGGGTTGTCGGCGCCCGAGTCCACTGGCGCGGCCGCGTCTAGCTGCGCCGCGTCGGGTTGGATCCCGCCGTCCGCATCGCAGACCACCGGCGAGGTGGGTGCGATCCGCCAAATGTCTCCGCCTCCTATCGCCACGAAATAAATCCCGTGGTCGGGCCCGCTCAGAAAATGGACCGGCCCCGACGCTCCGGTCACCACGGTCGCTCTCGAGTTGGCCTCGATCCCGTCACGGGCGGCGTTTGGAGTCAGCGTCCACACCCGGCCTTTGTTGTAGTCGGCGAACCAGAACCGACCGTTCCACGGGGCCGGCCACGAGCAGTGATTCGAGAAAGCGCCCGCAGTCACGCTGCCTTGACCGGCTTGAGGATTCTCGCTGTGGTTGTACTCGTACGCGGGCTCCTTGCAGTCGCCCGACTGCGGGGTCGAGCTTGCACAGGTCGTACGCGCTTGACCATGCACGCCCTCCCTAAACGGCCAGCCGTGGTGCTGATCGGGGCCGGTCGAAATCGTAATCTCTTCCCAAGTCACTTCGCCCACGTCGCCGATCCACAGATAATTCGTGCGATCGTCGAACACGAAACGCCATGGGTTGCGAAAGCCCCAGTTGTAGATCGCGGCACGTGCGGGTTCCAGGTTGGACGCGTTCGGAACGACGTTGGGGCCGGTGCTGCAATAATTGCCCGCGGGCAATCCACAGGCCGCGGTCTGCACGCCGCTGAGTGTCGCGTTCGGCGGCGGGTTCCCGTCTCGATCGACCTTCATGATCTTGCCGTTGTAGTTGGTCAGGCAGGTGCCAAAGTAGTTGTCGGCCTGCCCGGGCGCGCAACCGCAATTGCACCCAGTGTCTCCCGCGCCGATGTACAGATACCCATCCGGTCCGAACCTCAGCCCGCCGCCATCGTGATTGGCCGGACCGTAAATCCCGGTGAGTATGTCGTGACGCCCGGCCACGTCGACGAGGCTCGTCGCTGGGTCCATCGTCGCGTAGGCGACGCGGTTGCGGTTGGTGACCGCCGTTCCTTCGGCGGAGTAATAGAAATAGATTCGATTGGACGTCGCGAACTGGGGGTCGATCGCCAACCCAATCAGCCCTTGTTCACTCGTCGTTTCTACCGGAACCGTCCCCGCGTTGATCAGCGCGCCGCCAGCGGCGGGCCGAACTCGGATCGCGCCCTCCTTCTGAATGATGACCAAGCGTCCGTCGGGGAGGAACTCGGCGGCGGTGGGTTGGTTGAGGCCCGAAACGAACGAGCCGAGCTGCAGGTCCGTGATCCCCGAGGCGAGCGTCTCCGCGCGCGCGACGGTGGGTCCCGTCGCGAGCACGCCGAAGGCCAGAGCAATCCTACGCATGGCGCCTCATAACACGCGTGCGGGACTCGGTCATGTACCTGCGAGCGCCTCCTCGAGGCGCTGTACGAAGTACGAGATCAACCCGATCTCGAGCCTCGAAAGCTCCTTCCCGCCGGAGGCCTTCTCCAACAAGGGATCGAGCTTCAAGAGAAGCGCCCGAGCAACCGGCACTCGAGGCTCCGCCAGCTTAGCCAGGGTGTGCAGTGTTTGAAGGCTCTCGAGATGGGCCGTCCCTCCTTCGAGATACCGACCGCCGGTCAGAGGTCGCGCCGACGCGAGCCGAACGGTCCTCTCGAGCAGCGCGGTGAACGCGCCGAGTTTTTCGTAGTCGAGCTTCTCGGGGGTGTCCGTGGGTTGGTGGTAGTGCCGCCAACGCCCGCAGGAGAAGAAGAGGAAGGGCACCCGGGCGACCCGAAACGCGTGATAGTCGGAGAGCGACGGCACGACGCTCGCACCCAAGCGCCGCAAGAAGACCCCATCAGTTTCGACTCTCGAACACAGGTCCGGCAGCCCGTCCCCGAGCTCCGCCCCCAAGACGAAGACCGATTTCCGGATCTGCTCGGAGACATGCGGCGGACCCAGCGCATGACCGACCAAGTCGAGGCAAATCATCAGGTCGATTTCGTCCGGAGAATGAGTTTCGACGTAGCGCATCGATCCCATCGTCTCGTCGAGAAAGAAGGGCGGCTCTTCCGCGTCGAACGCACAAATCCGGATCTCGCGCCCTTCGTCGATGCCTCGTTCGACCAGCGCCTGTGCGACTCCGAGCACGGCGGCCAGCGCCGCGGCGTTGTCGTCAGCGCCATGATAAGTCTCGCCATCCAGCACACCGAGGTGATCGAAGTGCGCGCCGAGCAAGATGGCGCGCCGAGCGAGATCTCCGCGTCCTGGGATCCTTCCGAGCACGTTGCGACCACCGATCGCAGGAATGGGTTGAAAGTACGAACCGTCCGGAGCGGCCGGCTCGACGCCCATCCGGTCGAGCTCCTTGGCGACGAGCTCTGCCGCTCGAAGTCCTCCCGGAGTTCCCGTCCTACGCCCAGCAAGCTCTGGTGCGCACAAGAGCTCGACCCGCCTCCGCAGGTCTTCGGTCAAAGTCATGCCCGACCGTACCTCGGACCGAGCACGCTTGCGAAGATGCCGCGGCTTAGGTCTATGGCTTCGAACGTTTGCCCGTGTTCCTGCTGTTCCTCAGGGAAGCGTTTGCATTGAGCCAGGACCCCCGTAGACTGACGCGCGCGTGGTTCCATGGTGGAGAAGCTTCGCGGTCCGGTTCGTCGCGCTCTACACGATCGCCGCGGTGTCTTTCGTCCTCGCAGGAATCTTGTGGCTCTACGAGCAAGAGAAGCGCGAGGTGGTGGGCAAGTTCGGGCTCGCGCTCGAGTCGATCGCCGGCACCGCAGCTCCATTCATACGAGGGGAGGACCTCGACGCGATCTCGAGCAACGCCGACGCGGGCTCCGAACCGTTCGTACGTGTTCGAACGATCCTCGACCGAATCCGAAGAGACCGGGACCTCGAGGAGCAGTCTGTCTACGTCTTGCGTCCGTCGCGAGCGAATCCCAAAAGCTACGAGTTCGTCGCGATGCTGCAGGCCAAGACTTTCGTCGGTGACGGCTACGACCCACCGCAGAAGGTCGCCGACCTGTACCAGTGGGTCCTTTCGAAGCAGGACACCGTCCGCACGGAGCTCTACACGGACGAGCACGGATCGTGGATAAGCGGGATCGCTCCGATCTTGCGCGCGGATTCTACGGTGGCCGGATTTCTTCAAGTCGACTACGGCCTCGATACGTACCTCGCCGAGGTTGGCGCGCTCCGTGACGCCTATTTGATGGGCCTCTTGGGGATGGTTTCGATCTTCGTGGTCCTAGGATTCTTCATGGTGAACCGCCTCCGAAGCTCCGTTCGGTTGCTGCTCAAAGGAACCGAAGCGATCGAACGTCAGGAGTTCGATTTCACCATCGATCTGCACCCTCGAGACGAGCTTCATTTGGTTGGAGCGGCGATCACCCACGCCCTCCGTGGGCTTCGGGAGCGCTTCGAGATGTTGAAATTCCTTCCTCGCCACACCGCGCGGATGATTTCGACGGTCTCGAGGCTAGGCACCGTCGACCGCTCGATCGCCCAGAAGGTGGAGGTCGCGGTGTTCGAGTCCGACATCCGCGGCTTCACGAATCTCTCGCGCGAGCTTGGCGCAGAAGAGGTCGTGGACATGTTGAATGACTACATTCGTGTGCAGGCGGAGCTCGTGGAAGCGGCCGGCGGGTCCATCGACAAATTCATGGGCGACGCCGTGCTCGCGATCTTCGACGGCGAGGACAAGGAGCGTCGCGTGGTCGAGTGCGCGATCGCGATTCAGCAAGCCGTCAACCGGATGAACGCCGAGGAGGCATTTCAGCGACCCATCTACGTTGGCGTCGGCATCACGGTCGGGGAGGTCGTCATGGGGAACATGGGGAGCGACCGGCGCATGGAGTACACAGTGATCGGATCTCCGGTGAATCTCGCCGCGCGCTTGTGCAGCAAGGCCCAGGGCGGTGAGATTGTGGTCTCGGAGTCCGTTTACGCGAGCCTGGATGGAGCGCTCGGGCTCGCCTTCGCAAACCCCGAGACGGTCGAGGTGAAAGGTTTCGACGCGCCGGTTCGATGTTATCGTACGATGCCTGCTCCGATGCCGGCACGCCGCGTTTGACACGATCGGCGCGGGTCCGTATAGCGACCGTCCATGCCGTTTCCGGGCCCGGCCGCGCCCCGCGTCCTGGCCGTAGTCCCTGCGCGATACGCGTCCACGCGATTTCCTGGCAAGCCTCTGGTGGACCTCGCGGGCGTTCCGATGATCGTTCGAGTCCTCGAGCGGGCCGCGCTCGCGTCATCGATCTCGGAGGTCGTGGCCGCGACCGATGATGAGCGCATCGCCGCGGTCGTGAAGAGTGTGGGCCGCCGAGTGGTGATGACGAGTGAGTCCTGTCAGAGCGGCACGGATCGCGTGGCTGAAGCCGTCGCGACCCTCGGCTTCGACGGGGACCTCGTCGTCAACGTGCAGGGGGACGAGCCTTTGCTCGACCCTGCCGATCTCGACGCGCTCGTGATTCGAACGCTTCGGCTCGGGACGGACCTCGGGACCTTGGCGCGCCCGCTCGAACCCGACGCCTTCTTGAACCCGAACGTGGTCAAGGTCGTCCGAGCGCTCGATGGCCGCGCCCTGTATTTTTCGCGAGCTGCCATTCCGCACTCAGGTTCGTCCGTCGCGCTTCGGCACATCGGTCTGTATGCCTATCGACCTGCTGCGCTCAGGAGGCTCGCCGCCCTCGAGCCGACTCCGCTCGAGCGTTGTGAACGCCTCGAGCAGCTGCGCGCGCTCGAAAATGGGCTGTCCATCGCCGTCATCGACGCTCCATCGACCCACCCCTGCGTCGCCGTGGATACTCCCGCCGACGCCGCGCAAGTGATCGCCATACTCACGGAGAATCGCTGAAACTCATGGCTCGTACACGCAAACAAAAGAAGGCCAAAAAATTCATCTTCGTCACGGGGGGCGTCTGCAGCTCCCTGGGAAAAGGGCTATGTGCAGCATCCCTAGGGGCGCTCCTCGAGAACCGCGGACTCAAAATCACGCACCTCAAGCTCGATCCGTACATCAACGTCGACCCGGGCACGATGAGCCCTTTCCAGCACGGAGAGGTCTTCGTGACCGACGACGGCGCCGAGACCGATCTCGACCTCGGGCACTACGAACGATTCACGAACGTGCGACTGTCCAAGAAGAACAACTTCACGTCCGGCCAGATCTACAACTCGGTCATTACCAAGGAGCGCCGCGGGGAGTACCTTGGCAAGACGGTTCAGACGATTCCGCACATCACGGACGAAATCAAGAGAGCCCTGCTCGACGTCGTCGAGGACAACGACCTGGCCATCGTGGAGATCGGGGGCACGGTAGGTGACATCGAGTCGCTCCCGTTCCTCGAGGCCATTCGCCAAATGAAGGCGGACCAAGGAGAGGAGAACGTGGTCTACGTACACGTGACCTTGGTGCCGTATTTGAAGTCGGCCGGGGAGGTGAAGACCAAACCCACCCAACACTCGGTGGGCGAGCTCCGCCGTATCGGTATTCAGCCCAACGTGTTGATCTGCCGTTCGGAGACCGCGATCGCCTCGGAAATCAAAGCCAAGATCGCGCTGTTTTGCGATGTAGAGAATCAGTGTGTAGTCAGCGCGCCGGACGTCGACTGCATCTACGAGCTGCCGCTTCACCTCCACGCCGAAGGCGTAGACGAGCAGATCGGAGACTTCCTGAACATCTGGAGTCGATCTCCGGGGCTCGAACAGTGGAAGCGGATCGTGAAGAGGATCAAGGAGCCGACTCACGAGGTGTCGATAGGAATCGTGGGGAAGTATACTCAGCTCAAGGAGAGCTACAAGTCCCTGCACGAGGCCTTGGTTCACGCCGGTATTTCGGCCGACGCGCGCCTCGACCTTCGATACATCGACGCGACGGACGAGCACGCGATGAAGACGACACTCGACGGCGTAGACGGAGTGTTGGTCCCGGGTGGGTTCGGCGAGCGAGGGTCGGAAGGAAAGATCGCAGCCGCCCGTTTTGCCCGCGAGCGGCGGGTTCCGTACTTTGGCATTTGCCTCGGGATGCAGATGGCCGTGGTGGAGTTCGCGCGAAACGTGCTGGGGCTTGAAGGCGCCAACTCCACCGAGTTCGATCCCGACAGCCCCCACCGAGTCATCGACCTGATGGAGACCCAGCGCTCGGTCGCCGAAAAGGGCGCGACGATGCGCCTCGGGGCCTACCCCTGCCACGTCAAGGCCGGCTCCCTGGCTGCCAAGACTTATCAGACGCTCGAAATCTCCGAGCGCCATCGTCATCGCTACGAGGTCAACAACTCCTACCGCGCAGCGTTCGAGAGCGCAGGCATGAGTTTCTCGGGCTTGTCACCCGACAATCAGCTGGTCGAAATTTCGGAGGTCAAGGACCATCCCTGGTTCTTGGGTTGCCAGTTCCATCCCGAGTTCAAATCCAAACCGTTCCGGCCGCACCCGCTCTTCGAAGGATTCGTGAGCGCGGCGCTCCAATATCGCTCGCAGAGGACCCATCGAACATGAGAGTCGTTCGCATTCCAAAACCCAGAGGAGGCGAGGTCGTCATCGGTGCGGGCGCTCCGCTCGCACTCATCGGTGGCCCTTGTGTCGTCGAAGGCCTCGACTTCACCGTCAACCACGCCAAGCGCCTCGCCGAAATCGCCGAGGAGGCGGGCGTCCCCTACGTATTCAAGGCGTCCTTCGACAAGGCCAACCGTACGAGCGCCGCGGGCCACCGCGGGCCAGGCGTCAGTTTTGGCCTCGAGGTCTTGGCTGCGGTGAAGGAGACCGTCGGGCTCCCCATTCTCACCGACGTGCACCTGCCCGATCAGTGTGCGGAGGCCGCAAGAGTGGCTGATGTGCTTCAAATCCCCGCGTTCTTGTGTCGACAAACCGACTTGCTCGTCGCGGCCTCCGAGACCGGCAAGGTGGTCAACGTGAAGAAGGGCCAATTCATGGCTCCGGAAGACATGGGACACGCGGTTACCAAGTGCGCGGCCGCAGCCGCCGTCTTGTTGACTGAACGCGGAAGTTGCTTCGGCTACCGCGATCTCGTCGTCGACATGAGAAGCTTCGGCGTCATGCGCAAGTTCGCCCCTGTCGTCTTCGACGGTACCCACTCGGTTCAGAAGCCTGGATCGCTCGGAGGTTCGACCGGCGGCGATCGAACGCTCGTGCCCCCGCTCGTTCGAGCGGCCGTGGCTGTCGGCGTCGATGCGATCTTCCTGGAGGTCCATCCCGATCCAGACCGCGCGCCGTCCGACGGACCCAATTCCCTCGACTACCCAGGCCTGGTAAAAGTCCTGCGCGAAGCCCGAACCATCGAGTCCGCGCTCCGCCAAGGAGAACGCTGAATGGTGACGACCGTGACCCATGACATCGACGCGTGCGCACAGAAGATCCGCGTGCTCGTCCTCGACATCGACGGAGTCCTCACGGATGGACGCCTGATCTTCCTCCCGGGCGGCGGTGAGGCGCGGACCTTTCACGTCCGCGATGGCCTCGGCACGCAGCTGCTCGTGGCCGCAGGGATCCCTGTCGCCGCCATTTCCGGCCGCGCGAGCGACACCGTGACTCGCCGCGCCGCCGAAATCGGAATCTCGCCGCTCTTTCAGGGTGTCGACGACAAGGTCAAGGCCTTCGAGCAGGTCCTCAAACAGTTCGACACGACCGAGGACGCGGTGGCCTATATCGGAGACGACCTCCCAGACCTCCCGCTCATCGAGCGCGCGGGCCTCGGGATGGCGGTCGCCGACGCCGCGCTCGAGCTTCGGCAAAAAGCGCGTCACGTGCTGCGCGCAGCGGGGGGGCAAGGCGCGGTCCGCGAAGCTTGCGAGCTGATCCTGCGCGCCAAGGGCAAGTGGATCGTCTGACTTCCGCTCGGCGCTAGCGATCTCTGTCCGCTCGCGACGAGTTGGGTTAGGCTCTCGCGGTGCGTTGGTGGCGGAAGCTGCTCACCGTGCTCGGACTATCCAACGACGCGCGCATCCACGTACGCGCTTCCGACATCGAAGTGACCATCACTGGCGAGCCCGAGTTGGTGCGCCAAGTCCTCGAGGTCGTTCGATCAGAGATCGAACGACATCAAGTCAAGAAACGCCGAGCCACCCTCGCTCCTGGAGCCATGATCCCTTCCGGAGTCCCTTCTCCCTCGATGATGGCACCTCCGACCGACAGCCTCATCGTGCCCGCCGAGCTCGATGACATGGACTCACCTTACGCCATTCCCGAACACAGACCGGCGGACCAACAGAGTCAGTCCGAGTCGAGCGACGACACAGGCTCGGGTCGACGAGACGACCTCGAGACCGAACCCACCCGCGTGGGTGAGGACGGGGGAGGCTTCGACGCGACGACTCAGCCTCCGTTCGAAGACCCTCCCCAGCGCTTCGGCGAAGAAATCACTTCGTCGTCTTCGAGACCCGAGAGCGCCTCGAGGAGACCGCCGGGAAGGCCGCGAAGCCGACGTTGAAGCTCAAATGAGTCTCATCTACCGATGGGAGCCTCGACTTCGACTCCCACCGGAATGCCGAGCAACTCGAGAGCCTCGGCCGCGTCGCGCCGAACCTCCGGATCGAGATCGAGGAGCGCAGCGGCCAGGGCAGGTACAGCTCGACGATCGGCGAGCATTCCGACCATTTGGATCACCAACGAAGTGAGCGACATCGATCGGGCGTTCTTGAGGAGGTTCACGTTCGCGATCGAGCTGCCGGAGTCATCAGCTCGGCGGAGGGCGCGGGCGTTGGTTCGTGCCTCGATTCGGAGCAAAGAGATCCGCGGCTTCCCGAAGCAATCTTCGCGGCGTTCGACGAATGGGGAACAGTGAATCGGTCAGCGACCAGCCCATGGGTCAGTCGTGCGCACCGGGACGACGACAGGCGTGACGCGAAGCGAAGCTGGGTCGAGCTCGAGCACGGTGGCTCCGCGCTCACACTCCCAGGTAGTGACGTTTGCAAAGGCGGTGACTCCATCGGCCCAGAAACCTCCGTCCTGGTGAATGTGCCCGAACAGGTGGAGTCTTGGTCTGACTTCGGCCACGCGAGAGCGCAGGGCTTCGCACCCAGCTCGGCCGCCGACGCTCGAACGATCTCCGATTCCGTGCGGGGGTCCATGAGTAATGAGTACGTCGATTTCGTCGGGGATCATCCGCCATTTTTCGGCGAGCCGCGCGCCGCGGGGGAGATTGAACGCCCAGTCGTTATACTCGGGCTGCCAGGGGCTGCCCCAAAAACACACGCCGCCGACGGTGACGAGGGAGTCCTCGAGGTAGATGACTTCGGGACCGAGGACCTCGCGGGCGAGTTTCGGGTCGGTCGCGAAGAGCCAGTCGTGGTTGCCGGCGACGAGGATCTTGGTCTTGTGCGGCAAGGACGCGAGCCAGCGCTGACCTTCGAGCAATTCAGCAGCGTCGCCAGCCCGGCAGAGGTCTCCGGCGTGGATGAAGACGTCACCCGCGGGCACGGCGAGGTCGTCGTGAAAGAGGTGGGTGTCCGCGACGGCGACGATACGCACGAGGGCAGCCTAACGCAGGCGCGGCCACGACACGAAACGAGCGGCATTGGAGGCGAAATCTTCGAGGTCCTCGCTGCAGCCGCCGGGAGGTCACGCGTGAGGGGCCGTGGTAGAATCTGCAGATGGGCGGAACGAGAGCAGTTGCGATGCGAGCCGGCCTCTCGGTGGTGCTCTGGTTCGCGCTGGCCGTGCTGGCGGAGCGCGAATCGCGGGCGTGCGGTTGCCTCTGCGGCCCTGGTGTCCCCGAGCCAGACATCGCTTTCGTCCGATGTGCGGCAGGCCAATGTGTGACGAACTTTGAGCTCCGAGCCTACGGGTGCTGCCGTGATGGTCCGAGGAGGCTCGTCCCCGGAGGCGGCGAGGGCCCCTTGCGAACGCTCGAGTCGGGCGTCGCAGACGGCCTCTTTGCCGTCGTGCCGGCCTACTCCTCGTCAGCGATTCCTGAGAGTGCACGCATAACCAGACTCCGATGGTGGTCCGCGTATCTGCTCGGCGGGATCAGTGCGTTCCGAATCTACGTCTTCGGACTGATATTGGCCGGTTTGTTCGCCTTCTTCGTCGCGCGCCGAGCCAGCAGGCGCGCTCGGGCCGCGCGGCTCGATGCGTTCGCGCGTCGCGTTGCCGCGGACCGCACGTTCGCAGCGCTCGGGATGTGCTCGGACGATCCGTCGATCATCAGCAGCGCCGCCGTTTTGGTCCGTAACAAGGGAGACTTGCTGCCGGTCGCGGCGCTGTGTCCTCCAGATGAGGCCCGCGCCATCGCGATGGGTGTGTTCCGCGTCCCGGAAGGACGGGTCGCGCGCCTCGTGGAGGCGATCAGCAGGCCGCTCGAGGGTCCAGGTGCGAACGCGGTAGCCATCGTGGCCTGCGAGGAGTTGGAGAGGTTCGGCTCCGCAGCCGTGTTGCCTGCGCTGGCGGCGTTGGCGCAGCGCTGTCCGGAGCTCGAGCGTCCTGCGAAGCGCGCGGCCAAAGATATCGCGCGCCGCACCCCGGAGCTCACAGGTGGCCTGAGTCATGTGGATGCGGACGGGGCGATGGGTGGACTCTCCACGGCAGACGCGCGAGGCACGCTCGAGTACGCCATTCCCGAACACCGACCGGCGGAACAACAGAGTCTGTCCGAGTCGAGCGACACAGGCTCGGGTCGACGAGACGACCTCGAGACCGAACCCACCCGCGTGGGTGAGGACGGGGGAGGCTTCGACGCGACGACTCAGCCTCCGTTCGAAGACCCTCCCCAGCGCTTCGGCGAAGAAATCACTAGGGTGCAGCCGGGCCTGGATCTGAGTGCGCTTCGGGAAAGTTTGTCGAAAAAAGA
>CAYXDO010000012.1:0-111188 GCA_964463485.1 uncultured Myxococcales bacterium | reverse complement strand
AACGCCAGCCCCGCCTTGTCGATCTTCTATGGTACCGGCTAGGCCGGGTTATGTGAGTTGATTACGACCACTCCAAGCGCGGCGGGTCCGTCTCGCGGGCATCGGTTTCGTGCGGCGCCCGTCATCGCATCGACCTGCGCGACGCGGCCTTCCTGTCTCCGCTGCCTCCGGGGGCGGTGTGAGTCCGAGCTTGTGATCACCGACCCAAACCTCCGCGCCCGGTGGCGGGTGCTTTGCTAGCTAGGACCTTCGCGCCCACAAACAGGATTCCCGCCTGGTCGAGACGCTCCAAGTCCAGCCCGAACCGCGCTCTGCAGCGACGAGGTCTCGAGAAGTGCCGAGCTCACTGGTGCACGCGCCGGTGCACGCGCCGCTGGTCGCTTGGTCACGGTTCACTCTCGTTGACTGCAGCGCGGACCGCGTCTCCAAACCGCGAGCTGAATTCGGTGAGTCCACCCCACCCCGCGACTCGGTCGTCCTCGGAACTCGGATCCAACACCGAGATATCCGTCGAACGAACCTTGCCGTCACTTTCGAAGGCCAGGAGGTGCGCCCGATAGTCCTTCGTGAGCGCAGCCTCAGCGACGGACCCCGCGGCCTCGAGCGAATCGACAATTTGTCGCCCGTCCAAGGCAGCCTTCAGCCACTGCAGGGCCAGACTCTTGCCCGTGCCCTGAGCGCCAACGAGCACGGTGAGGTCGCCATACGAAATATCGATATCCGCGATCTGTCCGAAGTGACGTATCCTCAGACGATCGGCCTTGGCGGTAAGACTTTCGAGGCGTGCTCTTGCTTCTTCATGTCATCGCCCGCGACCGACTCTTTTTCAACCGTCCCGTGACCACGTAAAAGGCCGGAACCACGAATAAGCTCAGGAGCGTCGACACGATGACTCCTCCGAGCACCGACAAAGCCATCGGTTCGCGGATCTCGGCGCCCGCCCCGAGCCCGATCGCCGACGGGACAGCCGCCATCATCGTCGCCGTCGAAGTCATCAAGATCGGCCGCAGCCTCACTGGACCCGCGACCTCCATCGCCTCTCGCGGATCGAGCCCGCGCTCCCGCGCCTGATTTGCGTAGTCCACCAGGATGATGGAGTTCTTCTTCACGATCCCCATCAGCAACAAAAGCCCAATCATACTGAAGACGTTGAGCGTCGCTCCCGTGAGCCAGAGCGCGAGCACCGCGCCAGCCACCGACAGAGGCAAGATGGTCAGCACCGTCACCGGATGCAACAACGAGTTGAACTGAGAAGCCAAGATCATGTACGCGACGAGGATACCCATCGCGATCGCGAAATAGAGACTACCCATCGACTCACGAAACGCGACACTCGCCCCCCCGAGCACCGCCCGCACGGTCGGCGGAAGCTCCGCCGAGAGTCGCTCGATCTCACGAATCGCTTGGTCCTGTGACCTTCCTGGAGCCACGTTCGCGTAGATCGTGATCGCTCGCTCTCGATCACGACGGGTGATCGACTGTAGCGCAGGAAACTCTCGTTGCGTCACGAGCGACGACAACGGAATCAAGGCGCCCGAGGCGCTGCGCACGCGCAGCCGCGCCAGGTCCTCCGGCCGCGAGCGCTGCTCCGCTAAAAGTCGCACTCTCATGTCGACCCGACGACCGCCGGTGCTGTACTTGCCCACCCTGACCCCACCGATCAGCGCATTCACGGTCGTAGCCACCTCGTCCACCGAGACGCCGAGGTCCGCGGCTCGCGCTCGATCCGGCGTGATTCGCAGCTCGGGCATACCGATTCGATAGTCACTGTCCAAATCTACGACCGCGCCGGTGGCTCGAAGCTTCTGCATCATCTCGTTGGCCCCTTCTACGAGCTCGTCCCAATTCGCGCCTCTGACCGAGAACTCGATGGGAAAACCGCGCTGGGCGCTGAAGCCTTGCTGCGACGGGTCTTGCACCATGGCTCTCAAGCCCGGATAACCGTTCAGCTCTTTGCGCAAGACACCCGCGAAGTCGTTCGCGCTCATCGAACGCTCCGAAGGCGGCACGAGGGTCAAGAACATCATCCCCCCGTTGACACTCGCACCTCCAAAGCCACCCACGACCACGAAGGCCCGAGCTACCTCCGGCCGCGCATGGATGAATTGCTCCGCCCGAGTCAGGATTTTGTCGGTCTCCGCCAGATCGGCGCCCACCGCGGTCTGCAGCCGAAGCATCAGCCGACTCTGGTCTTGCGAGGGAACCATTTCGGTCGGCATTTGCTGAAAGAGCCAACCGGCCCCCACAGAGAGGAGGAGGGCGGCGGTCAGAACCCAGCCCGGGGCGCGCAGCGATCGCACGAGCGACCGCCCATACAGTCGAGCGAGCCCTTCGAACGCTGCGTCGACCCCTCGCCCAATGAACGTGGAGCGCTCGCGGTGAGCCGAGAGCATCTGAGAAGCTCGAGCCGGTGCGAGCGTCACCGCCTCGACGTACGAAAGCAACACCGCCAGGCTGAGTGTGATACCGAACTGCAAGAAGAATTTTCCGACGATTCCCTCCATGAAGATCACCGGAATGAAGATCGCCACGACGGCGAGCGTCGCAGCGAGCGCGGCGAACGTGATCTCCTTGGTCCCGAGTCGCGCCGCGGTCACGCGATCCGCGCCTCCCTCGGCATGGCGGTAGATGTTCTCGAGCACCATGATCGCGTCGTCGACGACGATTCCGACCGAGAGGGAAAGCGCGAGCAAAGTGAACGTATTCAGCGTGAATCCCAGAAAATAGATGATCGCGACGGTGCCGAGCAGAGACATCGGGATGGCAAAGACCACGTTGAGAGTGCTGGACAAAGATCCGAGGAACAGCCAGCACACCAGCGCGGTGAGAAAGACCGCAAGAATCAGCTCGAGCTCCACCTCCTGAACGGAGTCTTCGATGAATTGCGTGGAGTCGAAGTTGAGCCCGAGCTCCATGCCAGGCGGGAGATCTTTGCGGATCTCGGCGATCGCGGCTTTGATCCCGTGCGCGACGGCCACCGCGTTGGCGCCTCGTTGCTTTCGGATCCCCAACCCTTGAGCCGGCACGCCGTTGACCCGAGCCAAGCGGCGGACGTCCTCGAACCCGTCCTCGATGAGTGCGACATCTGCCAAGCGAATGGGCGACCCGTTGATGACCTTGACCGGGATGCCTTCGAGGGTCTTCAGGTCGAGCGCCTCGCCGAGGACCGTGACGTTGACTTCCCGCCCGCTGGTTTCGATGCGTCCGGCCGGGAGCTCCACGTGCTCGCGTCGCAGCGCGGTGAGTACGTCTTCGACCGTCAGGCCCCGCTCGTCGAGCCTCGCCGCGTCGATCCACACTCGGATGTTTCGCTCGAGGAAGCCGCCCAGGGTCACTTCTCCTACGCCAGGGACCGTCTGAAGCTTCTCCTTCAAACGATAGCGCATGAAGTCCGACAGCATCTGGCGAGAGTAGGGTCCGGAGAGACCTACCCACATGATCGGATTGTCCTCTGGGTTCGTCTTGGTCACGACCGGAGGGTCGATGTCGCGTGGCAACCGATTCTGGGCCTGGCCGACCTTGGTCTGCACGTCTTGGAGCGCCGTCGCCACGTCGCGCGACAGATCGAGCTCGATGGTGATCGACGCGGTGCTCTGCCGAGAGGACGACGCGATCGAACGAATGCCCTCGACCTGAGTGAGCGCCTCTTCGATGATCTCGACGACGTCGTGCTCGAGAGACTCTGGCGAAGCACCCTCCCACCCCACCGAAACGTTGATGGTCGGAAAATCGACGTCCGGAAACTGGCTGATCCCGATGCGAGTGAGCGTGAGGATGCCGAAGACGACCGTGGCCGCCATGAGCATCCACGCGAGGATGGGTTTACGAATGCAGATCTCGGTGATGTTCAAGGGGCCCCTCCGGGCCTTTGCCCTGCTCCGGGACTCTTCGAGCTCTCCTGCTTCTCACCCGACAGAATCACCTCGGCCCCGTCACGCAGCGCCTCTCCTCCGCGGACGACGACCTTCTCACCGACCGCGATACCGTCACGAACCTCGATTTTTCCGTCGTCGGTGCGCAGCCCGAGCCTCACGACGCGCTCCTTGGCCACCGTGCCTTCCACGACGAACGCCAGAAACCCACGCTCGCTGGGTCTGACCGCGGTCTCTGGGATCACTGCCGCGCCCTGGGTCGAACCGACTGGAACGGTGATTTCGGCGAACGCGCCCGGGCGAAGCCGATCGCGCGTACTCTCGTCGACATAAGCGGTGATGGGCACCATCCGGGAAACCGGGTCCGCAGCCTGCCCCACGTGGCGCACCGAGGCTCCATACTCCGTCGCGTCTTCTCGCGTCCTGAAGCGCACGCCAGCATTCGGCAGAACTCTGGACGAGTCGGGCTCCGGCACCGAAAACCGAACGATCAGGGGGTCGCGGCGCACGAGCGTCGCGAGCAGGGCTCCGACCTGAACGAACTGACCGGTCTGCACCGTCCGCGTTTCGATGACTCCAGCCGCCGGAGCCCGAACGAGCGCGTCCCGAAGGTTCAACTCGGCCTCCTCCAACGACGCGCGCGCCTGCGCGCGCTCCGCCTCGAGCGTTCGGACCCGCGTTCGAAACGACTGCAACTCCTCCGAAGGAATCAGCCCGGGGCTAGTGCGGACGGCCTCCTCGCGCCTTTCGAGAGCCATCTCTGCGTCGGATTTCATCGACTCGGCCCGAGAAAGCGTGGCGCTCGCCGACCTCACCGCCAGCCTGAATCGCTCGGGCTCGATCTCGGCCAAGACCTCGTTGGGTTGCACGCGATCGCCCTCCGCAAACCGCACTCGGTCCACTACGCCGGACACTCTCGAGGTCACTTGTACTTTCTCGAACGCCTCGACCGATCCCACCGCTCGAATCGTGTACTCGACCGTTCGGGACTCGACGACTTCCACGTCGACGGGGAATTTTGGGGTCCGCGGCGGCCCTCCCTGACCGGAGGCGGACGGACCTCCCTTGCCTCTTTCCTCGCGCGCGCTCGAACAGCAGAGGAGGGTCGCTGCTGAAATGAGAACGAAACGCAGAGACGAAGTCATCATTTCGGGGCCTCGGATGGCTGAGTTGTCTCGATGGGTGTCGCGCCGATCGCCGATCGCAGCTCGAGAAAGGCCAGCGTGAGCGTAAGCTGTTGCCTGGCTTGGCCCACCTCCGCCTCGAACCTTCGGAGCGCGGCGTCGGAGACCGCCAGCGCCGTACTCAACCCTTGACGATAAAGCTCCGCGGTCTCCGCGGCATTTCGCTCCGCCAGCTGAACGGCGATCACAGACTGGGAGACCGCCGCGTGACCCAACTCCAGGTTTACCAGCGCGGAACGCACTTCGAGCTCGAGCTGCCGCTCGGCCGCGGAAACTTTCGACGCGGCGATCTGGGCGAGCGCGTCGCGCCCCGCTGCCTCGGCGGAGCGCTCGCCGCCGTCCCAGACTTCCCAAGTGAGTTGCACGACGCCCAACAGGTCGTCGTTCCTCCCGGCAAACCCACCCTCGTTCGAAATACGGTACTGGCCGGAGAGCCCGAGCCTCGGGAAGATCCGCGTCGACGGCTCGTTGGCCGATGCTTGGAGGGCCAACGAATCCTCCGAGAGCTTCTTGACGTCGAGCCTCCGCTGCTTCGCTTCGTCGATCAACGTGTCTACAGGCGGGGGACGTTGTCGCGCGCGCATGGCCAGCGCCTCTGGAGGCGCCAAGCCCGCCTCGATGGGAAGGTCGATGAGAGACGACAGCGCCTCATAGGCCAGCACGACGTTGTTCTTTGCGCGGGTGTCCTCGAGCTCGGCCGTCGCGACCTCGAGCTCCGCGCGGGTCACGTCATTGGCGCTCACCAAGCCCGCGGAGAAGCGAGCCCGCGCATCCCTGAGCTGCAAGCGCGCGAGCTCCAGCCGACGCTTGCTCGCGAGCGCGACCTGCTCGAAACCGAGGACCGCCACGAACCGGGTCGCCGTGTCGAACATCAGCTGCCGCCGCTCCTCCAAAGCTCCGAGGCGCGCGGCCTCCTCCTGGTGCTCAGCCTGCCGCAACAATGGAAACGCGCGCAGGTCGAGCAACATCACACTCAGCAACGCCCCCGCCGACAACGCATGATGGCCTTGCACCGGAGCCCCGGCGTCGTCCACTCGTGCGCTCTCGAACGCGCGCAAGGTGTAGCTCCCGCTCACGCCGAGGTCCGGAAGAAACGCCGCCCGAGCCCGGGCGACCGTGGCCTCGGCCGCCACGACCCCGAGCGCAGCCTGCTTGGCCCGCTCGTTTCGCTCGAGCGAAAGCTCGATGGCTCGATCCAGAGTCAGGGGCTCGGCGCCAGCCGGGATGCCCACGAACAACATCCAAAGAAACACTGCCCGGGACATAGTTTTCGGCCCGAGCTGCAACTGCCTCGAATTCTCCACGGCCCGATCGGCCGGAGCCTTGCACGCGGACAGTCGGTCAACAAACAGTTTCGGTCGAGTCGGGCGAGTCGAGTCGAGTCGGGCGACCTCGACAACTTCACTCGGGTGCACGACCGACCTGCCGCGATTCAGTTCAACCTCCGCATGAACCACGAAGAGCACAGAGAAGGAACACGGAGGGCACGAAGGACTTTTCTCAAAATCCTCTGTGCTCTCTGCGTTCCTGCTCTGCGTCCTCTGTGGTTTGCCCGGCGCCGAGCGATGATCGTCGACATATCGCGCAACTTGGTCGTGCACCCACTTCACTCTCGCCCTCCCCACTCCAACCCTGCCGCGGAAAATGCTAGGCTCCATGGCGTGCGCATCGCGCTGTGTTCCGACGAGCCCTACCCGGTCCACGCGATCATCCGCGCAGAGCTCGAGCGGCGGGGGCATGAGGTGATCCCGTTCGGCTCCGTCGCCAGCGGACACGACGAGCCTTGGGCGAGCGCCGCCGAGAACGCCGCGTTGGCGGTCGCGAGCGGTGAGTGCGACGAAGGTATCTTCTTATGCTGGACCGGCACCGGAGTCTCCATCGCCGCAAACAAAGTACCCTCCATCAGAGCCGCGCTCTGCGCGGATCCGGGAGCTGCGGCCGGCGCCCGGGTGTGGAATCACGCCAACGTACTCTGCCTCTCCAACCGAACGCTCTCGAACGACATGGCCAAAGAGATCCTGGAGGCTTGGTTCGGCACCGCCAAGGACGAACGAGGATTGGACGGCCTACGCAAGCTCGACGACGTGGATCGACGGCATCGAAAGTAACCCATGCATCGCCTCGCATCCTCGAGCTGGACGGCTCGCCTCGCTACCGCGCTCGCCCTGGGTGTCGGACCCAACTGCTCATGCGACGAGTCTCCTCCTGGAGCTGGGCGATCCTCGACTCGGAACAAGCTCGATGCCGGTAGCGTCGATGCCGGTAGCGTCGAAGCTGGCGGTCCCTCGGATGCGGAGCTCGACGACGGCGCTTCGTTCGATGCTACACTCGGTGACGCAGAAAGCTCCGACGGCAGTCCCCCCGACTCAGGGCTCCATGACTCAGGGCTCCATGACTCAGGGCTCCATGACTCAGGGCTCCATCCCGATTCCGCGCAACCCTTCGACGTCGGAATCCAAGATGCCAACCTCCCGCGGGACGCGACCCCATCCGATTTCGGCAACCCCGACGCCAGCCAGCCCGACTCCGGCCCATTCCCCGACGCCGCGAACCCAGATTCCACGGCGAACCCAGATGCCGCCGCAAACCCAGATGCCGCCGCAAACCCAGATGCCGCCGCAAACCCAGATGCTGCCGCGCCGCCGGGTTCTGGCAACGTCTGGTTCGAGATCGACTACTCCTCCGCGTTCACTTCGCGCTCCCCCTCGTGGACCTTCTCCAACACACCCGGCTGGGGCGCAGACGAGTGGGCCGCCGAAAATGCCTCGAATCCGGAGGCCTGGGATCGATGGAACAACATGCAGGTCGTCGACGACCCCATCGGACGATCCCTGGAAATCGGGAGCTCCAGCGAGCTTCAAGTCATGATCGGCCTCGAAGAGATGGGCGCCTACAATGGCGCATTCGTCACCCTCTTCGGCCGCAGCCGAGCGACGAGCTCCTCGGTGCACTTTTACGTCTACAACCCTCTCACCGGCTGCGGCGGTGAAGGGATGATGTCCAACGACTGGAATCCAGACACCGTAGTGGTCGATCTGACGGGCTGCTTCCTGGTCGGCTCCGGCGCTGGCGTTCAGGCGGTTCGTGTGGAGCCCACCAACGGGACCGTCGCCCTCATCTCTTTGCGGCTCGACCTCGAAAACGCCAGTTGGTGAGTGCGACGATCCCGACCCCTAACTCATGAGTGGGCGCGGCGAGCTCTGTAACCCAGCAAGGCGAGCAACATCAGTCCGAGCCACCCATCGATGGTGCGTCGAGAGGTCCGACAGCTGCAGCCCCCTTCTTCGTCCATTCCATCCTTTGGATCGGAAGTTCCGCGATCGACGACATGAAGGACGTGTTCGCTCCGCGAAGTGTCGGATCGCGCGTCCGTGACGATCAAGGCGACCTCGAACTGTCCGACCGAAGTCGCCGCGCCCGTGATGAGCGCTCCGTCGAGGCTCAACCCGGCAGGGAGAGTTCCGTCGATCTGCCATGAGTACGGTGTGCGACCTCCTTCCGCCCGCAGCACGAAGCTCGCCGCCGCGCCGAGGCTGAAGGTGATGTCGTGAGGCGTCGTAATCTTGAGCGGTCCGCCGAAGAGAATCGTACCCACCTGGGTCAGGTTGTTGCCGTCGTCGTCTTCGCCGACCATGTTGGTCGGATCGACGGCGAGCGCGACCTGGTGCGCGCCCACCGCCGAGCCCGTGGCGATCTCGAGGGGCACCTCGACCGTCACCGAGGCCCCTCCCGCCAACGGCGGGACCACCGCGGACCCAATCTCGAGTCCGGTTGGGTCGACGAATGCGTCACGACCTGCATACAGGCCCACCGAAGTCGTGGCCGATCGAGCGCTCCCGTGATTCTCGACCCTGACCTGTACGGTCGCCGGCACACCTGGATCGAGCGAGGCCGGAAGCTCCCCCACGAGTGAAGCGACCAAATCGAGCTCGAAGATGGGTCGGTAGGTGAGGAGCGTGCCGTGCGGGACCTCCTCGGCGCGGCACTGTGGTGCGCATGGGTAGCCGAGGCCCTTGGTCCCCGTCTTGTCTTCGATCCCGATCGAGCCGTCGCCGCCGGTGATTTGAATGGGGCTCGAATACTCCATCTCGATGTGCGAATCCGACTCGTAAATTCTCACTTGGATACTCATCGCGCCCATCGCGTGCCAGTAGTCGATGCGTACCCACTCTACGGCGAAGATCTGATTACCGGGCTGACCGGTGACCGCCCAAAAGGCGGTGACTGCTTTCACGTCGTCCCAGAAGGGCGCGATGATGGCGTTGGGCTCCTCTGGGCTGGGGATGACCGTGTTTCTGAATTCGTAATTGAGGGCGCCGATTGCGAGCTGCACGTTCGAGTTCACACAGATCGTCGTGCCTGCCGGGATCCACTCGCCGAAATACTGAAACCCGAACGGAGCCGCGACCGGAGCCGACGAGTCGTCCTGAGTGCGCAAATTGACTTCACGGCCGGTGGACTCGATGGACATGAAAGTCCCGGTCGATTCCGTCAGCACGTACGACTGAGCGAACAGAGCGGAGGGATGAGCAAGGCCCAGCGCGACGAGCACCGGAGTGAACCGGCTGAACCGTGGAAAGGAGATCATGGGTTTGAAGAGTCCCGGAAACTGGCGACGAAGTAAAGCGTCCCGGACGCCGAAGGCTCAGCCGTGGGGTTCCGAGCTAGGACCGGAGGGATCTTTGGAAGGAGACTTGGTGCGCACCATCTCGACGGTGGGTTCGAGATCCGAAAACGCGCGGCGACGGGGCGGGTCCGATCTCTTGGGAGGCTCGGCGGCTTGGGTGGGCGCGTCGGACGTCGCGGGTTTGGGCGCCATGGCCCCGGGTTGGGTGGGTGGATCATTGACAGGCGCCTGGGGCACAGGAGGCTGAGGCACAGGCCGGACCATCGTCGGCGAGAGCTGAGCCTCGGGGCGCGGGCGAACAGGCGGATGGCGGGCCGGAGGCTGCATGACGACGGGCACAGCGTCTCCACGCCGCGCCGAGCTTGGCTCCAGCGCGACCTCGACCTTCGACATCAGCTTGGCGTGGACTCCGGAGTCGGGCGGGCGCGCCTCGACCACGACGAGCTCGGCAGTGGCTTTTTTGGGGCGAGCGGGCCGCTCCCGGCTCTTCTTCTCGATCGCCTCCGCTTCGCCGAGGACATCGTCGACCGCGCCGAGGACATCGAGCAACGCGTGCGGCGGCTCTTCCAAGGCTTCGTCGGCCGCGGCGAGCGTCAGCGTCGCTCCGACGGGCACCGACGGAGGCTCTCGGTCGTCATCCGGCAGCGCGACCGTGGGCCCGAGCCCGGGCGGCGGTCGTGTGATACCGGTCGGCGGAAATGCTTCTGGCCGAGGGAACTGCGCGGTGGGAGGGGAGACCGTGCGCCACTCCTTCCACGCTTGCTGCAGCGCCGCGATGGTCTTGGGCCCCGGAGGTGCGAGCTGCGACTTTCGCAAACCCACCGACTCTATCAGGCTCTGACGCTCGAAGAACTTGAGCCCGCGCTCGGCGGTGTCCTTGTCCACCACGACGCCGTCGACGCTGGGCGACAACAGCTCGACGATGGCCTCGACATCCCGCGTCCCATCGCAGAGCAGCAACATCGCGTGCTCCCACGCGTCGAGAAGCGTGACCTGCTGAGTCTCCGGATCGAGCAGCGTGACGAATCGGCGTCCTCGCTTGCTATGGTCGCTCGCGAGCAGACCCCCGCGGGCCTTGGGTAGCAGCTTCACCCGTCCGCCTCGAGCTGTCCGAGGAGCGCACGCGCACGCCGCGCGACGTCGCCGCCGGCTTCGTCCAAATCCAGCGCTCGCTGAAACGAGCGCCGCGCATCGTCTCTGCGCCCTCGAAGTCGGAACAAAACACCGAGCTGCATGAACGCTTCGGCATGGCCGTCGTCGACGCGCACCGCGGTCAACAAAGCCTCCTCCGCCGTGTCCAAATCTCCATCCAACAGGGCCGCGCGGCCCCGCTCCAAGAACTTGTCAGCCTCGTTCACCACCTCGATGTCGAACAAGAACTTTGCGCCGAGATTCACCGCGAGCACTCGCCCGATACCCGCGCCATACATCGAAGCGGCCTGCAGCGCGGCGGCCGCCGCCACCGGAATGTCCGGCAACACGGGCTTGCCGTTGCGCGTGATGCGAACCTTCCGATATCGCCCCCGATCGACGAGACGCCGCGCGCCAGACGCAAGCGTCCCCGCTACGTCCTTCACCCCGTCGACGAGCTCACCCACCGTCACCGCCTTGTCGACCTCGACTCGCTCGGCGACCTTCGCGGGTGCCTCGTCCTCGGGCTTGTGCTCGAGGTCCGTGCCTGGTCTCTGCGCTTCGCTCACCTGTTTAGAGACCTCCTCGTCGATCAACGAGCATCGACGAGAAAAGCATACCCGATCCGGAGCAACATGGGGCGATTCAGGGAGTCCGCGGACGCATCTCTGGCCCCTTGGTCCGGTAGGCCCCCTCGATATGCCGCATCAACTCGAAAAACGCCTCCCCGTGGCGCGGTCCCTGCCCGTCGAAACCCATAAAATCCGAATAAAAGCTCCCCTCGTGACACTCCCCCGGCCCACACTGGCCGTCCGCGAATACCAAGAGCAGCTTTTGCCAGTCCGAGCGACGGCGACCGATTCTCTCAGGAACCGTGGACTCCATCTGCGGACCCAGGAACAACAACGCGCTCGCCGACAAATCGGTAGCCTTCATCCCCTGGCCATGCAGAAAGTACATGACTGGATACCGCCTCGTCGGGTCCGAATAATAATCGGGTGGCAAAATCACGACATAGGGTTGACGACGACCGAGCGCTGCACTCTCGAAGAGCTCGGATTTTACAAAATCCCCCAACCCACCCGTGGGGCCGCCCTGGGCGACCAACCCGCCGGGCAAAGCGTCGAAGTCACCGCCTTCAAACCGAGCGGACGCGAACGCGAACGCCGACATGAGCCGATTCAACACTTCCTGAGTCGTACCCACATGATTGCCGCGACCGTTCTCCCAGTCGACGTCTGGACACACCGATGGGTCCCCGTACCGCAAGTAGGCGTGCCGACCGATCGCTTGCTCGGAAAAATCGGCCGAGCCTGGATCGAACGCGCCCGTCTGCCCCCCGAGCGCCGCGAGCTCTCCGAAGTCAGAAATCAACCTGGTCTTCGGCGTCCGCACCGTCAGGGCGCCCCAGAACTGATTGGTAATTTGGGCCGTCATCAAGAAGTCGCGAATCCCAGCGTCCGCCCAAAGGTGCATCCTCGCGAGCTGGATTTCGTCGACGACCTCCAACAGCCGCCGGGGCGAGGCTTCGAACGCCCTCGACACATTGGGCGACAAGTCGAACACGCCGTTGCCTTCGCCGAAATCGCCCGTGCCTGCCACACCATCGAGGCCGTCGTCCGAAAATCGCTCGCCAGGGTCCCACCTCGAATTCCGCTCCGTCCCCTTCGGATTCTCGAACCAGTCGTAGTCATCGCCGGTCGGATCGCCCTCTCCGTCGGCGACGCCGTCGGCCCCGAAGTCGTCATACGGCTCGAATGACTGCGCGACCACAGGTTCTCCGTAATCACGACGCCCGTTGCGGTTGTAGTCCACGGTGAGTGCGATCTCCATCGGGAAGGTCGCGGTCCCTGGTTCGTACACGCCGTTCTCCGGGCCGTTTCCATCGCAAAAGGTGATGAGAGGAAACTCACCCGTGGGGTTCCAGGTCCGATCGTACGAGTGCTCGAGGACCTTCGGGTTCTGACAGATCTCCCGCCGGCGCGCCTCGAGCTCCTCCTCTCGACCGTCTGCTTCGAGCTCCCGCGGCACGATGTGCTCAGCCGTGACGCCCGGGGGCAGATAAGGAGAGTCTGGGTTGTAGAAGGCCGGATTTCCAAACGCGAGCGCAAAGTCTTGAACGATCTGCAGCGACCCGACTCGACTGAAGCTCCCTCCGCGACCCGCAGGCGTGCCGCGATAAAAGTGATTGTAGTCGCCCGAGCCGCCGATGCAGTTGGTTCCTGGGAGCGCCGTGTCGGTCACCGTCACCGGCCCGCACCAAGTCCTCGGATCGTCCTTCTCATCGATGAAGTCGAGGTTCTCGAGCAACTGCTCTCGTGCACAGAACCCGCCGTTCGAAACACGACTCACTGAAAACAGGAAATACTCCATGTCGATGTAGGGTGCTCCGAGCGGCGTGACCACGTCGAAGAGCTCCGGATCGGCCAACGCGATGCGCGCTCCCGAGCCCCCGCCCATCGAGATCCCACCGACACCTCGGTACGTGAGACACGTGTATCCATCTCGTGTCACTCCATCGATCGCATCGTTCGGGCAGCCTTGGAGGCCATGGGTCAAGACCGCCGGACCGAGATTGAGGCTCTCCTGTTCGGACGAGCACGCGGCAGACGCCAGCAAAAGGGACGACATCGCCGCTGTGCGCACCGAGAGCGACATGACGCGAACTCTCGAAAGGATCTCCACCGCATGTCAATCGGGTACACGGCCCTCAGCAGGGCCTTTGGCCCGGTCTACGGCCGTGATAAAAACGCAGACCGGTGATGGGTTATGTCGGCCGATTCGCTCCGAGCCCCACTGGCGCCATGCACCTCGGGCTCGCTCGAACCATGCTCGCCGCGTGGCTCGACGCCAGAAGCGCCCATGGCCGCATCTTGATGCGGGTCGAAGACATCGATCGGCCGAGAGTCGCGAGCGGGAGTGAACGCGGGCTCCTCTTCGACCTCGAGTGGCTGGGCCTCGACTGGGATGGACAATGGGTGCGACAAAGCGAACGTGAAGAGCTCTACGCCGCGGCTGTCGCTCAACTCGAGTCCATCGGGAGAGTCTTCTCGTGTTGTTGCAGCCGCAAGGAGATCGGGGAGGCTTCGGCCCCTCACGGCGGCGGCGAGCCCATCTACCCTGGGACGTGCCGCGACGGACCCGTCCGCGCCGACAGGCCGCTCGCGCAGAGACTCCGCACACAACCGGGAGACGTCGAGTCTTTCACCGATCGACTCGCGGGCGTGATCACCGAAAACGTCCACGAGACCGTCGGTGACTTCGTGATTCGAAGGAGCGACCGACTGTGGGCCTATCAGTTGGCAGTAACGGTGGACGACCTGGCCCAGGGCGTGACTTCCATCGTGCGTGGTCGAGACTTGCTAGCGTCCACCGCCCGGCAGATGTTGCTGAGGAGGCTCCTCGACCCGAACGCGCCTCGGCTCGAGACGCTCCACGTCCCGCTGCTCCTCGACGCCGCGGGCAAGAAGCTCTCGAAGCGGGACGGGTCGATGAGTGTGGGCCAAAAGCGCGAGTCGGGTGAGTCTTCGCGAAGTGTCGTGGGGACTCTCGCAGCGAGCCTCGGCCTCGTCGACGAGCTCACTGAAATCACCCCCGCCGAGCTGATCCCGCTTTGGAGAGTCGACCGACTCCATAAAGAAGATCGAATGATTCCCGAAGCTTGACGAGCGGAAAAATCCGACCCCATGCTACCCGCCGAGGCGAATATGCGGCCGTTCGTTCGATTACTCTCTCGTGGTTCCCACCGTGGACCGTGCGGGCAGCCGTAGACCGGTGTTCCTGAGCCAGAAGATCGCCTCGGACTTGCGACAGATCCTGTGGAGCGCGATGGTGGGCTTGGTGCGCCAGCTCCGACCGTGCCTCGCGCTCGTCGCGTTCGCGCTGACCTACGCGAGCGCTGCTCTGGCGCAAGACATTGCCCCCGGACCGATGTCTCGGGGTCACGACCATCTGACGGGTCCGTTGTCATGCGCGAAGTGCCACGAGGGAGGCGGTGTCCCCGACAAGAAATGCCTCGGGTGTCACGACCACGCCAACCTGCGCTCTCAGATCGAAGCTGCGAAGGGCTTTCACTCGAACGAGGACGTGAAGAGTAAGCCGTGCAAAGAGTGTCACCTGGAGCACCGCGAGGACCCGCCTGGCTCGAACAAGGGCCGACGGACGACGGTGGATTGGAGGCCCTACGGAGGTCAGCGAAATTTTGAGCATCAACGAACGGGTTGGCCGCTGGAAGGCGCCCACAAGTTTCAAAAGTGCGAAAAGTGCCACACCAAGAAATCGACGAAGACCGACACCGTCATCTACCTCGGCGCTTCGCCGGAGTGCGCCTCGTGCCACAAGAACCCGCACCAATTCGACGACCCTCGCTTGAACGACTGCCTGATTTGTCACAATTATTCGAATCGGGAGGTTCGGAATCTAGGCGCGACCAAGTTCGACCACGACAAGACGAAGTTCCCGCTCGATGGGTTGCATTTGAAACGCGAGTGCAAAGAATGCCACGTCAAGACCGACAAGTTCACGATTTCGGACAAGGACTTTTCGGACTGCAAGGGATGCCACGAGGACTCACACAAGTCGGTGATCTCCAAATCCAAAAAGAAGTGCGGCCAGTGCCATGCCACCAAGACGAAGTTTCAACTCACCAAATTCGACCATGACAAGGAGACTCGTTGGCCGATCCGCGGCAAGCATCAGAAGAATGTCTGCAAGGATTGTCACAAGGTAGGCTCCGAGCCCGTGGCGCCCGAGATGAAGTGCGTCGCGTGCCACGAGGACGTTCACAAGGGACGCTTCGGCAAGGAGACCTGCGAAGGCTGCCACTCGGAGGCGGGTTGGTTCGAGCTCGCGTACGCCCATGACAGGAAGACCAAGTTCGACCTGACCGGCGCCCACGCCAAGGCCAAGTGCGTCGATTGCCACCGGAAGCGCGAGCCGAACGGATTCGAGAAACTGCCTGAGTCGAACATAAAGGACTGCGCCGGCTGTCACGAACACGCGGAGGCCCATTGCGGACAGTTCGGAATGGAGAATTGCCAGCGCTGCCACGCTCGCGGCGGCGACCGCTCGTCCCGATTCGATCACTCCCTCACACGCTTCCCGCTCATCGGTGCCCATGCCAAGCCTGGGTGCGACAAGTGCCACCTCCCGGCAAAGTTGGGCGAGTCCCCCGAATGTCGACGCGCGACGAAATACACCGGCAGCGACGTCGAGTGCCTCGCCTGCCATGAAGACGTCCACAAAGGAGACCTCGGAAAGGACTGCTCGAAGTGTCACTCCGCGGGCCGCGAGTTCAAGTCGCTGGTCTTCGACCACAACCGAGACTCTAAATTCCCGCTGACTGGGTATCATCAGCTCGTCGAGTGTGAGTCCTGCCATCCGAAGCGCAAGTACAAGCTCGAAGAGACCGCCTGCAAGAGTTGCCACCTCGAGGACGACGTCCACGAAAAAATACTTGGGGACGACTGTGTCAAGTGCCACGACCCCGCCGGCGGCGCGCGCAACTTCGATCACGACGTCTTGACCAAATTCCCGCTCAGCGGAGTTCACTTGCAAGTGGAATGCGCGCGATGCCATTTCCTGCCGCCCCCCGATCAGCGAGATCGACTCAGCGTCGTGGCGCCCCCCGGCGCTCCGCTCGATCTGCAGTTCCGTTCCGGCGGAAAAGAGTGTGTCGACTGCCATCCCGATCCGCACCAAGTCAGGGTCAAGGAAACTCGACCGGACCCAAAGGCCTCCCCCGATTCGAGAGCGCCGTCCGACTTCATCAAGTGTGACCGGTGCCATCAGTACGAGACCTGGAAGGCTCCCAACCGGAACGCCTACCACGAGCGAGCAGGTTTCTCGCTGACGGGTGCCCACACCGTGCTCGAGTGCCGACTCTGCCACAACGGCTCCGGCCGAATGACCGGGCGCGGAGAGACTTGCGGAAAGTGTCACACTCAGGACGACGTCCACGCGGGATCCTTCGGCCCGAGCTGCGGGGAGTGTCATGAACAAAACCAGTGGCTCCCCACGACGTTCAGCCACATGACCACGGGCTTCGTGCTCGAAGGTGTGCACCGGATGATCGACTGCCGGTCATGTCACCAAGCCGGCAATTACTTCATCGGTCGGCGCTGCTATCACTGTCACCTCGGTGACTTCCAGGCCGCGCAATGGCACCAGACGATCGACTTGCGCGCGCAACTGCAAAACGGCGACGCCCCTAAAGTCTTCGTCGGCACCCCTGCGAAGACGGTCGATTGTGGGGAGTGCCACAACCAGTTCGATTTCTTCAAGGCGACCTACACGACGCCAAAGGCGGATCGCAACAAATGAGCTTGAAGGGTTCGAGCTCTCTCAGATCCCTCGCGCTCTGCCTGGGCGTCGCTTTCATGACACCCTTCGTCGTGACCACCCTCGCCGCCCCAACGGCTCACGCGAAACCCAAGAAGAAGAAGAAGAAGGAAAAAGAGCCCGACAAGCAAACTCAGCCGCAGATCCCGGAGACCCAGCCGACCGCCGTGGAGACGAAGGACCTAGAACCCCGAAGCAAAATCCCAGCTCCAGAATACGTGCCCCCGGCCGAAAAGGTCGCCACCGAGGTCGCCAAGGGGCAGAGCAAGCTCTCCGGCGGGCTTCGCATTCGTTGGTCGAACGCCGGAGCGATGCAGCCGGTGTCGGCCGAGGTTCCGGTCACCGTACCTCTGCCGGACAGGGCAGTACCCAAACCTGTAGGTGTAGAGACGCCCGGCCAACGACTCGTGACGAGCGGAGACGAGAGAATCTCCGCTCACCTCTCCTTTTTCGGCTCCCACGCCGAAACCGTCCGTCAAGACGCCTGGGACAGCGATCTGTATCGCGGGCGAGCGACCCTCGGGTACGAGCGGATCGGCGGTTCTCAGCTCGGCGCGCACCTCGATCTCGAATATCGGGCGCGCTCTTCTGGTGCGCGTCCCACCGACCGCCGCATCGACGCGCTCTACGTGAGTTGGGGCATGACAGACTTCGTGGAGCGGGACGGCCCGTCGTTCGGCGTCGCCGTCGGGAGAGTGCTCGTCCCCGAGGCCGGCCAGGCCCAGGCCAACGGCGGAGCCTTGCGGCTGAAGCTGTCTGATGAGTTGCGGCTCGGCGCGTTCGGAGGTCTCAACGGAAATCCGTACAGCTACAACTGGAGGCTCCACAAAACCGAAGACTTTGGAACCGACTGGCTCACCGCGGGGGCCTTCGGCAGCTTCCGGTCCGGGAGAATTCTCGCCGACCTCTCCGGAGTCTTCTCCATGGCCACCGTCAACGTCGGCAAAGGTGGGATCGATCGCGTCTACGCGTACGGTGACTTTGGCTGGGCCATCGACGAGGATCTCGACGCTTTCGTCACCGCCTGGTTCGACGTGTTGCCGAGCCGCCAGCCGGTACAAAACCTCGAGCTCAGCTCGACCTGGACCCCTACGGACTCCGCGAGCCTTCGACTCAGCGTCGGCCGCTTCTCGACGCTCACCTTCGATTCCTCGTCGCTGTGGGCCTTCCGCATCGACCCCACGAGCGGCAAGGTCGTGTTCGTCAACAATCTCGGGGTGACTTCGTCCGGAGTCCCCGTGGACGAAGATCAGAACCCGATCCAACCCTACGCTCAGACCTTCCAGCTCGCGATCTACAACCGAGCGGAGGTCCGAGCCGGAGTTCGCTTCGAAGAGCTGGGCGTCGAGCCTTTCGCGTCCGTCGATTTCCTCATGCGCGACACCAGTCAGTCTCTCAACGTGGCCAGGGGCCTGCGCATCGAGCCCTCGGCCGGAGCGTCCTACCAAAATCAGGACATTCTCGATGCGCGCCTCAAAGTCACCGCGATCATCGACCCCGAGTCACGCGCAAATCTGGTCGGCGAGCTGGGTCTATCCCGCGAGCTCTTCGGATTTCAGGTCGGCGCCGACGTTCGATACATCGCCGGCGACGTTCCTTCGGCGGATGGCGGAGTGTCACTCGCCTATGTCGCACCCTCCTGGCTGATGCCCGGACGGCTCATGGTGAGGGGACTCTTTCGGTATTTCCGCGAGAATGTCTCGATCGTGCGACCCATCGACAAAGATATTCTGGTGGCCGCCGACGTGTTGCCGGTCGTTCCGCTGCAAGAGAGTTTCTACGGGGGAGCCGGCGTCGATTGGAAGCTCTGAACGGAAGCTCTGAACGGAAGCTCTGAACGGAAGCTCTGAACGGAAGCTCTGAACGGAAGGCTCTGAACGGAAGCTCTGAACGGAAGCTCGCACCGCAGAGGACGAAGGGCATTGCGCAGCTCGCCCTGAGCCGACCGCGGGTCTCCTCACCCCGATACGTGGGGGCCCCGCACCCCGTCGACTACCGGACCTCCCCAGGCTGTCGCGCCGCATGATCTTTGCTACAACAGAGCAAGATGTCGACGTGGACGCGCCGCGCAATGGTCGCGCTCGCTCTCCCGCTCGGGGCTTGCAGCGGAACGATCACTTTCGGCGCGGATCTGACCGACTCCGGCCAAGTCGTCTCTCCTGAAGTGGGCCCCAAAGACGTCGCGCCGGACATCGGCCCCGACACGGGCCCCGACGGTGGGCTCGAAGACCGCCCAGCTCCTGACCTCGGTCCTGACGGCGGCTGCTACGACCGAACGGCTCCGACGGCGTTCCCCGTGACGTGGCCGTTTGCGCCGACCAAGGAAGCCTACAAGGCCAAGTTCTGGGACGGCCTCCCCGCCAGAGAGACGTGTGTCATCGACGGTTGTCACGCAGTCGGCTTCGAAAAGCCGTTGATCCCCGCGACGGAAGCCGCGCTCGACAACGCCGACACACTTCAGCAAGCCATCAGCGAGCTCTGGGAGACCACCCAAGAAACCACTCCGCAGGGGGCCAGCGGCCCAGTTCGTGTGATCACCTGGCGGCACTCGGAAACAGGTGGCGCAGTGATCCCGTTCTTCGTACAAGCGCACACGAATTTTCTCGATAATCTCGTGAACGTCGGCCAGGGGTGCACACTCATGCCTTATTACCTCCTGGAAGCGGACGCGGGACCGACCTGCGAGGCTGGCGTTTGCGACTGTCTGGTCCCCACGTCCTCGGTCGCGGCTTGCTTATGAAGAAAGCCATCCTCTCGCTCGGCTTGGCGCTGACGCTCGAATCCAGTGTCTGGGCTGCTCCCTGTAAGGAAGGAAAGCAGCCGGAGATCCTGGTGAAGGACAAGACGCCCATTCGTCGGGGGCCAGGGCTGAACTACGGCGTGTCCTCCTTCCTCGAAAAAGGTCGATGCCTGAAGCTCGGAGAGGTCTCCGTAGACGGCTCGTGGGCGAGGGTCGAGGAGGGTGACATTTTCGGATGGGTTCCGATCAGCGCGGTGAGTAAGGAGAGTCTGAAGACACTAGAAATCGCCGGGCGCTCACCTTCCGGTCCAGTGGGTTCGGGACAGGAGCGCGGGTTCGTCAAGGCCGACCGAGCCGTGCCGCTGCGCAAGGAGCCGAAGGGGACGGCCGAGGAGCGCAAGGTGCTACCCGCGGGGTCGGAGCTTCTGGCGCTGTCGCTCACAAAAGAAGGCGCGTGGGTCGAAGTCAGAGACACCCGCGGCGAAGTCGGCTGGGTCCCCGTCGATGCGATCCAAGACTCCTCCAACGTGCTGCAAGGGCTCCCGAGGTCCGAGGCCGGGCTCGAGACGGGCATGAGTCGGATCGTGAAAACGAAGAAGAAGAAGGAGGGTGACTCGAAGCCCGACTCCGGGTCGCCTGACTTGCAGCCGAAGGACGGCAGCGCCGTTGCCAATCCGGGTGTGGACCCGACCCAGTCGCTCGACGAGCCCGAGCAGACACTCACCGCGACCGTCGACGGTCCCAAGGCCGAGGGTCTAGACGTCGCTGCCACTGCGATGGCAGTGGCCCTGCTCCCCCGCCACGAGCTCGACAGCAACGGCGTGGGAGGAACTCGCCGCTACACCATCGACGCCACCGCGGCCGGAGTCCACCTCGAAGCGGTCGCCCAACCCATCGGGCCTCTGCGAGTGAGTCTGGGTTACACGATCGCCGTACTCTCAGGGCTCGCCCCGGCGAACGCGCCAGCCGCCAAAGTCGGAGGCCAGGAGCACCAGGCGAAGATCATGATGGGCTATCCCATCGAGCTCGGAGGGTTGAAACTCACCCCTGAGCTCGGCTACGCCTTCGGGCTCTTCTCCGTCGACCTGCTCGTCCCGGGCGTCGAGAATGGGTTGCTCTTCTCTACGAGCACCCACGGCGGAGCGCTCGACGTGAGGCTCGAGGCGAGCCTCGCGGAGTCCTTCGCGCTCCACCTCGAAGGAGGAGCGCAGCTCGCAACCATGGGCGTCAAGCCGGTCGCCCCCGGAAACGCAGGGCTCGCCGTGGGCTTTCGAGGCCTGCTGGGAGCGAGCTACGAAATCAGCAACGGCATCGCCGCCGTAGTCGACGCGGAGTTTCGCCAAATCAGCGCGTCGTTCACCGGAGCCGCCGCGATCGATCCAACCATCACCAACGCCAAGCTCACCGATCAGGCGATCGGAGTCTTCGCGGGCGTCGCCCTCGAACTGTAGTCGGACCGCTGGGAGTTTCAAACCAGGGAGCGCTGCGGCGGGGAGAGTCTGCGAAACTTAGGCGCAGGCAAGATGCCTGCGCCCCCCCTGCGCTCCCAGGGATCGGACGCGCCAAGGATGAGATGGGGCCCTTACTTGCCCTCGAGGAGCTCCGCCAGATCGTCCGGAATCGAATCGATCGCCGAGGTCTCCACCACCGCCACCTTCTTTGCGCCTTCGGCCATCGCAAACGTCAGCGCGGTCGACTCCTTCGAAGCTCGGCCCACCCACAGCGTCCCCAGCAAACCCTTGGCGCCGTGAAGAGTCACTGACTTCATCGGCGGCCGCAGCCCCGCTCGGACCAAGTCCTGCGGGCCCGGATCGTTGGTGTCATACCGCGTAGCTCGCACCGTCGCCACGGCGTGGACGATCCCGCTGAGTTTGTACCCCTTCGGTTTGCCGGTGGCCGGCGCTCGCGACACCCAGTCTCCGCTCTCGTTCTTCTCGAACTCCAAAAATGTCGCACCTTTGCCGATCCGAATTCGCACCACGGAACTTTCGTCGAGATCCAGGAGCTTTCGATCTTCGAGGTCCGCCGCCGACCGCGTCAGGTCTTCGGCCAGCGTCCCAGCGACCTCGGCGACGGACTTCGTTCCGTCGACCTTGAGATACCAGTGCTCCGCGGAGGGGTCCGACACGGCACCCATTCGCACGAACGACTTCCGCCCGCCGGTGGCGGAGATCGCAAAGCTCATGACAGGCTTGGTCAAACCGAATGCACCGAGCACGTCGTCCGATCCGGAGTCGTCGGCGAACGTACCGGCTCGGCTCGAGAGCAGCGTCTCGACCAGCTTCATGGCTTCGGGCTGGTCCGCGAGCTTCTCGTTCGAAGTCGGGTCGACTCGGAAGTACCAACGGCCCTCTTTTCGCACGAGCGAATAGATGAGCTTGCCGTCGCGCATGGCCTCGAAGGTCAACACGTCGTGCGGGTCGAGCTCGAACAGTCTCTTCTCTCGCAAGGCGAGGAAGCTCTGGTTGACAGCCGTGGCCACCTCCGGATCCACGAGGCTGGCGGTGGTCAGCACGGAGCTCTTTGCATAGAAACGCCCGTCGAAGTCGTTCTTCGCGCCAATCCGGAGCTCGGCCTTCGACCCTCCTGCGAGCTCCAACGTCACCCGCGTGCTCGGCTCGTCGAGGCCATACTTCGACTCCCCGCTCTTCTCCGTGAGCTCGATCGTGGACTGACTCGTGATCGACGCAACGGACTCGATGAGCTTCTTGATGGCGACGCGGTCGCCTGCGACCGCCACCGGCTGGGTGATTTGCCAGCCGGCCGCGGACCTCTCGAACCGGACCGTGCCCCTCTCGGTCGTCACCTCTCCGCTCGCGACGTCGGCTGGATCGAACCGGAAGAGTTTACTCTTGACGACCGACTCTCGAACCGACTCCACCTTGGACGCGTAGGCGCCGAAAAAGGCATACGCGGCGACCGCCGCACCCGCGACGAGCACCAGCCCGGCGGACACGAAAACGCGGGTCTTGTAACTCATGTGCTATTGATGCTGGTTCAGGTGGGACGACTTCGGAAGCTGCGGGCGGTCCGCAGGGTCAGGCTCCGGAATCTCGGGCATCACGGTCGACGTGAAAGTCATGGCCGCCTCGAGCTCGGGGACCAGCACTTCGATCTTCGCGTTGTTCTTCATGTCGACCAACAGCTTCGTGATCAACTCGGCCTGCCTCAGCCGCCGGAGCTCCAAGATCAACTCTCCCTTGACTTCATCCAAGGGAAAGACGCCGGCTTTGCGGAATCCAGTGACTTTGTAGACGTAAATGCCGCGCTCGTCCTCCAAGACTTCGCTGAATTGGCCGGGTTTGAGCTTCCACAGCACGTCTCCGATCGTCGAGGAGAACGCCAGGCGCGGCTGCCACCCGATGTCCCCGCCACGTTCGGCAGAGGATCCTTGAGAGAGCTCCTTGGCAAGCTCCTCGAACTTGGCTCCCTTCCTGAGCGACCCGACGACCGCCTTGGCACGATCACGCAAGAACTTGATTTGGTCACCGGTCGCGCTGGCGCTGATGTCGAAGCGGATCCGCGACAACTTCATCTCGTCGGTGTGTTGGTATTGGCCAATTCGAGCCTGGTAGGCCGCCTTCAAGACCTCGTCCTTGATGTCGAAGGCTTCCTTCACGGCGACTCGCAAGACTTCCTCTTTCAAGACGTCGACCGTCGCTTCGGCCCGCCACTGCTCCGCCGTCGTGCCCAGCTGGCGATGATACTCGGCGTACTGGGCGTCCCGCTTCAGGCGGGCCTCGGTCTCGTCCATGATCGCCTTTACTTTGTCCTCGGGCGCAGTGAGTCCGAGCTTCTTGGCTTCCTGGCGAATCAGCTCCTCGGTGATGAGTCGCTTGATGACTCGCGCCTTGACCGCCTCCGCACCGCCGACCGGGTACAAGATCGGATTCTTGTGCATGCTGATGCGGAATCGGTCGTAGTAGGTGTCGAACGCCTTTCTCGGAATCTCCACACCATTGACTCTGGCGACGGAGCCGTCGCCGAACTCCAGCTCGGGGAGAGTTCCTCCGCGTTTGGTCTTCGGCGCACCCGTGTCCGGCGGGGTAGGAGGTGGCTGTGGCGGCGAGTCACAGGCGGTCGAGAGTACCAAACACAACGACAAGGTCCGAGCGCGGTGGTTCACCGCGCGGACGTTACAGGACGAGCCTCTCTGCGGCAAATCTTGATCTCGAACGCGGCTCTCTCGATTCTCTTCGCGAACGCGCCATTCTCGACCGATCGCCAAGAACGGCTCATACGCACCTTGCGCCTACGCGGCCTTGACATCGCGGCCGGCGCGTTCCACCGTCCATCGTCCGCGGGCCCTAGGGCGCGAAGGGTGAACGATGCTCGAGGTTCAAGGGCTAACCAAGCGCTATCGCGATCTCGTCGCCGTCGACAACGTCTCTTTCAAAGCCAACCAAGGCGAGATCGTCGGATTCCTCGGGCCCAACGGCGCGGGCAAGACCACGGTCATGCGCATCCTCACCGGCGTCATGCCCGCGACGAGCGGCAAAGCCACGGTCGCCGGCTTCGACGTGTTCGAGTCGCCGATGGAAGTGAAGCGCCGCGTCGGCTACCTCCCCGAGACCCCTCCGGTCTACATGGAGATGACCGTGCGCGGCTACCTCACGTTCGTAGCGCGTATGAAAGAAGTCCCCGCGAAGAACCTCGCCGCCGAGATCGAGCGGGTCGCCACGCGAACTTCCGTCCTGCACGTCGTCGATCGCCTGATCGGCAACCTATCCAAAGGCTACCGCCAGCGCGTCGGGCTCGCGCAGGCCCTGCTCGCAGATCCGAAGGTGCTCGTCCTCGACGAACCCACAGTGGGTCTCGATCCGATCCAAATCACCGAGGTGCGCGAGCTGATTCGATCCCTTGCCACGGGCGGGCAGCACACCATCATCCTCTCCACCCACATTCTCCAGGAGGTCGTCTCCACCTGCCAGCGCATCGTCATGATCTCCAAAGGCAAGATCGCCGCGGACGCTCCCATCGAGGAGCTCACTCAACGACATCAAATGTCACTCGAACAAGTCTTCATCAAGCTCGCCAACGCCTAGAGGGTCCATGGGGAAGATCAGCGCGATCGTTCGGAAGGAGCTCTCGATCCACTTCACGACGGTGGTGGGTTACGCGTGTTTCGCGGGCTTCGCGTTACTGCTCGGAACGATGTTCCTCCAGTACCTTCAAGGCTTCGTCTTCCAGAGCAACATGTACTTGACGACGAGAAACCCATCGATGCTCGCGACATTGAACCTCAATGACTTGGTGATCGCTCCGACTTTTTACAACGCGCTGTCGCTGTTTCTATTCATCGTCCCCTTCCTCACGATGCGACTCGTGGCGGAGGAGAAAAAGATGAAGACCTTCGAGCTCCTCATGTCCGTGCCCGTGACTCCGCTTCAGCTCGTGCTCGGCAAGTACATCTCCGCCGTGGCCATGATCGCAGTGACGTGTCTGATCGCGCTGGTGTACCCCGTGCTGCTCACGAGCTTCTCGGAGAATGGAGCGGGCACGGCGAGCGGCATCGAGTGGAGCTCCGTGCTCACAGGCATCGGCGGCGTGTTCATGATGGGCGCAGCCTTCGCGGCGTTCGGCTTGTTCGCCTCCGCGGTCACCGAGTCGCCGATCATCGCCGCGCTGATCTCGTTCGTCGGCCTGTTGAGCTGGTGGATGACCGGCTGGATCGCCCGCGCTGCCGAGGGCTGGCAGCGCGCGTTGTTGACCTACCTCTCACCCCCTACGCACGTCGAGGGTGCCATCGGTGGCATGTTCGTGACCGAAGACTTGGTCTTCTTCGTGACCGCCATCCTGACTTGGCTGTTCTTGGCTTACCGCGTCGTCGAATCTCATCGGTGGCGCTGAGGACGTACCCATGGAGCCCGTACTCAGCGAACCCATCGAGCCCAAGCCCGGCATCGGGCGAGTGGTGATCGTCGGCCGGGTCCTCGGGTCGCTCGGCACCGTCGCGATCGTGTCGACTCTCCTGACTTACACACTCACCCGGGAGCTCGGGTGGATGATCTACGGCAAGACCGCCTTTGGGTCCGTCGCCCTGCTCGTCTACCTGATGACCAATTCGAGCGAGCTCTCCCGGTTTTTCACCGCGCGGGCCACGCTCTATAGCGTCGCGACCATCATCGCCACGGGTGGCTTTCTCGTGATGATGGGCGCCCTGAATTTCATCTCCGCGCTCTACAATCGCGAGTACGACCTCACTCCGGAGAAGATTCACTCGCTATCCGACCAGACCGAGAAGGTGCTCGAGCGCCTGGAGAAAGACGTCAGCTTCGTCGGATTCTATCGGCCCGAGGAGCCCGAGCGCGGCAAGGTCGAGGAGCTTCTGGGTCGCTATCGAACGCTGTCGAAACGCATCTCGGTCGACTTCATCAATCCGGAGACCGATCCGGAGGCGGTGAAAAAATACGAAATCACCCAGAGCGGCCCGCGCTTGATCGTCAAAGTCGGGCCGCTCGAGGTGAAGATCCGCGACATCGAAGAAGAGGACATCACCAACGCGATCGTGAAGGTGGCCCAGCAGAGCACCAAGCTCATCTTGTTCCTCACCGGCCACGGAGAGCCCGACATCCTGGACGGCGAAGCCGAAGGTTTGCGCGACGCCGCCACCGCGCTCGGCGACGAAGGGTACGAGGTCAGGCCCGTCGCCCTCTTCGATAAACAGTTCGTGCCCGAAGAAGCCGCAGGGCTCGTCATCGTCGCGCCGCGAGCTCCGTTGCTGCAACCCGAGGTCGACATGATCCGAGGCTACTTGGCGCTAGGAGGTCACTTGATGGTGATGCTCGAGCCCGGCGTCGACGCGGGCATGCGGGCGCTGTTGGATGACTGGCGCGTGGCGCTCGGAGACGACGTGGTGATCGATCCAAATCCCATGTCGCGCGCATTCGGCTTCGGACCCGAAATGCCGATCATCCAGAAGCTCGAGGAGCACCCGATCACGCGCGGCATGAAGGCGTCGCTCGCCTTCCCAAGTGTGCGATCGATCCGCGCGCTGCCGGGCGGAGGATCGCGGCCCAAGGCGGTCGAGGTGGTGAAGACTTCCGAGCAGGCGTGGGGCGAGACCAAATACGAAGCCGGTGCGACGATGGCGTTCGAAACCGAAGACGTCCCCGGTCCCGTGCCGCTCATGGTCGCGTCCACCAAAGCCAGCGCTGCGGTGGGCGCCAAACCCACCGATCAGTCGAGGTTGCTCGTGGTGGGTGACCATGAGTTTGCGACGAATCGATTCCTCGTGGTGCTCGGCAACAAGGACTTCTTCCTGAACGCGGTGAATTGGCTCGCCCAAGAGGAAGAGCGGATCTCCGTGCGACCGCGAGCTAGAGGAGGCTCGAAGCTCCTGATGACCGAAAATCAGGCCAACTTCGTCAAGTTCTTCGCGATCGATCTCATTCCGATGACCATCCTCGCAGTGGGCGTCGCCGTGTGGCAGGTCCGAAGGCGAAAGTAGAGAGAGGGTCAGGTCGCGAGTGTTCGCTCGAGATCGACCATCCGAACGATCATCGCTCGACGGGGGTCGAAAGGGAGATCCTGAAACCCAGCGCGCTCATAGAACCGACGGGCGGCCTCATCTATGGGATGCGTGATCACTCCAAAGGAACCGAAGTGCCGGGAGCTTTCTAAGGCGATGTTAATTGCGAAGCGGAGCAGCGAATGGCCGTACCCTTGGCCCTGATACTCGTTCGCGACACCGAGTTGGCCCAAGAGGACCACCGGCACGGGATCCGGCTTGTTGCGACGGTAGGACTTCGGCAGAAACTCCCGTTCGATTTGCCCTGAGCTCAAAGCAACGAAGCCAGCGATGCGCCCGGAAGAAACGTCGCAGATGACACTTGTCCGACTGACGTTCATCAATTGATTTTGCCACGCACGGCGCCGAAACCAGGCGTTGATGGACTCGCGACCACAGTCGAAGGTGCTGCGATCATCGAGCTCGGCGAGGGGACGAGGTGCCGCTACTCCCATGACGGAGGGCGCGTCATGAGAGACTTCAGAGCCTCGATTTGACGCCCTGGTAATGCGGCCCATTGCTCGAATCGAGCCCAGTCCTTGGCGGGAATCACAACCGTCCGTCGCTCGAGCACCGCCATCTCGGCAGCCTCCAGCACGGTTCGTCGCACGAAGTCGCTCAGTGTGGTTCGTGCCTCGTTCGAGGCCGCTTCCACCAGGTCTCGCTCGCTCGAAGACAGTCGAACCGACAACACGGAGCTATCTCTCGCCATGCGTATGACAATGAAACACAGGAGCGGGGATTGTCAACGCGGCGAAGCCTTGAAGCCTTCTCCCTCGGGAGCCGGCCCGGCGCGAAAGACCGCTTGACCGTGAGTATCGAGACCGAAACTCTCGATGATCGCTTTGGCCGATGGTCCGGTGAGCCACGCCTCGAGCTTCGCGGACGCGACTCGTCGCGGCTCCTCGATCCGATCGGAGGGTCTCAGCAACACTCGATAGTTGTCGACTTGCAGAGCGTCCCCGGACCAGAGCGGTTTCATGGTCCAGTCCTTCGATTTGAGGAGCCGAATGACGGTGGGTCGTGACAAGAGCGCATAGCCGGGCGCGCCAATGAGCGCCTTGACCACGTCGGACTCGCTCGGGCCGACGTCGCGGAATGAGTTGCCCTTTCGTATGAGCGACCGTTCGCGAGCGAAGATCGCGTCGAGACGCGCCCGTAGGCCGCAGGCGGTGCATTGAAAAAAGGCGGCGTCGCCTTCGTAGATGAGTCGCATCGAAGTGACGAAGCTTCGCTGCGCGTGAATCTCGAGCGGATCTCCGGCCGGACCTACCAGCACGGTCTCGTGATGCAAGATGGGTTTGGCGGAAGTCACCGTGCCGTCTCTGAGGAGACTCTCGGTGGTGAGGTCGCCGTTGGTGAGGGCGAGCTCGAGCTCTCCTGCCTTCAATCTGGCCGCGAGGATCGAAGACTCGTCCGTGACGACGATGGGTTCGGTATCGAGAGCTTGTTTGGCCTTTTCGAGCAGGGCAGGGGCGAGCCCAGACTCGGCGAGGATCGTTTCGATTCCGATTCGGGGGGAAGATTTGGAGGGGCTGCAGGCCGCCGCTCCCACCAGGAGCAGGAGCGGCGACCGGCCACCCGTTGGAAAGGAAGGGTTCAGAGCGAGGATGCTACTGCTGCGTGTTCAACGGAGCAACGAGGACCATGCTCTGGGCGTTGTTCGGATCCCACATCTTCAACAGCTCCTGGCCGAAGGGCCCAGCAGCAGTGGAGTCGTAGTTGCGGCGGTAGCGATTGTCGACGTAGGAGGCCTGGTTCATGATCGGGTGGTTGTTGAAGGACAGCGGGAAGCCGTCCGCCAACCGAACGTAGTAGTCCAAGCGGTGCGCCAGACCGTCGGTGCCGGCGGGGTCGGTATTCGCATCGAACAAGAAGCCCTGATTCAAGGTCACGTTCTGGGCGATGTTGTTTCGGACGGCCGTCTCGTTCTGGAAGAACTGGATGTAGCCCGAGTTCGCGGCCTGGTAGCCGTTCGGGTTCGCGCCGACCTGAGCCATCGCATAGTTCACCTGGTTGGCGTCGTTGGCGCCGTTCAGGTTGAAGTGGCAGCTCTGGCAGTTGCGGACCTGAGTACGGTTTTGGACTGAGTGAGGCATGAAAGACTGCTGTCCCAGGCCACCGTTCTCGTCGGAACGTGCGTCGTGATTGTACACGGGCACGCCCTGAGGATCGGTGTTGCCATAGACGTCGACGGTCTTGATGCCGACTTGCACACCCGTGGTGGCCGCGAAGGCGTTCGTCACGTTTCCGTAGCCGAGGCGGTCGCGATAGGTCTTGTAACCCGTCGCAGCCTGCGCGGCGTTGGTGTTCGCTCCGAGCACGGTCACAGCGTAGTTCTGGTTATCGCGCGTAATGTGGCGGAAGAAGCCCTTGGTCTCTGGGATCTGCGGGCTGATCTTGCCGCGCGAGTTGATACCCATCATCCATTCCTGGCTGGAAATCCACGTGAAGTCCGCCTGCTGAATGAAGCCGATGGAGAGGACGCCGGAGATCGGGGAGCCCGCGTACCGGACGTTGTTTCCATCGTTGTCAGCCAGGGTGAGGTGGCAGCCGAAGCAGTTGTTCTGCCACGTGGCGTGGCAGGTGTAGCACGTAAGGCCGTTGGCCGGCTGGGCATTGGCTTTGATCGGCCTTCCTTCGATATCCGTGGTCTGAGACCCAAGGTGTGACCAGCCGTTCGGAACGAGCTCCGAGCCGTTGGCCACGCAGTTGGCGCGGTTGAAGTTTCCGTTCTTGCAGGGGCCGACACCGGGGCCGACGTTCGACGCGGTCGTCTGAGCGGTCACGCGAGCGTGGGCGACGAAGGCATTCTGCCGATAGACCCGCTCACGCGACGTGGGCTTCACGGCGTTCGAGGTTGGGTCCGACATGTCTTTCACTTGGGGGACGTAGCGGTACTGGCCGGGCTTGCTCCGGAGCGCGATGTAGACACCAGGCTCCGTGATCCCGAGCGCCTGCCCCATCGTGCGAACGTCTTCAGCCGAGAACCGCTTGAGGTTCTTCACGCCGTTCGGCGTCGCCGTGGAATCGGGCTCCGAGAAGTACTCGGTCGTGCCGTGGCAGTTCTCGCAGCGGATCTGCACCTGTGCGTCCATCTTGTTGAAAATCACGGGCACGTACGGATTGTTGGCAGCGTCCCAAGGCTGCGCTGGATCTTTCAGCGTGGCCTGGCCGTGCATCTCGGCCGACTGGTGACAGTCGAGGCACCAGATGTCCGCCTTCTTGTGGACGTCCGCCGCGATGTCGTTGATGCCGTCCGGAACGTTCGGCTGGTCATTCACACCGTGCATGACCGATCCGAGGTCCGCGTACTCGAGCAACTGATTGAAGGCCTGGCCGTTGTAGCGAGCGTTCGCGTCGTTCTGCGGGATGATCGTGGCGAACTTCACTTGGTTCGCGTTGATCGCCCCGTTGTTCAGAGCGGTGACGTACACGCGGTTCGGATCCCACTGCCGACCTTCGTACTGGTCGACGGTGCGGTTCGAGCCCGAGTGGCACGGCTTGCACTGCTTGTCGGACACCGTCTTCGTCAGCTGGTGACGGATCGGGTGCGACTTCTCAGGACGGAAGTTCGCGAGGAAGACCGGGTCGTTGAATTGGTTGAAGTTGTTCACGTTGAAGCCCGCGATGTTGGCCCACGCGGCGGGATAGATGGGCTCCTGTCGATCGACCGTGGGGTCGTTCGACGCGGACTGACCGGAGAGCGCGTAGGGCATGTGGCAGGCCGCGCAACCGCCCGAGCGGAAGTCGGCGTAGCGATCGTTACGACCCTTGCCGCCCGCGTGGCAGTCGCCGCATTGCTTGAGCATGACTTCCTTGAGCAGATCTTCTTCGGTGTAGGTTCCGGTCTCGTCACGGTTCTGGCTCTTGAGGCCGGCCACCGTGAAGTACACGATCTTCGCAACGTTGTTGGAGTTCGTGAGCCCTTTGTGCTCCTCGAACAGCGCGTCGGCGATTTGGTCGAGGCCAAGCGTGACACCCGTCGTCGTATCGCGCGCGGCGCGCTCGCTCGAGCCGGTGTTGATCGAGCGCTTCACGCCCGAGCGGTACAACGACGAATCGAGCAGGCCCGGTTCAGTCAAGATCACGGAGCCCTTGAAAGACGCCGTCGTCTTCGCATGGCAGCCGGAGGACTTGCCGCAGGTCTGATCGGCGATGCGGAGGTCCGAGGGGTTGAGGAAGCGAAGGAACTTGATGCCCTCCTCACCAAACGACTCGAGGCCGTGCGTCGTGATGTAGTTGTAGTAGTACTGGACGTTGGCGCGGCCAGGGAACTTCGGGTTGGCCATCGCGGCCGGAATCGCCGCGTGCGACTCCACTTGCGTGGTCTTGGTGGGGTCGCCGCCGTGGCAGTCCGTGCACTTCACGTACAGCCAGGGGTGCGGATCCTCGATGCCGTTGTTGCCGGGCGCGTGGCAGCTCACACACGACTCTTCAGCAGCCTGCGGAGGAAGCTGCGGACCGCCGCCGAGGCAGTTCGGATCGTCCGGGAACTCGGTGCAGAGCACCGGGGGTGGCGACGGAGGCGGCGTACAATTCTGTTGATCGGCATATTCGCAAACAGGCAGGCCGACCGGCTGGCAGGACATGCTGTTCGCTCCGGGCAAGATCCCCGTCCCGGTGGGGCAAATGCAAACCAAGGCTCCGGCGACTTCTTTGAGCTCCGAGCCGGGCAGCGCGGCTGCGCAGTCCGGCGGGGGCGTCACGGTCGTGTCTTTGCAGAACTTGGTGCCGTTTTCGGCGGTCACGAGCGTCGTGCCCTGCGGGCACGTCGTGACCGACGCGCAAGACTGCGTTCCATCGGCCGCGACTTGGAGCTGTGTCCCTGCTCCGCAGACGATGTCGTTATTGCCGTTGCAAGCGGCTAAACCTCCAGCGGAGAGCACCGACACCAGGCTGCACAGGCCCAGCGCTCTCCTCTTCAATCTTATTTCATTCATCCTTCCGACCCCTTGCGCATTTCCAACGTTAGCTGTGCGAGACCCAACGCCTCGCTGCACCCAACTCAGATCACGCTGCGTGCCACATCGATGGGCCGGAAGATCACGCGCAAAATGCGTGTTCAACTTCGCGCTCCCGGTGTCTCTCATGGCAACGGTGGTGTGCTCGGACCCCACCTCAGATTTGAGCTGAGTCAAAGTCACGCGCATTTTTTACCATTTGATCGACCCCATCGGTCAAGAAGAGGAGGGCCTCCGCATTTTTCGCGTGTCCAGGCGATCCTCGACCAGTGGTAGGCAGAGGCCTTCCCGCCTGCTCTCGGGCGCAAATCGATCGCCAAGGAGGCCGGCCGACGGAGCTCCCAGCCTATCGAAGCCGCAGGCTCGAGCAACGGGCGTTGCTCGTTCAACCCGCCGGAATCGTTGGAGGACGACCTTCTCGGTGCTCTACGGCAGGTTCGGATGAGCGCGAACGCACGCCGCTCCATTTCGAGGCTGGGTTCGTGTAAGGGAGGGCGATGCTCACGCTCCTCTTCGGCGTCCTCGCCCAGCTCTCGGGCACCGCGCCCGGGGAGCTCGGCCTCCCCCCGCAGCCCTCGAGCGCCTGCAACTGCCACATCGGCTACGATCCCGATCGTTACGTTGAGCCGTGGGACACCTACGCCTCGACCCCCATGGCGCTCGCCGCGGTCGACCCCTTATTTCGCGCAGCCCTCCAGGTCGCTCACCAGGACCGGCCGGAGCTCAGCCCCGTCTGCCTTCGGTGTCACGCCCCGATCGGCTGGCTCAGCCAGCGCGGCACCCCTGGCGACGGAAGCCAGCTCTCTCGATCGAGCGGCGACTTCGAGGGCATAACCTGCGACGTCTGCCACCGCGCCGTCCCAACGGACCCTCCGCTCGTAGGCGACGCGCAGTATACGATCGCGCAAGAAGCGACGAAGCGAGCCCGACGTGGCAACGGCCCTGGGAACGGCCACTCGGTCGCGGCCTCCGACTACGTTGGCTCCTCGAACCTCTGCGGCGTGTGCCACAGCCTCTTCAACCCGCTGGAGCAACATCACTCGACGGCGCACGAGCCCTTCGGGATCCCATACTTCGAACAGCGCACCTTCGAGGAGTGGCAAGCGTCCGCGTTTCCTGCTCGCGGAACGGGTTGCGTCGAATGTCACCTCGAACGTGCGGAAGGTCGCGCCGCTTCGATCGCTCAGAACACCTACTCCGACTTGAGCCTCCACACGATCGTCGGCGGGAATTCTTGGGTCGTGCGGGCCGTGCAAGCCGTCGAACCCCAGTTCCCCGTGGGTGACGCCGACGCCTTCGTGTTGAAAGCGCGAGCGTCGCTTCGAGGCGCCGCGCGCCTCGAGTTCCTCACCGAGGTCGCCGAAGGCCCCGCGGGCGGCATCGCCCGCGTGAAGGCGCGCTTCACCAACCTCACCGGCCACAAGCTCCCGACCGGCTACCCCGAAGGCCGCAAGATCGTCCTCGAGCTGAGCCTCACCTTGGGCGGCCAAACCGAGATTCTCTCCGGCGCCTTCGACGCGACCACGGGCGACTTTCACACCGACGACCAGATCCGCGTCTACGACACGGGCCACGGCTGCTCGGGCAAAGGAACGAAGTGCGCCGAGACCGGTCGCAACCGCCACCTCGCGCTCGTCGACGAGACTCTCTGGGACACACGCGTGCCCCCCGAAGGTTACCGCCCCAACCACCCGGACATGATCCCGATGGGTCGAGACTATGGGTCCGCGCCCTTTCGGCACTACGACGACGTCGAGTACGCCGTCCCGATCCCCGCCGGCACGCCGGCCGGCACCGCAGGCACGATCAAGCTCCGGGCGCTCTACCAGGTCGTGGATGGCGCCTACGTCCGTTTCCTGCTCGACACCTTGGGTCGAACGCAGGCCGACGCGGTCCGGCTGAACACCGCGTTCGAGCGCACCAGCCGGGGCGCGCCCACCGAGATGACCTTCGCCGAGCTCGGTCTGCGCGTGACCGAGCCGGTCGACGCCGGCTTCGCAGACTCGGGAGCCTCGGACGCGACCCCTTCGGTACAGCAACCCGCTCCGTCTTGTGCGTGTGACGGTGCCCGTGGGACCTCCTACGAGCTCCTTGCGTTCGCTGCGCCCGCCGCGCTTCTCTTCGTTCGTCGGCGAAGGACTCGAGAGCATGAACTATGATCTGATCACCCTGGGCGGCGGCAGCGGTGGCCTCGCGGCAGCGCAGCGCGCCGCGGAACACGGCGCGAAAGTCGCACTCATCGATCCCGGACCCCTCGGCGGCACCTGTGTCAACCTCGGGTGCGTGCCCAAGAAAGTCATGTGGCACGCGGCGTCGTTGTCGCACTCACTCCGAGAAGCGAGAGAGTATGGCTTCGACGTCGGAGTGGTCAGCCACGACTGGCGAGCGCTCAAGGAGCGGCGCGACGCCTACGTCAAGAGACTCAACGGAATTTACGCGGCCAACCTCGGGAAGCGAGGCGTGACTCACCTCGCCGGGCGCGCTCGCTTCGTGAGCGACCACGCCGTCTCGATCGGAGATCGAACCCTCAGCGCCGATCACTTCGTCGTCGCCACCGGCGGACGGCCGTCGGTTCCTGAAATCCCCGGAGCGGCTCTGGGGTGGGTGTCCGACGACTTCTTCGGGATGGAGGAGAGACCGGCGAGCGTGACGCTGGTCGGCAGCGGCTACATCGCCCTCGAGCTCTCCTGTATGCTCCGCGCGCTCGGATCGGAAGTCACCCTCGTAGTCCGCACGGGCCATGTGCTTCGGACCTTCGACGAGCTGATTCGAGAGGCGATCGCCGAGCACCTCCTCGAGTCTGGGATTCGCATCGAGTGGAATTTCGTGCCGAGGAGCCTCGAGGAAACCGGCGCAGGCAAGATCGTCATCGCAGAGGACGGACGAGCGACGCGCCCGGCGGACGTGGTCTTTTTCGCGACAGGCCGGACTCCGAATACACACGACCTAGGTCTCGAGAGCGCAGGGGTGAAGCTCGATCGGAAGGGCCACGTCGAGGTCGACGCCTACCAAGTCACGACTCAGCCCAACATTTACGCGGTCGGCGACGTCACCGGTCGAGCGCAACTCACGCCGGTCGCCATCGCCGCGGGGCGACGGCTGAGTGATCGGGTCTTTGGTGGTCAAAGCGATCGGAAGCTCGACTACAAAACCATCCCAACCGTGGTCTTCACCCACCCGCCGATCGGGACCTGCGGGCTGACCGAAGCTGACGCCAAAGCTCGGCTCGGGTCAGGCGTGAAGACTTATTCGACGCGGTTCGTTCCCCTCTACCACGGGGTGACGACGCACAAACCGAAGACGCGAATGAAGCTGGTGGTGGCCGGGCCGAACGAGCGTGTGGTGGGATGCCACATCGTGGGCCCTGGCGCGGACGAGATGCTGCAAGGCTTTGCCGTCGCGATCAAAATGGGCGCGACCAAGAAGGACTTCGACGATACGGTGGCGATCCACCCCACGTCGGCTGAAGAGCTGGTGACGATGCGATGAAGGCACGAAGACGAGCCTGCTGGCGGTGACTCGCCGCATCGAGTACGTTGAGGACGTTTGGATACGCCCCGGCGAACTTTCGATCGGTCGTGGCAGGAGCTCGCGACCATGAACGACGGGACCCAGGTGCATCTTCGCCTGGTTCGACCCGACGATAAGAAGCTCCTCGAACAGGGCCTCGCCCGCATGTCGCCCGAGTCCCGGTATTTTCGGTTTTTCAGCGCCAAGGACCGCCTCACTCACGCGGAGCTCGCGTATCTGACCGAGCTCGACGGTGAAAATCACCTCGCCATCGGTGCGGCCCGGTACCTCGAAGATGGCACGGAGCTCGGCCTGGGGATCGCACGATTCATTCGACTCAGGGAGCGGCCCGAGGTCGCGGAAGCCGCGATCACCGTGATCGACGAGGCCCAGGGGCTCGGGCTTGGAAAGCTTCTGCTGACGATGCTCGTGCTGGCAGCTCGGGAGCGAGGCATCACGCGCTTTCAGTGTGATTTTCTGGCGCGAAACAAAGGCATGCACACACTCATCGAGCGAATTGCCGACGATGTTCGGTACGGTCATGAGTCTGGAGTCATGCAGGCCGAGTTTGCGCTAGAGGGGCCCGAAGGGCTCTATCGAGCGCTCGCCGGAGTCGCGCGGAAAGAAGGGCACGTCCGCCCTGGGTCCGGACTCCCAAAGCTCGAGACGACGAACGATAGCTGACGAAGGGTGCTCGAACTCAGACTGCGGTTCGCAAGAGGAATCAGGCCCGCAAGAGGAAGTCAGGACTCTCCGCGTCGACGATCCCGGTCCTCGTCTCGGGCCTTGATCGTCTCTCGCTTGTCGTACTCGCGCTTTCCGCGGCAGAGCCCCAGCTTCACTTTGATCCGCCGATTCTTGAGATAGAGCTCGAGAGGGATGAGCGTGTACCCTTTCTCGGAGACCTTGCGGGCCAGCCGCTCGAGCTCTTCCTTGTGCAGCAGGAGCTTTCGGGTCCGAAGCGGAGCGTGCTGGAAGTGGGTCGCGTTCGGGTACTCGGTGACGTGAAGCTGATGGAGAAAACACTCCCCGCGATCATCGATCATCGCGTAGGCATCCTTGAGCTGCACCCGGCCGGCCCGAATCGACTTCACCTCGCTGCCCGCGAGCATGATTCCGGCCTCCACGGTCTCGTCGACCGTGTAGTCGTGAAGCGCCTTGCGGTTCTTCGAGATCGAGGTCTCTTCGCGCGGGTCGCTCACGGCCGGGCCAAGATACGGTTGTCGATCAGTCTCGTCGAGCCGAACCGCGCGGCCACCAGCAAGAGGCAAGGTCCGTCGGCCCGATCGATCGATTTGAGCTCAAACGAACGAAGCTCGAGGTATTCGGGCGCGACGCCTTCGGCGGTCAGCTCGCGCAAGGCTACGGCCACGAGCGAGTCAGCGGATCTTTCTCCGGCTTGGAAAGCGGCCTCGGCGTGTTTCAGTCCTCGCGAGAGCGACAGCGCTCGCAGGCGATCGTCTTTGGAGAGGTACGCGTTACGGGACGACATGGCGAGCCCGTCGGGCTCGCGGACGATTGGGTGGCCGATGATTTCTACGTCGAGCGCGAGATCGGACACGAGCCTCCGGATCACCGCGAGCTGCTGGAAGTCCTTCTCGCCGAAGACCGCGACGTCGGGTCGTACGATCCCGAACAATCGCGCGACGACGGTGGCCACGCCTTCGAAGTGTCCTGGTCGAAACGCCGCGCAGAGCCCTTTTGCGACGTCGGGGGTCGAGACGGCGGTACCAAAGCCGGCCGGGTACATCTCGTCGACCGACGGCGCGAACACGACGTCGGCGCCGCGCTGCTCGAGGAGCGTCGCGTCCTTCTCGAGGTCTCTCGGGTAGCGAGTGAAGTCTTCCGACGGCCCGAACTGCTTGGGGTTCACGAAGATCGAAGCGACCACGACCTCCGAGCGCGCGCGGGCCGCGTCGACGAGCGCGAGGTGGCCCTCGTGCAGCGCGCCCATCGTGGGCACGAAACCAACGCGAAGCCCTTGAGCCTGAACGGCGCGGAGCTTTCGTTTGGTGACGCCGACGGTCGTGAGGATCAACATCAGACGGGCACGCCGTACAGGCCGATCTGCGCGTCGTCCTCTTCGGCGACCGCGACCGACAGCCTCGGGCGCACCTCGGTGGGACGAAAGAGCGGTCCCTTGGCCTGATAGCTGTGGGCTTCGGACGGGAACGCCCCGGCCGAAACCTCCGCGCTGAACTCGGCGACTGCCTTCGGAATCAGCGTCGCGAGGTCGGCGTACCGCTTGACGAACTTCGGCACGAAGTCGCGGTTCATTCCGAGCAGGTCGTAAGAGACGAGCACCTGTCCGTCGCAGTCGGGGCCCGCACCGATCCCGATGGTCGGAACCGAGAGCTCCCTCGTGATCACGCGCGCGAGCTCCGTCGGGATCCCTTCGAGCACGATCGCGTAGGCGCCGGCCTCTTCGATCGCCTTGGCGTCCCGCAGGATCTGGCGCGCCTCTTCGGGCTCGCGGCCTTGCACGCGAAAGCCGCCCATCGCGTGCACGGACTGCGGCATCAAGCCGACGTGGCCCATCACTGGGATGCCGGCGCGTACGATGCCCTCGACCGTTTCGGCGAACGGAGCGCCTCCCTCGAGCTTCACGGAGTGCGCTTGGCCTTCTTTCATCAGCCGCCCTGCGCTCTCGACTCCTTCTCGCACACCGGTCTGGTAGCTCATGAAGGGCATGTCGGCGACGACGTGCGCGTGCGCCGCGCCGCGTCGCACCGCGCGCGTGTGGTAGATGATGTCTTCGAGCGTGACCGGGAGCGTGGTCTCTTCCCCTTGAATGACCATCCCGAGCGAATCGCCGACCAACAACACGTCGGCCCCGCCTTCGTCGATCAAGCGCGCAAACGTGGCGTCGTATGCCGTGACCATGATGATCGGCTCACCGTCGCGTTTCTTCTTCGCCAGCGTCGCCGTCGTGATTCGTGCGGGCCGTTTGGGTCCCGCCTGCTTGATAGAGGTTGCGTCGACCTCTGGTTTTTGTTCGTTCATGCTTCGACCCATTGCGGTCAGCGCCGGCTCGGCCGGTCCCCGCCGCGTTTCGTCGCGCACCATCGCGCACGTTTAGGCTAACACGCGAGCGGCTCGACGCCCTCCGATCTTCGCGTCGACGCGGCGCGTCGTGGGCTGCCGGATCAGTCGGCTGGGCTGAAGAACTGGGTGCCTTTGCTCATCCGCATGATCTGAGTGAGCACCCCCTCGAGGTGCGATTCCTTCTCCGCCAAGTCGATCTCGGACGTGTTCACGACGAGCAGGGGCGTGGTCTTGTAGTGAAAGAAGAAGTCGTTGTACGCGCGGACGAGGTCATCGATGTAGCTCTGTCGCACGGTGCGCTCGAAGAGACGCGCGCGCAGCCTGATCCGCTCCGCGATGACGTCGGGCCGCGCTTGGAGGTAGACCACGAGATCGGGTGTCGGTACTCTAGGATCCAGCAGCCGGTAGATGCGCTCGTAGAGCGACAGCTCCGCCTCGCTGAGGGTCAGGTACGCGAAGATACGATCGCGCTGGAAGATGTAGTCGCAGATGGTGGTCTTCTGGAATAGGTCCTCCTGGTGCAGGCCGAGCTGCTGTTGATAACGGGACAGAAGGAAGAACATCTGAGTTTGAAACGCAAAGCGCTTCGGATCGGCGTAGAACTGAGCGAGGAACGGATTGTCGTCGACGTCTTCCAACACGGTGCGCGCACCGAGTTGCTTGGCCAAGTACCGCGCGAGCGTCGTTTTCCCGACGCCGATCGGTCCCTCGATCGCGATGAAGCGAGGGGCCGCCGGCTTCGGCCGTTTCCTGGCCATGGGCGCAGAGCTTAGAAAGCCCCCGACACCCCGGCAAGCTCCCGGACGTGTCTTTCGTTGGTCCCTGGGTGTTGCCCTCGGATCGCTGTTCGCCTGTGAAGCGGCGCCGCAGATCAACGCCGAGGTCAAAAGACAGGGGTCGACGGTACTCACGACGGAGAGCTCGGTGACCATCGACAGCTACGTCGCGGTCTCGGTTCGAGGCGCGCCTCTGGCAACTCAGATCGAATATTCGATCAGCGGAACCCTCACCGCGAGCACCGCGACCATCGCCAACCGCCTGGCGAAAGAGCTCGACGTGGTGGTGAAGAGATCGGAGGACAAACGAAATGTCACACTCACTCTGGCGCCTCCGCCCGACACGACGCTCTTGGGTTCCATCGAGCTCACGATCCCGGCGAAGATAGAGTTGGAAGTGGGCTCGGAGCATGAGATTCTGGTGGAGTCGATGGAGCGATCGGCGACCGCCACGGGCTACGACCAGGTTCGTTTCGTGGGTAATTCTGGAAACGTCCGCGCCGTGACTCGCAACGGGAACGTGGTCATCGACTCGGCGCTGCTCCCTTCGACCTCCGCGACCGCGGAGGTCGGGTCCGGTCACATTACTTTGCTCATGCCTCGGAATGTGAGCGCGAGCATAGAGGCCGCGGCCTCGGGTGGGTTCGTGGTGAATCATCCCGCTTTTCCGAGGCCTTTGGGTACGAATCGCACGAGCTACTCGGCGGTCGTCAATGGAGGTCACGGCCTCGCTCGGTTGTTGGCTCAGGCAGGCACAGTCACTCTCTCGGCCAAACCGTGACTCACGGGCGCGGCCGTTCGCGAAGGAACTCCCCATGAGCAGTCCGAGCTTCGTCATCGAAGGTGGCTGTAAAGTCAGCGGCTCCATTCGACCGTCCGGCAACAAGAACGCGGCCCTGCCGCTGGTGGCGGCGACTCTTCTCACCGAGGAGGAAGTCATCCTCCGAAACGTCCCGATGATTCGGGACGTCGCCGCCATGCTCGAGCTCGTCGCGGGGTTGGGCGCGACGGTCCGCATGCTCGAGCCGGGCGTGGTCTCCGTTCGCGGCTCAGGCCTCAACGGTCGCCAGCCCGAATGGAAGATCGCCAAAGCCATCCGTGCGTCGATCCTGCTGGCCGGTCCCATCCTCGCGCGGAGAGGTCACGTGAGGCTCCCTCCGCCTGGGGGTGACGTGATCGGACGGCGACGGATCGACACGCACGTCCTCGCGCTCACCGGGCTCGGCGCCGAGTTTTCGGCGACTCACGAAGCCTATGAGTTCAGCGCCGACAAGAGACTCAAGGGAGCGGAGTTGTTCCTCGACGAGGCCTCGGTGACCGGGACGGAGAACGCGGTGATGGCGGCCGCGATGGCGACCGGGCGCACGGTGATCATGAACGCGGCCGGGGAGCCCCATGTACAGGATCTCTGCAACCTCCTGAACCGCATGGGTGCGAAGATTTCGGGCGCGGGGACCAATACCCTCGTGATCGATGGTGTCGACCGACTCAGGGGAGCGGAATACTCGGTCGGTCCCGACTACATCGAGGTCGGTTCACTGATCGTGCTCGCGGCGGTGACTGGCGGAGAGCTCACGATCACCGATGCCCGGCCGCTCGACCACCGATCGACGCGCATTGGCTTCGGCCGCCTGGGTATCAGCTTCGAACCCACCAACTCCGGTCGAGACATTTTGGTCCCGGGTGGGCAGCGCCTGATCGTTCAGCAGGATCTCTTTGGGGCGGTGCCCAAGGTCGAGGATGCGCCGTGGCCTGGGTTTCCTGCGGATCTGACCTCGTTGGCGGTCGTCGCGGCGACTCAGTCGGAAGGGACGACACTCATCCATGAAAAAATGTTCGAGTCTCGTCTCTTCTTCGTCGATCGACTCTCGAGTATGGGCGCTCGTATCATTCTTTGTGATCCGCACCGAGCCGTCATCACGGGGAAGTCGCCCCTGTTCGGCCAGGAGTTGGTGAGCCCCGACATCCGTGCAGGTATGGCGCTGCTGATCGCGGCGCTGACGGCCACGGGCAAGAGCGTGATCCAGAACGTGGGCCAGATCGACCGGGGCTATGAGCGGATCGACGAGCGGTTGAACGCGCTCGGGGCGAAGATCTCTCGTCGGCAAGGTTGAGTCGGAGGATTGCACGACCGCGCCGTTCGTGGTTCAAACTCCGAAAGTGTCGCGGGGGGTCGCGAAGGATGCCTTCTTCGAGAACGGCGTCGTCGGCTTTGGTCGGTTCGACCTCGAGTCCCAAAGGCTCGAGGAGGCGAACGAGGCCTTCGTACGCCTCTTGGGTTTCGCGGACCGAGCGGTCTGTTTGAGAGAGTTTCCGCGCCCGATCCCGCTCGACCTTCAGATGGTTCGTCAGGGCGAGTCGGTCCATCCGTCGCTCATCACTGGGGAGGGGCGCACGCTCCAGATCCACGTACGCGGCTTCGAACGTGGGGTGGACTTCGTGGTGCTCGACGCGACCGACCAGAGCGCGGCGATCGCCGCGGTGAGGGAGAGCGAAGATCGATTTCGGGCGCTCGTCGAAGGCGGGTTCGAGGGTTTGAGCCTCACGGTGGATGGAGTCATCGTCGAGGCGAATCAAGCGGTCGCGGACATGTTGGGCATTTCGCGCGCGGAGCTCGTTGGGCTCAACGCGCTTCGGTATGCGGCTCCAGAGTCCATTCCGCAGATCGCGCACGCGATCCAGGCGGGCATCGAGGAACCGTATGAAACGATCGCGCTTCGGCATGACGGCACGCGATTTCCGGTCGAGGTTCGCGGCCGGAACACGACTTTCAGGGGAAAGAAAGCCCGCGTCACCGCGTATCGAGATCTCACGCCAGTGCGCGAGGCCGAGCGGGAGCTGCGTCGGAGCGAGGCCAAGTATCGGGAGCTCGCGGAGCTCCTTCCGGTGGTCGTGGCGGAGGTCGATCCCCGCGGTTGCCTTGAATTCGTCAACAAGACGGGCCTCACTCAACTCAGGTACACGGAGCAACAGATCATTGGGCGGCGGGTCGAAGACGTGGTCATCGAGGCGGACCACGCGAGGTTGCGGGACCGCTGGGCTCGACGCTTGGCGGGTGAGCAGCTCGACAATCAGGATTACGGGATCCTTCGAGGGGACGGGACGGTCGTTCCGATGGTCGTGCACGCCGACCCTGTCATGCGGGACGGGCAGGCGGTCGGGATGCGGGCGGCGTTGGTCGACGTGTCCGAGCGAAAGCAGGCCGAGGAGGAGCGCCGACTCTTGGAGGCTCGGGCGCAAGAGGCTCGGCGGCTCGAGAGTCTGGGTTTGCTCGCGGGTCGTATCGCGCATGACTTCAACAACATCCTCGTGGGGATCTTGGGAAACGCGAGCCTCGCGCTGGCCGAGGGACCGGACGGCGCGCCGATCGAGCCTCACCTGCGGAGTGTGCTCGACGCTGCTACTCGCGCCGCGGAGCTCGCTCGCCAATTGCTCACCTACGGCGGTCGTACGCGCGTTCCGTCCGGAACGACGGACCCTTCGGAGACTCTCCGGACGGCCGTGGATCAACTGCGGCTCGTCACGCCGCCAGGAGTCGAGCTTCGCTTGGAGTTGGAGCCGACTCTCCCGAGAATTTCGGGGGACGACAGGGAGCTCGTTCGCATCGTCGAGAGTCTCGTCGCCAACGCGGTCGATTCGGGCGCTCGGTTGGTGACCCTGCGAGGGTCCACCGACCACGCCGAAAGAGCGGCGCGACGCTCTAGTCCCCACGTCACGGCCGGCCGAAATGTCGCACCCTACCCTCACGTCGTCCTCGAAGTGGAAGACGACGGGACCGGGCTCGATGACACGGCCTTGGCCCGCGTCTTCGAGCCCTACGCCACTGGACGAGGGCTCGGCCTCGCGGCGGTGTTGGGCATCGTGAGAAATCTCGGCGGATCGATCTGCGTCGAAGCCAAACCCGGCAATGGTACGAACGTCTCTCTCTGCCTTCCGGCCGATTCGAGCGAGCCTGAAAGGATCAAACCAGTCATCGAGAAGAGCCCGCACTCGCTTTCCGGCAGGGTGCTACTCATCGACGACGACCCCCTGAGCCTCAATGTCCTTACGCGAATGGTGCAGCACCTCGGCCTCGATCCGATTCCGGTCATCGACGGGGCGGGCGGCCTGGAAGCGCTGACCCGCGACGCTTCCATCCGTATCGTCGTCCTCGACATGAACATGCCTGGGCTCTCCGGCGCGCGCGTCTTGACCAAGATCCGCGAGACTCATCCGGACGTTCCGGTTCTCTTGTCGAGCGGCTACGACGAGCGCGACGCGGCGACGTTGGTCGAAAGACACGGGCCGCTGGTCTCATTCATCCAGAAGCCCTTCCGTCTCGCCGACCTCGAAGGGGCGCTTCGAAGGCTGGTTACGGCGTAACCGTCAGGGCGCCGAGCCGCGTCGGATCGAAGTCTAGACCGCCATTCTGCCCAGCTCCGTCGAGGTCCGCGTACGTAAACGACAACCCACCGTCGAGGGAGAACCGATGGGTGTACGAATACGTACCCGGCGTCGTTACCGTCACGGTCCCCATGTACTCGTCGTCGTTTCCATACTCGACGTTGAACGCGGCCGGGACGAAGCTCCAATCGTTGGAGGACCGAGGATCCGTCCCGGCCGGTCCAAAGCCGAGCTCCACGAGGATCGACGCAGAAGGACCGCTGGTCACGTCAGTGACGCCCTGCTCGTAGATTCGGGCGAAAATCATCGGGCTGGTACCCGCTGCCATACTGATCGAAGGCGGATACTGAAGGTTGACGTAGTCCGCTTCGGACGCCAACCCAGACTCGTTGGCCGAGGTCGTCCAGGTGAATACTTGGGTCATGACCGCGACTCCACCGTGTTCAGCGCGCGCGGTGAGCGTGACATCGACGCGACCTGCCGCGACCGGAGCCGGGACGAGGCAACGATAAACATCGGGGCCCGGATAATCACACGCGGAAAAGGGAACGTCCTGCGCTCCGACCCGCAAGCTCATGCCGTCCGTGAAGTCGCGTCCGGTCAAGGTGATGGTGGCGGTCGCGACCACGCCGCTCCGCGGCGAGACGTCGATGACCGAGAATTGGTCGACGCCATTGCGTGCGCCAGGCGTAGGGCTCGGATCGTATCTGAAATCGGCCAGGTTGTTCTGAGTGTCGCTCTCTGCGTCCGAGCGCGCGAAGTCGAGCGCGTGAACGAATGGGTTCCAGTCTGACACGGGCGTTCCTTCGGAGCACGCGAGCCCGCGCGTCGTGTCGTTCGTCGCCGTGATCGCGCCGTAGCCCACCGCATCGAGCAACACGGGGGGGACGTCCGAGCGTACGAGCTGCAGCGCATCCGGACCATTCTCGAGGTCCAGGTTCTCGAGTTGATCGCTGTTGGCGATCTGAGTCATCCCGGACGAGTCGCGATCGGCGACGACCCACAACCCATCGAGAGGCATTCGGCCGCCCGAAATCGCGACCGATCGGTCTACCGCACCCGCGGGAGAGGTGCCCTCGACGGTCACCAGAGTCAGGTTCGTGAACGAGCCTCCGGCGGGGCCGGCGAGCTCGACGAACTCATTCGCGTCGTCCACTCCCCCGGAAAGCGAAGCATAGTCATAGGAAAATTCGCTGATCACGAAGGTGTCGCAGCGAAGGTTGACCGTGCCCGGAGTCGCTCCGGTGAAGATCGGGGCGCACCAGGCGTCTCCGCTGTCGTTTGCGGTCGGGCTCGTGCCTGCTCCAGCCGACAAGGTGAGTGAGACCGAGCTCACGAGCGGAAACTCTCCGACCCCCACGGCCGAACCAGGCACGGTCGCGGCGGCACGGAAGTCGACTCGATCGAACAGACCCGGGCCGCTGAGCTCGACGAGGTCGCCGCCGTCTGCGAACACGCTCGACAATCCGGGTGCTCCGAAGACGAAGGTCGCGCCCGCTGGGATCGAGGCTGCGCTCGCGGGGTTCGGGGATCCAAACGCGCGGGCCGAAGGAGCGAGCGGGACCGCCGTTCCCGCGGTCCCGGAGGGATCGGTCACCGCGCGGATCGTCATGTCTCCCAAGGCAGAGCGCGAGAACGTCCGAACGACGAGATCGGTGAGATCGATGGAGGTCGTGCCGACGTTTTCGACCTCGATCCACTCCGAAGCGCCCGAGACCATGAGCTCGGTGATGACCAGGCCGCCCTGCTGAGTGACGACCCCGGCGTCGGGCGGCGGACCCACGTCCTCGGGGGTCGCGTCGGGATGAGTTCCAACATCGACCGAGTCGGCGTCCGGAAATCCCGAGTCGACTGACCCGTCGTCGATTCCGAGGTCAGGCTGACCCAAGTCGACAGGGCCGAGGTCGGAACTCACTGCGTCGAGATCGGCGACGTCTTGGAAACCTCGATCACTCGGTCCGGTGTCTGGACTCGTCGCGTCCGAAGGTGTTCCCGCGTCCGAGCTCGCGTCGCTCGGGCGCGCATCGAAGCGCACGAAGCCGGCGTCGCGAACGGGTCGCTCTACGGGAGGAGTGCGATCGGCGTCCCCGCAAGCGCAAACGAGGGAGACCACGGCGATCGAGAGGAGGAGCCTCATGGCGCGCACTATACTTCGATGGCGGCTGAAGTTGATCCGCAGGTTGTCGCAAGGTGCAAGGCCAAGCGCCGGCTCACCGGGATGCGGACCGCTTGTTCGGGCCTCGGACCGAGCGCAAGCTCGAGACGTGGACGTGTTGATCGTTCCGGTGCTTCGCGACAATTACAGCTACCTGTTGGTCGACCGAGGTCGCGCGATCGCTGTAGATCCAGGCGAAGCAGCGCCGGTGATCGCGGCGCTCGAGGTCAACGACCTCGAGCTGGTCGCGGTGCTGGCAACTCATCACCACGCGGACCACGTCGGGGGCATCGGGGAGCTGCGAGCGCTTCTGCCTCGGCTGAGTGTGTTCGGGTCGGAGCCCGACCGGATCCCAGAGGTCACGCACCCGGTCGCTCCGGGAGCGAAGATCGAGGTCTTGGGCGTGACGGGCGAGGTGCTCGACGTCCACTGTCATACGCGCGGCCACGTCGCGTATCGGTTCGGAGACGTCTTGTTCACGGGCGACACGCTGTTTGCGGGGGGCTGCGGTCGATTTTTCGAGGGAGACGCCCGAGACATGCGCGCGGCGTTCGACACCCTCTTGGCGCTCCCGCTCGGGACCCAAATCTTCTGCGGGCATGAGTACACCGTCAAAAACCTGGAGTTCGCGCTGACCATCGAGCCCGACAATCGGGCCATCGCCGCCAAGTTGGAGGACGCGCGGGCCCGTCGAGCCCTGGGCCAACCCACCGTACCCACGACGCTCGCGGAGGAGCTGACCTACAACCCATTCCTCCGTTCATCGCGACCAGAGTTATGCGAGGCCGTGGCCCGGAAGACGGAGGAGCGGCCTCGTGACGGTGTCGAGACCCTCGCGGCGCTTCGGCGGTTGAAAGATCAATTCACTTAGCGCACGATCTGCTAGGAACATGAGCTCGTTGTTCGATCGGGTGGGAGGTCGCTTCGCGATCCTCGGGATGCTTCGCAGCTTCTATGACTCGGTGTTCAGCGATCCCATGATCGGTTTCCTCTTCCGCGCCTCAGACAAAGAGCGTCTCATTGATCGCGAGTACGCGCTCGTCGCGGCCGCGCTGGGTGTCGAGGAGCCTTATGCGGGGCGCCCGTTGGAACCCACTCACGCGCGCTTCAAAATCACCGGGGGCCAGTTCGAGCGGCGGCTCGTCCTGCTCGAAGCAGCGATGACCCGCTGCGATTTTCCGCGGGAGGCGGTCAGCGCGGTGTTGGCGCACAATCGGGGGCTCCGATCGCTGATTACCAAGGATCCTGGGTCCGACTGTCACCCAACCTGAGTCCAGCGGCGGCGCTCTGGACCTTGGGCGTGCGGCCGAGGAATGGTATAGAGCAGGCGTTGTGAAGAAGAATCTGCTGATCGCGGCCCTCGCGGCCCTGGTGGGGTTGCTCGGGTTCGGAGTGTTCGGGCGGTCTCGCGCGGATGAACTCACTTACTCTTGCACGCTGGAGGTCGGGCCGCTGTGCTTTGCCTGGAAGAAGAACGCGCTCGGCGGTTTCAAGGACGCGGCCGAGGGGCTCATCGACGGGGCGAAGAAAGCCGTCGAGGGGAAGTGAGGCCGCGATGAGCTCGGCGGGTTCGCGCGGCGCTAGCCTCGTTTTCGAGGCGCTCTCTCACAGTGCGGTGTTCCTCTTCGCATGCTCCGCGGTGGAGGAAGACGTCACGCTTCGCATTCCCCCCGAGGCGCTGGATGGGTCCGAGACCGTGATCCTGTCGGTCCACGGGCTTCGCGGGATCCGGCACTTGGCGGCGGCTTCGACCGCATCGGTCGCGCAGATTTTGCCTGAAATCGACCGAACGTACTCAGGGGAGCCTCTGACTTTGTCCGTGTTGACTTACGCGGAGTCCCTCGATTCCCTACGGCTCCAGGCAGGTCCGCTGCGGATCGCAGATTCCTCGAGTCGTTATCTGGGCCCGCTCGACTGGACTCGGCCGGGCAGTCCGTTCGTCGAGCCGCTGCGAGTGCTCTCGATCTCCGTCGCCGAAGGGGGCAAGGTGGAGGTCCCCGTCGAGCGTGAGTTTGCCGAGCTATCACCCACGGTGCGAGACCTCGCGGTCGAGATCGGACCGGGATTCTGTGACCCTCCGAACACGAGCCTGATTTTCGAGGGTGACTTGCCGGATGTCGACGACGCTCCCGACTATCAGGCGATGGTCATTCGGCCGGACGGCCTGGCCATCTTCGGCGGGTTGCAGAACAGGCGAGATCCGGAGACGGGAGCCCAACAGGCCCATGCGATCATCGCCCACCTCGACCTGCCCGCGCTCGGCCAGCGACCAGAGCGAGTCGATCCGAGCATCGAGTTCGAGCTCGATGCGCCGTTCATAGTCGTCCGCGAGCTCGTGGGCGAGGCGACGCTCGGGTTCCTCGGATCCGCGGAGTCGAGCACGACGACGCTCCAGTACCTCTTCGAGACCGATGAGTTGGGTCGACCGGGTACGCCCTGGCCGAGCCCATTTGCCGCCACGACGCCAAAAACGCCGTTCCGGATGGCTCCGCTCGACGGCCAGCGTGTGCTGCTCTACACGAATACTCAGGTCTTCGAGTTCGACCGCCAGAGCAGGTCTGCGATCGAGAGAACGGATGAGTTTCCGCCCAACCTCGCAGACTATGCTGGGGACGCGCTTCGGGAGTATGTCATGACCGTGGTGGAGACTCGGCGCGAGCCGAGCCCACCGTCGTTTCGCGGAATGAGGCTCTTCACTCGCGCCCGAGGAGAACTCACGTGGCGACTCGAGCTTCAGCTCGACGAAGAGATCTCCGAGACTGACTTTCTGCCCGTACTCTCGGTGGACACCGGTCCCTCCGGACCCATCGCCACGGCGAACACGATGGCCTACCTTCGGCAGGACTCGGGCGAGTGGATCGGGGACCGCCTAGGAGCCGGTACCACGGGGAAAATGGCCGGCCTGTCGATCTCCGCGGAGCGAAGGTTGGTCTTCGGCTTTGCGGGCTTCATCGGCGTGCACCATCCGCGCTACGGGTGGTGTGTGGTGCCGAACAGCGGGTCGAGCCGATCGGCGAACGGAGGCGTGGCCGATCCTTTGGGGCACTATGCGATCGCGATCGATCAAGGCAACCCAGGGCGGCTGATTCCGACATGGCTCGCGATCCTGAGCTTCTCGGAGTAAATCGTGCGCGTTCCACTGCTTGATTGCCTCGAGGATCTGATGCAATCGTAAAGGCCGAGTGAGCGATCGCGTCCTGGTCGTCGACGATGACGAGGCCATCTGTTCGGGGCTGGTCCGAGTCCTCTCGCTGAACGACTTCGACGCGTCTTCCCGAACGTCGGCGAACGCAGCGCTCGCCTTCCTGGAGGAGACGGACGTGGACGTGGTGGTCACGGACGTGCAGCTCGGCGGAATGGACGGTCTGACGCTGTGCCGACGTATCGTAGAGAACCGACCGGAGCTTCCCGTCATCGTCATCACGGGTCGAGGAACGCTCGACACCGCGATTGAAGCCATACGAGTCGGCGCGTGTGATTTCCTCCAGAAGCCCTTCGACTTCGAGCGCTTGCTCACGTCGCTCCGCCGCGCGCTCGATCATCGCTGGATCCGAAGTGAGCTCAAGCGGCTCCCCGGGGTCTCGAGCAACCCGCAGGTTAGCACCGCACTCATCGGAGAAAGCCCGGCCATCCAGGAAATCAGTGAGCTGATCGAACGGGTCGCGTCGACTGACACGACACTTTTGGTCGTCGGCGAGAGCGGCACCGGCAAGGACCTCGTGGCGCGAGCGATCCACTCGAAGAGTCGACGAGCGGAGGGACCCTTCGTCGCGATCAACTGTGCTGCGGTGCCCGAGTCGCTGATCGAGAGCGAGCTTTTCGGCCACGTAAAAGGTGCCTTCACCGATGCTCGGGTCCCGCGCAGAGGGCTTTTTTTGAACGCTACCGGAGGGACGCTCTTCTTGGACGAGGTCGGGGAGCTGCCGCTTTCGATGCAGCCAAAGCTCCTCCGCGCCTTGCAGGAGAAGACGGTGCGGCCGGTAGGCAGCGACCGTGAGGAGCCGTACCAGGCGCGGATCGTCGCGGCGACCAATCGAAATCTCGAGGCCGAAGTTCAGGCCCACCGATTCCGAGAAGACTTGTACTACCGCATCAACGTGGTTCGAATTCCGGTCCCGCCGCTTCGAGCCCGTGGTCACGACATGCTGCTCCTGGCCCAGCATTTCCTCGAGAAGTACGCCCTGGAGATGAACAAACCGGTGACTGGGTTGTCTCCCGCGGTGGCCGAGAAGCTCGTGACGTATGGGTGGCCGGGAAATGTGCGGGAGCTTCAGAATTGCATCGAGCGGGCGGTGACCTTTGCCCGCTTCGGGCTTCTGATTCCGGACGATTTGCCGGAGAAGGTCCGGGATTTCAGGCCGGCCGACCGCCCGATCCCCGAGCTCGGACCGAACGAGGTGGTCACGATGGAGGAGCTCGAGCGGCGGTACATCCTGCGGGTGATCGACCAACTCGCGGGGAACAAGACCGCGGCGGCCGACGCGCTCGGCATGGATCGCAGAACGCTCCACCGCAAGCTGGAGCGGTACCTCGACCGATCGAAAGACGAGAGCTCCCGGTAACGCCGGCGGCGCGATCTGAGATGGATCGGAGATGGATCGGAGATGGCTCGAGACCCACCTCCGAAGGTACCCGTCCCAAATCCAGCGAGCAAAAATGCCCCGCGGGGCATTTTTGCAGATGCAGGTGCGGCGAGTCGGGTTCCGTTCGAACCCGGATCGGCATGGATAAGCAAGATGCCGTCGCTCGCTGGTGAATCGGGCTCGGGCACGGGCTCGGGCTCGGGCAGGGCACGGCACGGGCACGGGCACATCATGAGTTTCGGAGCCTTTTTCAGCGACCTGTTAGGGTTGGGTCCTGAGTTAGAAACCACGACGTACGGCCCGCGGTCGAGCGGCATGCGGCGTGCTCTCCATGGGCGCGATGAAGCTCCGCATCGCTCTGCTGGCCACTCTATTCACTCTCGAGCTGGCCGGTCCCGCGCACTCAGCCGAGCCGAGCTCGAGCCGAGTCTTGGTGAAATTCAAAGGCAACGTCAACGAGCGCACGAGGAGTGACATCCGAAAACATCATCGACTCTCGCGGAGCCGGCCGAACGTGCTTGGCGTCGAGGTCCTGGCTGTCTCGACCGACGATACGCCTGAAGAGGTGGTCGAAAGGCTGCGCGTGCTCGAGCGGCACCGCGTCGAGCTCGCCGAGGTCGACGAGCTGATTCCGCCGGCGTTCGTGCCGAACGATCCGCAGTATCCGAGTCAATGGCATCACGCGCTGATGGGCGCTCCGGCGGCCTGGGATCTGGCGACCGGCGAGGGCGTCGTGACGGCCATCTGCGATTCTGGCGTGGATGGATCCAACGCTGACCTGCGGCTCGTACCTGGCTGGAACGTAGTGAGCGACTCAGACGATTCGTCGCCGGTGAATTGGCACGGCACGAGCGTGGCAGGCACCGCGGCCGCGATCGGCAACAACGGGGCGAGCTCGGCTGGCGTCGCCTTCGGCAGCGCGATCATGCCGCTCCGCGTCACGAACCTCACGAGCGGCGCGGCGTACTTCTCGCACATCGCGACCGCCATCAACTGGGCGGCCGACCACGGCGCGAAGACCGCGGTCGTCGCGTATCAGGGTGCGGCGTGCAGCGAGCTCATTCGAACGGCAGCCGACTACATGCGCGACCGCGGTGGAATCGTGGTCGTGGCCGCGGGCAACTCAGGCGCGCAGATCGACTGCGGGCACACTTCGAGCCTGGTGGTGGTGTCCGCGACCGACCCGCTCGATCACAAGCCGAGCTGGTCGACGTTTGGCGATCTGGTCGATCTAGCCGCTCCAGGTGAGTCCATCGTGACGACCTACGGCGGCGGCACGGCGAGCCTCTCGGGGACTTCGTTCTCGGCCCCGATCGTAGCGGGCGTCCTCGGGATGATTTGGGACGCGAACCCTTCGCTGACTCCGGTCGAGGCGCGGTCCATCCTCATCGACACGGCGGCGGACATCGGCGAGCTCGGGCACGACCCGTTCTTTGGGTACGGTCGGCCTCAGGCGAACGCGGCGGTCGAGCGGGCCATGGCGTTCACGCCGGACAACAGCGCGCCGACGCAGCCAGAGAGTTTGGTGGTCACCGAGGTCGTCGATACTCAACTCTATCGAACCCACCTTCGCGTCACTTGGGCCCCCGCAACGGACGATCGTCGGGTTCATGGCTATGACGTCTTCCGCGACGGCGCGCTGCTCGGGAGCACGCCGAGGCTCGAATACACGGATGCCAGGCCGGTGGTCGACGCCACGCATGAGTACCGAGTCCAGGCCTGGGATGGCGCTGGAAATCTCTCGCCACTCTCGGCGCCGTTCGCCATTACGGCGCCCCCGGTCACCCAGATCGCGGACGTCGTGGTGCTCGATAAAACGCCGACCTCGGTCCGCATCCATTTCCAAACGAACGTCGAAGCCACGGGTTATGTGAATTTCGGGAGCAATCGGAAAAAGGGCCCGGACCAGACTTCCGCTACGACTCCCAACGGGAGAGTACATGACATCATCCTCAACGGGCTGAGTCCGGCAACGACGTATTACTATCGTGCCGCCGCCTTCTCTCCGAGCTACGGCGGGATCGCCACCGAGGTCACCACCTTCAAAACCAACCGCCGATGAGGTCCACGGTGCGGAGCATCCGGTCCCCTAGCGGAAGGCCGAGAGCTCGTCGCGGCCAGTGCCATCGCAGACGCTGGATCAAAGGCCCGAAGATTGGCTCTGTGACCTACTCTCAATGAAACGCCAGCCATGCGATCGCCGCCGCGACGGCCAAGCCGGCGGCGGCAAAGAGCAAGTTGGCCGCGATCGCAGACTGGTCCGCGTGGCTCGCCGCCTCCGCGACTTCCGTCGGACCCGCCGACTGAAGCTCGCGAGTCGCGCGGCCCGCGTCCACTCCGACGACGACGCCGGTCACAGCGAGCGCGATGCCCGCGCCGCCAACCACCCAGGGACCGAGCGGACCCGATCGCGCGGGCCGCGGTGCCACCGGAGCAAAGGCCTCCGGAACGATCTCCGCGATCGCCGCCCGAATCGGCTCCCAAAGGCTCTCCGCGGTGAATTCTCGCTCTAGGTCGAGCTGCGAGGATCTGCGGCCCCTCGAGAAGGTCACCCGAACCTTCTTGGGCGCAACGATGAGTCTCACCAAGATCGCATCGGGCCCGCCACAGGACGAGTCAGTCGCACAACGATGAATCGACACCTCGGTGCCCACACGCTTCGAGAGCTCCTCAGAGACGACCCGCACGATCGCTGCGGTTCGCTCGGGCTCCAGAGCATTCGCCTCGACGACGTCGAGGTCGAGCACCGCGGCGACGAGCAAGCCAATGAACACGGCTGGAGCATAGCAGAAGCCAGGGCTCCCGCCGCGAGCCTCAACTCGCGAGGCTACGCGTCCGCCCGAGCAAGAGGAGATCGGGCTCGAGCGCGGGTCGGAGCGGCAGCAGCACACTCTCGGCCCATAGGGTCCCAGGGCCATGAACGACGAACGCATACAACGCGAGGACTGGAGAGTACGCGCAAGCCGTGAATCGACCGGCCGCGTCGTGAACGACGAAGGGCGCAGGACGGACACGTCCCTCGGCCTCCAAGAGGTCGAGGGCCTCGGCGAGCAGATCGACGTGCCGCTGCTCCACGGGGGGCCGACCAAAACTGCGTACCGTCGGAGTCGAAGAGAAATGCCTGAGTTGCTCGCGTCGCCTCGGTGAGGCGGCCGAGAATACGCTGGGCCAGCTCCATGCGCTCGGAGCTCGATAGGAGACGCGCCATGGGTCGACTGTACACGATTCCCGTCCGGGCGGAGTCGACCTAGGCGTAAAGCAGGGCCGACCAGTAGATCGCGGTCCACGAATCGTTCATCGAAGCGCGGCGCAGGGACGCGGTCGCGCGCCTCCCGCTCAAAACGACAGCTCAGCGCAGGGCGCCGACGGTGAGAGTGAGTATGGCGGCCACCAGATACACGAGCGAGCCGAAGAACAGCCGCCGGTCCCAAGACCGCGAGGTCGTGCTGTGGATCGAGATGGCCGCGAAGGCCGCCATGCCCGCGGCCATCACCGTCGAGACGGCGCCGAACTCGGGCCCGGCCACGCCGAGCCAGGTGAGCATGAGGCCGGTCGGAACGAGCGCAAGCGATGAGCAGAACGCCAAGGTTCGGGTCGCACGCGCACCGCAGACGACACTCACGACGGGAATTCCGCCGGCCGAGTAGTCCTCGCGCGCGAGCAGAGCAATCGCGAGGAAGTGCGGGAGCTGCCAGACGAAGAGCAGAGCGAAGAGCAGGAGCCCGACGACTCCGACCCTCCCGGTCGCGGCGGTGACGCCGAGCAGGGGCGGAGCTGCGCCGGGGAGCGCGCCGATCAGCAGGGCCCAGGGGGTGGCGTGTTTCATCGGCGTGTAGATGAAGGCGTAGACGACGAGCGAGAGGAAGGCGATCGAGGCGGTGGTGGGGTTGAGCCAACTCAGCACGCCCGTCCCGAGTCCGCCCAAGGCCGTGGCGAGCACGGTACCCTCCGCGCGAGAGATCCTCCCGGACGGGATGGGTCGGCCGCGGGTTCGCGCCATGCGAGCGTCGGTGTCGGCTTCGATCACCATGTTGAAGGCGTTCGCCGAAGCCACGACGAGGCCGATTCCGAGCGATCCAGCCCCGAGCTCGAGGCCGGGCGCGGCGCTCGTGAGCGCATACCCACCGGCGAACGTGAGGACATTCGTTGCGGTGATCGTGGGTTTCGTGAGCACGGCGAAGTCGCGGAGGGCGATGGGGGTGGGTCTTCGGAGTCGTCCCGAGGACGGGACCACCATGGGTTGGGCGCTCTCGGCGGGCACGCGGCGTGGCGGCGCAAGAACCGAGCCCGCGAGAACGACAGCGTTCAGCCTCCCGCGATCGAGGGGCCGGACCGGATGTGGATACTCGACGCGACGAGCTGGATACCGCGGTATACGCCCGCGGCCGTTGTGCAGGCTGCCCGGGAGTTGTTCGACGTGGCACGAGACTTGGGTAGGGGCGGGCCGTGTCCGAGAGCTGGTTGGACCTCCGACGGTCTTCCTACGCCGAGGTCGCCGACCTGGCCGGAGCGCGACGCTGGTTCGCGGTGGCGGGCACGAGCCTCGTGCTCGCGGGCTTCTTCGCGTTGCTCCTCGTGCTTGCGCGAATGCCCGGCCTGTCTTGGCTATTCACGGACACACTGTTCTTCAAGCGCTGCTTGGTCGTTCACGTCGACCTGGCGCTGGTGATTTGGTTCTACGCGTTCCTCGCGGGGATGTTTCAACTCATCCCCGCGGCACGATCGAAGCTCGGCGTACGGAGCGCGGTGGGTGCGGGCGTCGGAGTCATCGGGATGATGCTTGGAGCCGGAGACACCGGCGCGGCGCCGGTCCTCGCCAACTATGTGCCGGTGATCGACAGCCCGATGTTCCTGCTCGGGCTCGTCGTGTTCGCGGTCAGCGTGCTCGCCGCCCTCTTCAACGCGAGGCTGTTCGGGCGCGGTCGAGCGAGTGACTCTGCGGAGGGTGGGGACGAGGCGCTGGTAACGGCAGAAGCCGCGCCCGCGCTCAAGGCGGCGGCGCTGGCGTTCGTGACGGCCCTCGTGTGTTTTTGGGGCGCGTGGCTCGGGACGCCGAGCGGGCTGCTGCCCGAGTCTCGGTATGAGCTCATGATGTGGGGAGGCGGGCACGTGCTCATGTTCGCCAACGCGGCCGCGATGGCGGCTGTGTGGCTGTCGCTCGTCGGCCGCGTCGTCGGCAGGCCAGTCCTCGGCGTCACCTGGGCGCGCCGGCTGTTCGCGCTGTATACGATCCCGCTCGTCATCGCTCCGCTCTTGGCCACGCGCGGCTCCGAGAGTGTGGCGCACCGGGTCGGCTTCACGCGACTCATGGAGCTCGGCATCTTCCCGGTCATCTCCGTCGTACTCATCGCGTGTCTCGTCGCGCTCGCTCGCGCAAAGCGGCGTGGGCTCGAGCTCTCGGGGGCCGCGAGCAAGAGCGTTGGGACCTTCGCCGCCAGCGCGATCCTCACGATCACGGGCTTCGTGCTCGGTGCGCTGATCTCGGGCAGCAACACCGTCATTCCGGCGCACTACCACGCGGCGATCGGCGGGGTGACTGCGGCGTTCATGGGTTTTGCGTTGGCGGCGCTCGAGCCGCTTGGTCTGGAGCGGACAGGCCGCCTCGCCGAGCGGCTGGCGCGGTGGCAGGTGCCGATCTTTGGGGCCGGCCAGCTCGTCTTCGTGCTCGGATTCGCCTTCGCGGGGGCGCACGGCGCTGCCCGCAAGGCCTACGCCACCGAGCAGCAAGTCAAGAGCCTCGCGGAGTCCGTCGGCCTCGTCGTGATGGGCGCCGGAGGACTCTTGGCCGCCATGGGCGGCTTGATTTTCGTGGGGATCGTCGGGTCCGCCATCGTTTCGAGCTTCGCGGCTCGTCGAGCTCGAAGCCAACTCGTGAAAGGAGAGCTGTATGGCCGATGAGAAGAAGCCGGCGCTCCAGCGGCTCATGGACAATCCATGGGTCTTGCTCGCGCTCGGTCTGTTGATTCCGTTTCTCTCGTACACCGTCTGGGGATGGATCGAAGTCTTCAGGACGCGCGCGGGCACGCTGCCCTGAGGTCGCCATGAGTATTCAAGTCCCCGGACCAGGATGGTTCAAGGCCCCCACGGGCGCCGAGCGGCTGTGGATCGGAATGGCGATCCTCTGGTGCCTCGTACTCTCCGCCATGATGCCCTACTGGCACCTGAGAGGGAAACAGAACAGCTCGGGCGAGTCGTACCGGGTCGCCCCCGCCGACTTCATGAAGAGAACTCAGCGATTCGCCGAAACGAACAAAGTCGGCGACCTCGCCGGCATCCCGATCGCCGAAGGCACGCCGGGCGGCGACGTCTACATGGTCGCATACATGTGGCGCTTCCATCCCATCCTCAAGCTCAAGAAGAACCAGACCTACCGGCTGCACCTGTCGTCGATGGACCTCCAGCATGGGTTCTCGCTGCAGCCGATGAACATGAATTTCCAGATTCTGCCGGGCTACGATCATGTTCTGACCATCACGCCGACCTCGATCGGCGAGTTCTCGGTGATCTGCAACGAGTTCTGCGGCATCGGCCACCACCAGATGACCGGCAAGATCATCGTCACGGAGTGACAGCCATGGGTAATCATCAGCCGAACCGAGTCCGCACGTGCGACACGACGGGCCTACCTGTCTGCCTCGACGCCCAACGATTCATCCGACTCAACGCCGTGGCGGCGGTCGTGTGTCTCTTGAATGGCGGCATCGCCGCGATCTTGCTGGCCCTCACCCGTTGGCCCGCCGTGCATCTTCTGCCGGCCGACCTCTTCTATCGCTTCCTGACCGTCCACGGCATCAACATGCTGATCTTCTGGATCATCTTCATGGAGATGGCGATTCTCTACTTCGCGTCGACGACCTTGTTGAACTCGAGGCTCGCCTCCGGGACTTGGGCGTGGGTTTCCTTCGCGCTGATGGTGGCCGGAGCGGTTCTCACCAACGCCATCATCTACGCGGGCAAGGCCGACGTGTTGATGACTTCGTATTATCCGCTCCAGGCCCACCCGGTCTTCTACCTCGGCCTGATTCTGTTCGCGGTCGGGGCGCTCGTGGCGTGCATCGTGTTCTTCGCGACGATCTACATCGCGAAGCGGGACAAGACGTACGAGGGCTCGGTTCCGCTGGTCGTGTTCGGCGCGATCGCAGCCGCCATCATCGCGGTCTCCACGATTTTGCACGGAGCCATTGTGCTCGTGCCGACGCTGTTGTGGTCGCTCGGCGTGATTCCGGCGCTCGATCCGGCGTGGTACCGCATCACGTGGTGGGGCCTCGGCCACCCGTCTCAGCAAATCAACGTCTGCGCGATGGTCTCGGTCTGGTACCTGCTCGGGACACTCACCACGGGGGCCAAGCCGCTGAGCGAGGCGGTGTGCCGCTCGGCGTTCGTGCTCTACATCCTCTTCATCAACCTCGCGTCGGCCCACCATCTGCTGGTGGACCCGGGCGTCTCGGCGGGATGGAAGATCTGGAATACGTCGTACGCGATGTACCTCGCCGTGCTGGCTTCGATGATCCATGGCTTCACGGTGCCGGCGTCGATCGAGGTCGCGATGCGGGCCAAGGGATACGTGCGCGGCACATTTTCGTGGCTCACGAACGCTCCGTGGAGGAATCCGGCGTTCTCGTCGATGTTCCTGTCGCTGGCGATTTTCGGGTTCGTCGGAGGCATCACCGGCGTGACGCTGGGGACCCAGCAGATCAACATCATCGCGCACAACACGCTGCGCATTCCGGGTCACTTCCACTCGACCGTCGTCGGAGGGACGACCTTGGCGTTCATGGGGCTCGCGTACTATGTGGTGCCGCTCATCTTCCAGCGTGAGTACTCGTTCAAGGGCGTCGTTCGTTGGATCCCATACTTGTTTGCCGGAGGAATTCTCTTCTTGTCGTTCGGGATGACCTTCGCCGGCTCGTACGGTGTTCCGCGCCGCCATTGGGACGTGGACTTCACGGGCGCCGCCGTGGCGGCTGGCTTCCCGTCGGGCGCGCACATCGCGCTCGGCGTGATGGGGATCGGCGGCTGCCTGGCGTTCACTGGGTTGCTGTTGTTCATCCTTACGACGGTGCACGCGGTGTTCTTGGGCAGGTCGAACGCTGGGCAGAAGATGGAGAGTTGGGGCGAGGTCGCGCCGGCGCGAATGGCGGAGACGCCGGCGACGGAGCACGAGGATGCCCACCACTCGCCTGGAACGATGGTCTTGGTGTCCGTCCTGCTCGTCTCGTTCGCGGTCTATTACTTCGCGAACTGGAAGGCGCTCGCCGACGTGTGGCACGTGCGCTGAGCCGGAGTGAGTATGACGGCGGAGTGAGTATGACGGCGGTCGAAGGTCGGGTCTCGGATGACCGGAGGCGGCAAGGGATCGCTCCGGGTGGAGCGGGAGTGCCGGTGGGCGGAGCTCGCGCGCGCCGGGCGGCGATGATTCTTCCTTGGGTCGCGTCCGGCATCCGCGGCTGGGTGTTCCCGGCCTTCATGCTCTCGGTGCTCGTCCTCCTCAAAGTCCTCTTGCTGGGGATCTTGGTGAGTCCGCGGTCCGACACGGTGCTCGGGGCGTTCGCGGAGGAGTTTCGAGTCTGGTGTTTCGGGTACGACCCGGCCACCGGGCGGGTCGAGTGGGCCTACGTGGTGACGATGTTGCTCGAGCCGATCGTGCTCGGCGGAGTCATTCTCTTGGTGTGGTGGAGGCCGCTGGCGGACGTGGTCCGCACGCGGCCGACTGCGCTCGCGCCCGTTGCGGCGGCGGCGTTGGTCGTGGTGGCGCTCTTGGGCGGCGGGATGGTCTGGGTTGGAATGCCGAAGGGTGGAGGCTCCACCGAGTTTCCGGCGGCGGCGCTGCGAACGTCGCTCGGCGCTCCGTCGATCGAGCTCGAGAATCAGGAGGGTCGACATGTCAGCCTCGCGAGCCTGAAGGGTAAGGTGGCGGTCCTGACGGCGAGCTACTCGACGTGCGGACACACGTGTCCTCGCATCCTCGCCGCGCTCAAGCAGGCGCTGGCCGGGCTGCCCAACGCGGCGCTCGAAGACGTGCGTGTTCTGTCCGTCACCTTGGATCCGGTGCATGACACGCAGGAGGTCGTGGCGAACCTGGCCCGCGCGCAGGGGCTGGCGGCTCCCACGTTCAACCTCCTGATCGGCGACGAGACGGTGGTGAACGCGACCTTGGACTCGATGAGTATCGCGCGGTCGAAGAACGAGCGCACGGGCGTCATCGATCACGCGAACGCGTTCATCCTCGTCGATCGCCAAGGCCGGATCGCGTATCGGCTGACCCTCGGCGACACTCAGGAGCATTGGCTCGGCGCGGCGATCCGGGCGCTCCTCCAGGAGCCCGCGGGCGCACCGGCGAGCTGAGCTCGGCGTCATGAGTATGTCGCGCGAGGAGTGCGCACCGCCCGAGCTCGAGGCGAGCGTCGTGGCGCCCGCGCGGCTCGGAGACGAGAAGCCGGCTCGGTTCGTGAAGCTCCGGAGCCTGGGCAACTCATCGCGAGCCCTTGGGGAGCCTCTGCTCGATCGCCTCGATGCGGCGCTGCGATTCATGGTCCGCATCGCTGGGCGGGCCTTCGACTCGGACGTCAATCCGGTCGCCCACAGTGGTCCGGTGGCCAGCTCGCTCTTCGTCATCGCGGTCGCGACCGGTGCGTTGCTGTTGATTTGGTACGTACCGAGCCTCGGTCAGGCTCACGCCTCGGTCGCGGCCCTCGACGGGCGAAGTCTCGGTGGGGTGGTACGGTCCGCTCACCGATACAGCTCCGATGCGGCGTTGGTCTTCGCGGCCTTGCACGGGCTCCAGATGTTCTCGGCGCAGCGGACGTTCGGCGCGCGATGGGTGGCCTGGGTGACGGGCCTGCTCATGCTCGGGCTCATCTGGTTCCTCGGGTGGACGGGGTACTGGCTGGTTTGGGACGAGCGCGCGAGGGGAGTCGCCCTTGGGACCGCGAGCGTCTTGGACGCGCTGCCGATCTTCTCGGATCCGCTCGGTCGCTCGTTCTTGGTCGATGAGTCGGTGAGCTCCTTGCTCTTCTTCTTGGTCTTCTTCCTCCACATGTTGCTGCCGCTGGCGATGGGTGTCGGGTTGTGGCTGCACGTGACCCGACTCTCGCGGCCTCGTTACTTCGCCCACAAGAAGCTCCTCGCGGGCCTCACGGCGGCGACGGTCCTGCTCTCCCTCGTGGTTCCGGCCACGGCCGCCGCGCCGGCGCGGATGCAAGTGGCTCCGGTGGGCTTCACGATGGACTACTGGTTCCTGTGGCCGATCGTGTTGACGGAGAGACTCTCCGGCTCCCAGCTTTGGATGCTGCTCGTGGGTTTTGGCTCGATCTCGCTCCTCGTCCCGAGGTGGATGCGGCGCAGGCAGCCGGTGCCCGCCAAGGTCGATGAGTCCCGCTGCAATGCATGCGAGACCTGCGTGAATGACTGCCCGTTTGCGGCGATCCGGATGGTGCCTCGCACGGATGGTCACAGGAGTCGCCCGGCTCGCGCCGAGGTGGACCCATCGATGTGTGTGAGTTGCGGGATCTGCAACGGTTCCTGTGAGTCTGCCGGGGTTGGGCTCGATTGGGTCTCCGAGATCGCCGCGCGCCGCAAGATCGACGCGTGGTTCGCGCACCCGGCCAAGGACGGCCGTCGCTGGCTCGTTTTCGCGTGCGCGGAATCGGCCGCAGGCTCTCTGCGAGTCGATCCGGACTCGGGGGAATGCAAGGAGCTTGATTTCGCGCGCGTCATGGCCGTGCCTTGCGCCGGATGGATCATGGCCCACACGGTCGACCGTGCGCTTCGGCGGGGCGCGGCGGGAGTCATGGTGGTGAGTTGCCGTCAGGAGAGTTGCTCGCAGCGAGACGGCGCGCGTCTGGCGGCGCAGCGGCTTGCTGGCGAGAGAAAGCCGGCGTTTCGTGGAAGGCAAGGCGACGTCGTGCGCCTGGAGCTCGACCGCGGTGAAGCCGCGGCGATGTTGCAGCAGATTCGCGTTGCCGGCCAGGGACTCACACGACCGGCGGCGCCTGCCGCGCGGCTCCGCGTGCTGCTCGGGGCCGGTGTCGCGGCGCTCATGTCCTTGGTCGTGTTCGTTCCGACGACGTTGGGGCATCGGGCGTTTGCGCGAGAGCATGGGTTGCTGGTCGTCTCGTTCAAGCACGCGGGTCGGGCGGAGGAGTCCTGCCGGAAGCTCACCGCGGACGAGCTCGCGAAGCTCCCGATCCACATGCGCAAGGCCGAGGTCTGCGATCGGTCGCGCGCGCCCGTGCGTCTCCGAGTCCACGTCGACGGTGTCGCGACGCTCGAGGAGTCATACTCCCCGAATGGGTTGTTTGGAGATGGAGCGAGCGTCGCGCTGGAGCGGATTTCGATCTCGCCCGGCGAGCACCTCATCGGGATCGAGGTCGCGGACTCGGTCGACGCGACGGCCTGGGAGCACAGGGAGGAGCGGAGGATGGAATTCTCGACCGAAGTCTCCCGAGTGGTTCTTTTCGACAAGGCGTCGGGCTTCAGCTGGAGATGAGCGTGAGCCCTAATCAAGGCGGTGGTCGACTCGTGGGCCCGGACCTCGGTACAAGGCTTGGATGCGATCGCCGGACCTGAGTCTCGATTCGGCGCGAGGCGGATCGCGGGAGACCGCGGGGCTCGCGGCGAGCACGGACCTCGCGCGCGCACCGGAGCTCCTGGTTCGGTTGCTCATTCGCCTTCGATGGGTGGCTGCGGGCGCGCTGGCGGGCGTGGTCGCGCTGGCGACCGTCGGTACGGGGCGAGTTCCGGAGTCTTCGTGGCCAGTGCTGTTCGCCGCGGCCGCGTTCGTCCCCATGATGAACCTCGGGTTCCGGTCGGTCGGCAGACGGCTCGAGGCGCGCAGGTCTTTGCTGCTCCAAATTTCTGGAGACTCGCTCGTGCTGGCGGTGGCCCTTCACTTCGCGGGAGGGATCGCCAACCCGTTCGCGGCGCTCTTCGTGGTCCACGCGGTGATTGCCGCGGTCGTGCTCGAGGGGCGAGCGGCGACGGGGGTCGTCGCGACCCTGGCGTTCGTCGTCTTCGGGCTCACGGTGCTCGAGGCGACCGGGCTGATGCCGCCGGCCTGTCTACTCGACGACGCCGCCCGATGTATTCGCAGGGGTGCGCTCGACTCGTTCGCGACAGGGGCCGCGTTGGTGATCGTGCTCGCGGCGTGTAGCCTGGTCACGAGCCGGCTCCTCGACCGAATTCGCGACGACCAGACCAAGCTCGAGACGGCGCTCGGCCAACGCGAAACGGAGACGCGGGCGGTCGCGAAGGCGAAGGACGCGTTGGCCACCGAGCAGATCAAGCTGCGCGCGATCGTGGACTGTATGGCCGACGCCGTGATCTTCGCCGCCCCCGACGGCCGAGTCCTGCTGCACAATCGGGCGGCGGAGAGTCTGTTCACGGCGATGACAGCGCTCGACCTGCGTGTCTGCCACGACCCGACGATTTGGGATCGAATGCTCGCCAAGCTCATCAATCCCGGGCCCTCCGAAGCCCACCCCGTCATCAAGATCGGAGAGCGCTCGTTCGAGGCGACTTACGCGCGCGTGGTGGGCGAGCACGAACCGGTGCTCGGCGCGGTGATGATTGCCCGTGACGTCACCGATCGCGTCGAGGAGCAGGCAGCGCGCTCGCACAACGAGCGTATGGCCGTGGTGGGGAAGCTCGCGGCGTCTTTGGCCCACGAGATCAACAACCCGCTCGGGGCCATCGCGCTCTTCGCACAGCACGCGATGAAGAAGCTGGATCCGGGGAGCCCGCTGTCGGAGCACCTCGGCACGGTGCTCGCGAACGCGAATCAGTGTAAGAAGATCGTTCGCGACCTGCTCGAGTATGCGCGGCCGCGGCCGCCCGAGCGGCGGGCGTTCGAGCTCGGTCCGTTCGTGGACGAGCTCTCGCGCACCCTGGCCCCGTATGCGGAGCGATCGGAGATTTCTCTGAGGTCGGAGATCGACGGCGCGTTGCCGGTCGAGGTTTTCGGGGACCCCGATCAGATCCGGCAAATCCTCGTCAACCTGGGGCTGAATGCGATCGAGGCGATGGCCAAGTCCGGCGAGCTGTTCTTGAGCGTCGCTGCCCGAGAGGGGTGGGTTCGCTTCTCGGTCGCGGACACGGGGCCGGGGATCTCGAAGGAAACTCAGGAGAAGATCTTCGCGGCGTTCTACACGACCAAGCCGGAGGGTACCGGCCTCGGCCTGGCCGTGGCCAGCGATCTGGCGAACGCGCATGGCGGCAAGCTGTGGCTCGACGAGACATACTTGGGCGGCGCGCGTTTCGTCTTGGAGCTTCCGATGCGGTCGCCGAGCTGAGATTGCCATGGTTCCACGCCTGCTCATCGTCGATGACAAGAAGGATCTCGCTCGCGGTATCGCGCTGAATTTGGAAGATCTTGGCGCCGAGATCGCGACGGTTCACTCGGCCGAAGACGCCGTGGGGTGCCTCGAGGCCGGCTCGTTCGAGCTCGTCTTGTCGGACATTCGCATGCCGGGGATGGATGGGCTGGCGCTGCTCGAGATCATCAAGGCGAGGTGGCCGAGGACCGAGATCATTCTGTTCACGGCGTATGGCAGCATCGACTCGGCCGTGGAGGCGATGAAGAAGGGTGCGTACCACTATCTGACGAAGCCTTTCTCGGGCGACGAGTTGTTGGTCGTGGTGGAGCGGGCGCTCGAGGACGTTCGGCGAAAGGATGAGTTGCTCCGCTTGCGCGCCGAGATCCTCGAGCGCAACAACTTTCACGGCATCGTGGGCAAGGACCGGAAGGTCGCGGCCGTGTTCGAGACGATTCGCCGGGTATGCTCTTCCGCGTGCTCGGTGATGATTTGCGGAGAGAGCGGCACGGGCAAGGAGCTCGTCGTGCGGGCGCTCCATGCGGAGAGTCCGCGCAGAGCGCAGCGGTTTGTCGCGTTCAATGCCGCCGCGATGCCCGACAACTTGGCGGAGGCCGAGCTCTTCGGTGCCAGGAAGGGCGCCTACACCGGAGCCGATCGTGACCGGCCGGGGCTCTTCGTCGAAGCGAGCGGCGGCACGCTGTTCATCGACGAGCTCGCGAGCATGTCGCATCCGCTGCAAGGCAAGTTGCTGCGCGTCCTTCAAGAGGGCGAGGTGCTCGCGCTCGGCGCGGCGCGACCGACGCCCGTCGACGTGCGGGTCGTCAGCGCGACCAACGAGGATCCGCAGAAGTTGATTCGCGACGGTCAGCTTCGCCGGGACTTGTACTATCGTTTGTCGGTCGTCCGAATCGCGATCCCTGCGCTGCGCGATCGAATCGGCGACGTACCGTTGCTCGCCGAGTGCTTCCTGGCCCGCCACGCCACCGCCACCGGCACGGCAGCCAAGCCGCTGAGCTCGGGGGCGATGCGCGTCTTGATGAGTCACTCCTGGCCGGGCAACGTACGCGAGCTTCAGAATGTCATCGAGCGCGCGGTGTTGCTGTCCCAGAGCGACGAGATCGTATCGAGCGACATCGAGCTCGAGGAAGAAGGCGCAGCGGGGTTCTCGCAGGACGCTGCGCTGCCGTACGAGGAGGCGAAGGCGCGGGTGGTCGAGCAGTTCCAGCGGCGCTATGTGGAGCGGGCGCTCGAGGAGTCGGGGGGGAGCATCGCGCGGGCGGCGCGCCGGTCGGGCATCACGCGCGCGGCGTTCTATCGCATGCTGAAGCGGCTCGGCCTGCGCGGCGACGGGGAGCTCCATGAAGAAGAGCCTTCTGGGTGAGGCCCGGGCTGCGGGACGTTCGGAGCGACGAGGACGCGTGAGTATTCCTCGAATCGGAGTCCGTGGCCCGCGAGCGAGTCGGTGCCAAGTCATTGGCCAGGTTCGGGACCGTCACCGGGTCTGAGTCCGTCACCGGGTCCGAGTCCGTCACCGGGGAGACGGAGACGGACTCGGAGACCGAGTCCGAGTCGGAGTCAGACTCGGAAACGGGCTCGGAAACGGACTCGGAGACTGCATCGGAGTCAGACTCACAAGCGAACTCGAAGACTCAGTCGGAGTCAGACTCGCAAACGAACTCGGAGGCCGAGTCTGAGTCTGACTCGGAAACGGCAACGGACTCCCTCGGAGACCGCCTCGGATTCGTTCTAGCCGCAGCTACGACGCGGGACTCGCCGTCACGGACGCTCAGTCGTCTGAGTCGAGAACCTGCGACGAAGGCCAGGGACTTCATTCAGGACTCCTCGGTGGGGAGGTACTCGCCGCGATCCAACCCGAAAGTCCGGGCTCTTCTCCGCCCAGGGCCGTAGACCGCGGGAGGGCGAGGTCGCCGATGCGATTCGCCTCGACGACGTCGAGGTCGAGCACCGCGGCGGCCGCGAACCTACCGACCAAACAAGACGATCGCCCCGAGCGCCAGGAACGCGGCGACGAAGGCCACGAAGGACCACGCGACCTTCGGATCAATCGCTGCGCCGCGCCCGCTGGCCCTTCGGAGCTCCTCGGCGACCTCGTTCGCGGAAATGGGTCTGTCCTCGACCCGCTTGGCGAGCAATCTCGCGATGAGTGGAGCGGCCCGACCGGCCCGAGGCAACGGCGGCGGTGCTGCGTGCAGGTGCTGATCGATCAGCTCGTGCATCGATCCGGAGAACGGCGGGCCACCCGAGATCATGCGAAACAGGAGAACGCCGAGCGCATAGAGATCGGCGGAGGGACCTACTCGTCCACCGCGCTCGAGCTGTTCAGGAGCCATCGAGACAGGTGTGCCGAGGATCTCGTCGGCGCGGGTCAGCCGGCTGGCTTCGACGTCCGAGCCGAGCACACCGATGAGTCCGAAATCGAGAATCTTCACTTCGTCCCCGTCTCCGATCATCACGTTCGCGGCGGTGAGATCACGGTGAATGAACCCGAGACGGTGCGCTTCGGCGAGCCCGCGGCAAATGCGTTCGGCGATCGCGAGCGCTCGAGGGAGCGGCATGGCGCCCTCTTGACGGGAGATATCGAGCAGCGTGCGGCCCGGCGCGAGCTCCATCGCAATGAATGGTTGGCCCGAAGAAGTCTCGCCGAAGTCATAGAGCTCCACGATCTCCGGCGCTCGGAGCCGGGCGAGAGCGTTGGCTTCACGGGCCATCCGGCGGACGCTGCGAGCCTGCGTCACGAGGTCCGAGCGCAGGACCTTCAGCGCAGCGACCCGACCTTCGAGATAACGATGACGCGCGCGATAGACCTTGGCGAACGATCCTTCCCCGATGAAGGACTCGATGATGAACCCGTGCAGGACGGATCCGATGAGTGGGTCGGTGGGGAGCTCGATCTTCGAGAGCTTCGAGCTCCCTGGACGTTCGCGATCGTCCAAGTCGGCGGTGGCCTCCTCGTCGACCGCGACGAGCAGGCTCGAAGGTCCCGCGGCATCCCTGAGCGTGCGAGCGAGCATCGCGAGCTCCGCGGCGCTGAGAGCGGCCCGCAGCCGAGCCCTCGTGGCCGCAGGAAGCCTATCGGGACAGAGCTCAGCAAGCGCGCGCACGTCTGCGAGCGTGTCCGGGCGAAGGTGAGATCCAGCGTTCGCAGGGAGGAGCCAGCTTCGCGCAGGACTCTCGAGCTGCACGTCTCGCCCCACGAAGAGCGCCTCGTCCGAGATCCCGCCGTGTCCGAAACCCATCCGATGAAGCGAAGCCAGACACGAGGCCGCGCGTCCGATGACCTCCAGCAAGTCGGCCGGACTCAGCTCAGCGCAAAGGCCTGCGACGGTCGAGCCACTCGGGGACTCGAGGAGCAGCTCGACCTCTCCACCTCGGGCTCGCAGGTTCAACACAGCGAGCATGCGGGGGACAGGCTCGGCCTCGAGCCGCGCAATGGCTCGCGTGAGCTCGCGGAGCTCTTCGGCCGTCACCACGGTGGACACGGACCGCGCGGGCCGAGCGTCGAACGACGCGGAGGACTCCGCTGGCCGTCCCATCAGCGCGATCCTACCAGCGCGTCCAAGCGAGCACGAACGCGCTCGATGCTGCGCGCGAGCCGCCGGCGGTCCGCCTGCGTGTCGGCGTTCGGACGCTCGCTCATGAGGTCGAGGTAGTCGCGCTCCAGCGGTTCGACTGCGAGGCCAATCGATCGCGAGCCGGCCGCCGCGAGGCTCGCGCGCAGGGCCGCGAGCTTCGCGTCCAGAAGCTCGTCGCCGATCCTCGCAGCGCGCACGCGTTCGATCAGGGCCTCGCGGAGGGCGAGCTCATCGCGAGACGTCGCCCGTCGCCACGCGTCGAGCTCGCGAGCGACCTCGGGAAGCCTCGAGAGCTCCTCTAGCCTGAGCCCCAAGGGTTCGAGGCCCACACTAAGCGCCTGCTCGCTGGACGGGGTCGCCGACGGATCCGGCCTGTTCTCCTCACGTCTCGGGGCTCGATCAGGAGCCTGACCCGGCAGCCTCGCCGGAGCCTCGCGCGTGGCAGGTACCTCCGCGACCGCGATCCCGGCGCGCGACGCCGAGCGGGTCAGCGGCGCGACCGGAACCTCCGGCGGGCGCTCGAGGACTCGAGACGACGTGCTCGACCCCACAGATGGCTCCAAGATCTTCGAGGCAGTCCGTCGATCGGCGGGTTCCCGCAGCAGCAGCAGCAACGCCGCGGCCGCCGCCAGCGACGCGGTCGCTCCGTTGAGCACCCAGAGCCACTTCCTCGCGGGGGGGAGCGGGGCCGGCGGCGGCGCGCGAATCAGGAGCTCGGTCGGTAGGGCGCGAGTCAGAGCCACCTCGGGAATCGTCTCGAGCGTGTCCTCGCGACCTTGGAACTCAGACTCACCCGAGTCGTCGCCGGGCGCCCCGAACATCTGGTCCAGTCGTGCGATCACCGCACCCGCGGAGGCCGGCCGGCGGTCGCGCGACTTCTGCAGGAGCGCATGGACTAGGTCATCGATCCCGTGGAGCTCCGGGAGTCGTGGCGGCTCTTGACTCAACTGGGCGTGGAGGACCCGCGCGGTCTGGCCAGAGAATGGTATCGCCCCCGAGACGAGCGCGTACCCGACGATCCCGAGCGCGTACAAGTCATCCCTCGGGTCCACGTCGCTCGGATTTCGGATCTGATCCGGGGCCATGAAGGCCGGGGAGCCGAGCAGCGAGCCGCTCGCGGTGATGCGAGTAAGCTCCGGGTCGCTCGAGAATCGCGCGATGCCGAAGTCGAGGACACGAACGCGGAACCGGTAGCTTTGCCTTGAAATCATCAGGTTTCGAGGCTTGAGGTCCCGGTGAACGATGCCTTTTGCGTGTCCCGCGGCGAGCCCAGCGGCGACTTGCCGGAGGGTGGCGGCGACGAACGCCGCGGGATGCCGAGGGCCGACGAGCGCGTCGAGGGTCTTGCCTTCGACGAGCTCCATCGCGATGAAGGGGAGACCGCCGGGGCTCATCCCGGAGCCGAGCGCACGAACGACGTTGGGATGACGCAGGCCGGCGAGCCCCCTTGCCTCCCGGATGAACCGCACTCCGAACCGGCTCGAGAGATGCGCAGCGCGCAGGATCTTCACGGCGCAAGGCTGGCCCGAGGCAACCTCCGCGGCGCGAAACACGTCCGCGGCGCTCCCTTGTCCGAGAAAGCTCAGGGCTCGATACGACTCCCCGGTGCTCGAGACGAGCAGGCCCTCAGGGACGGCGCGCGGACCTCCAGGGAGCGGCGGCACGAGGCTAACGGACGCCCAAACGTCGCCTGCGAGTCAACCCGCGGCCGAACAGTCTCATGCTCTGCTGGTCGCTCGCCCAACCCAAGACGATGACTTTCGAGATGGTCCCGGGCTGCAGAGTTTGGCTCTCCCCTGAGCGGCGATTTCGTGGATGATGGAGCGATGCGTCGTGCCGCGCCGGGCCGCGCTCTCTGGTTGCTCACCGCATCCCTGGCCGCCTGTGCGCCCCCGCCGCGGTGGAGCTTCGAGGCTTTGGAGCTTCCGACTGGTTGGATCGGATTTCTGTTCCTGGATGCCTCTGGAGACCTTGTCGGAGCGACGGGCCTTGCCGCGTACGACCCCGGTCGACCGACCCTGTCCGTCGCGGACGAAGTGCCCTCCTCCGCCGAGCGCATCGCGGCCGTGTCCTGGTCGCGCGAGCGCCTGGAGACGGTCTTTCCTCCGACCGTCGAAGAGCTCTTCTCGGCGCCGCTCCTGCGGGCAACCGAGTCGAACGTGCCGCTTCCGACACCCGACTGGTCCGCCACCGGAAGCCCCGGTGAGCCCCTCAGGGCCGGGCCCCCGCCCTTCAGCGTCGGCGCAGGTTGGCTCCCGCGATGCGACGACGCGTTCGAAGGCAGCGGCACCTGCGCAGAGACCGAGTGGGTCGTCGAGATCTCGTGCGGCGACGGACCGGTTCACTGCGATGCGAAGCTTCGTCAGAGAGGCTGCGACCTCGAGCTCGAAGGCACGAGCTGCGGCGTCGGAAAGCTCGTCGCCGCGGTCTCCGCTCGAGACGCCATCTGCGTCCCCGAGACCCCTCAGCACGGCTGTGGACGTGGCACGGCGGGCTTCGAGTGCAAGAACGCCGAGAGCACCTGCTCTGCCGTCATCCGCGGCCGCGCCCACCAGCCCGCGATCGCGGTGAAGGAGCGAGCCCGGCTGTTCGACCTGCCGCTCCTGGAACCCAGCTCGATCGACTTGATCGGTTTCCGCGAGTTCGGGCAAGCGGACTACGGGTACGCGCCCGACCTGGCCGTAAACGGAGATCTGCTCGGCGTCATCACGTTCGATGGGCGCTCCGGCGACGCCCCGGCGAGCCCCGAGCCCGACCGCCTGATCGTCCTGCGCGCGGACGACTTCTCCGTCGTGGCGTCCTCGACCACACCGCCTGGAGCCCGTCGAATCGGTCGCGACCCGGCAGGGCCCGGCTTCGTCGTCGCCTTCGAGGAGCCTCTGAGGATCGGGCGCACCGACGGTCTGGGACGAGTCACCGAGCTTCGCGAGATCCCCGTGGATCCAGCCCTCCGCGCCACCCCGAGCGCGCTCGTGACGCCTACCTGGCTGAGTGTGAATGACGACGTGATTGGCCTGTGCGCGTGGATCGATCCGCGCGCGCCCACGGGGTCGAGGGAAGAGCGCCAGCCCGCATCCATCGTTCGGCTCCTCGACGCTCGCACGCTCGCGACCGAAGCCGCCCACGACTTTCCGCAGACGAGATTCCGACAGCTCGAACGAGTCTCCGCCGGCGCAGAAGCCGGGTGGATCGTCACCGATGACTTTTCGGACACCGTCATCGCTCTGTCTTTGCCGGAGCTCGAAGTACGAGCCACGAGTCAACTCAAACCTCAGAGGGGCGGACGCTCCCTGGACGTCTTCGCTCAGACGACGAGCCCCGCTGAGTTGGTCCTGCCTGCGCTCGGCACCGACAGCAGCGTGCACGTCCTCTCGGGTGGAGACGACGAAGGCCGAAGCGCGTTCTACGAACCCATGGCCGCGCCCACCGCCCTAGCCCATTGGCCTCCGTCCGCGACCGCCTCAGAGTCCGGCTCCTTGGTCCTCACGGCCGCCATCGACGCAAACCTCGAAGCTCACCTCGCCCTCTTCGATCCGTCGAGCGCGCGATTCCTGCCGGGCTCCGTGCCCGTCGGCAGGGGGGTCGTGCGACGGTTCGTGTTGACGGCGGAGAACGAATGGGTCGCGTTGTTGCCTTGGTCCGCCGAGCTGGTCCGAGTCACCCGCGTCGTCGCAAAGTGAGTTGCCGATGAGTTGCCTCGACCTGCGTCAGACCTTCGAGGCGACGCGGGTGCGCAGACCAAAGGCGTGGGCTTTGTTGCTCAGGGTCTTGATGGGCATGTCGAGCCTACGGGCGGCCTCGGCCTTGTTCCCATCCGCGGCCTCGAGCGCCGTGCCGATCAAGAGCTTCTCCAACGCTTCGATGCGCTCGCCGAACGCGAGGTCGGCGAGCGTGGACCCGGTGGCTGCTCGAAGGTCCGCCTCGACGGTCCGGAGCCACTCCGAGAGCTCGCCTCGCCTGGCCGTGTCATGGGACTCGAGTCGGTAGGTGTTGATCTTGTTGGTCAGCGTTCGAAGCGGAACCTGCAGCCGGCGGGAGGTTTCAGCCCTACTCCCACCTGCGTCGGCGAGCGCGTCGACGAGGATCGCCGCCTCGTAATCATCGACCGCGTCCCGAAAGCTCCGCCGCATGAGTTGGTCGTTCGCGCTCGTCCGCTCCGGCGTCGCCGAGCTGCCAACCATGAGCGCGCTGCCTCGAACTCTCTCGGGCAGGTCGGTCGGTTGGATGACCAACCCCTCCGAGATCACGACGGCTCGCTCGACGACGTTGCGGAGCTCGCGGACGTTGCCAGGCCAGGCGTACCGGATCAGCCGCTCCAGCGTGTCAGCGGCGAGCACCTTGGGGGGGCAATCGTTGCGGGCACTTGCCGCTCTGGAAAATCGAGTCGCGAGCGCAGGGATGTCCTCGGGGCGTTCGCGGAGCGGAGGCACCGAGATCGTGATCGCGTTGAGTCGATAGAACAGGTCCGCCCGGAACGCTCCTGCGTCGGCCATCGACTCGAGGTCGCGGTGGGTCGCGGCGACCACGCGAGCTTCGACGGCGTGCTCTTCCGTGCCGCCGACGCGGACGATCTTCCGGGCTTCGAGCACTCTCAGCAGCGCGGCCTGCGCGGCAGGCGAGAGCTCTGCGACCTCGTCGAGAAAGACCGTGCCAGCTCCGGCGCTCTCGAACACGCCGACCCCACGAGCGGTCGCTCCGGTAAAAGCGCCCTTCTCGTGCCCAAAGAGTGTGCTCTCGAGCAGCGTCCCGGGAATCGCGGCGCAGTTGACCGCTCGAAACGGCGCTTTCTCGCGCGAGCCGCCCTCGTGGATGCGACGCGCGACGACCTCCTTGCCCGAACCGGTCTCGCCGATGATCAGGACCGGCAGGGCGGCGTTCGAGACCCGATCGACCGCCCTGAAGAGCTCCTGCGTGACCGGGCTGACAATGACCGGAGCCTCGGGCTCGGCGAGGCTCTCGGCGCCCGCCGCCCGCACCCGCGCACCCTCCGCGCGCCCATCGAACGCGCTTCGCGCGGCCGCGAGCACCTCGTCGGCGGTGCGCCCGGACTCAGGGAAGGTCGCGATCGCGCACCGAACGTCCGCCGCGGCGTTCCTCGAGATCGACTCAGCGAACGTCGTGGCTCCGACCCGACTCGTCTCGGGCAAGAGTATCTCCAACTCGGAAGCTGAGTACCTGGCCACGCGATCGATCCTTCGGAGCGAGGGTCGCAGGCGCGTGACCCATCGCTCGACGCCGCCAGGCGAAGGATCCCGCAGGATGACCAGCGCGACCTCGCGGCGGAGGTCCTCCGCGCGCACGATCTCGTCGGCGAGGCTGCTCATGAAACGGTCGTGGGTCCACGACCCAGACGGCTCGGACCTCGGCCGGCCCGCGAGGTGAACGGACACGCGAACGACTCCGAGCATCGCATCGTCGCCCACCTCGAGCCGCGCTCGCTCCACGCGGCGACCGCCCACCGAAGTCCCGTTCCGCGAGCCGAGATCCTCCACCCAGACCTCGTCACCCTCCAACCGGAACCGCGCGTGCGCTCGCGAGAGCGTCGTGTCCGTGACCACGACCTCCGCCGGCGCCGATCGTCCCACGACGATCGGCTTGTCAGGCTCGAGCCGCACCACCTGTGCCGAATCTCCGCTGAACACGAGAAGCGACCACTTCAGCTCGGACTCGAATACAGCCTCCTCGAGGAGAAGAGTGGACTCGCCCTGCTCCCGATCGCGCACGGGCAGAGGCTACCCGAATTGCGCTGAGCGAAGCGAGACCCGCCTGTAGGCGGGATCGCCGGGAAAAACGACCGGGCAAGAATGACCGGATCCCCTCACTTGAATGCATCAGTGCCTTCCTTCGTGCACCGACCGGGCAAAAATGACCGGGCAAAAATGACCGAGCAAGAATGACCGGGCAGAAAGGGCCGCAAATTCGCTCTGAAATGCCCCCGAACCCACCGAAATCGAGCCGTGGCTCACCAGACGCGGGTGGCCCGATTTCTGCTCCGCCGTGAAACGAACCCCGAGCCGGAGACCCACGATGAGCTTGAAGATCGACAACCGAGTCACCCAACTATCTCAGCGCGCCGCGGCCCCCCAGTTCGACGCCGGCTCCGCCTCCCAGACCTTGGTCCTACGCCTCGGCTCGTCGAAGGAGGCGCTGGCGAAGGTCATCATCGCGCGGGGCGGCGACCCAGGAATGCAAGTGACTCCCGCTGAACAGCGCGCGGCCTCGGAAGAGATTCGAAAGGCTCTCGGCGCGAGCTCGCCGCTGTCCCCAACCCAGCTCCGGGACATGGACCACTGGCTCAACGCGTACGACGCCACCCGGCACTCCGTCGATGGGTTCGAGCCAAAGTCCTCCGATGGGCACGCAAAGGCTGTGGCCAAGACGATCGGCCGCGAGGTCATGGCCGCAGGAGTCGGAGTCGCGACGATCGGCTACAGCGCCGCCAAGGTCGTGGCGCAGAAGACGGGCCTCGACCCCATGCGGCTCGTCCCGGGACAGACCTTCAGCGGCAACGGATCCAACACCTCCGCACCGAGCCTCGGTGAGGTCGCCGTGGGCCTGCGAGGCGCGCTCGCCGGCGCCTTCCACCCCTCACGCTGAGCCGTGCTCGCAAATAGCAGTGCACATCCGGCGCGTGAGTATGCGCGATCCATCTTCGACCGCGGACCTGCCCGCGCCTGCCCGCACCTGCCCGCAGACGGCCGCAAACGCCTGTTGGGTGATTTCTGAAAAGCAACGCCAATGATACGAGGTGAGTATGAGACCACGACAGACTAGAAATCGCGTGCTCGCGGCGATGATCGTGATCGCCGCCCTGCTGATGCTCGGGCTGATCGGGCTGCCGGCCAGCCAGGATGGATGCGGCGGTGACGAGCTCTCGACCGTGGAGGAGGCCGTGCGAGCGGCGGGCGGCGCGTGCGGGGATGGCGTGTGCTCATGCACGGAGAGCGCGAACGGAAGCTGCGCAGGGGACTGCGCGCAGACCTCCGGCCCCGCGGCGAAACAATTCACTTGCGGCAATGGCACCTGCGAGAGCGCAGAGACCGCGGCGAGCTGCCCGGCAGACTGCGGGACCTGCGGGTCGTCGACGCCTCCCCCTTCACCCTCCGGGGAGCTCTCGGAGACCTGCGACCCGTCCGCGTGGGTGGACACCGACGGAGACGGAGCGGCGGACGCCTGCCCCTGCTCGCTCGCTGGCTTGAGGCGCCCCGGCGCGTGCCTCGCGGGGTTCCCGATCCTCTGCAAGGACTCGTCGGGCGCCGTGGGCGTAGGCGCGTGTGGAGCCTCGTGTATGGGACTGGGACCCGGCGGCTGCGTCGCCCCCACCGACCCGGACGGAGACGGTTTCTTCGGCGCCGCGGACCGATTCCCGAACGACGGATCCGAGGCTACGGACCTGGACGGCGACGGGATCGGTGATGTTGCGGACCCCGATGACGACGGAGACGGCCTGCCGGACTCCTCCGACCCAGACCCGACGGCGCCGGCCGTCGTGGTGGACTTGGCCGTGCCCCGCCACGCCGTCGCGGGCACGACCTACTCATTCACGGTTCGACTCGTGGGTTCGGTCAGCACGCCCGTGACCTTGACCATGCCTACCAAACCTTCCAGCGCGACGCTGGACCCGGCCACCGGCCAAGTCAGCTGGACTCCCACGTCCCTGGAGAAAGGCGCTCAGACCTTCGTGGCGGTCGCCTCGGTCTCCGGAGCAACGGTGACGTCCCGAGCCACCAGCGTCGTCGGCGTGCCGCTCGATGGCGCGTCCGCGACGATCGACTCAGCCGGTGGGTACGTCGAGATCACCAACCGCCGCTCGCCGGCCAAGGGGGCCCGGATCGACATTCCAGGCGGTGCGCTCGCGGCGCCGACGACCATCTCGATCCGGCCGCTCGATACCGGAGGCGCGTGGGCGACCGCGGTGGCGAGCGGGACCGAGGAGGTGCTCGGCGAGCCCCTGCTCCTCGAGCCCGAAGGACTCACCTTCGCCGTCCCCGCAGATCTGAGATTCCCAAAAACCGTCTCGGGAACCTACCACCCGATGCTCGTCCGCGGGGTCTACACTCACCCCAAACCCGAGGGCAACGGGATCGACTCATCGACCTACGTGGATTCGTCGGGTCAGTTTCATGTCCGAGTCTCGAGCTTCTCGGACCGAGCGATCGGGGTTCTGAAGAGCGCGCTCCTCGCAAATCCCATCGAGCCCTACCTCGTCGTGGGCGCCGTTGGGTACCGGCAGCTACGGGTGCGGACGGACCAGCTCCTCTCCGGGCTCGGGCGACATACGCTCTATGAGCGCGACCTCGAAGCCCAGCGGCGCGCGGTGGAGAAGTGCATCAAACCCCTCTCCTGCGGAGTCGTGCCGATCCAAGACGCGATCACGGTGTACCCGGACGGAACGAAGGCCGTGGCCGGGACCAGGTCGGCCATGTACGAAGCCAAGTCGAGCTCAGGCGTCCCGCTGCCGAGCACCTGCGCGCGCTTCGCCAAGCTCGCAGCCTGCCTTTGGGACCAAATGGCGAAGGTCTCCCGCGAGCTCGACGTACCGTTCGCACCCGAGGCTTACCTCGCCAACCTCTACGACCTCGCGGGCGACGCCGAGATCGACGGACACTTCTCGGTCCAGCGGGAGGGCTCGGTCGGAAGGGATGAGTACAGCGACTATGTCGGGTCGCTCAAAGGTGCGGACGCGCCACGAGCCAACCGCCCCGAGTGGCTCCTCACCCACAACGATGGCTGCCCCGCTTCGTACAACTGCGGCTACAAAGAGTTCACGCCGATCTCATGCTCGGGCGGCAACACCTGTCCAACCTCGCTCGGCGTGCCCGCAAAAGAGATGAACCCACCCTGTTGCCAAAACGGCGTCGTCACGACCTACATCCGCACGAATGCCGATGGGTCGCTGATGTACCAGGGCGAGGACCGCTCGGGGCGGCGCGGGCATCTCGTCGGAAACATGCTCGCGCCCGCCATGGCCGAGGTCCTCACGATGCAACAACGCAAGGACTACTCAGAGCCTTCGGAGAACGACTACAAGGTGAATGGGATCGGGCAGGCGTTTGGACGCGCGATCTTGCGCCGCGATCTGCGGACGAGCGCCGGAATCGAGGCGTTCCTCATGCGCGAGTCATGCAGCAATCCGGGCGAGCCGGCGCCGCTGACGGACTGCAACTGCCGAACCGACGGCCTGTGCGGGACGTGCCCAGCCAACACCGGAGCGGATTCGAACCGCAGCTGCTGCCCGGGTCCCGAACCCCACTGGAAATCGATGAACGGAGCCTGCGTCCCCTCGTGCGGCGTGCTGCTCGGCCAGAAGAACCTCACGGGCGACGCGGGGAGCTGCCGGGCAACGCCCTGCGCGCCCGAGCAAGACCTCGGCAAGTCTCACGACTGCCCCTACTGTTGCGCTCCCCAGAGCTGCGATGCAGCTCCGGCTCGAGTCGATGAGTGCCCAGCCGGAACCATCGGGACGATCGTCCAACGGTCGAACCTGTGCAATCCGGGGAGCTGGCGCTATGCTCTGTCGTCGAATTGCACGAACTGTGGAGTCACCATCGCGCCCAACCGCCATGGCTGCCCGTACCCAGACACCACCTGGGACTGTCCCACCGGATGGTGCGTCGGCTGTATGCGACCCTTGCGTTGCGACTGCAGCGCGAACTGCATCGTGTGCGGATCGAACGACCAGTGCAACGCGTGCGGATCCGATTGCCAGAGGTAGAGACCACGCTGGATGAGTGACGGGGCCGAGCCACGACCCGCTCGAACCATCCTGATCGTCGACCGGGACGCGCCGATGCGCGCACAGGCGGCCAAGGCCTGCGAGCCTTGGAACGTCAGCCTCGCCTCCTCGAGCCAGGAGGCCAAGTCTCTGACGGAGGGCGTGCGCTTCGACCTCGTGATCGTCGCTTTCGACCCGAACGATGACGATGCAATCGGACTTCTGCGATGGTGCAGAGAACGCGACCCACCGATGATCCGAGCGCTCTGGGCCGACTACGAGGTGCTCCCAGAGGTGATTCGCCGCCGAGCGGACCGCGTCGTCGCGGCGGTGCTGGCAAGGCCGGGCACGCCGGAAGGACTTCGGCAGGCCATTCGGACTCTCCTCGAAGAGGAACCACGCGCGGACCCCCTCGGAGGCAGCCCCGCCCCGGTCCTCGACCTCAGAGGCGCGTTTGCGGAGCTGGTCGAGCAGCTCGCGAAGATCCCCGGCCACGTCATCCGCTCTCGCGGGCTCGCGTATGGCGACGCGGCGGTCGCCAGCCCGACCCTCCAGCTCGTCGTTCCCATGGGTCCCGAGCTCAGCGCGGTGAAGCGGGTGATCGAGGCCCGCTGGGCGCGGGTCGAGCCTGCCCCGTGGTACGCGCCGTGGCGCCGGCACCCCGTCGAACGCCTCTTCGGGGTCCGCTCCGGCCTCGAGGAGCTGTTCCATCGCTCCGACCCAGCTCAGACGTCCGACCTCGCCTTCGTCGGGCTCCTGCCGTGGTCCGCCGAGCCCCGCGTCACGGTCGTCCTGGGTGTGCTCCCCAGCGCAGACCCCACGCCATGGCACGCGGTGCTCGATGAGCTCCACCGCCTCGCCGTGAGTCGGTCGGCCACCTATTTCCTTCCGCACTTCGAGGAGAGCACGAACCGATCGCTGGTCGAGTTCAACCGAGAGTACGACTGGGTCGTCACTCGACACTACGTAGGGCCCGACCGGCGCGGCCGCACACCGAGACTCTTCGATCGATTCCTGGTCGTTGGGCGCCGCAAGCGAGCGCTCAAGGGAGTGAGCGAGCTCGCCGAGCTGCTCGTGGATCGAATCCCGAGGGTCGCGCAACTCTACCTGGCGATCTTCATCGGCCTGACCCTCATCGACGGCGTCCTCACCCATCGCTACGTGACCTTGGGCGCCGTTCGTGAGCTCAACCCGGCCATGAGGCTCGCGCTGAGTTGGGGGCCATGGACTTTCCTCTCCGTGAAGGTCAGCGCAGGAGCGCTCGCCTTTCACACCGTCTCGAGGTTTCACTTCCACGCCGTCGGGCGCGCCGCGCTGCTCGGCATGCTCGGAGTTTACTCCGCGGTGGTCGCGTACTGGGTTTGGCTGCTCTGACGCCTCAGCCTCAGCCTCCGGTTTGTCGCGGCAGGCCAAGGGTGACGACGACATCTTCCGGCAAGGAAGCGGCTCGTGGGCCACCCGTTCGCGCGTCGGCACGAATCCATGATTCGCTGGGCAACTGAGCCGCTCGTTCGCCGCCATCGCCATCGGCCATTGGAGCTGGCTCACGCGGTCGAGTCTCGTTCCCCATCGGCCACTGGAGCTGGCTCATGCGGTCGAGTCTCGTTCTCATCGGCCACTCGATCTGGCCCACGCGGTCGAGTCTGGCTCCCCATCGGCCTTTCGATCCAGCTCACAAGGCCGAGCCTTCTTGCCTATCGGCCTTTCGATCCGGCTCACAACGTCGAGTCTTGACTGGCCAGGTGCCGACATTCCCGGGGGGCATCCCGACATTCTCTCGGGCGCACGTGGCGCTTCCCTCGGTCCTCTGGTGGTAGGGGCCCTCCGGGAAAGGCTGATGCCCGACGGCAGACTCTGCTCGGCGGTCTCGAGCAAGCCGCAGAGCGTAAGGCTCCGGCCAAGCCCCTGAACACGCCGCCAGCCCCTGAGGCGGCCTGCCTGTTCTCGAAGAACGGTGCGAGCGTACCGCGGGATGGCTGCAGGGAGGGACGAGTCGGGGAGGAGCGACGCCACCGCCGGACCTCGGCCCAATTCGAATTCCCGCGCGCCATGAGCCGCAGCAGGTCGACATCGTCGACCAGACCCTTGACCCTTCTACCTCACCCAAGAGTCTGTCTGCCACCGCGAGCTCGCTGCGCTCGCTGCCTCGGGCGTTGACCGCGGGATGGGACGCCGGCATGATCGCCCTGTGCCGGCCCGCCGGTCAGGGGTTCGGTTCGACGCCCGTCGCCCCGCGCTTCGCTCAATCCCGCGATCCGCCCTGTGCCTGCTCGCTTGGACCGCCGGATGCCCCGACTCAGTATTCTTCGTTCCGGCGCGTCCTCACGCCTCCTTGATCTTGCTCATCCTCTCGGACGAGGCCTCGTCCGCCCGCGTGCTCGATCTCCGGACGCTCCAGGGAGCCGCGCTCGGCTCGACGCCGGTCGGTGCTGAGTTTCGAGCCTACGCACTCTTTTACGATGCGCCCCTCGATGAGCTTCGACTCACGGAGGGGGCCTTCGAGGCGCGGCGCGAGGGACGTTCGATACCCCAGTCGGCGGCCGTCACCCTGATCTCCGAGTCGCTCGACTCGGGCTGGCGCGAGCTCCCACAGATCCCCGCGGAGGTCCAGACGCTTCACTTCGATTGGCCGGAGGCCCCGGCGCGGTGTGTCGCGCTGGACATGAGTTGCGTGTCGCTTCCGGTGGAAGCGGGTGTCATCGAGCTTGCGGTTCCCATCGAAGGCGACCGGCTGCTGGTCGCGCTCGACTCTGGACGTTTCTTCGATGTGAGTCCGGGCGGAGTCACCGAGCTCGTGGTGCCCGCGGAGATCCCGCATCGAGCTGGGGCGACCGTCTTCGGCCCGAGGGGCGAAGAGATCTGGTTGGTTGGGGCAGATCGGTCAGTGGTATCGGGCACCTTCGACGAGCTCAGGATCGGTGAGTCGCAAAAACACGAGTCGCTACCCTGGGAACCGAGCGAACGGCTCTGGCTGGACGGATCCCGCGATGGCGCCGCGGTCGAGATGTTCGCCTTCAGCCTGACGAGCAGCGCGGCGAAGTTCGAAGAAGGCGCGGGTTGGACTTCGTTCTATTCGGACGGCCTCTTCGGAGATACTTCCGGCTTCTGCCCTGCGCTCGGCTTCGTGGGTTCGTCGAGGCGAAGGAGTGATTTTTCGGTCGGAGCCCCCCCTGGCCGTCTACAACCGCGGCGGATCGAATCGGCTCCTGAACAGCCCGCTGGGCGGAATGGACGTCCTGACTCCGATCCGTGGGCTGGGTCTCGTGGGAGGTACGGGCGGCGGAGCCGATCTCATCTACCTGCCTGACCCGAGCCTGGCCGCGTGGGAGCGACTTCCGGCGCAGAGCTTCGAGTTTCGACTTCACGCGCTCGTGCCCTTTCGCGATGGGTTCGTGGTCGGGGCAGTCCTTGCGAGTCGTGGCTCAGTACGACCGAACGGTGGGCTGGTGCGAGGAACAGGTGTATTCGTTCGAGGTCACTCCAAAGAGCGGAGTACCTACGGAGCGGGGGATCTGGTTCGTTCCCAGGGTGTCTTCGACGGGGCTCATCTTCGCTACACCTACGGCCGCAGGGCAGGCGCCGTCGACCCGTCGGTGTGGGTGAGTCAGCTCAGGCCGGGCGCCCCGGTTGGTTTGGTTTGTTTGTTACGGCCGCAAGCGGCTGGGACGCATCCGAGGGTCCTGGGGCTCGTGGCTCCTCCGGTTCCGCACGGCGCTCTCGTCCGAGGTCACCGCATAACAATAGAGGCAGCCAGCGACACACGTGTTGTCCATCCCGATGTCCTTGCTTCGCAAACAACGGCAGCCGGGCCGCGTCGGAGATGTCCGAGCGCCGTCTAGCCGCCTGAGTACGTCCGGGCCGTACCCATCGAACATCTCGAGCGAGCAACACTGAGAGGCAGGCAGGGGCAGTTCGGGGTTCGCGCAGGCTCGGACCTCGATTCCACACGCCCTGCCGAGCTGGCCAAGCCGTGCAAGAAGCTCATCCCCGGGCGCGTAGGGCCGCAACGTTGGTTTTCTCGCGATCGCCCTAACGAAGTTTCGACCCTCGGGGCGGTAGCGTACCGAGGCGTCGTCGACCCTGCGCACCGTCCTCGTGAAGGCCTCCACGATCGACACATTGCAGACCGCGACTGCGTCGCGAAGTTGCTCGGCTAACTCTCCAAAGCTCTCTTGGTGCCAGGTCTCCGAGTAGCGATCGTTCAAGATGATGGGGTCATAGCGCCACTGGATCGCGCTAGACGCGGGGAGCCGCTCGCGCAGCCACGACAGCGCTCCGACTGCGTCCGCGGGCCGGCGAAGCTCGAGGTCCCGCGCGTAGGGCGTGATCGTGAATTGCCAGACCATCGGTATGCCGTCTCGCTCGAGCAGATCGATGCAGCGCGCAAAAGGCCGGGCATCGCGGGTCCAGCCGAGGAAACCGGTGACGGCGTCCGGACCGAGTTCTGCGTGGATGGGTCCGCCAAACGAGTTGCGGGCGTCGGCCCAGCCGCGCCTCCAGGCGTGCTCGAACCAATCTGCATAATAACGCGGTCCGTCGGTCTTGCGGCTGAACGAGAGAATGTAGCCTTCTGCCGACGCGAGGTTCGACGTGATCGACACAAGCTCGCTCACTGCTCTCCTCGGCTCGCTCTGGCTGACGCAGGCTCGGCTACGAGCGAAGCCGGAGTCGGCGCAGTGCCTCGTCGAGCTGGGACTGCTCTTCGGGGTTGAGCTGAAGGCGAGCGTTGTCCAGAAATCCCTTCAGGTAGCCCTCGAACCAGGCGTCGGGCGATTGTCCCTTCGAGCGTGCCGACTTTGCTTCAGCCGAGCAGCCTGCCATCAGCGCCCCGCGTTGAGCCTCGCCTCCAGACCTTGCCACATCGACCCGGAGAGTGCGACCGTGCCGACCCCGACGGCGACCCAACTCACCCATGTTTGGTTGCTCTGACGCCTCAGCCTCCGGTTTGTCGTGGCAGGCCAACGGTCACGACGACATCTTCCTCCCCGAGCCGTCCCGCCAGAAAAACGACCAACTCGTCCGGAGCGAGTGTGCCCTTGCGAAAGGTGATTCCGGTCGTCGTGTCGTACTCGCACCAACGCGATCCCGTCCAAATCGCGACGATGCCCGCTTCGGCGGCGACGAGATACCGGCCGTGGTCGAGGGCTGTCACCCGGCGTAAATCGATGGACGGTGGAATGGGTGGAATCGGCGTCCATCGTCCATCGAGACCTCGAAGCTGGGCGCTTCCGTCGAACGAGATCAACAGCGCAGTCTCCCCGTCCGACTCCAGCACCGGATCGGAGACCGAAACCTCGAGCGTCCAGCTCGAGCCATCGAACGAGTATACGACGCCGGTCGTCATTTCCGCGGCGAGCACCAAACCATCCGACAATGTCACCACGTCGGACGGCCTGAACGGCACATCGAGAGTTTGAGGTACCGTCGATCCGGCGGTGAGTCGAGCCAGCAGATATTCGTGAGTTTGTGGGTCGACTCCCGTGGCGACGGCGCTGCCATCTCGCCTGGCGGCGACATTGAAATAAGCGCGCGGAGTGTTTTCAATCCACTTCAGCCGGCCTCGCGTGTCGACGGCAAAAAAACTCCCGGTGCTGGATACTCCAAAAATCAGGGTCGAGCCGTCGAAGCTCAGGTCCTCGAGCTCCCCTCGGAGGCGTGAATCACGGGGGGCCTCGGAGAGCGCTCCGTTCGAGTCCCGAACGAATAGGTTGATGTTCTGGTCGCCGAGCAGGGACTGGCCGCTCCCGACCGCGATGACGAACCGCAGACCGTGGGGAGTGTCGACGGCTGAGTACGAAGTCGAGGCCAAGCTCGGGCACTCTGGCTGACATCCCACTCCGACCAGCCCATGACTTTGTGGGTCCGCAACGACCTCGAACATCGGCCGCTCGGTCAGGGGGGCGCTCCACGCCCTCGACGGCGCAGGGAGCGCCTCACCTGGACCGCTCGCTGCGACCGAAGCGCACGGAAACGGCGGCCCGGAGCCATAGGCAAGCGCGTAAACCAGAGCTTCTTCCTCCGTGACACCAACTCGGATGGGCTCATCGCGACCCGCCGGGACGAGCCAAGGTTCCCTGAAAGGGACACCGGTGGCTTCATTCACCAGCACGATGATGCCATTCTCTTCCGGCGACCACGGAACGACGAGCTCTACCCCCGGTCCGCACCCTAACACCGCAAGCAACGCGGCGACGCGCAACTCGATCAGGTATTCACAGTGCGAATGCGCAATCGCTCGCGCGCACGGTCCGAACGAGCTCGGAGAGAGCACGTCCCGTCTTACCACAAGGCGGCCGGACACCGAGAAGGTCAGATGCCGGTGACGTGAATGACGATCTTTCGGACATGCGGGCGGTCGCGATGCTCGAACAAATACAGCGCCTGCCAGGTCCCGAGGGCGAGCTTTCCGGCGGTGACGGGAATGCTCTCCGAAGTCCGAGTCACCGTACTCTTCGCGTGGGCGGGCATGTCGTCGGGGCCTTCGGCGTCGTGGCGCCACTTTCGACCTTCGGGCGCCAAGTCATCGAGCCATTCGATCAGGTCCGACCTCACCGTTGGGTCGGCGTTCTCTTGAATCAGGAGACTGGCGGAGGTGTGGGCGACGAAGACGAGGCACACGCCGGTGGTGACGGTGGACGTGTCGACGACTCTCTGGACGTCGGCGCTGAGGTCGACAAGACCTCGTCCGCGGGTCTGAATTTGGAGGGATTCTTGGAAGATCTTCACTCGGAAATCATCCGAGCCCGGGCTCGGTTTCTTCCGGCACGACGTCAGCACCGCGCTTGAAATAGCAGGCTCGGTGGTTCGAGGCGTCGAGCAAGACGGTGACGAGCTCCCAGCCCTTCTCTCCGTGAAGGTTCAAGATCTCGGCGTCCACGTCATACTTCGACGCTGGCAAGACGACGACCTTGTATTCCCAGGCCGCCGCCACACTCAGCTCCCGCCGAGCTTTCGGACGCGAGCCACGAGGGCTTTGACGACCTCCGGCTTGGCCTCGAGGTCTGGGTTCGGCGCCATCAACGGCGATTTGCCGGCCGCAGCGCCACCCTTCACGATCACCGTGCCGATGTGCTCGTCGGTGACCGTCTTCTGCCACTCGGCATCGGCGAACGAACGCGGCTTGGGATTGAGCGCCGCAGCCGCGGCGCCGTCGCCCTTTCCTTGGGGCCCGTGGCAGGTCGCGCAACGAGTGTTGAAGATCATGTCGGCTTCGCCCATCGGATCGGGAGCGGCCTCGCCCCCTGCCGCAGGCGCGGCTCCGGGAGCGGCTCCGGGTGCGGCTCCGGGTGCGGCTCCGGGCTCAACTCCCGGCGCAGGCGCCGGCGTCGCGGGGGGATTGGCCGGCGCGGCGGGCCCGCTCGCGGCGTTCGCGGGCGGCGACGCGGCGGGCTTTCCGCTCGGCGATTCGGCAGGGCAGCCCAACAGCAGCGCCGCCAAACCAGCGGTAGGAACGAAAGTGCGAATGAACTGATTCATGAGGCCTCCAGCGCGAGACCGATAGGAAATCGCCAGCCGCGCGTCAAGGCGCGCGAGCATGCCAAGAGGTGCTCGTGCCTCCGGTTGAAGACGCGGCACGATGACCGGCACGATGACCGCTCACGTGATGATCTTGAGACTCTTCGCAAGCGTGTAGAGCATGCGCTGCACCGAATATTCTTGGTTCGAAAAGCTCGCCACGATTTGTCCGTAGCTCATCCCATGACCCAAGCCGTACCAAACCTGGCGCGCCAGCTGGAGCTCATCTTCCGTACGCGGCGCCCAGGAACCGATCGAAGTCTCCTCTTCCTCCTCGGCGGGACGCGGGACGGCCTCCGCCCACGGAAGCTCCCCGGCGGACCGTTTGAAGACGTGCTCGGGACCGGGCATCGCGGCTTTGACCTCGTCGATCTCGTCTTTGCGCCGCGCCGCCTCCAGCAACAAACCCATCGGGCTGTCGTCCAGCCCCTGCTCGTCGTCGGGCCCTGAATATCGCTCGCTGGTCTCGAACTCGAAGCTGCCCATCAGCCGACGACCGAAGAGCCACAAGAGAGCTTCCCTGCCGCGCAGCGGCCCCGCCTGCGCATGCCGAATGGAACCTTCGTCGAAGTACAACAACACGTCACCGAGCTCGGCGTTGGAGGTCTTGAGGCGCATGACGCCCGTGCGCCGCCCTTGGGTCAGCGTCTGAAGGACGTCGGGCACATCGAAGAAAGCCAGATCGCCCGAAAGGTGAGTCGGCCGAAACTTCTCCTCGGCGTGCAGCTCGTTGGCGATTTGCAGGCGATACGCGAGCACCTTCGCGAGCGCCAGCGAGACCTCCGGATATTCGTGAAGGAGCTGGTCGAAAGCGTCGGCGGGAATTCGAAAGATCTCCGCGCGCGTCGGCACTCGCACGGTGGCGCTCCGCAACAGGCCAGTGATGAAGGACATCTCTCCGAAACAGTCGCCCGCGCTTTGATAGCTCACCACGTGCGGACCGCGGTCGGGGTGATTCTTGATCACTTCGACGATGCCCGACTTCACCACGTAGATGTCGAACCCCGCGTTGCCTTCCGCGAAGATGATCCGCCCGGCGCCGAGGTGCATGAGCTCCCCGCGTTCGAGAATCCAGTTCAAAACCTCGTCCGGCAGGGACCGGAGCAACACGGTCCGTCGCAGGAACGCGACGTCATCTCGATTGGCCGTCGTCATCCCGACCTCCTTTGGTGTCCAGACCTTGCGTAGCATCGAATCGCGAGGGCGTCACCATCCGCGGTGTGCCCTCGAACGAGAGAGGCGTCATCGATCAACTGCACCGTCAACGATCGTCTTGGCGACTGACCAAGAGAATCCAGCGCGAGCCAAGACCCCGAGATCACGAGCCCGACGGTCCTTGCGTGTCTCGGGGTCACGGAAGGGACCAAGCCGCTTTCGCCGGGCCATGACCCAGGCCGCCGCCTCGTCGAGTTTTTGTGTTTCCATCGGGAGCCCGAGGAGCGCTTCGTGGACTTCGGATTCGCCGAGCCCTTTGGACCTCAAACGCGCCGTGATTTTCCGGAGCGCCCAACCGCGTCCGTGAAGACTCTGCACCAGCGCGCGTGCATAGGCGCCGTCGTCGAGCAGACCCCGATCGATCATCCGAGAGACGGTCGCAGCGATGAGCTCGTGGATCAGACGAGGGTCGGCGTCCGCATACCCAACCGTCCGCTGGGCCTTGCGCTGCAAGACTCTGCGAAGATGGTTGGAGGAAGCTGGAAAGCGCTCCAGGTAGAAGGCAGCGGCGTTTTCCATCGATTGTTGGGTGAGCTTCATGGAGATCGAATAAACATCCGCTCACGGAGGTGCAAGAGAAAGCGGCGCGGAAATCGTTCCGATGGGACATAAATAGTCCTCAGTTCGCGGGAATCATCCTGCTCAGTCGAGCGGAGTCCGGCAGCGAACGCATTCGACGAGATCACCTTTGTTGACGTGGCCGCAGCCGCGGCACTTCTTGTGAGTTGGCTCGTCGAGGATCGCGCGGCAGCCCGGGCAGCGCTTGGGGCGAGGCTCGGGGAGATCGAATCCACAACGCGCGCAGCGCTGGGGCGGAGAGATTCGCTGCCCCACGATCACCTTGGGCGCGTCTGGGTTGGACTGCGGCGCTCCGTCGAGGCGATGAGTTCGCGGAGGAGCTCCGGCGCCCTGTTGCCGCACCGGCGCCCGACCTGCCACGATGCTGCCCCGTTTGACTTGAGTCGCCACACCGAGCTTCTCGACGGTCGGAGCTTGGCCTTGTACCGACTGGGGAGGTCTAGGCGCGTGCGGCCGGGGCTCGTCGGCGGGACGCCCGGGTTGCGCAGGCAGCTCCGCAGAGCTTCTCGCAGGCCGAGCGGGGAGCTCGGCGGAGCTTCTCGCGGACGGTTCACCAGAGGTTCTCGCCGACCAACCCGCTGAGCTGTTTCGCGGGTCATCCGGCGGCGCGGCGGGCATCGCTCTCCACTCGTCGGAGCTCCCATGAAGTTGCGAAGGGGCTCCGGAGGCGCCGGGCGCCGCCGGCCTCGCGGGCGACGGTCTGGGGAAGACTTCGGTCTTGGCTTCGATACCCGAAGTGCCGCCGCTCGACATCGGGGCGACCGCCACGGGCGAGCGGGCGACCGCAGAGGCTTCGCGAGCCCGCGAGCTGACGCGCGCGGCGGAGTCTTGATTCGACACCCGCGCCCCAAACTGACTGGGAGCCGTCGCAACCTCCGAGTACGCGTCCAACCGAGGAGGTGGCCGCAGACCCGAGACTTCGTGCCGCGACGGAGCAGGGACCTTCGGGAGGCTCGCGGTCTCGAAGCGGGCGCCGCACGCGTAACAACGCCCGCGCAACACCGAGGTCCGACCGCAAACCGCGCAGTCGGTGTACTCACCCCTCGACGGCGCGCCGCAGTCCGAACACTCTCCGGACATCACGTAGCCCACCCCGCAATGCACACACAACACCGCCCCGAACGAAGACGCGTCGGGCATCGGGCTCGATGAGTAGGGAGCGATCGCAACCTCCGCCGGAGACGGAAAGCGGGGTGGCGGAAAGGACTCAGGCGCCCGAAGCACGCCCGACACGAGGCGCGTGCGAGACGCCGGCTTCGCTGGATCGGCGACCGATGAGCTTGCCCGAGGCAGAGAGGTCGGAGGCGGAAAAACCTCATCATACACGCCGGAGACGGCCCTCGGCCGAGGCTCTGGCTTCGACGGGTCAGCGACCGAGTACGCAGGCGGTGGAAAGGTCGCCTCTCGCACTCCGGAGCTCGTCCTCGCGGTCGGCAAGGGGTTCGTCGGTGCAGAGTCGGCGCGTATCGGCGCGCCGAAGGCGGCTGGAGCCACCGCGCCGAAGGCGGCTGGAGCCGTCCCGACGAAGGTCGCGGGCGCGACGACCGCGGGCGCCGCAGGCGACCCAAGGGGGTCGGAGCTCGGCTTTTGCGGACCCGGCCGAAGCGGGTCGGAGCTCGGCTTTTGCAGACCCGGTCGAAGCACGTCGGAGCTCGGCTTTCGAGCTGGCGGTCGCTGCGGTTCGGAGCTCGGTATTTTCGCAGCCGCCTCCGTCGGTCGATGTGGGTCGGCGCTCGGCTCTTGCGCAGGCTTCATCAGCGCAGGCTCGCTGCGCTCGCCGCGGTTCACCGAGGGCGTCCGAGCTCGATGAACCGGAGGCGCCGGAAGGCTGGGCTCCGGAAGCCCCGCTGGAACCGCGAAGGGACTCGGCGGCGCAGGAATACTCGGCTCGGGCAAGTTCACCGCGAACGGGCTCGGCGGAATGCTGGGCTCCGGAAGCCCCGCTGGAACCGTAAACGGGCTCTCGGGCGCCGGTCGATCGGGTCGGCTCGCAAAGCTCACCTGTCCATCGACGGGCACGCTCTGTACGACCGGGCGCAGCGCCTCGTTTTCTTCGTCGGCGACCTCGATGTCTTCGGTGCCGAGCTCGATCGTGCCCGTTCGCGATTTTTCGAACGCGGGCCCCGGCCCGACGATGCTCGGCGTTTCATCGAACATCTCGACCGACTCGACGGGCTCGGTCCGCGTCGAGAAGTCTCCAGCACCGTCGACCGCGAGCTCGTCGATCGTCTCCACCCCGCTTGGACTCGAAGAAGCACGGTCGAGGGCCGAACCTGCGGGCTCCGCAAGTTTCATTTCCGGGGGCTCCGAATCGGTCCACCGGGCCCCGCACGCAAGACAACGTCCGTTCCGAACTCTACCTTCGAGGCAGCGCCTGCACGCCTCGACCTCGTAGTCGTGTTCGAAGCCGCACTCACGGCACGTGCCGTCCTCGACGGTGCCTCGTTCGCAGGCGTCACAAAGCGCTGAGTCGATCACGGCCGCCCTCGCCCGCCCCGGGCTTCGAGAAGCCCAGGTCGGTGGCGGGCGGATCATAGCCCAGAACGAGAAAGGAGTCCGCTTCAGGACTCGATCGGAGAAGCCCGTGGGTTTGACGTCACTCGAGCGTGTCCGTCGAAACCATCAACTCGGGCAAGAAGCTCGCGCGAAGCCAAAGGCGCGGAGCGAATTGGGCTCTTCTTCGCGTCAACACATACACGCTCCCCGGACTCACCAACTCACCTACGACGCGCACGTCCGAGAAACTCAGGTCCGTGCGCTTGCGATACACGACGCGATCTGGCTCGGTGTCCGTCTCTTCGGCAAAGGCCGTCGCGCTGAACGCCAGCATCACCATCACGATCCATCGATTCATACTCATCTCCAGGCCGAAGCGAGCGCACACGGGGGCCTCGGCCAAGGACCGTCCGTGGCGGCGTCCGAGTTGGACGCTTTGGCTCTTCGTCAGCGGTCGCGAAAAGCGCGGGGCACGTAGTCGATTCGAGCGGGCGAACGATCCCTGGCTCGCCGAATGGATTCCAAGTCCATCGGGAGAGTAGCGCCCTTGGCAGCGATCGCGCGAGGCGCCACCCTATCTTCTGGCTGGTCGCCGTTCTCGACGAGTCGCTCCTCCGAGGACTCGGTAGCCGCGCCGTCGAGGAGTCGTGCGGGACCGGACTCCACGCGGGCTACTCTCTTGCCGCGCGCCTCGACGCTCGGCGAAGGCGGCTCCAGGATCAGGCGCGCAGGCACGTGAGGGCCTCGCTCGAGCAGAAGCTCGGCGGGCAGCCGTGGCGGCGGATCCGAGAAGAGATGAGCCCACGCGGCGCTGGCGAGCAAGATGGTGGCTCCGAGCACGAGGACCCACCGAGCACGCTGAGGTGACTTCGAGCGCCGACCGCCTTCGCCCAGACTCATTCGCTCACGTACTCTCCGATAGGCGTCTCCGTCGAAGCTCGAGCGTTGTCTGCGGGCGGCCTCGAACAGGGGCCGGGCCCGCCTAAACTCATCGTCCGAAGCGAGCGTCGGTGCGACATCGAGAGGGGAGCGCTCGGCGGACTTCATCGACGGGCTCCTTTCTCGAGCCGATCGAGGGCGCGAAGGAAGAGCTTGCGCCCGCGATGAAGTCGAACCCATACCGTCGACACGGTCACGTCCGTGAGCTCGGCGATCTCGGGCCCAGACTTCTCCTCGATTTCATGCAGGACGAGGACCGTACGGTACTTCTCGGGCAGAGTGTCGAGCACTCGATACAGCGTCTGAATTTCTTCCTTCCGCTCGAGCAGCACGTCGGCCGGCGTTGCGCCCTCCTCGGCCCAGCCGAACCAACTCGCGAGCCGCTGTTTGCGGCGGTGATGGCGGACGACGTTGAGCGTGATTCGATAGAGCCAAGTCGTGAGCTTGGCCTCCCCACGAAACATCGCGAGCTCGCCGCGCACCACGAGAAAGACTTCGTGGACGACATCCTCGACGTCGACCGCAGGGCCGCCCAAACGGCCTGCCCACCGCGCCACGTCGGACGCATGCGCCCGATACAAAGTCTCGAGATCGTGCTTCGGCCGAGCTTCGACGAAGCTCTCGTCCATGGGGTGAGCCGCGATCAGCACGTCCCTTGGTGACGCGAGCCGGGTCGAACCTTTCACCCTTTCTCAGTTTCTCATGTTCGCTCTCGCCCGAACAGCGCCAGCAGGCGCTCGGCCTTGGTTTCCCATCCCAAGGCCCGCCGCGCGCGAAACAGCTCAGCCTCCTCGAGGTCTCCGCGCTCCCGCTGCGCACCAAGAACTCGATCCAAAGCCTCTGCCAGAGCCTCGCTGGTCGCGCTTCGTGCGACGACCACAGCCTCTGGATCGGAGTAGAGCCCGAGGAGCCGCTCGATCCCGTCGACCCGAAAACACGCTTGGCGACGCCCGACGGCGGCGTACTCGAGGCCTTTCAAGGCAAGATCGCTGTCGTGTGGGTTCACACAGACGTCGGATGCTTGCATCGCCAGCACCGCCTCTGCGTGGGATCTCGCGCCGAGAGCCAAGACTCTTCGCGCCGCGCTCGATTCTGCGACCCATCGGTCGACGAACGACCGCTGCTGCCCCGAACCGACGATCAACAAACCCACCGAGGGCGTGCCGAGTCGACGGAAAGCGTCCGACAGCAGATCCAGGCGAAGCTCCGGAGTGAGTGTCGCGACCAAACCCACCCAGGGAAGCGAAGGAGAGACGCCGAAATGAGCTCGAGCGAGCGCACGATCGCCGGGTCTCACGGTCTCGAGGTCGACGCCGTTTTCGATCACGTGAACCCGATCGGCGAGAAGAGAACTGCGTGCGTGTCGTTCGAGCGCGGGAGAAGCCACGACGACCGCCCGCGCTCCGCGGACGACGGTGCTCAAGGATCGCTCCGCGATTCGCACCAGCCACGGGGGCCTGCCGCGAAGAGTGAGTTGGTCGAGCACTGGGCCGTTGAGCTCCACGAAGTAGGGCACCGCGAGGGCGCGAAAGACCGCGGCGACGGCGGAGCTCGAGGCCGAGAGCCGAAGGTACGCGACCTCCGGGCGAGCCCGACGAATTTCGCGGACGACCGCCGCGGCGAGCGCGAGCTCGAGGCGTGCCCCGGGCCGAAATCCAAACGGAGGAACGACGCGGCGAAGGCCGTGGGTCGTCGCTTCGCCCGGCGCGATCAAGGTGAGGTCGCACCGCGGAGCCAGGGCCGACGCGAGCGCGAGGACGTGTCGAGCGCTCCCTGAGTCCGCGTCGAGCTCGACTTGACTGACGAGCAGCACCCGCATGGGCCGAGGGTTGTTCGAATGGACGAGTGAGGCAAGGGCCACGCGAGGCTTGAAGTCGGAGCGCGGTGTTGTACTGTTCCGGGGCCGTGGCCCGTGCTTGGCGAAGACGCCGCCCTCGGGTCGTGCACATCGTGTTTTCGCGACCCTCGATCTCGCGACCGGTATCCGAGTTCGCGTGGGAAGCCGCGAGGGTCGTGGCAGAGGCCGATGACTGCGACTTCGAGGTGCTCGTGCCGGTTCCGATGCCGATTTTTCGAAAACTCTCCTCCTTTTCTCGCCAGCAGAAGGGGCGTGCGGCTTGGCCGAGCGGGCTCGAGGACGCCCTCCTACGACTCACTCCGACGCCGACGCTCGTGCCCTTCCCGCCGATTCCCAGGACTTCGATCGAAGCGGCTACGGCGGCGCTCGCGATCCCGCTCGCAAAACGGCGGGTCGATCTCATCCATGGCTCCTTTCTAGACGAGGGCGGGTTCGCCGCCGCTTGGCTCGGGAAGGTCCTTCGGGCCAAGTCGATCGCGGTCGCGCACGGGACCGAGGTTCGGGAAGCTGCGCTCGGTCGAGGGACGAGTCGCGACCGAAGGACTCTCTATTCCTTGCGGACGGCGACTCGAATTGTCGCAGTCTCTCGGGAGCTCGCCGGGAGCGTCGAGAGACTCGGTCGAAGCGCCGAAGTCATCCCGTTCACCGCCCGTGCCGATCGATTCACCGCCACGCCTTGGGGAGCCCGTCCGCTGCTTCTGTTCGTCGGTCGAGTGAGTACGGCCAAAGGCGCCGACCTGCTGCTCGAAGCCCTTTCAAAATCGAGCAGAAAAGACGTGATCGCCCGTTTCGTCGGGCCTCCGAGCCCCGAGCTCGACCTTCGTCGAAGGGCCGAGGAGCTGGGTGTCGCGGCGCAGATAGAGCTCACCGGGGAGGTCCCGCTCGCCGACATGCCACGGCACTATGCAGAGGCTGCGTGCCTCGTGCTCCCTTCGAAGTCCGAGGGTCTCGCATGTGTGTGGGTGGAAGCGATGTTGTCTGGTCGACCCGTGATCACGACCGACGTCGGGGCGGCGCGTGAGGTGATCCGGCCGGAGAACGGTGTGATCGTGCCGAGCGGCGATTCGAAAGGACTCGCGGAAGCCATCGAGGACGTCATCGGACGGCTGGGCACCTTCACTCCCGATGTCATTCGTGAGTCTGCGTTGCCCCTGAGTTGGGAGCAACAAGGCCAGCGCTTGGTCGACCTCACTCGGACCCTCATCGACGTTGGCCCAGCGCGTCAGAAGACTTGACCCGTTTTCGGCAAATCGGAGAGAGACAGACGAGCCTCCTCTGTGAGGCGGAAAAGGAGCAATCGTGCCCGAAGCGTACATCTTCGACAGCATTCGAACCCCTCGAGGCCGCGGCAAGGACACCGGCGCGCTCTACACGGTGCGACCCGTGGAGTTGCTCGCGCAAGCGCTTCGTGCAGTAAGGGATCGAAACCATCTCGACACTCGAAAAATCGACGACGTCGTCATCGGCTGCGTCACTCAGGCAGGAGAACAAGGGACCTGCATCGCGCGCTTTGCCGCGCTCGAAGCCGGCTACGACTTCGACGCTCCGGGCGTCACGGTGAATCGCTTCTGCGGGTCGGGCCTCGAGGCCGTCAATCACGCGGCCGCCATGGTGGCTTCGGGCTATCACGAGTTGGTCGTCGCAGGAGGCGTCGAGTCGATGTCTCGCGCCAAGATGGGTTCGGACGGCGGAATGATGTTCGACCCGACCACCCAATGGCACGTCGGCTCCGTGCCCCAGGGCATTTCTGCCGACTTGCTCGCGACGCTCCGCGGGATCTCGCGGAGCGACGTCGACCTCTTCGCTCTCGAGAGCCAGAAACGCGCCGCTCGAGCCATCGAACGCAAGGCTTTCCGTCGCAGCCTCGTGCCGGTCCTCGATCAAAATGGGCTCGTCATGCTCGCCCAGGACGAGTACCCGCGTCCCGACACGACCCTCGAGCGGCTCGCCGGCTTGCCAGCGTCGTTCGAAACCATGGGAACGGTCTTCGGGCTCGATGCCTTGACGAAGGCACGATATCCGAGCGTCGAGAAAATCAACCACGTTCACACCGCCGGAAACTCGTCAGGCATCGTCGACGGAGCCTCCGCGGTGATCGTCGCGTCCAAAGAAACGGGCGCGGCGCTCGGCCTGAAGCCGCGGGCGAAGATCAGATCCGTCGCGTTGTGCGGAGACGAGCCCATCATCATGCTGGAGGGTCCGATTCCAGCGACTCGACGCGCGCTCGAAAAAGCCAAGATGACCGTCGACGACATCGACCTGTTCGAGGTGAACGAGGCGTTTGCGGCCGTTCCGATCTGGTACATGCGACATTTCGGAGTACCCCACGAGAAGCTCAACGTGAACGGCGGTGCGATCGCGCTCGGCCATCCGCTCGGCGCCACCGGCGCCATGCTGCTCGGTACGGTGATCGACGAGCTCGAAGATCGAAGCCTCGGTACGGGGCTCGTGACTTTGTGCATCGGGGGCGGAATGGGGATCGCGACGATCGTGGAGAGGGTGTGAGTATGACCCAAAGGACGCACAAAAACGCCGCGGTGTTGGCCGAGCTGGATGCAGATGGGGTCGCGACCCTGACGCTGGCCATGGAAGGTCGCGCCAACAAGATCGACGACGTATTCGGCAACGGGCTCGAGGCCGCGGTGAGTTGGGCGCTGGCCCATCCCGAGACCAAGGGGATGGTGATCACCTCCGCTCACAAGGATTTCTGCGTGGGCGCGGACATCGAGCGCCTGTATCGCGAGCGCGACCCAGAGGCGATGATGTCGCGCGTGAAGCTCCTGGGTGCGCTCTTTCGCACGCTGGAAACCTGTGGAAAGCCGGTGGCGGCGGCGCTCGTCGGCTCGGCGCTCGGGGGTGGGTACGAGCTCGCGCTCGCCTGCCACCATCGCGTCGCGCTCGCCGACGCGCGCGTTCAGATCGGGCTTCCGGAAGTGAGTCTCGGCGTGATGCCGGGCGCGGGCGGAACTCAGCGGCTGCCGCGAATGGTCGGCATCCAGAAAGCGCTCGAGGTCATTGCCCAGGGAAAGATCGTGCGGGCGGCCGAAGCCAAAGAAATAGGCTTGGTCGATGAGCTGGCCGAGACCAAGGAAGAAGTCGTCGCGCGAGCACGGGCATGGGTTTTGGCCAACCCGGCCGCTCGACAGCCGTGGGACCGACCCGGATTCACTTACCCAGGCGTCCAGCCCCAGACCGAGGACGCTCGCAGCATTCTCCTGGCGGCGGCGGGGATGTTGCGGCAGAAGACCGCGGGCGTGTATCCGGCACCCGAGATCGCGATCTCCGCGGTGCACGAGGGCGCCCACCTCACCTTCGAGCGCGCGCTCGAAGTGGAAGCACGCCACTTCGCGCATTTGGCCACCAGCGATCAAGCCAAGGACATGATCCGAACGATTTGGTTTCATCGTCAGGCCGCCGAAAAACACGTCGGACTCCCGAGCACCACCGACGCCCGCATCATGAAGGTCGCCGTGCTCGGCGCCGGCATGATGGGCGCGGGGCTCGCGTTCATCTGCGCCAAGGCTGGGTACCATGTCGTCTTGAAGGACATCTCGATGGACGCGCTCGAGAAGGGCATGAATCACGTCCGCGAGGAGGCGAGGAGGCTCAGGCACCTGTCCGAAGACGAGCGCGCTCATCTCCTCGCGCGGATCGTGCCCACGATGGAGAGCGCCCACGTCGCGGGGGCCGATTTGGTGATCGAGGCGGTGTTCGAAAAGCTGTCGCTCAAGAGCGCGGTGACCGCGGAGCTCGAGCCGACGCTGGCGCCCTACGGAATCTGGGCTTCCAACACGTCGGCCATTCCGATCTCGGACTTGGCGAAGGCGGCGAAGAACCACGAGCAGTTCATCGGCCTCCATTTCTTCTCGCCGGTCGAGAAGATGGAGCTGCTCGAGATCGTGCTCGGGGAGCGCACGAGCGACGAGACCTTGGCTCGGTGCCTCGCATTTGCGCGTTCGCTCAAGAAGCTCCCGATCGTCGTGAATGATGGGTATGGGTTCTTCACCTCGAGGACCTTCTCCGCCTACATCATCGAAGGAGCTTGTCTGGTCGCGGAAGGCGTGGACCCAGTGCTCGTCGAGTGGGCCGCTCGCTCCACGGGTATGGTCGTCCCGCCTCTGCAGGTCTTCGACGAGGTCTCGCTGAGCCTTGGGCGCCATGCCCTCGAGCAATCCAGAGAGTATGTCGGAGAGCCTAAAGATCGAGAGCCTGGCGTGGACTTGATCGTGAAAATGGTCGACGCCGGCCGGCTCGGACGCACCCACGGGGCTGGCTTTTACGAGTACGAAAACGGCAAACGTGCTCGGCTCTGGCCGGGCCTCAAAGACTTCGTCGGTAAGCGGACCGAGCTCTCCGTCGAGAGTATCCAGGAGCGATTGCTGCTCGCGCAGTGCGCCGAGACCGCTCGGTGCGTCGAGTCCAAAGTGATTCGCAACCCGCGCGACGCAGAGGTCGGGGCGATCTTCGGGATCGGCTTTGCGCCCAACACCGGCGGGCCGCTGTCGCTGATGGATCGAATGGGTATCAAAAACGTCGTGGCCAAGCTCGATGCCCTCACCACGTCCGCCGGCCCACGGTTCACGTGCCCGCGTCTCCTCAGAGACATGGCCGAGCGAGGCGAGACCTTCTTCGAGAAGGTCTGAGTCGCCCATCCCGACTCGTCCGTTCGGCCGAAGTCCAGCCGTCGCTCCTCGATCAACGAAGCTCTTCAGCGAAGATCACGGCAATACCTCGTCCAAGGAGCGCCGCGCGCTCTTGCCGCGCGAAGGTCGTCTGAAAGGGATCAGTTGGGAGAAATGCCAGTCTGTCTGGCGAGAATCCGACGCATTCAGACAGGATCGAATGGACGGCGACGAGATCGTCCGAGCTCAAACGATCTGCGCCAGCCACTTCGTGGTAGACCGTCCAAACGGTGACCCCCTGGCCCGCAGACGGGTGGGGTGTGGCTGGGTAGTGTTTGACGCCACCACCCCACCAAATGCGAGTGGGCCTCCGGAGCACGAGGTCTCGATAGTCCGTCGCCGTGAGTGTGGAAAGTTCCGTAAAGCTCCGCAAAAATCGCAAGTGGTAGTCGAACACGTTCATGTTTTGGAAGTAACAAGGCTCGGTGATCGGCGGCCGGGGAGTCACTCCAGCGACGGGCGAAAGGTACTTCACGTCGCCGGTAGGACCCGCGAGACCCGCGAGGGCGCCGGAAGAGGTGAGTGTGGTCATGAACCACGGTCCGGCGTCCGGACCGGAAACATCCGGCAGGTCGGCATCGCTCTGCTCAGCGTCTCTGGCGTCGACGCCTCCATCGAGCACACCAGCGTCGTCTTGCTTCGCCGACTCACACGCCGAGATGACGGCCGCCGCGGCAAGCAACCGGATCGGCAGTCCGTTCCCTGGGAGGCCCTTCGGGCGGAAACGTGACAGCCCTGTCATTCGTCTCCGAGGCATCGCATGAAGGTGTCGTCGAAGGCCTCGATCGTTCCGTCGGCTTGGACCCGTTTGCAAATGGCAGGTACGGAGCGGTCGCGGCCGCAGCCGTCGGCGAGCTCGGTGAGGGTCCCCTCTTCGAAAACGACCAGGCAGTCCATGGGTTGACACTGTCGGAACCCGAACCCGAACGACGAGTGATCATATCGGACCTGAAATCCGGGGACGTCCACGGTGAGTGAGTCGTTGTGGTGATTTCCGCCCCACGCATACGTCGCCGTCGTGGGTGAGACGTCGACGCCGTCCGAGACCCAAGCTCCGTCGACCTCGTAGTTGAACCCCATGAAATCGAGCCACGACGTCCCGTGGCTCTGCACGTAAACGTAGAGGCTCGTGTTGCTCCATCGAAGATCGCACACGTAGTCGACGTCTTCGGCAGAGATCGTTGGTCCGGGGCAAAACATACCGGCGCACGGGAGCTCGCGGGTGATGGGTTGCCGAAGGGTGAATCCAAAAATGGACGCCGCACCCGCATCGCTCGACCCGGCGTCAAGTCCAGCGTCGAGTCCAGCGTCGAGTCCGGCGTCGGCGGTAGCGTCTCGAAATCCCCCGTCCACGCGGGAGTCGGATCCCATGTCGCCGCCAGCATCACCGGAGTCAAAGGCGCCGGAGTCATGAGGGCCCGAGTCGGTCGAACCGTTCTCGGTGGAGCACGCAAGGAGCATCGGGATCAGCAGCGTCGGGCGCACGCGGAGGATCAAAGCACGCGGACCGAAGAGAAGCGAGAGATCGGCGCGACGGCTCAAAGATAGGCTGGCGCGACGCGGTTGACTCGGCATTTGACGGTGAAGGAAACGGTCAGGTGCTCGTCGGGCCCGAAGGTAGCGTCGAACGCGCCGCCGACGATGCCCTCTTTTTCGGGAATGACCAACCCATCGGGCCCCGGCTTGCCGGTGAACGTTCCCATCACGAACGTGCCTACTTTCGCTGGGCTCTCGAAGTTCTCCCAGGTGCCTTTGGTCATCGCGTCGGCCGCGTGCCATTCCCACTCGAGCCACATCTCGTTCTTCTTGGGCTCCGCGTCGTCGAAGCGAGGAATGACGCTGATCTTCGTACCTGGCTTGTCGTGCTGAAAATCGTGGCGTTTGAGCTCGAGCTCGACGCGAAAGTGTTCGTGAGTTCGGTCGACCACGGCCTGAATTTTGAGCTCGTGCAACCGACCCTTTTTGTAATCGAGCTCGCCCTTCTCGTTCCTCTGGACCAGATACTCTCGCTCGCACCAAAACCGACCGATGTTGGATGCGTCCAGGTCGTAGTCCAAATCCTCGCCCGCGATGCGACCCTGGACTCGCAAGTGAGGTTTGGCTCCCAGCCACTTGGCTTTGGAGGGGGTCGCAGCCCCGGGTGTAGGCCCGACCGGCTTGTCACCAGGGGGCGCGGCCAGACCCGCCCGAGCCCAGAACACGACCAGGAGAGCGAGAGACATCATTCTCATCGGCAGGATCCTAGCGTGCTTCCGCGTAGGTGAGGATAGCTTTCTCGTGTGCACACCCGCGTTGGACGTTCGAGGCGGGCGTTCGTTGCACCGCTCCGCGCGAGGTTGGCGCGCGAAATCGGGCTCCGCGGCGGCCGTAATTTCGACAGCCTGAGGGCCCGCCCTCGGTCGCCCAATCGTGAAAGATGAGTTGGTTCGTGATCGGAGTCCGGCCGCTGGATCGACGACTTCCGTCTATCGACCGCGGATCGCCTTGTGACGAGCTGCCGGACCGAGCGGCTTCAGCCGGGGGCGTTCCGCAAGAAGTCGGCTACGTCGGCAAAGCGGCCGTCGAGCCAAACCCGCAGCTCCGGCTCGATTCCGAGGTCGTCCATGGCTCTCCTTATGCAGCGGACCCAAGCATCTCGCATCGCGACATCGACCTTCACCTGCGAGTGTCGCATTCGAAGGCGAGGGTGACCGTGTTGGGCCACGTACTCTTGCGGGCCGCCGAGCCACCCGACGAGGAACATCCCGAACCGCTCCCTATTCGCAACCGCAACTCGCCCATCTTCGTCGAGGGGATGCAGGCGCGCGAGCGCTGGCTCGTCTCGGTCCATCACCTCGTAGAACCGAGCCACCAACTGAAGCGTGCGTTCGCGGCCAAGACGGTCGAAGGGTGTGTCGCCGGGACGAGGCTCGTAGGGCACAGGCTCGCTTACTTCCTGTGCCCCTCGGCGACAAGCCGAAGACCTCCCTCCCTGGGACGCGGTCATTCGCCACGCGGGTCCGGCGAACCTCTCCCGCTTCGAGCCCTGATCCGTTACTCTCTTCGAGGTTCGATGACTCCTCGCAGCCTAGCCGTCTTCTTGGTGATCCTCGCGGCCAGCCTCGTGCGGCTGGCCTTGGAGCTCCGGGGCCCGTTTCTGCTCGCGCTGTGGCCCGCGGTCTCCGCGGGAACGCTCTCGATCGCATACTCTCTTCGGACCCCGGCCTTGTTGGGAAAACGGGAGGACGGAACACACGCCCTTTGGGCATGGGGCGTTTTCGGACCTTACATCCTCTTCACGCTGGCAATCTGGCGCCTCGCCAAGCTCGGGAGCGAACCGGCGATGAACGAAGTCTCTCCGCGGATCTGGGTGGGTCGACGGCTGAGTCCGACGGAGCTTCCGGCGGATATCGAGTGGGTCGTCGACTTGACGGCCGAGCTTCCGGAGCCGTCGGCCATGAGAGCGCGCAAAGGGTACCGTTGCGTTCCGACCTTGGACGCCACTGCGCCTTCGGCCGCTGCGCTCGATCGAATCGTCGGCGAGCTGCGGGACACGGAGACGCCGATCCTCCTTCACTGCGCGCAAGGCCACGGCCGCAGCGCCGCGGTCGCCGCAGCCCTTCTGATTCGGAGGGGGCTCGCCCCCGACGTAGATAGCGCGGAGCGAATCCTGCGGGAAGCCCGCCCGGGCGTGCGGCTCAAGCCGACGCAGCGGCACGCCATCGTGTCGTGGCTGAGCCGAACATCATAAGTCGCCGGAGATTCCTTGACTACCGAAGAGACCACACAGAGCACAGGACCCAGGCCCACGGAGGCCCCTGTACTTACAGGTCTACTTCGAGAGTGCGACAATTTGGGACGGTCCGCTTTGACGGCTTATTATCTCGGACTTGGAGCGAATCTGGGTGATCCGGCCCACACGATGGCGCGGGCCGTTCGCTCACTCGATGAGTTGGGACAGACCCGAGTTGCGCGACTGTATAGGACGGCGCCGATCGGCCCAACTCAGCCGGAGTTCTTGAACTCGGCGGTAGAGCTCCTTACCGAGCTCGGGCCCGAGGCGCTTCTGGATCGGGTGCTGAAGATCGAGGCAGACTTGGGTCGACAGCGTCGGGAGCGCTGGGGCCCTAGGGTGATCGATCTCGACATTCTGGTAGGAGGAGCTCCGTTTCGATCAGCGCGCCTCGTCATGCCACACCCCGAGCTCGCGTCGAGGCGGTTTGCTCTTTCACCCCTCGCCGAGCTGTACTCCGGCGAGATCCCGGGGCTCGGCCTGACTGCGGGAGAGTTGCTGGGTCGCCTGCCGGACGAGGGCGTCCGGGTCGTCGAAGACGTCGAGTGGGTCGCGCGAAGATGCTCGGCCTGAGGCCGGCCAACTCGGCTCAGCTCCCGCTTTTTTGGACCGGCCGGAACGGCGTGAGCCAATTCAGGTACGGGTTGACCGCCCGGGTCTGAACCCACACCTTGCCCTGCCCGCTGAATTTCGTCACCAACCCTTCCCCGCCGAAAAAGAAGCTCTTCACCTTGCCCTTGGTGCTCATGCCGGGCAGCACGGTGACCGAGTAATTCAGCGTGTCTTCGAAAGCGACGATGAAGCCCGTGTCTACGTAGTACTCACCGGACACGTCGATCTGCAGGATCGCTCCGAAAGAATTGAAGAACAAATCACCCTGACCGCTCGCCTTCAGCAGCACGAGCCCTTCACCGGAGAAAAAGCCTTTCGCACCTTGCCACGATCCGGTGACCTGCACACCGGGCGAGCACGCGACGAAGGCCCCTCGCTGAAGCAAGATCGTGTTTCCGCGGAGCGGATAATGCGAGATGTCGCCGATGGGTCCGGCCGCAAACACGACCTCACCGGGCGCGCGCGCGGTGTACGTGCTCACGATCAAGGACTCACCGCCGAGCGCTCTCCCGAGCGTCTTGCCGAGGCCTCCCTTGAAGCCGGCCTTGAGCTCGATCGAGGGATCCATCGACATCATCACGGACGGCTCGGAGAGGACTTGCTGCCCCGCCTCGAGCTTGACTTGGACGATCGCAAAGTCCGGCCGTTGCTGAATCGAGAAAGTCAGGGCCTCCCCTTTTTGGAGACCCATCGGAGTCGTAGCGACCAATGCGTTCGAGGTCATGAGGTCCTCACCTTCGGATGGGTCGGAGCTTCGGGCCGATGGCCTTGCCGAAGCTGCTCGGGTTGTGGCTTTGGCAATACAGCTTGCCCTGCCCTTTGAATCGACAGGCGAGCCCTTCACCGCCGAGGAACGAACCGATCCAGCTTTCGCCGGCCTTGGTGACCTCGAATCGAAGGGTGTCTTCGTAAGCGACGATGTGTCCGGTGTCGACGATGTACTCATCGGTGACCTGAACCTCGTAAATCGCGCCGAAGGACTCGAGGAGGAGGTCGCCCTGCCCGGAGCACTTGACCCAGAAGAGCCCTTCGCCGCCGAAGAGTCCGGCTCCGAGCCCTTGGAAGGTGGTATCGATTTCGATGCCAGTGCCCGAGGCCATCCAGCTCCCGCCCTGGACCACGAGCGTACCGCCTCTGAGTTGGTGGTGTTTGACATCACCGGCGAGCGTCGCGCCCAGATAAAGCTCCTGGCGGCCGCTGGTCGCGGTGAAGTGATTCAAGAAGAAAGACTCTCCGGAGAACATTCTCCGGATGCCACGCATGATGCCGCCTTCTCCGCGGCTGCGGGACGTCGTTTCCACCCGGAAGCCAGCCGACATGGCGATCATGGATCCGACTTCGGCGATCAACGTTTCGCCGGCTTCCATTTCGAGACGAGCGACGGCGGCGGCGGGCCGAGCGAGCACTTCGATCAACATGGCGACCTCAGAGGTATTGATTGGTCCAGGAGATGAGGCCCTGAACGGATCGGGATTGGAGGTAGACTTTGCCGGGGCCGCGGATGCGGGCCACGAGTCCTTCTCCGGAGAGAATGCTCGAGATCAGTCCGCCGGCGAGGCCGATTTGGAGTGAAACGGTGGGTTCGTAGGCCACGAGATGGCTCGAGTCGACGATGTACTCGGACTGCACCTCGCGTTCGATGATGCCGCCGTAGGCGCCGAACCACACGGGCCCCGAGCCGGAGAGCTTCAACCTGAACAAGCCTTCTCTGGCGATGAAGCTCGCCAGGCCGGCGAAGCTGAGCCCGACCTTGACGCCGGGGCCGCACGCGATGAACGCGCCGGGCTGGGCGTAGAGAGTCGTGTCCTGGAGTTTGACCTCCAGAATGTCGCCGGGGGTCGCCTGAGTAAGGACGACCTCGCCTTCGCTCTTGCCTGGGCCGAGGGTGAACTCATTCACGAACATACTCTCGCCGCCGAACACGCGGCGGAGAATGGCCGAGAAGATCCCTCCGGCGAGCTTGGCGACCATGCGCACGGAGGCTGACATCGAGGCCATGGCGCCGGCCTCGGCGATCAAGGTGTCGCCCGGGGCGAGCTTGACGGTGATATGTGCAAAGGACGGTCGGTCCCTGATTTCCACGTCCATGCGCGGCACCCTGCACCCAAGGCTTCCGCGGCACAAGGTGTGTCTCGTTCATACGGATCGGGCAGAAGATCGTCGCGGATTGGGTTAGAGGAGGAGCGTGGACTTCGAAGGCGGTGTCTTCCACTCGAGCCTCGAGGGCGGTCGCGCAGGTGCGCGCCTGCGGCTTTCGCCTGGGCGATTGCGGGCGGAGCTCTCGAGCGGCCAGTCCTTTGACTTGCCCTTGTCGCGGGCGACGCTCGAGCTCGGTGGATCGAGCGGGCGGATGGTGTTCGTCCGAACGCCTGACCGGAGCCTCACGTTTTTTTCCGAAGCAGACGGTTTCTTAGAGGCCCTTAGATCTGCGCACGAGCTCTTGGACGAGCTGAAGCGGCTGGGCAAACTGCAGTCGCAAGCTCGCGCGAACAGTCGCAAGCTGTGGATCGGGGCGCTCGTCGGGGTCGGCGCGCTCGTGTTGCTGGCGCCGCCCGCGTTCGACATCGCGGTCAAAGGCGCGGTCGCGGCGCTCCCGTTCGAGGTGGACGAGAAGATCGGCGCGCTCGGATGGGCGTCGATGGGAGCGGCCACGGTGAACAACGACGGGGCCCAAGCCGCGGCCAAAGCCATGATCGAACGCCTTCGGCCTCAGGCGGCGTTGCCCGAAGCGAAGTTCCGAATTTCGGTCGTCGAAGACGGGACGGTGAATGCGTTCGCGTTGCCTGGTGGCCAGATGGCGCTGAATACGGGGCTGATACGGCTCGCCGACACGCCCGAAGAGATCGCCGGGGTGTTGGCCCACGAGATGGCGCACGTGACCAAGCGCCACGGCGTACGCAGCCTTGCGCGGGCGCTCGGCGTGTTCGGCGGAATTCAGCTGATCTTGGGCGACGTGAGCGTGCTCGTCACGATCGCCGCGCAGCTCGCGACGCTTGGCTACAGCCGAGAACAGGAGGCCGAGGCCGACGCGGAGGGCGTGCGAATGTTGGTGGCAGCAGGGATCGATCCGGAGGGGCTCGCCAAGTTCTTCGAGAAGATGAAAGACAAGCAAAAGGAGCTTCCGGACGTCCCGGAGTGGCTGTCGACTCACCCGGACCTCGCGGCGCGCGCGAACGAAGTGCGTGCGCTGGCGGAGAAACAGTCGAGGCCGGCCAAGTACGAACCCATCGCGCTCGACTGGGCCGCGTTGAAGTCCGCGGCTCGACTGCCTGGAGACTCTGCGGAAGGCGCCGGGTCGGCACCAAAAACCGAAGATTCGCCTGACGCCGGGCCAACGGACTCCCAGTGACGAGCCGCTTGGTGTAAGAGCCGCGAATGGACACTTCGAAGCTCCTGGAATTCGTGGGCGACACGTGGGACCACTCCATCGTCCCTGCGTTGATCGATTACATTCGCATCCCCAACAAGTCACCGGCGTTCGATCCGGCCTGGCGCGAGAACGGCCACATGAAGCGCGCGGTAGACTTGGTCGCGGGTTGGTGCCGCTCGCAGCCCATCGAAGGCATGACCGTCAAAGTCCTGGAGGCAGAAGGGCGCACGCCGTTGGTCATGTGCGACATTCCGGCCACCACGAAGGACCGCGAAGATACGGTGCTCCTCTACGGCCACTTGGACAAGCAGCCCGAAATGGTCGGCTGGGCCGAAGGCCTGGGCCCGTGGACGCCGGTGATTCGGGGCGACAAGCTGTTCGGTCGCGGGGGCGCCGACGACGGATATTCCGCGTTCGCATCGCTCACCGCGATCCGCGCGCTCCGCGAGCAGAGGGTGCCTCACGCGCGGGCGGTCGTGCTGATCGAGGCGACCGAGGAGAGCGGCAGCGGCGACCTGCCGTACTACGTCGACGTAGTCGAGAAGGATCTCGGCACACCCACGCTGATCGTCTGCCTGGATTCGGGCTGCGGAAACTACGAGCAGCTCTGGTGCACGACGTCGTTGAGAGGCCTCGTGGTGGGTACGCTGCGCGTCGATCTCTTGAAAGAGGGCGTGCACTCCGGGGACGCGGGCGGCGTGGTGGCGTCGAGCTTCCGCGTCATTCGACAGCTGCTCTCGAGGATCGAAGACGAGAAATCGGGCGCGATGCCGCTGCCCGAGCTGAACGTCGCCATTCCAGACGACCGACTGGCGCAGGCCAAAGTCTGCGCAGAGGTGCTGGGAACCGACCTCGCGTCGAAATACCCATTACACGAGGGCGTGAGCGCGATGCACAAAGACCCGGTCGACATCGTGCTCGGCCGAACCTGGCGGCCCGCGCTCGCGGTGACCGGAGCCGGAGGGCTCCCTGCGCTCGCCGACGCGGGCAACGTGACTCGCCCTCATACCGCCCTCATGCTGGCCATTCGCGTCCCGCCGACGGCCGACGCGGAGCGCGCCGCGCAAGTGATTCGGCAAACGCTCACCAACAATCCGCCTTACGGCGCCAAAGTCAGCTTCGACGGCGCGGGCTGGGCCGGCTGGAACGCGCCGAGACTCGCAACCTGGCTCGAGACGTCCATCGAGCACGCGTCGATGAGTTGTTACGGAAAGCCCAGCGTGTCGATGGGAGAGGGCGGATCGATCCCCTTCATGGGTATGCTCGGAGCCAAGTTTCCACAGGCGCAGTTCGTGATCACTGGCGTCCTCGGCCCAGGATCGAACGCCCACGGACCAAATGAGTTCTTGCACATTCCCATGGGAAAGAGAGTCACCGCCTCGGTGGCCTGCATCCTCGCCGATCACGCCGCAAGACCGAGGGGCTGAGCTCGATTCGAGTCGACGCGATGGGTTCACTGACACTCATTCTTCGACGCGACCCTCGACCCGAAGCGGCGTCAGTCGCCCAAGTCGAGCCCGAGAGACTCACAAGCCCTCTTCGCCGCTGCTCGTGACTTTCGTCCAGCAATGCTCCGGAGCATGGCCTTGGCGTTCCCGAGATCTCGCTGCCCGCAGTAGGCCGAGACGAGGACCTTGAAAGCTTCGTCGGTCTTGGTCGGGAACATCGACTTGCGAGCGAGTCGAATGGCCTCCGCCCATGACTTCTCAATGAGCGCCTCCTTCGCGGCGCTCAAGTCCGCGCGAGCTTCATCCGAGAGCGCCACGAGCTCGTCGCGCTCCGGTCGAGCTCTGCTGGGCGTGTCGAGAACGAGCGTGGACGGGCCCTTCGTGGATGCGTCGAGGTTCGTGCTGGGCTGTCCTGCGTCGGGCAGAGCGAGAGCGCTCGCGTCCGTCATGACGATTGCTTCGGCGGCCTCAGCGTCAGCGTCAGCGTCAGCGTCAGCGTCAGCGTCAGCGTCAGCGTCAGCGTCAGCGGCCACGGCCACCGCCACGATCAGGCCTCCGTCTGCGACCTCGGTGGTCTTGTCGGGGAGCACTCGAAAGAGAAAACCGGCGCCCGCCGCGATGAACGCGATGAGTGCGACTTGGGCGAGCGCTCGCTTCGAGCTGGCTGGGCTCACCGCGGTCCCCAATTCAGGAGTCATCGACGCGTCCTTTGGCTGAGTGAGACCCTGCGACGGCCGCAGCGGAGCGTCGGTCGGTGTCTTGGACGAGGTCGAGCTCGGTTGGCCGGCGAGCCGGACCGAGGGTTGGGTTCCTCGCTGGAGAGTAGGGTCGGGCGCGGTGCTCCGCTCATCGGGCGAGGCGTCTTTGGACTTGCGGATCGACGTTGGCGCGGAGCCCTCCTCCTCGGCCTCAGCGGTCCAGACAGGAAGCTCCGAGCTCCTCGAGGTCTCCGCAGGGACCTCCTTGGAGGAACGAGAGAACAGAGGGACGCTCGGCCGCGCAGGAGGGATCGGCCGACCGGTCACCGCCGAGACAAAGTGCGCCACACTCGGAAAGCGAGCGTCGCGATCCTTCTCCATCGCGCGTTCGATCGCTTGGGCGACCTGCTGAGTGACCTCGGGCCTGAGTTGGTCGGCTGGAGGCGGTGCGAGGGAGACGATCTTGTGGACGACCTCCGGGATCGACTTTCCGCGAAAGGGACTCTTTCCGGTGAGCATCTCGTACGCCATCGTCCCGAGAGAGAATTGGTCCGAACGCGCGTCGATGATCGAGTTGTGGCCCGAGGCTTGCTCCGGAGACATGTACGCAGGAGTCCCGATCATGCTGGCGTCTTGAGTGATGAAGGCGCCGTCATCGAGGATCTTGGAAATCCCGAAATCCAGAACTTTGGCCGCGACGCGGCCGTCGGGTGAGTCACAGAGGAAGATGTTTTCGGGCTTGAGATCACGATGGACGACTCCGGCGGCATGAGCCTGCTCGAGCGCGGAGCTGATTTGGGCGAGGATCTCCATGACCTCTTCGTAGGCGAGCGCGCTCCGTCGGATACGGTCGCGAAGGCTCTCGCCTCGCAGCCGCTCCATGACGATGTAGGGCTGACCGCCTTTTAGGGTGTTGAAGTCGAGGACCTCGACGATGTTGGGATGGCCAAGGCGCGAGGCGATCTCCGCCTCGCGGCGGAACCGCATCAAGAGCTCACCCCCCGAGCGGTGGCGCAGGACTTTGACCGCCACCTGCTTGGGGAGCCGGAGGTGCTCGGCGAGCCACACGGTGCCCATGCCACCTTCGCCGAGGGGCTCGAGGAGCCTGTAGGTCTCGTGCAAAACCGTGCCTGCTTGAAGCTCGTCCACGACTTCGTCGTTCCGCGGCGGACACGGTATCACACGCCGTGAACAGGCGGCGGACAACGGACGCACCGGTCGAAAGTCGAAGCGGACAAGCGTCCAGGACTCATCGGAGGACCCAGACGTGCGAGTCGGCGCTCATCGATCTTCCTGGCTCCTTCGCCCGCGCTCGGCGCGCTCGACGGGACTGAACGCCGAGCAAAAGATGTGGTACTGCGCCGCTTGCCGAACGGCGAAAAGCCATCGGCGACGTGGCAAGCCACGCTGGAGGAACGATGAAGCGTGTGTGTTTGATGCTCGGGTGGGTCGCGGGTTGTGCTTCGCTCAACACGACCGACCTAGGCCTACCGCCCCTCAAGTCGACGATGGTGTACACGGGGCCAGAACGTGTCCGCATCGAGCTCCTCGAGCTCGGGGGTGGAGACCGCGCGTTGATCAAAGTCGATGGAGTCAAAGGGGAGACTACCGGGCTGGTGCTCGAGCACCGACTCATCACCGAAGACAGTCGCGCCCGCTGGGTCACTCAGCTCGACGGCGAGGACTGGGCGACGATGTGGCGGGAGGGTGCGGGGGGGCAGGTGGAGTGGAAGCTCCGCAACCCAGAGGACTGGCGCGTACCCATCGCGATCCAGTTCGACGAAGCGGCCTCGAAGACCCTCGACCCTGTGCCCCTGTTGACCTTGCATGAAAAGCAGCGGGACCAGGGCGTACTCAGCAAGCTCGCGACCTTCGATCGACCCAAAAACGAGGCCGAGAGAAACGCCGAGCTCTCCAAAGAAGCGGCCGACACCAGCGAGAAGTGCGGCTTTGCGATCGCCGCCGAGATCGATTGGGCCTCGATCACCGACGACGTGATCAAGCAGTACAGCATCTCTGGTTATTGTGAGTCTGGCCTGTCGGGGCTGGAGTTCGTCTGTGCCTCGGCCTCCGTCAAGTCCAAGCTCGCCCCGACGCTCAAGAAGCTTAGATGCAGCTTCGCGGAAGCGGCGAGCGCCAGGATCGAAGGTGATACTCTGCTCTGGTCCCCTGCCCTCAAGCAAACGAACCTCGACGAGCTCGCCCGCAATGCGCTGCGAACGCAGGCTCTGGGTGAGTCCACGATCGGCGGCTGGATGAACTTCGACGGCACGGAGATTTGCGCGGACTCGGCCAAAAAACACTTCGTGGCCATGGGCCCCGATACCGACGAGCGACTGGGTGGGCTGTCCTACGGAGACGGAAAGTCGATGACCCGGCTCCCCGAGCTCAGAGGGCTCGGCTCGGGTTGGTTCCTCGACCCAAGGCAAGTCGCGAAAAACCGAAACTCGAACTTCCGAGGTTATGACTTGCGGTTCTATGGACAAGCCGAGGTCGATGACAAAGGCGCGTGTAAAGTCACCTGCGGCGAGCGTGAGATTCCGCTGACTCGGATGAGCCCCGAGGAGAAGAAGGCGTTTCTCGCGACCGCGACTTTCAACGCGCGACCGGACGTGCGGGAGCCCTACGCGATCGCGCGCGATGAAAAAGGAGTCTATTATTACGTAGATCGAGGGAGCACACCCGAGCTCGAGAAAGACTTTCGGTTGTACCTCGGCAAACGCGGCCAACTCAAACGCCAGAAGATGAAAGACATCGTCTCGGACTCCCAGGGCGAGATCTTCTCGAGCTCGTCCGGGCAGCTCCGCTTGATCATCGGCCGATCGGAGGCCCAGTGGATCATCGGCAACGCGAAAAAGGCGCTCACCCTCGTCCCCGTACAGGAGAATTTGGGCGTGATCTACAACGAGCTCGGCGTGTACTTGGGCGCGAAGCTGTTCACGCCATGTGACGATTTGTGATTCCGCGAGCGAATTTCGAAGTCATCCATCGCAGGCTCCGGTCGATCTAGTCGGAGTCACCAGCCGGTAGCGAGCGAATCGCTCGAGCCGCTGCCCTCGACCGGCGCCGTCCTCGTTTTCTCGGACGATGAATTCGTCCCCCTCAGGATCCAACTCGAGCTCGATGACCGTAGGCCGAGAATAAGAGCACCAGCCCGAGCGCGCAATCTGAATGCTCGGTGGGAATATGTCGCAATCGACGAATGTCTCTGACACGGTCACGATCCATGCCCCACGCCCGTCGGCGGCAAACTGACCAAACTCGGCCCGTTCGCAGTAGCTGTCGCTCTCGTTCATCGCTAGGCGAATGATCGATCCGCCGGGTTCGAAGCGAGCTCCGGCTCCTGCCAACCGGGAGCACTTCGCGTTCACGCAGCGGAACCAGTCGCCAACCAAGCCGTAGGCCGGTGGCCCGTAGCGCGCGTCTGCGCCCGGCCCCCAATCGAGCGCGGGCTCGATGCCGTAGTGGGATTGGGAGGGCCCTTCACAACCCAGGCCCGCCAAGGCGCCGATCGAGACGGCGAGAGCGCTCCTCAGAAATAGAAGCATAAGTCGAGCGCGCCTCCCGAGCGGGTCGATACTGCGAAGGCCGTGAATGCCTCGGGCGAGAAGTCCAACTGGAACGACAGCGAGTATTCCGCGGAGAGACTCACTTTGTCTGCGACATAATACTCGACTCCCAGCGTCGGTCCTAGACCCATGCCGAGGAGGATTTCGTCCTCGTCGGAGGGTGCGAGCGCTCCGATTCCGGCGGTGAGACCTACGAAGGGCGAGATACGATTCCAGACACGGAAGTGATACTCGTAGCCCAAACCGGCCTCGAGGCCCACGTCGATCGTTTCGTTGCGAGCCGAGTCCGGCACGATGACGCGAGCGCCAGTCCCGAAGAACACCGGCATCACCTCGTCGTCGCTCAGCACGAAGCGGAGGCCGACGTGCTGGACCAGAAAGTCGGAGAGGCGCCGTGTGTTGCCCGAGGCATCGAGGGTGGCCAAACCGCCGAACCGGAAGAACAGCCCGATGTCGTCCTCCTCGGCCCGACGGACACCATCGAAAGGAAGCTCGGCGAATGCGGGCTCAGCGACGATGAGAATGAGGATTCCGAGGCACGAGCTCCGCCACATCGGCGTGATGGTACAGAGACGACCCCGCACTTGCGAGTTGTTTTGCCGAACGCGGTTCGCGAGCATCGCGGGCGTGACGAAATGTCCAACCCGGGCGTTTGCGCGTGTACAATCGAGATGTGCCGCAGCGCAGAGCCACCGAGCCCGAGACTTGCAGCGCTGAAGCTGAGACACCTCGGGCCGCCGCCATAGAGGCCGAGCGGATCCGACGGGAGATCTTTCGCCGGATGACGCCGACTGAAAAACTCGAGGCCGCCTCGCGGCTCTGGACCTCGGCCCGCGAGCTCAAAGCAGCCGCCCTCCGCGCGACCCACCCCGACTGGACCGAAGAGCAGATTTGGAAAGAGGTTCGCCGTGCCTTCCTTCTCCGACCAGACTAACCTGGTTCTCATAACCCGGCCTAGCCGGTACCATAGAAGATCGACAAGGCGGGGCTGGCGT
>CAYXDO010000011.1:0-114527 GCA_964463485.1 uncultured Myxococcales bacterium | reverse complement strand
AGTCCGAACGGCAACGCGTCGCACACCGATCGATCGCCTCAAGTCCGCGTTCTATCTATTCTTTTTGCGACCAACTCCCCCGCAGCGCACTCAGATCCAGGCCCGGCTGCACCCGATCACTCCCCACGTTCCGCCGCGGTGCTCGTCTCCGTTCGATCGTCCGCTCGATCTTTCGTCTCTCCTTTCGTCTCTCCTGTTGTTCGAATCTCGCTGCCGACTCCAGGCATGCGACTCATCACGGAGAGCAACTCGGCGGCCTTCGCAGACTCACCTCGCAGCCGATGCATCTCCGCCAGCAGGGCGGTCGAGTAGGGTCGGGATGGGTTGACGCGAAAATTGAGCTCGCAGGCTCGTAGCCCGGTCTCGGTTCGGTCACCGGTCCTGAGCGAGCGGGAGCACTGACCGTACACGGCGACCTGATCCGAGTTGGCCCACGCGGCGCCCTGATAAAATCTGAAACCGAGGATACCTCTCGGCTCGAGGTCGTCGCGAAGCGCGGCGGGAAATCCGCGCAAGTGCATCACCATCAGCGCTGCGGCGACGAAGAAGGAAGCGATTACACCAAGCGTGAGTACCGAGAGGCCCCGGTTGGCGCTCACCGACTTGGTCAAACCCAGCGGAGAAAAGTGGGCGATGGCTGCGCCGACCGCGAACCCACCAAGGTGTGCGGCGTTGTTGATAGCCGGCATCATGAGCCCCCAAATCACCATGTAGATCGCCCAACGAGTCATCCCACGGACGATTTCCACGCCCTGTGGCCCCATCCTCCGAGCTCCGAAGAGCGCCGCTCCGATCATGCCCGAAACGGCTCCAGAGGCACCTGCGGACACGAACGTGACTTGATCGAGCACGAACACGTACCAGCCGAAGCTCACGATCATCGAGGCCACCCCGGAGACGAGGTACATGAGCACCATCTTCTTCTTGTCGAAGACGTGCTCCACGATGGGACCGGCCGCGGTTAGGCTCCAGAAGTTGAATGCGACATGGGCGAGGTCGTGATGCGCGAAGACACTGGTGAAGAAGCGCCAATACTCACCGAGCAGCAGAGCCATCCCGTGAGTTGCGCCGAGCTGCCTGAGGCTGAAGCTCGAGAAGCCGAGGAGGGAGTGAGGGGAGGTCGGGACCGTCATGGCCAGCATGAACACGTAGTAGACGATGATTCCGAAGCCGATCAGCGCGGTACCCGGGCTGTGGGCGACGCTCTCGAGCGGAATCAACTCGAAGATCTTCGCTTCGAGGCCGACTCCGTGCAGGTACGTGTTGCACTGTCGGCAGCGAACGAGCTGCGGCACCACCAGCGCCCCGCATTTGGGGCAGGTCTCGACGGAGCTCGGCACGCCCGGAGTCTACTCGGAAGAGCGCCGAAGGGGTGTCGAATCGCCTCCCTGGGGCGGCGAGAGTCAGCGAGCGCGACGCTTGGACCACTCCACACGGGTGGCGACTCGCGACACGAGGGTGCGTTCGGCCTCGGTCGCTGGCGTGAGCTTGCCCCAGGCCTCTGGCCGAGTCTTGGCGAGCTGAGTCGACAGCTCGACCAGCGCGTCATCAGTTCCCGCCTCGTTCGCCGTGCGTCGGATGACGCCCACGATGGCGTCGGCGTGAGTGTTGGTGAGCTCGCCTCGAGCCGCAAAACGCGACAGGCCTCGCAGGACCGCCAAGAGAGTCCCGTCGGACGCCGGTCTCATTGCGAATCCCAACAGGAGCTCCAACGCATCCGGCCGGCTCATCGCGGCGAGCCCCACGATCGCCGCCGCCCGGGCCCCTCGGTCCGATCCCATCGAAACCGACTTCAGAGTCTCGAAGGCGAGAGGATGCTGAGTTTCGCCGAGCGCAGTGAGCGCCGCCTCCCGAATCGAGGCGCGTTGGTCTTTGGTGGCCACCTCGCGAATCAGATACGGGGCGGCGGCGTGCCGACTCCGAGCGATCACGTGGAGCAGCGCCGGACCGAGCGCGTCCCGTTCGAGGGCCCGCAATCTCATTCGTTCGGACGCCGGCAGTGCTACGGGAAAGTCGTCGTCCACCGAGTACGTGCCGAGTTGCTCGGCCTTGAACCAGAGCTCGAATAGGAGCGCCGCTCTGGACTCATCCACTTTGGAGAGCGCCTCGAGCGGCATCGGTTTTCGGATCCTGCTCTTCAGGTAGATGCTCGGAACGAGTCCGGAGGGTCGGGCGACCTCGTCGATCCATCTCGACGGAGTGACATGCAGTCGCACGGCTTCGGCAAAAACCGCTTCTTTCCAAGAAACCTCGTTGACCCGCGCCGCGAGCTCATCGAGCGCTTTGCCGAACTTCGCTTGGCTCCGCGCCTCGGAGGTCAGTTGCTCCCGCAGCTGAACGTAGCCCGAGTCGCTCGAAATCAGCCTGCGAAGCTCGTCGCGGGGCTCGCCCGCCGCGGCCAACACCAAGGGTAGCAAGATCGTCGGACTCATCATCGGCCCTCCACGCTCCACCACGCCGTCGTGTACGGGACGTGTTGGACCTCCGTTCCACAGTGAATCTCACCCACGAGGATATGATAGCTGTACCAGACATCGACGAAGGAGACGTCGAGCCCCAGCGGTTCGAGCGCAGCTCGAGTCAGCCCCTGCCATCCGTCCGAGCCGTCGAGCATCGGGCCCTGCGGATTCGGAACGAAGAGCCTGTCATTGACCACCACGAGGTTCTGCACGCCTGGATTTCTCGCGGCCGCAAGGTCTGCCGCGCCGTCGTAACCGTCGATTTCGTACAAGACCGGGACTTCGACGACGTCGTCGGCGGTGAGATTCATCTCGTTGGCGAGCTTCTCCCGAATCGAGTCGATTCGGCTCTGGACTCGCTCGTTGTATTCGACCATCTCCGTATCTCGGAGCATCGCGTCGACGGAGCTTTGGGCGCTCTGCCAGCCGGTGATCTCTCCGAAGCGGTTGTAGCGCGGGATCTCGAGGGCCTGAAATACGACGGCGGACCCTTGCCCGTTGATCGAGAGGTCCCGCAGGTGATTGAGCGCGAGCTCGGGTGAAGCGAAGACGACCTTCCACTTTCGTTCCCCGGTGGCGTTCGGCGCGGGCACCAACATGAAGATCTCGTCGAGGTGACCCACCATGAGCCACTCACTCGAGAGCTCCAACGCAGGGCCCTGGATCTGCCCATCCAAGACCGCGCGTTCCTGTCGTGTGACCGTATCCGAGTGGCTGGCGCCGTTGATGGTGCCGCCGCTTCCTCCACCGACGAGCAGTCGTCCCAAGGGCCACGTTTGCGAGCTCGTCGCGTAGGGCGCGGTGACTTCTATGTTGCCTCCGTAATTGTGACTCGATTCTTGCCCGCCTGGATCGACATACCCAAAGTCCTGGCCGAGCAACTCGTCGGGCACGAACGCGCGAAGGTCACCTTGGCCGAAGCCACGCACCGTGTTGAGATAGGTCGGGACGGTCCGTGACCCTCCGACCGTCGGCAGGCTTTGATAGCCCGTCTGCATGTTGTCCTGAACCCACCGGTCCCACCCGTACACGTCCGAGTCGACCTCGTAGAGCTCCACTCCGCTCGGGAGCCCCCTTCGGATCACGGAGACCGCCGCCGAGTTTTCGGTGATGTCTCCATTGATCGGCATGACATACAGCCGCTCGGCGGCTTGCAGGTTGTTGGGAAAAATGATCGGAGACTCTCGGAGCTCGACGACGTCGGACTCTTCGTTACCCGATGCGGAGCGTTGGGTGAGTGTCAGCTTCAGCCTGCCGTCCCAGGTCGCGCTCCAGATCTTCGTCCCTTCGACATAGAGCTCGAGGTCGTCGGAGAGCTCGCTCGCGGACAACGTGATGGACGTGGCGCTAGGTCGGTATCGCTCGGAGAAGCTGCCGTTGGTCTTGGTGAATAGTCGGGCGACTCCCGGCGGCTCGGCCGAGAGAGTTACGGTGGAGCCAGCGGGCAAGTCGGGGATCTTCCGGACGATGACTCGGGCGAGGTCGGACTCATCGCTGACGTCGCTCTTGGTATCGAGCAGGTCCTGCACGCCGTCGAGATCGTCATCGTCTAGGTTCGCCAGAAACGCCGCGCCACCTGCGGCCGAGAAGGTCTCTTCGATGGCGTCGTCTTCTTCTGTAACGAGCCCGTCTCGGTTCGCGTCGACGTCGAGGTCGACGACGAACCCAACTTTCACGCGCAAGTCTCTCGTCGCCACGGCGCCCGCCTCGTCTTCTACCTCGGCCCGCACGGTGAATTCGCCCTCGGCCGTGTACGTGAATGCCATTCGGTTGTCGGAGGTGCCGGTCTGATCGAATTGTCCGTCACCGTCGAAATCGAGACGCGTACTCAGGGGCATCGCCGGATCGTCAGGGTCCACGCTGCCGGTCAAGTCGGCCGTCACGAACAGCGGAGGTGGACCCTCGCTCGGCGTGACGACGAGTGAGATCGTCGGAGGGACGTTTTGTCGTATTGTGATCTCCGCGCTGGCCTGGCTCGACCTTCCCGATGAGTCTCGAACTTCGACCTTGGCGGAGTAGGTCCCGGGGACGTCGAACTTCGCGACTTTGGCGGCCTCGGAGGAAAAGGCGGACCACTGGCCGCTGCCCAGGGGATCGAAGCGATATTCGAGGGCCCCGGTTTCGCCGCTGGTTCCGCCGCTGGTTCCGCCGCTGGTTCCGCCGCTGGTCGACTGCGATGCATCTAACCTGAAGGGCTGTCCGGTCGTCCCTGCGTTTGGGTCGACGAGCAGCCGTGCGGTCGGCGGCGGCGTCTTTGGGAGGACTTCGGTCTCACCAGAGCACCCGGTCGCCCCGAGGACGATGAGCAGTCCGAGCTGCGAAGCCCGCAATAGCAACGGGGGGTTGATGACCGCGAGCTCCGGCAGCTGAGACACTTCCTATGAGTACGCCGCGCGCGCCCTCGAGCGTCATAGGGCGACCGGCGGAGGATCGGGCGTGGTCGCGCGTGGTCGGGCGTCAGCAAACGCACGATGAATGGAGATTCAGCGTTCGGTGGCCTCGCGCATCGACGTCACCCGCGCCAGGTGCTCGGTCACTCGAGCTTCGAGACCAGCACGTGCGTAGGGCTCCGGGGCACATCGTTCGCGGAAAGGACGGCAGGCAACTCTGAGCGACTCGTACTCTCGGGAGTTGAATTGCGAGACCAAGTCGGCCGCCCACCCGTCTCCGATCAACGAGCGCGCGACGCGCGGATGAAAACGATCGTTCGTCAGCTCGAGAGCGTGGGCAAGCAAGGACGCGAGGTGGTCGTCTGTGGGCGCCTGATACAAGCCCGCCTTTGCGAGCTCATGGGCGAGCGTGCCAGGCTCGACCTTCAGCCGGCAGATCGTCGGATCAGATACTCCGAGACTCTCGAGCCAAGCCAGGGTCCGCAAAGTCTCATCCAGGGCCTCCGCGGTGGTGAGGAAAGGGATGCCGAACATGACGAAGACCTGGAGGCGGGAGCGGCCGTCGTGTCTGGTCAACTCGAGGGCTCTGAGGAAGCTCTTTCGCGTACAGGTCGATCGGACGAGCTTCTTCCTCAGGAAATCATCCTGACATTGCAGACCTACCGCGACCTCGAGCAGGATCTTTGGACCTAGAAATTGTCGCACTCTTCCGAGCGATTCCTCTGTGATGAACGCCGGCAGCGACTCCACGACCAGCCGTTGGATTTTCGTAGCTCGGAGGTGGCCGAGCACGAGCCGGAGGGTGTCTCTCGGCACCTCCCGTTCGCTGAAGAAGTTCCCGTTGTGAAACAGAGTCAGGACATCGATGTCCTGGTGCACGTCGATGACTTCTTCCAATTGATGAAGCCAGTTCGCGGGTGTGACGGCGACCGATGGGTCGACCGACTCCTTCGGCAGGTGGCACATCGAACAGGTCGCGACCTTGCAGCCGTGGGCTCTCAACACGACGCGGCGTCGCCGAAGGCGTCGGGCCGAATCATCGAGGATCCAGTCGTCGGATACGGAGGCGGGTTCGTCGAGGTTCATGGTCTCGAGGGCTTCGAGGGTGCTAGCGTATCATCATGAACGACGCTTCCAATCCCGAGCTTGCCCGGGCGGTGCTCATGGTGGCGCCGGAGCACTTTGCGTTCAATCCGGAGACCGCCGAAGACAATCCGTACATGTCCTCGCAGCGCGCGGAGGTCGAACGAGCGCTCGCCGAGTTCGATACGGCGCGGTCGGCCCTTGATGCGATGGGCGTCGAGGTCGTCGAGGTTCGCGGCCACGCAGAGCCGCTGCCGGACGCGGTCTTTCCCAACAACTGGATTTCGACCGATTCCGACGGGCTCATTACCGTTTTTCCGATGAAACATCCGAGCCGACGCCGCGAGACCGAGCAGCTTCCGGCGGCGATTCGGGCCCTTGCGCACGCGGGTTTTCGAATCGATGGTGTCCTTCGGCTCGACCAACACACCTCGTCTGCGGCGCTCGAGGGCACTGGCAGCTTGGTGCTCGATCGGGTGTCGTCCGCTGTTTACGCGGCGCTCTCGCCGCGCACCGACGCCGCGCTCGTCTCCACCTACGCTCGGCTTCGCGGGTATCGCGATGTGGAGTTATTCGAGGCGCTCGGGAGAGCTTCAGAGCTCGTCTACCATACCAACGTGGTCATGGGGCTCGGGCGAGGTTTTGCGGTGATTTGCTCAGACGCGATCGAGGACCGAAGCCAGCGTGGGCGAGTCCTCGAGCGACTGCACCGAACCCGCGAAGTCATCGAGGTCGACCGCCGCGCGATGAATGAGTCCTTTTGCTGCAATCTCATCGGCGTGGAGAGTCGGAGATCGACTCAGGCCATCGTGCTCAGCCGCACCGCGCTCGATGGGTTCACGCCGTCCGCGCGGAAGCGGCTCGAGCGCTTCGGAGACTTCTGCGTGCTCGACATTCCTACGATCGAACGAGTCGGAGGCGGGTCGGCTCGATGTATGGTCGCCGAGATCTTCCTGCCGAAGGCGGACGATGGTCGATCTCGATGAACGGGCCAAGAGCGCGACTCTGGGCGATGTCGGACGGCTGAGCCCAGAGGCCCAACAGCTCTTGCGGCACGTCATCTGGCCCATCGTTCGGCTGTGCCACCGTCCTGTTCTCGAGGGCGCCGAGAATCTACCCGAACAAGGTCCGTACTTACTGGTCGCCAATCATTCGGCCGGGCTTGGCGTCGCCGAAATACTGACGTTTGCTTCGCTTGCTGCGACTCGGCTCTCGCACGTGCGGATCGCCGGCTTTGCACATCCGACCTCGTTTCGATTCTGGCCCACCAACGTGTTGCTGCGGCACTTCGGGGCGATTCCATCGACGTACGAGGCGGCCGATCGGACGCTGACTTCGGGCGTTCCGATTTTGGTCTTTCCGGGCGGGGACCACGAGACCCTCAGGCCCATTTGGCAAGCCCACCGCGTCGACTTCGGGGGCAGACTCGGATTCCTGAAAATTGCGAGGAAGGCGGGTGTGCCCGTCGTGCCGATGGGGATCCGCGGAAGCCACTTCACGGCGCCGATGTTGATTCGCTCCAAGCTCCTATCGGTTGGGTTGCTCGCACCTCGGTATCTTCTCGGCACGAAGCGTTGGGCGTTGAGTCTGTTGGGACTGGTCGGTGCGCTGGGACTCTGCGCAACTCCGGTGAGTTGGCCCGTTCGGATCGCGCTGATTTACGCATGGCTGGGCTCGCCCCTCGTCATGGCTCCATACATTCCTGCGACGATTCGGATTCGAATTGGCGAGCCCTTGTCGCCCGAGAGCCTGTTTCGGGAGGGTACGGACGAGGAGCTGCCGAGGGCGCTCGATAGGGTCCAAGGAGTGATTCAGGGGCTGGTTACGGGCGAGTCACAGGCCAGTTTACTCGGGCCACGGAATTCTGAGTCCTAGCCTCCGGGGACCCACAGGCGGTGGGCTTTGGTTCCGGTGGTCGCTCGGTCCTTGCGCTTGGCCCAGCGACTGCATAGACCTTATCCATGTCCCGCGGAGCGTTGCTCGTTCTCCTGCTCGCCGCTTGCGCGGACGGTTCGACGTCCGAAGACGTGGGCCTGGACGCGGGCGTGTCTGACGGAGGCGCGGACGCGGGCGGCGGCGACGCGCGGGAGCGTCCCCCGTACCTTACGGTCCTTTACGAGCCCGAAGATCTGGCGTCGCTCACCTCGTCTGCCGCGCCTGGGGTCAAGTATCTGGCCCGCGTCCCGGGGCGGCCCGCGTTCGAGCCGCTCTCGGAGACCTGCTACTTCCAGGATATGCTTCGATTTCCCTGGCACCTGCAGTTCCTGCGTAGCTTCCCGGAGCATGTCGCACTCGCCTATGAGACTTACTTGAGCCTCATGCTCAAGCCCGGCTCGCGCGTTCTCTTCGGCGGGGCTGTCGAACCCTCATCCGGCGCGATCCATCCAGTGACTCATCGGCCCGGAGTCCTCGCGTTCAGTGTCTACTCGGAGCCCAACGGACTCACTGTGAACGACCTGGCCGCTGCGCACGATCAACTCAGAACCTGTGTACCGTTCGCCGCCGAGCTGTTGGTGTACGTCCCTGAATCTCCTGATCAGCGGGCCCTCGTCAGCCGCTCGAGGGCCGAGCTGCTGGCCCGCGGCGTGGCGAGCTTGTTCCCCGAGGAGCTTCGGAGCCTGGAGTTCGAGCCTTACTCGCGTGGCGAGTCGTACGGCACGCTTCGCGTCGTCCCGCGGGGCCAGCCGCTCGTCGACTATGGGCCGAGGGACATCGTCGTCGTCGAGTCCGCCCCGAACGACATTTCGATCGTGGCCGGCCTACTCAGCGCCCTCCCGCAAAACGCTCTCGGACACGTCAACCTCCGGCTGCGCGAAAAAGGCACCCCAAACGCGAGAGTCGCCTCCGTCTACGAGGCTGAGTGGATCACTACCCTGACCGACCACCTCGTTCATCTCGTAGTCACCTCGGATGATTTCGTCTTGGAGCCGGCTACTCTCGAAGACGCACGACGCTTCTGGGACACTCATCGACCTTCCGTGCCTCCGCCGGTCGCCGACCTCACTGTGACCGCGCTGGCCGACTTTCGCTCGCTTGGGCACGTCGACAAGACTGCGTACGGGGTGAAGTCCGCGAACCTCGCCGAGCTCCGTAAAATTCTCGCCCCGCCCCAAGTGAACGATGGGTTCGCCATTCCATTTTCGGTTTATCGCGACTTTGCGGAGTCTGCCACAGTCGGTCCCGAGCTCGAATCCATGCTGGCCGACCCCCGGCTGTCCACGGACGCGGCCTGGAAACGAGCCGCGCTCGACGCCCTCCGAAAGAGGCTTCGGCGCGCTCCCTTTCCAAACGAGCTGCTGATTTCAGTCGACACGCGTGCGATGGCGACCTTCGGCCCCAATGTTAGAATCACGAAGCTGCGCTTTCGATCCTCCACCAACGTCGAGGACCTCGACGTGTTCACCGGCGCGGGCCTTTATGACTCGAGGTCAGGCTGCTTGGCCGATGATTTCGACGCCGATGCCGTCGGCCCGTCACTTTGCCTGACCGAGGAGAGTCGCCTCGACATGGAGCTCCAGCTCGCGACGCGGCGCGCCGAGTATACTGCCCATCCGGAGCGGTCCTGGCTTCCCGCCATCATCGCCGATCTCGAGAGCGATCTCACCGAGGAGAAGCCTGTCGCCGATGCCATTCGTAAAGTGTTCGCGAGCCTATACTCGGATCGCGCCTTCGACGAGCGCGAGTACTACGGCATCGACCATCGTCGAGCCTTCATGGGGATCGCAGTGAACCCGGCGTTTCAAGTCGAGCGTGCGAGCGCCGTCGTGGTGACTGAGCTGTCGCCCGATTCGGGCTTGCCGCTCTATCGAGTCAACTCGCAAGCAGGTGACGTGAGCGTGGTGCGGCCCGAGGATCCGAGCGCGGTCTCCGAGCTCTACACGTTCAGGCGCAACGGAGGAGAAGCCCGGGATTTTCAGTTTCAAACCTACTCATCGCTCCTCGAGCCGATGACTCCGATCTGGCCCGAGGCCGCACGGTTGGAAATGGCTCGGCTGCTGTTCCAAATTCAGGATCATTTCGGCCAGAACGTGTACACGGCGCTCGACCCACTGAGGCTCGACTTGGAGCTCAAATACACGGCGTCGGGCGACATCGTATTCAAGCAGGCGCGGCCCTACGTGAGTCGCGATCCGGAAGGTCAGTGAGGTGCCCCATGCGATCGCTTCCTTTCGTTACCCTCTTTTTCGTTGCGGCCTGCGAATCCAGCTTGGACCAGACCGACGCCCGAGTCGACGCGTCCGTGCGCGACATCGGCGACACGAGCGGCTTCGAACCCGACGCGGGAGCCATGGATGCGGCTCATCCGGACGCGGCTCATCCGGACGCGGCTCTTCTGGATGCAGATACGCCCGACGCGATGGACGGGTCGATCCGGGACGCCGCGAATCCTGACGCGGTGTCCGGCGGCTTCGATGGCAACGAGCTCCGCGACGCCACGCCTCTGGTGGGTTCGGGTGACGAGTCCGTGCGAGGGACGACGCTCGAGGGCATCGCGATCGAGTGGACCGCTCCACTCGAGCTCTGCACGCGTTGGCAGGAGGGTCGACCCATCGCGGGCGAGCTCGACGCCAAGGCCCGACTCACGCTCGTTCCTGAGCCACGACTGAGTCTCGGCAGTGGGCATTTGTCGCAGGCGACCCTCACGAAGGTCGTAGCAAAGAGAGGCCCGCTTTCCACGCAGCAATGGGCTCTTGACCGAATTTCCTCGGCGTTGGTCTCCTATCGAGTCACGCCGCAGGCGGGTGGCGCGACGTCGCTGACGGCGGAGCTCGAGCACGATCTCGGCCCGGCCGGCGTGTTGGTTGAATCATTGGGAGTGTACCGATCGCCCGGGGATGTTCGCCCGGTGCGGGTGGGTCAGTGGGACTATGAGCACACGTTTGCGATCCGCCGAGCTCCGATCGGCGAGGCGGCGCTCCTCGAGCCTTGCCAAGGACCCGATCAGCTCGACGACGCGGTGTTCGTGCTGAGCGCGGAGCGAGCAGGAGAACGGGTGATCTTGACACGGTACGCGCGGACCACCGTTGCCTTTGCGGGCTCGGCGCCCGTGGTGTTGCGCGGGCTCGACGTACGCTGGCCCGATCCGTTCGAGCCCGTCGTGAGTGTCCGTGACTTCTGGGGCATGACTTACGCGGCGGAGCACCACAACTGGAACGACTCTTCGCACTTCGACTTCGCGTCGGATCTGATCGGGTTCGAGACGCTGTTCGAGCCTTTCGTGCGGGGCGAGCCGGTCCCGTTCGAGCGTGCGGTGGAGACGGTCGACCTGCGAGGGATCGACGGCTTCGATGGGACGCCCGAGGTGGAGCTCGGCTGGCGTGACTTCCAAACGGGCTCACTCGATCGGGAGACTTACGTTGCCGGTCGGAATTGGATCCGGGTCGACTCGGTGATGCTCCGGAACGGGCTGACCTGCGCGGGCGGAGATGTGATTACGCTGTCGGACTACAACGCCCACACGTTCCAAGTCTTGACTTGCCCTCGCGCCGCTTCGCCCGGATTTCGGATCGAGGCCATCGTCTTGGTTCATTTTCCGGAGGAAGCGGCGTCCACAGGTCAGACGATCGCGAGCCCGACCGAGCTCCTCGTGAGTGGGCGACCCTCGTTTCGGTTCGTGGTGGGTCGCCACGACGTCACGATCAGCAGGGGGTCAGAGGCGTATTACTTCCTCACCGTGCGAGAGGGCGGTCAGGTGATCAGCGAGAGCCTGAGTGAGCCGTCGGATTTGTGGCCGACCGCGCGTGACGAGCAGCTCCGGTTCTCGAGCGCCAACGGGAGCGTGTCCATCGAGTTCGTTCGCCGTTGGGCGGCCATCGGGGTCGGGGAGTCGTCGATTTTCGTGCCGGTCTATTTCGATGCGACTCTCGGCGCCCGTTCGTGGCATGTCGAGGCCTGGGATCGACTCGACTATACGAACACGCACCACAACTGGCTCGATACCTTCGTTGCGCGCGCGGACGATGTCACCATCGAGTGGGAAACTGAGTTTTTTCCCGAGCAGCACGACAGGGTCCGCATCGTCGACTCGGCTGGCGCCGAGTTGCTGCCCGAGACGGAGGTGTTTGCGAGATGAGCTCGAACCGCAGACTCCTGTTCTTGTTTGCTTCGGTGGCGTTCGCGTGCGCTGAAGACACCACTCCTCTGGATGGCGGGGTCGATGCGAGCTCTGCCGACGTGGACGGCGGGACCCAACCGGACGCTCGTACCGATGCTGAAGTCATGGACGGGTCGCGGGACGTTGGGCCACACGACTCGGGACGCCCTTCGGATTCCGGGATCGCTCCTGGCACGCCGCTGCTCGATCGAGCGGTCGACCCGAGAGTGAATTGCTCGGTCGAGGCTGGGTTGGCGAGCCAGGCCCCGAGGAGCTGGTACCAAGGCGGTCATGCGGTCGTGAATCGAGGGGGTGAGGCCATCCTGGTTCGCACCGAGTCGAACCCGCCCACGCCGTTCGACCCCGCACCCACCAACTTGGTCTTTGGTCCTCTCGAAGCCACGGGAGCGCTCGGCGCGGTGGAGACGATTCGCGCGATTCCGGAAGGAGTCAGCGTCTCGGCGCCGGGGGTGGCGGTCGCGGGTGACCAGCTCTTCGTGATTTGGGCGGAGAGCGCTCAATTGAGCGTGGCCATCGACGGGCCATCGGGAGTGATGGGTCCGACTCAGCTCGGCTGGAGTGCGACGGAGTTCTCTCGCGTCGCGGTCGCGGCCGGTCATGGTGGCATCGGGTTGATTTTTTCAAACTACGACTTCGATTCAGGGCGCTACACGACGGCTTTTGGCCGAGTCTCCGCCGCGGGCACGCCGACCGGCAACCCGGTCGTGATTCGTATCGGCACCGACGATCCGAGCGCGACCCTCGTCGCCACGACGAGCGGCTGGGCGGTACTCCTGCGGAGGGATTCCGACTTCGTCTTTCTTCCGCTCGCGATCGACGGAACACCAGGCGCTCCGAGAGTGCTCGTCCCCGACGGGGAACTCGTGGCGGGCCGAGGGGCTGGTTTCGATCGACCGAGGCACGCGTTGCTGCCCACGGTCGATGGATTCCTGGCGGCGTGGGTGGAGAGCAAGCCCACGTTCGATGCAGGCGCTTTCTCGGGCATTCGCTTGGCGTCGCTCAGCTCCGCGGGCGAGCTGAATTCTCAACCCATCTGGGTTCGAGCTCCCGAGGTCGACATCGACGAGGTCGAGCCCGAGCTCACCTGGTTCGGGCAGAATGTCGCACTCAGCTGGGCCCGCGGTCACCACATCTACATTTGCGCTGGGTGTATGCCGGACCACGAAGTCGACACCGTCGTGTTCGATCCGAGCTCGATGATTCCGGTGTCGAGTGTGGTCACGATCGACCCACCGACGCGGGGTGGTCTGCTCAGGCGCTCGGAGGCCTGGGTCGGGGACACCTTGCGGATGGCTTTCTCCATCACCTTCCATGTCCATGGGGAGCCCGGGACCGCGGTCGTCCGCTGCCAATAGGTTTGGGGCAAAGGCAGGCCGCCCGGTACGCTGTTTTTGGACTGAACGATGGCTTTGGACTGAACGATGGCTTTGGACTGAACGATGGCTTTGGACTGAACGATGGCTTTGGACTGAACGATGGCGGACACGATCTCGACTCTCCGGAAGCTCGGGAACTTCGTCGCCACGTTGTTCCCGGGCCTCGAGACAGTGTGGGATCGAGGCGTAGAATGCGTCGCTCGCCGACTTTCGAGACCTCGATGGAGGGAGCGGCTGGAGAAGTGGCGGGCAGACTCGCGGGGTCGCGCCATCTTCGCCGTCGTCGATCGGTTCGTTTGGACCAACTATTCGGTGGACCGCGTACAGTGGTCCAAATACTCGGCAGAGTCGGTCGGGGTGCTCCGGCCGGTCTTTTCGATCTCGTTGCTGCTGTGTCTGGCGCTGCCGATATTCATGACATATTCGTGGCCTGCGCTTCAGGGTGTGACAGGCGCGGTCGCGGCGGTGTCCGCTCTCTCGGTGATCCTGTGGATGGCGGCCATAGCGATCTCCTTGGGCGGTCTGCTCGCCGGTGCGGCTCGCTCGAATCGTTTCGTGCTCGTGGCCACGGAGCTCCTTTCAGTGGCGTGTCTGGTGTGGGCGAGCTTCGGTCCGCCGGTGTCGCTGCTCAACGTGCTACCTCCCGTCACGGGCTTGTTTGCGATCGCACTCGGTGAGTCGCGGCTCCGCGAGGGCTCGGAGAGACTTTTCGCGTCGCTAACTCATGGCGTCGTCTCGGGCCTGCTGATCGGTCCCGCGTTGTGCGTGATGACTCCGCTCGGTGCGGTGGCACCTACCCACAAGCTCTTCCTTGGGTTCGGGCTTGGACCCGTGCTCGGAGTCCTCGCGGTCTTGATCGGGCGTCGCGGCACATTTCGGATGGCTCTCGAACAAGAAGTCGCACTCTTCGGCGTTCTGGCTTTTGCGCACCTGGTCAACTCGGCGGCTCGCGGAAGTCTGACCACGTTGGCGGGAAATCTGCTCGGCCAGCTGGGAATGCTCCTCGGCTATCTCTGGCCGGCTTGGTATTTCGTCGGCGTCGGTGTGCTCTTTGCGTTGCTCCGAATGACTCGGGCGGTCGTGGATGCTGGGCGCTCGCTCGTGCCGGAACGGCGCCATGCTTCGGTCTTTCTCGGTCTGTCGATCCTGGCGGCCCTGGCGACTTGGTCGAGCTCTCTGGTGATGGCTACCGCCCTCAACGGGCCGCCGTGGCTAGCTTCGGCGGCCAGCTCGCTTCATGCGTTGGCGACCCCGATCATTTGGTCCAAGCCGCTCTACGGCCTCGCCGCGGACTGGCTCAAGTGGGTGTTCGCGTTTGACGTGCTCGCGATGGTGTGGCTCCTCGCCAGCAAGCGCCTCGACGCCGAACGCCTCGGGCACCTGCTCACCGGCTCGATCCTGGCGATCTTCTTGGTGAGCGAATATCTACACGAGTTCTTTGGATTTCAGCGCTCCGCAACTCACTCCGCGTTTCTTCTCTTTTCGTTTTCGACCTGGCTCTTGTGGTTGCTTCATCAGGTCGGCCTTCGAATCGCGGAGAGCTCGTCTCCCCGATGGCCTGCAGAAGGACGGATCGCGATCATCGGTGGGTTGTTGGTCCTCGTCATCGCGACGATTCACGCACGCGCGGCGTCTCACGATCCGGGCGTCATGGATGAGATTTTTCTTTATATGTTTCGGGGGATTCTCGACGTCGGCATTCCTTACGCGATCTTCGTCTATGCGTCGAAGAAGCTCGGCGCCAAGCTGCCTTTGCCGACTCACGTCGTGATGGGCCTGTTCGCTCTTGGGGGGCTGCTCGCCCTGTTTTCGAGCGCCTTCGAGCGTTTCATGGCGTCTGGCTACTCCATCGCGTCCACCCTCGCGGTCATCGATGCGGAGATTCCGATCGTCGAGGCGACGGGAAGGATTCCGTTTCGTGAGGGATCTTGGACGCCGAATGATTTGCTCCTCCGGGGGGCGGTCTTCAGCGTCTTTGCTTTCGTCATCGCCCGGTGGATCGTGCGGAGGGTCTCCGGGCCGCGGGCGTTTTCCACCGCGGTGGTCGTCCTGCTGGCGTTGGCTTTTGGCCTGGCGTCGTTCAGCAAGACTCGGGTGGAGCTTCCCTTCGTGCCTCTGAGGTACGCGCTCTTGGTGGCACCGCGAGCTCAGTCCATGGCGATCGACCAGGACTCCTTATTCATCTATTTGAGTTGGGTGTTGCCTGCGACCCTCGTGGCGCTCGGCGCCTTCGAGCGGGTGTGGTTGGGTGTCGGCTCGATCGTCTTGTCTGTGAGTGTGCATGTCGGGCTTGCCGGGCTGTGGCCGCGAGAGGAGCCCTTGCTGCGCGCGACGGGGACCGATTCGATCTTGCTCGCAGTTGGGTTGCTCGGGTTCGCGTGGCTCCTGTTGGATATCCGACGGCGCTTGGAGACAGGCGCTTCGACGCCGTGGAGGCTGTGGGGAGCGGTGTGGCTGTCATTTTCGGTGTTGGTCGTGGGTGTGGGCGCCGTGTTCGAGGCTCATGAGCTCGTGGAGCGACCCGTGGGTACGACATTGGTGAAGATACCGGAGAGTTGGGAGCCTGTTTCGAAGGTCGAATCGACGCTTCGATTTCAACACCGAACCGACTCGAGCTGGCTCGCGATCTCCAAACGATCGTCGCCCGGTGAGTTAGGAGGCGAGGCCGAGGCGGTGGGGGCCTTGCGTGAGCTCATGCAGCGTGTTTCGGGGCCCAAAATCGGGTCTGAGTCACTCACTTCTTGGGAGCGATTTCGTGTCGGGGCGAAGCTCGTCGACTTCGAGCTGAGAGGCTCGGTGACCGAGGCGGGTTCCGGGTTGGTAGTGCCGACCGATCACGGTGTCTGGGTCGCTGTCGTGGTGGGGCCTCGAGTAGCGCTCGAGGAGCTCCGCTGGGACTTGGCTCGCATCGCGACGGCGCTTCCGGACGACCGTTAGGGGGCGTTTTTCGGGCTGAACGCTTACTCAGGCCAAATCCAGCGTCAGCGTTAGACCTTCGTCGAGCTTTCGCTGCGCCCGTGGGCTGAGCGAACCTACATGCTCTGCTAGCCAGAGCTTGTCGGCCGTGATGACTTGACACGCAAGCGCCACGGAATCCTTGGGCAGGCCGGTCTCTTCTCGGCGAAGCAGGACATTGCCCTTCGCGTCCGCGCGCCCCAGGTTCGATGTCAGTGGGACGACCATTACCGTCGATAGGGTACTGGCGGTGAGTCGATCGTGCTGGACTACGACGATCGGTCGGCGGAATGCGGGCTCGGTCCCGCGCGGCTCGCCCAAGTCCGCCCACCATACTTCTCCGCGCAACACTACCACTCCACATCGAGCAGCCGGCGCCGCGCGGCCTCTCGGAGCAGCGCCTCGGCGTCGTCGGCAGTTTCCGAACCAAAAGCTCGATCGTACGACTCCTTGATCGCATCGCCGCTTCGAGCTTCGAGGAACTCCCGAAGCGCACGGGCGAACAGCTCGCTCCGCGAAATTCTGAGTGTCTTGGCCGCCCGCTCAGCCTCGCGGAAGACGTCGTCGGGTATCGAAACCGCGGTCTTCACGATTGTGGTATAACCGCTTTCCTACTAGATCGTCAAGTGCGCTGAGGCACTGGGGCTCGACGTCCCAAGTCCATGACGCGGCCTCAACAGACCGGAGAGTTGGGAGCCTGTTTCGAAGGTCGAATCGACGCTTCGATTCCAGCGCCGAACCGACTCGAGCCGGCTCGTGATCTCCAAACGATCGTCGCGCGGTGAGTTAGGAGGGCCGAGACGTTGGGGACCTTGCGTGAGCTCATGCGGCGTGTTTCGGGGGTCTGAGTCACTCACTTCTTGGGAGCGATTTCGTGTCGGGCTGAGAGGCTCGGTGAGCGAGGTGGGTTCCGGGTTGGGAGTGCCGACCGATCACGGTGTCTGGGTTCGCCGTCGTGGTGGGTCTCGAGTAGCGCTCGAGGGCTCCGGTGGGACTTGGCTCGCGTTACGGCGGCGCTTCCGAAGGACCGTTAGGGGCGTTTTTCCGGCCTCATTGTGGCTCGGACCCTTGGCTCTGCGGGCTTCTTCCGTCATATTGAGGCGTGCCACGCGGCGTGCCGCCCGCCCACGCGCCCGCCCACGGGCTGCGTCGGCAGCAGGAAGTTGCCGAGGGAGGAGCTCGTCCCGTTGGCGAGGGCGCGGGCGTCGGAAAAAGCGGAGGGGGCCAGCGAGTCGGCGAGAGCGATGGGGCCCAAACCCTCGAAAAATCCAACGAGGTTCGGCGGACCGAGGGGCCGGAGGAAGTCTCCAAACGGAAGGGCTCGGTCGGGAGGGCCACGACGACCGTCACCAGCGGCGCGGCGGCCGCGGCCATGGCCGAGGCGGAGAAGCGCAACGAGGAGGAGCGGAAGAAGCGTAAGATCGCCGACGAAGAGAAACTCATTCGCGAGGACGATCGACTGACCCGCGAGCGCGGGGTGCGGCAGAAGATTCAGCAAAAAGACGAACGACTCGACGTCGCGTCCGTTCGCGACAAGACCATCGATGAAGCGAGCTCCGCCCGCCGCAGCGCCCGAGACCAGACGCGAGTCGAGCCGCCGAAGTCAGCGTCCCTCGATGACGCGTTTCATTCCGTGGGTCGTGCCACCGAGACTCTGCTCAGAGGCAAGGGCGCCGATGCGACTTCGATGTTGTCGGCCGAGGCGGCGCGGGTCAAAGACTTGGCCAGCCAGCTTCCGCGAGGTTCCTCCGAGGAGCGGGTGCTCAACGCCTTCGCGGTGAGCCTCGAGCTTCAGTCCGAGGCGCTTCGCGCTCCCACGCCCGACCTGGCCCGCGGGATCGCCGATCGCCTAGAACGCGTGGCTCGGGCCACCGAAGCCCGTGCCGACAAGCTCGCCTCCGAGGTGGAGGATCGCTCGACCAAACAATCCGCGACGGTCTTGGAGAGTCATTCGGCGACGGGCAGTCGCTCGTTCGACGGACCACCCACGGAAATTCGCGACATGAGTGAGCGCTTTCTCCGAGCGGAAGCGCCCAAGCCGAGCGATCGGTCCGATCGCGCTCGCGAGTCGGGCGAAAAGAACGTCGTGGGCGAGAAGGCGGCGACGTCGCCGGACGGCAAGATCCGCGGCGATCTCAACACCGAGCGGATCGCGCTCAAGGACCGTCCCGCGGAGCCTGCCCGCGTGCAGGACGTCACCGATCGGATTGCGCTCGAAAAGCCCGGGGACCGTTCGAACTTGAAGGACCCCGCCGAATCACCCGGGACCGTCCGCGTTCAACACGCGCAGGAAAAGCAGGCGCGCGAGGTTCCCAAAGTGGAGAGCGCGGGTCAGGGACTCACGCCGGACGCCCGCGCCGACACCCATCCGACCAAGCCGGAGCGGGAGGTGACTCAGCCGAGAGACGCGCGGCAGGCCAAGCCTCGGGATGCAACTCAGCTCGATCCGCCGCGGGAGTCCGCCAGAGCGGGTCGACCGGGGATCTCGGCCAGCTCGAATCAGGCGCGGTCCGAAATCGGTGACTCGGCGAGCAAGCTCAAAGATGGATTCGCGACCGAGCCGAAGACCGATCCGGCTCGGAAGCTCGAGTCGAAGCCGGAGGGACCTCGGAGGTCCGAACCCAAAACCGATCCCGGGCGGGGTCTAGATCCGAAGACCGACGCGGCACGAAGCTCGGAGCCGAAGATCGTTCGGGTTGCCGAGGCGAGAACGGAGGCCATGCGGAGCTCCGAATTGCTGGCTCCGCGAAAGGACCTGCGGGTGCTCGCGCAGACCGACCCCGCGGCCGCTTCCGAATTGCTGAGGGCGCTCGCACGAGAGACTCTCGGGCAGGCCGCGCTCCTCCGGGCTGCCGCTGCGAATACCGACTCGCTGGTTGGCCGAGCGTTGGCCCGAAGTCTCGCAGTGATCGCTGACGCGTCCGTGCCCCTCTATTTCCAGCGCGCCGAGGGAGCGCTGCCCAAGAAGGTCGACAAGGTCGGGGTCGAGAATTCGATGGCCCCGCTTCGCGACGCGCTGAATCGGTTCGATCGTCACCTCGCGGACCTCCGTGCGCCCCTGCACGAAGCGCTGGCGCGGTTCGACCCGCGCCTGGCAGATCGGCAACGGACCCCGACGGCGATAGGTTCTGGGGTGTCCGCGGCGGCGGCCTATCAGACGATTTCGAATCACACGCTGACCAAACACCTGCTCGAGCCTTTGGCTCGACTCTCCGAGGCCATTTCGACCTCGTCGTCGGACGGAATTCGAGCGGCTCAGAAGGAGCTCGTCGCTGCGTTGTCGGAGCGAGGCCAGCTCGGGCTCTTGAAGTCTCACCTTCAGCAGCTCGGCGACGCGACGCGGCCGCTGTCCACGACCCCCGCTGAGCTCCTGCGCGGCGAGCTCCCTTCGTTGGTACTCAAAGGAATCGTCGGCGGTGGGTTGGCGGCGTCCTTCGACGGGTCACCACACTCGGCCTTTGCGCAGCGGCTCAAGCGCATCTCGATCAACGAAGATCCCAACGCGCTTTCGGCCTCGGAGCGGTTGCTCGTGAACCTGGCCGGGGGGCGAACGCCCCCGACGGCGCCGATGCTCGATCCAAAGGCTACGGTTTGGCTCGGCAACGCGACGTTGTTCAACGAGTCGGGCCGAGTTTTGACTTCGTTCTTGGCCGACCCGCTCAACCTGGTCACCAAGCCGCCGGTCGAGGCGCGGGACTTGGAGCGGATGGTTCGACTCCCTGTCGCTTCTGGAGAGTCTGCCGCCTTCGCCGATCCGAAGGGCGCCGTGCTCGTTCGCGGCGCCGACGGATCGGTCGGATTTCACCAGGGTTTCGTGGCCGCAGGTGGAGAGAGACTCTATTTCGATACTCAGTCGGGCGAGGGGTTGGTCAAGGTGACCTATCGACGCTCGGGTGAGGCGGATCCGCTCGCTGTGCGAGTGGACGTGGAGGTCGGCGAACCGGCGATCAAACCCAAGTTCGAAGGTGACCCCACGCTGGTTTCGCGATTCTCACCGCTTCGCCCAGCGTCGGTCGACATCGAGGACACCGAGGAGGTCGACGAGCGTCGGCCGTTGGCCAAGGGTGCATCCATCCAGGCGTACGCCGCGGTGGCGGCGTACTCGCGGAATGGTTCCGGTCTCTTCCTGGGTGTGGTTCCGAAGTGGACCGCGAGGTCTTTGGCGGGTGAGATTTCGGCGATGAGGGCGAGGGTGGGTACCGACGGGTTGGCACCGCTCATGCTCGAGAGTACGGAAGACATCGCGTTCCGGCTCCGCGTATTGGGTATGGGCGGGGCGGAGCCGTTCGAAGCCCACGTGGTAGACGAAGTCACTGACCTAGGGCTCGATCCGGCGGTGACCGGGGCGCTCGTGATCTTGTCGCCCACCTCGTCGGATTTGGACGTCGTCGAGCGGCAGCTCGGGCGAGTCGGTGGGGAGGCCGCGCTGTTCGTGCCGGCGGACGGCGCGCCCATGGCGGTGAGCAGATTTCCGCAGGACCCCTTGCGCGAGTATGATTTGGTCGAGGACGGGATCCTGATTCGTGCGTCCCGCGAAGCCGTCGTCATCGACTGAATCACCTTCGAGCGTTTGTTGTTGTCTAAAGGGTGACTTTCGATTTTCTAGGTCTGTGCGTCGTTTCTACGTCGGCCTCGGCCTCTCGATGATTCTTGGATGTTCGTCTGACCCGGAGCCACCCGCGGGCCCAGACCCCAAGCGCGTGTTCGAAGAGCGGAGTCGAGTCCAGAAGCACCTCGACGCCCCGTTTCAAATGGAGACGGTCACGCGATTCCGCACCACCGATCGCCTGCCTGACCTCGACGTTCGGGCGCTCTTGTTCGCGGCTGGGCGCATTCACGTGGGCACTCCGAGTGGTTTGTATCGGGAGGTTGAGACGGGAGAAGCGTTCGAGGCGGTCGCAGGCGTCGAGGGTTCCGTCGTCGACCTTGCTTTGGGACCACCGGGAGAGATTTTGGTCGCGATGCCGGGGGGCGTGGCCAGGCTGCTCGCCGACGGCACGGTCTCGACTCACACGACCTCCACGGGCGCTGGGCTCGTGGCGGTCGCCTCGGCGGCAGACCATGTCTTTGCGGCGACCTCGAGCGCGGTCTTCGAGCTCGAGTCGGGTGGGTTCGGTCCGGTGCAAGAGCTCGGTGGGCTCGCGGTTCGAGACCTCGCGGGCTCGCCCACCGAGTTGTTCGTAGCCACTCTGTCGGGTGTCGTCGCGTTCGCTCCTGGCACCAGGCAGGCTCGACGAATTCAGGCACCCGACGAGATCCTCGACGACGACGTTCGAGCCCTCGCGCTCGACGAGGCGACGTTGCTCGTGGCCTCTGCTTCCGGGTTGTCGGTGCGCACCAACCCACCCCGCTTGTGGCGGGCCGAGAAAGGTGGGCTGCCAAACGCCGATTTGCTCGCGGTGAGCGCGCGAAACGGTGCCATTCTCTCGGGTCACGCGATCGGCGCGAACGCGATCGATCCCTCGGGCAAGCTCGACCACTATCATACTCAGCGCTGGATCATGGACGAACGGGTTCAGGCCGTGGCACTCTCCGACCAGGGCGACCGGTGGGTGGGGACGGCCAAGGGCCTGACCAAGATTTCGCTCCAGCCCACGACGTTAGCGGCCAAGGCAGAGCACTATGAGACGCTCTTGGATCGGCACTGGCGCATGGATGGGTTCCTCGACGAGGAGGTCTCGTATCCGGACCCATACGCGCTCGAAGCGACGCCAAGGACCGACGACAACGACAACGACGGGTTGTGGACGGAGATGCAGATCGCGCCCTGGTGCTTCGCATACGCCATTACACACGACGAGCGCTACTACCAGAAGGCTCGGCGTGCGATGGACGTGATGATGATGGAATTCGACGTTCCCGCCCTGACCTTCGAAGCGTCCGGCAAGAAACGCGGGTTCATCACCCGGTCGCTCGTGCGAGACGACGAGGGCGCGGTCTTCAGTGGGAAGGCTACTCAGTCGAACTGGCATCTTCAGACGTTCGAAGGTCGCGAGTACTACTGGAAGGACGACACGAGCTCCGACGAGTATGCTGGCCACTTCTTCGGGATTCCGGTGTTTTATGACCTCTGCGCCAAGACCGACGAGGAGCGCGCGGAGATTGCCTCGAGGGTTCGGTCGGCCATGGATTATATCATCGAGAATGGGTACGATTTGCTCGACCTCGACGGAGCGCGCACGACGCACGGTGTCTGGAGCAAGTTGGCGATCGCCGTAGACACCGTGGATGGGTGTCCCGAGAAGCACTCGCTGGTGGAGTGCGTCTTCTCGTGGGGGGGCGGAGGCTGGCTGAACTCCCTGGAGATCCTCGGCCACTTGCTCGCCGCCTGGCACATCACCCAGGACCAGAAGTACTACGATGAGTATGATCGATTGTTCAGCACCGAGCGGTACGGCGAGATGATTCCGATCAAGGAGTCGACGGCGACCGTGATGGACCCTGCCTTCGAGAATCACTCCGATCACGAGCTCGCGATGCTCTCGTATTACACGCTGATGAGGTACGAGCCGAATCCGGAGCGGCGAGAGATCGTGATCGACTCGGTGCGTAAGCTGCTCGAGACCGAGCTCGGGGAGCGGAACCCATGGCACATCGCCACCGTAGCGACCGCGTTTGCGGGAGAGATTCCGGTCGAGGACGCGGTGAGAACGCTTCAGGAGCTTTCGCTGGATTCGAGGCTGTGGGGCTACGACAACGGTCATCGCAAGGACGCAAAGAAGATCGTCGCCGACCGGCATGGCAGCGCGCAATTCGATCGAGTGTTTCCTTACGATGAGCTCCGGACGATGAAATGGAACAGCAACCCATACTCAGCCAATGACGGGGGTGCTGGAACGGAAGTGCTGTACGGGACGCCTTGGCTGATCGCGTATTGGATGTTGAGGTACTCGGGCGCGATCGAATGAGCTGCTCGCGCTCTAGGTCTAGGCGGTCGACTCGAATCCGGCTAGATTCGGCGGATGGCAGATCGCGACAGCGAACTGGAAGGCCTCAAGCCCATACGTGGTCCATCCTCGCCGGGGCGCGCCTCGAGCGAAGCGGCTCTCCCTGCTGCGACTCGGGGGCCGACTCGTCCGGTCTCGAGCTCGTCCAGCTCGACTTCGCCTGGCCAGAGGCGCGGCGATCCGGCTGAGGAGCGAGCTCTCGTCTTGGCAAAGCTCAACGACTTCGTCGCGAAGTCGTACTTCGAGATCTTACGCCTCACGCCCGCGGCGACGGCGGCGCAAGTCGATCGAGCGTTCAAATATCTCTCCGGGGCCCTCGGCTCGAGCTCCGACCCGGGGTCGACGGCCTTGGCTGACTTGCTTTCGGAGGCGCACGCGGCGCTCTTGGATCCGGTGCGGGGTGCTGAGTACCGATCGTTGGCGGCGAAGAAGGACAACGCGAAGGCGCTGAAGCGGCGCCGGGAGCTCGAGGCTGATCCAAAGCTGGAGCGCGTTACGCTCGCCATCGCCGCACGGAAGCTCGGCGAGGCGTCGGTGCTGATCGAGTGGGCCGGCAAGTTGCACCCGGAACGGCCCGACCTGGCCGCGCATCGTGTTGTGCTCGAGTTTCACCTGAGCAACGACCAAACCACCGCGGACAAGGCGATGGGCGAAGTCAAACGAGCTCGATCGAAGAGGGACACCTCGGAGCTTCGGCTGTACCACGCTTGGTTTGCCGCGCGCGCTCGTGATCGCGCGACCGCGGAGTCTCTGCTCGCGGACGAAGACGGCACGCACCCGCTGTACCGCGAAGCGATGGACTTGCTCACTCGCAGCTGACCGCAGCTGACCGCAGCTGACCGCAGCTGACCGCAGCTGACCGGTCGGCGGACGCGCGCAGCCACGCGCCGCGGTGCTCCGGTTTGATTCGTGCCTGTCGTTGAGCCTCGCGAGGGGCTCGGAGGGTCGGGAGTGAGTAGAGGGTCAGCCTTCCGAGTCGAGCTGCTGCTTGGCTGAAACGAGTCGGTCGTGGATCTGGGTCAGCTGCGCCTTGAATTGGGAGATCTCGGGTGTGTTGGGTTTGAGCCCAAAGCTGCCGCGAATCGCCCAGCCCGCGTAGTCCTCGAGGCCCGTGAAGCTCGGCGGCACTCCGCCGAGCAGTCCTTGGGCGAACGAGTGGGCCTGTTGCTCGACCTTCGAGGACGAAGCCGGCGCGGGTGCCTGGGTGCCGGCGTAGCGATTCACGAAGTCGAGAGCCTTCGAGATCCGCTGAGTGGTCTCTCCGACCTGAGCACGAAACGTCTCGAGCTCCGGCCCGCTCAGCTTGAAGCTGTCCTTGACGGACCAGCTCGAGTATTCAGCTACGTCCTTGAAGGACGGTGGCACTCCTCCCATCAAGACTTGGGCGAAGGAGGAAGCGCGTTGATCGACCGAAGCCTGTCCCGTCCAGGTACGAACGGAAGCTTCGAGGGCCTGGGCGCCGCCTCCGGAGCCGCTTCGTCCGGACAACCTCGCCTCATCGCCTTTCTTGAATTGCGACGGCAGGAGCGGGACGGACAGTGCTTGGGAAGCGGGCTTGGCGGCTGTCTGAGAGCCCGTGGGCTCGACCCCCACCGTGGGGCTGGGGTGTTGTGCTTTGAGCTCGCCCGGGATCCGCATGGGAGCGAACGCTCGCTCCGGCGCCATGGGAAGGTCAATCAGATTCTGGCAAACGCGCGTCGAGGGCGTGCTCTGAACTCACCCATATCCTCCATTTCGGCTCTCGAATCGAGCTCACGGAGGGCGGGTCTAGTCACTCGAGCTCGAAGAGTGCCTCGAGCTCCGGCGGAATGTCCGTTCGCGACATGGTGAACACTGGGAGCCGCTTCTCCAGGAACGCAGTCACCCCTTCGGCCGCGTCCTTCGATCGACCCAGGAAGTGGAAGATCGCGTCTTCTCGCTCCTTGGCCACGAATGGGTTGGGCTCGACCAGGTTGCGCCAGATGAGGCGCTTGGCGAGGCCAACCGCGACGGGGGACGTGTTTTCGGCGATCTCCCTCGCGATTTCCTTCGCCGTGCCCTCGAGGGCCTCCTGTGCCACGACGCGGCTCACGAGCCCCAAAGCCAGCGCCTCGCCAGCCGAGATCATTCGCCCGGTCAGCAAAAGCTCGGCCGCTTTGGCTGCTCCGATGAGTCTCGGGAGAAGCCAGGTGCTTCCGGCCTCTGGTGTGATCCCGCGCCGCACGAACAGGAATCCGAATCGGGCTCGCTCCGACGCGATCCGAATGTCCCATTGAAGAGGTAGAGTCGCGCCCACTCCGACCGCCGGACCGTTGATCGCACAAATCACGGGCGTTCTCATCGCCAGCGGATGGACCAACTTCTCGAGTCGGACGGCCTCGTCCCAGGTGTTGCTTCCCGCGAAGGTGGTCTCACCGGCCGCGAGGTCGGCGCCCGCACAGAAGCAGCGGCCGCTCCCGGTGATGATGATGGCGCGAACGGCCTCGTCTCGATCGAGCTCGGCGAGTGATCCGAAGAGCTCCAGCCCCATGGTGGGTGTGTAGGCGTTGAGTCGTTCCGGACGATTCAAGGTCACGGTGGCCACGGGTCCGTCGAGGTCGAGGACGATTTCGCGAAGAGTCACGGTCTTGCTCCGATCCCGTCGAGTGTGTCGGCGACGCGGGCCAGCGTCGTGAAGAGAGCGCCCGCGGTTCTCAGGGTGCCGAGGGCGGCGCTGTAGCGGCGCTGTTTTTCGACAAAGGAAATGGTCAGGTCCTTCTGGCTTCGAGCCAACTCTCTGAGCGTCGGGTGATCGGACTCATCGAGGAAGTCGATGGCATGAAACTCGAGGACGACCGTGGAGAGTCGACTCGTGCGTTTCAAAGCGGGGTCGAGGAAGGCGGAAGGGAGCGACGAGAGGGCGGTTCCGAACATGGGAACGCGCGTGAGCGGGTCCACGCTCATTGGGAGCTCCACCAGCGCTCCTCGCTCGACCGATTTCCAGACGTGCCTTGGCACGGTCCGATACGGTTCGAGCGGGCCTAGGAATTGACGGGGGTCTCCGAGCTGCGAACGGCTGGGGCGGCCGAGGGTCTTGTAAACAGCCAGTATGCCTCCGCGAGCGAGAAAATAGGCGGGAGCTGGAAGCAGAGACGAGTCGTACCATCGCCGACGCTCGACGGCCGAGAGGAGAGTTGGTGAAGTGTTGTACCCCGGGGCGCGAAAGCCGCGCACTCGGATACCAAAAACCTCGGTGAGCGCGCGCTCGGACGCGTCGAGCTCGGCGTCGATTCGCTCTTTGGGCCAGGTCGAGAGGGCGTGGTCGTGCGAAAACGAGTGGCTCGCGAGCTCGTGCTCGAGCTCGAGGGCGGGACGAATGAGTGGGGCCGCCGTCGGGAGGTCGCGACCCACGAGGAACAGCGTCGCCGGAGTCGCCGGTGCCGCTAGGAGCTCGAAGAACCGGGGCAGTGCGATCGTGTAGATGGGATCTCGGTCGGGTGAGAGCTCAGGTCCGGTCAGGCCGTGAATGCCGCGATAGACCCAGGATGGGTCGACGTCGAGGGTGACGACCGCGCGTTTCATCAGGCTCTCAGGGTTCGGTCGCTCGGGTGCGCGTCACGGTTCGGCACTTCGGCTCAGCTCCTGGTGTCGGGTCGAATTCGGATCACGTAGACGAGCTGACTCAGGTTCGAGAGTACGCGAGGAACTCTCTTTGTGAGTTTGATCGAAGGCTCTCGTTTCTCCTCCAGCTTCAACGGAATTTCGACGATTCTCTTCTTGGCGCGCTCTGCGCGGATCACGAGCTCGCTGGCGAACATGTCGCGGTCGACGACACATTGTTCGACGATGGGCATGAGGGCGGCTTTTCGAAAGGCCTTGAGGCCGTGGGTGTCGGTGCCTCGAAAGCCCAAGCTGATCCTCAGCAACCCATTGATGGTCTTGGTCGCGAGGCGTCTCGAGAGCGGTCGATGGTCACGAGCGCCTTTCATGACTTTGCTTCCGACCACGAGCTCGAAGCCCCCGTCATCGCCGACGAGGAGCTCGGCGGCGCGACGATGGAAGTCGACGTCGCAGATGTCGATCTCGTCGCAGTGGACGTAGGTGCCTCGTGCCGCGAGGATCCCCGCGCGGAGCGCCTTGCCATAGTTTGGCTCCCCGGTTTGGATGAGCTTCACGTTGGGAAGCTCGGCGCACAGCTCGCGAACGATCTCGGCGGTCTCGTCCTTGCTGCCGTTTTCGGCGACGATGATTTCGTAGGGGCGGCCTAATTTCTTGAGCCGCGCGTCGAGCTCTCGGATCGAGCCTTCGACGATGCGAGCTTCGTTGTAGACGGGGATGACGACCGACATCACCGGAGCCTCTGGTGCGGCGCGGAGGGGCTCCGCACGCTCGACACTCTCCGCATTCGCGGAGGGCTCCGCAGCTTGCGGCGCGGCCTGACTCAGGTTCGGGCTCTCTCGGCGGACCACCGGGCGGATTCCTTTCCTTCGCGCAGCGCGTCTTCCATCGCGTTGTATTGCCAGCGGCCGTAGCGCCCGACCGTCATCACCGGGAAGGTCGCGAGAAAATCGAGGATCGACTTGCGGGCGGCTTCGTAGGCATGATCGACGAGCACATACGCTGGTGACAGCACGTTGGGAATCATGAAGACGAGATCCCGCTCGTCCTCGAGGATACCTACGCGTTTGAGCCCTTCGATCACCGGCTGCTCGAAGTGGGATGGGTCGAGGTCGCCGACTTGGGAGATTTCGACGTAATAACTTCGATGCCCTTTGGGCGCCAGGGTTCGTTCGACGGCTGAGTAGGAGCCCACGCGGTAGAAAGGCAGATCGAGCTCGGGGAAGTAGATCCAGTGGTAGTCCTGGTGTTCCTGGGGTGTGCCGCGGATCGCCACGTCGAAGTAGAGGACCGAGTTGGCCCGCAGGCGCGCCGCGGCGTCGACGATGTGTTCGGGCACGGAGCTTGGATTTCCGCGAGCGGCGAGTTGGACGAGCTCTGGGAGCGGGATCGTGTTGACCAGCGAGGTGAATGAGACGAGCTCACCGCCGTTCAAGGTCGCAGTCCTTCGAACGAGGTCGATGGCAGTGGGGGTCCGTGCGTGCTCCGCCTTTCTTCCGAGTTTCTTGTGGATGCCCTCGGAGAGCGCTCCGATGCCTCCGGAGCGCGGGTAGACGAAGCGAGCGTTGTAACCGAGCGCCTCTTTGGAGAGTCCGAGCGCACCGTTGATCACGGCTTCGACGGAGGGTCTTGGCACGTATCGCTCGGCGAAGCCGGCGGAGAGGGTCGACAGAGGCACGCCGTAGATTTTCCGGTTGTACGGAAACATGAAGTGCTTGGCGATGCCTTCACCGAATTCCTTCCGAATCCATTGCTCGTAGTTTTCGGGGGGCGGAAGCTTCTCCTCGTATTTGGCGCGGACGAGTCCCAGGAGACACTCGGCGACCACTTCTTTGGGGAGCCCGAAGGTGTTGGCTTGGAACGGGTAGAGCGTGAACACGCCTTTTGAGTAGATCCGAGCGCGGCGCTCGCGTGGGGAGAGATTGTCGCCGAGGATTTCGTCCACGTAACGGCGCATGTCCTCGGTCGCGAGGTGCAGCCAGTGACCCGTGCCGTCACACAGAAAACCGTGCGGACGCACGAGCGTCTTGGCCAATCCGCCCACGTGAGTGGGATGTTTTTCGATGAGTCGGTAGCGGCTCGGGTCGCCAAGGTGATCAGCGCACGAGAGTCCGGTGAGCCCTGCGCCGAGAATGAGTGTGGGAACGGGAGTCGAGTCGGTCACTCGAGGGCCTCACGGATTCGCGCGGCGTCGGCGGAATCGGGGGCGGAGTTTACGTAGACCATCAAGTGCGCGCGAGCCGCAGGGTTGCCTGTCAACGCGTACAGGGCGGCCAGGGTGCGGTGGCATTCGGCGAGGTCGGTGTCTTCGATGCAGATCTTGAGGTAGCGCTCGGCGCTCGTGAAGTCCTGTTTTTCGAGGTAGCCCTTGGCGCTCCCGAGGTAGGTCCAGGCGTCTCGAAGCTGAGTTTCGGTCAGCTGTTTTTTCTCGCCGCCTTTGAATACGAACGCGGGCTCGGTCGGGGACCGGCTCGGAGTGAGCACTACGATAGGTACCGGGTACACGGAGGGTTTGGCGAGCCATCCCCCGACGAGACCGAGGACGAGGGCGGCGACACCGACCGCGGCGACGATGCGTTTGTCGAGGCCGGCGGGCTTGTGGGCTTTGCGGGCCTCGGTGAGTTGGTCTTTGAGTTGCTGAAGCTGGGCTTGGAGGCGAGCGACCTCGACCTTCTCCGAGGGCGTGACGGTCGGAGGTACCAACACGGGGCCCTTGGGAGCCGAGGCACCCTGGGGTGGAGCGTTGGCTGCTTGACCCATGGTCGCCACGATCTCTGCGAGGGGCTTACCGGCGGTGGGCGCATGGCGACGGTCGAGGGCGCCGAGCTTGAGGGTGCCGGGTCGCTTGGTCTCCGCCTCGGACTCATGAGGGACCTCCGGGAGAGTCGTGGCGAGATCCTGACCCCGATGGGACTCATCGTTCTTGACCCATGGGTTCTCGAGTTTTCGCTTCGGAGGCTCTTCCCCTGGGTTGGTATCGGACTCCGTGAGGGGCGCCTCGAGCCGCCCCGTGGGCGGAAACGGGAACCCTTCGGGCACCGGGCGCTCCGCACTCTCCGAAGGGTCGGCGATCTCGCGTTCCCCAGCTGGCCGATCGAGGTCGAGGAGCAGCTCCGACGAGGCGGGACGCCGTGTCGTAACGACTGGAGCGGCTTGGGGAGGCGGCTGCTCGGCCGCCCACGGGTGATCTGGGGCGAGCTCGAGGCGTCCGACGCGTTCGGAGATCGTGTCGAAGTCACCCAGATCGCCCAAGCGCAAGGCGCTGAAGGCGTCGCGGGCTTCCTGAGCGGTGCCGAAGCGATCGTTGGGCTTGGTCGCGAGCATCCGCTCCAGCACGGGCCGGAGCCCCTGCCATTCCTGCTCGGGCGGGTAGCGTGTCCAATCGATTTTCAGGCTGGCTGCGAGCAGCTGGAGGATCGGTGCATTCAGGGGGAGCTTTGGTGGGGGTCCGCGAGCGATGAGCTCGAAGATCACCCGGCCCAGCGCGAATTGGTCGCCCTGCTGAGTTTGGGGCTGCCCCTGAGTCACCTCGGGTGGCATGAAGCCGGGGCTACCGAGGAGGTCTCCGTGACGGGTGATGCCTTGGGCCCCTTCCACGCTGGAGATGCCGAAGTCCGTAATCACCGGCTTGCCCGAGGTGTCGACGAGGATGTTCGCGGGTTTGATGTCGCGGTGCAAAACGCCGTGATCGTGCATGTGCCCGAGCGCGTCGCTGAGCTGAGCGCCAAGGGCGACGGCCATTTCGAAGTCGATCGGGCCCTTTCTGCGAATGGCCAACAGACTCACGCCTTCGATCCGTTCCATCGCCAAGTAGAGCAGCCCGTCGAGGTCTCCTGCGTCGACGAGCTTGACGATGGAGGGGTGGTCGAGCTGGCGTAGGATCTGGCACTCCCGCAGAAATCGTTTGACCACCAAATTTGTGCGCTCGGGGTCTCCTTGGGGTCGGGCGAGCTTCAGCGCCACCGCGCGACCCGAGGGGTCGAGCGCGTCCAGAACGACACCCATGCCTCCTTTGCCGAGCATGCCGCGGATGCGGAAGGGCCCCAATCGCTCGGGGAGCTGCGCGTCGTTCCGACCGAGGTCGGTATCCGTGACGCCGATCGGCGGGCTACCCTGAGGCATTGGCGGGAGGATTGTTGCCTTGTCTTCCAACAGGTTCAAGCTCCAAGTCGCTCTCTCGGACGCAGGTCGTTCGATCGCTCGACAGGCACGGCCTCACGTGCGAGCGACCTGTCATGAAGTTGGATCACGTGGCCATCGCGGTTTCCGATCTCGAAGCCGCGATCGAGGCCTTTCGAGACAAGCTCGGCCTGGAGCTCGAACGGGTCGAGCACGTGGACTCCGAAGGGGCGCGGGTCGCGTTCTTTCCGATCGGCGACGCTCACCTCGAGCTCGTGTCGCCCGCGCGACCCGACGCGTCGATCGCGCGTTCGATCGAGAAGCGAGGCGAGGGTCTGCACCACGTGTGCTTCGAGGTCACCGACGTCGTGTCCGAGATGGAGCGCCTGACGAGCCGGGGCGTGACCATGACCAACACGAAGCCCACGCCGGGCGCCGGCGGGAGCAGAGTGGCGTTCGTCCATCCGAAGTCGATGAACGGAGTTCTGGTCGAGTTGGTTGAGAAGCCGAAGTCGGCGTGCTAAGCGCCGCAAGGATGCGCGTTCCGGCCCTGACGTCGCTGGTTGCGCTGTCGATCTGCTCGCTGTCGATCTGTTCGCTGTCGATCTGTTCGCACGCGTTCGCTCAAACGGCAGAGCCCGGCTCCTTGTCTCAGGAGGAGCTCGACGGGATTCGATCGGAAGTGCAGAAGAAGCTCGAAGCCGAGCTCCTCGAACAGGTCCGCGCTGAGGCCAAGGCAGAGCTCGCGAAGCAGGAGGCGACGCCGTCGCCGTTCGATGCCGAACGATGGAAGTGGGAAGAGCCGGACACCAAAGGGCTCGGGTTCCTGTCGTTCGACGGCTATTTGCGCTTTCGATATTCGCTCTTTCATCGGCTCGATCTGGGCACGTACGCAGCAGACGCCGACGACGGGCCGGTGGGGCCGTTTGCCGCGGGGGTGGTCGCGCCCGTCCCGATCTGTTCTACGAATCCGGAGTGCGAACAGGCGCGAGGTCCAGATCAGACGCTGGCCGGTGCGAACCTTCGCTTCCGGCTGGAGCCGACCTTGGACGTGTACGAAGACGTTCGAATCCGCACACAGATCGATGTGTTCGATCGCTTGGTGCTGGGGTCCACGCCGGACGGCTTTCCGAAGAACGATACCGTTCCGTTGCTCGCTTTCTCACAAACACAGCTCTGGCCTTCGAACGGGATCAACGCGCTCGCGGATTCGATTCGCGTGAAGCGAGTGTGGGCCGAGATCACGACCTCGCTGGGACAGATCCGCGCGGGTCGCATGCCGAGTCACTTCGGGCTCGGGTTGCTCTCTTCGTCCGGATCGGACCTCGACGCCAACGACGGGGACACCGTCGACCGACTCATGTTCGCCACCAAGATCGGCGGTTATTACGTCATGCCTGCTTTCGAGTGGGGCGCGTCGGGGCCAACGTCGGCCAACCCTGGAGAGCTCTTCGGCCAACCGTTCGATCGAGACCAACGCGACGACGTCGATCGCTACGTGCTCATCGTGGCCAAAGGCGACTCCGAGGGCCGCGAGGCGGCCGCGCGAGCGCGCGGAGAGACGGTGATCGACTACGGGGCCTATGCGATCTACGAGACGCAGACCTTCGAATCGCCGAGCGAGGAGCCCAAGGACTCGGCGACCACCAACACACTTTTTGCTCGTGATGCGGAGCTCTTCATGGCTTCGCTCTGGGGACGACTCGCGGCGGGTGACCTCGAGCTCGAGGCGGAGCTGGTGGGGACGTTCGGGTCGTATCGCGAGGACCATTTTGAAGGGTCCGAGCGCAACGTCGACGTGCTCGCCGTAGGAGCTGCGGCCACGACTGAGTATCGCCTTCTTGGAGACAGCCTGACCCTTCGGCTGCTGCTGGCAGCGGCGGCCGGTGACCGTGCTCCTGGCCTCGGTGTTCGCTCCCGCCAGGAAGGACGCACACCGAAGGCCGGTGACTTCGATGGCCCCCAGGATTTGGACGGAGATGTGACGAATTATCGCTTCAATCCGGATTTTCGCGTCGACCGGATCCTCTGGCGGCAGCTCGTCGGTGCCGTCACCGACGCGTTGATTGTGAAGCCCGGCGTGCAATACAACCTCACCAAGGGGCTCGGTGCGAGGCTCGATGCGATCTACTCGCGCGCCATGTTTGCTGCCTCCACACCGTCGGGGAGCTTCGATCCAACGCACGATCTCGGCGTGGAGCTCGACGCAAAACTCTTCTACGAGAGCGAAAACTTCGTCGCCGCGCTCGAATACGGCGTGCTGTTTCCGCTCGCAGGCCTGAACTCACAGATCACCCGCGGCGGCGCCAAGGAGGTCCTCGAGGCCTCCGCCGCCCAGACCATCGAGGCGACGCTCGCCGTCACCTTCTGAGACGAGACGATGTACGCCCACAAACGGGAGCTCCGAATGAGTCCGAATGCCCGATCCATTTCCATCGCCGCCCTTTCGATCAGCGCGGTCTTCGTCGCCAGCTCGGTGAGCGCTCAGACGAGCACCTCCTCTGCCGATCGTGAGGCGCTGAAAAAGTCGATTGCGTCGGAGCTCGAGGCCGAGCTGCGTGGGAAAGTCGCGGCGGAGCTGAAGGCGCAGCTGCTCGAGGAGCTTCGCGGAGAGCTCGCCGCGGATGCCGCCAAAAACCCACCGGCCAACGACCAACAGTGGTCCGAGGAGGAGTGGAAGTGGGAAGAGCCCGTGAAGCCGGAAGTCAACTTCCTCGACCTCCACGGGTACTTTCGCTTCCGATATGACTTCTTCAAGAACCTCGATCTCGGCACCTACCGGCGAAATCGGGGCGTGGGGAAGGAGAAGGGAGTGGAGTTCGGTCCCTTTTCGCCGGGATACTCACCGCCGGTTCCGCTGTGCAATACCGATTCTGGGACGGACGATCCCGATCCCGTGAAGGGTCGAGGATGTGCGGAGGTGCGCGGCGCGGGCTCGAGCCTCGGTGGTGCAAACATGCGTTTGCGTCTGAATCCAGTCTTCAACGTTTACGAAGACATCAAAATCAAGACTCAGATCGATGTCCTCGACAACCTCGTGCTCGGGTCGACGCCCGACGGATTCCCACAGAGCGATAGCGTTCCGCTCTTGGCTTTTTCACAGTCGCAGCATCCTCCGTCCGACGGTGTGAACGCGCTGTTCGACTCGGTCCGGGTTCGGCGAGTGTGGGCCGAGATCCTCACTCCGCTCGGTCAAATCCGCGTGGGTCGCATGCCCTCGAGCTTCGGGCTCGGCATTCTGGCCAATCCAGGCGACGAGCTCGATGACGACTATGGCGACTCCAACGATCGGATCATGTTCGTGACCAAGATCGCAAATCACTTCATCGTGCCCGCGTTCGACTGGACGGTGAGCGGACCGACCTCCGGCTTCTACGGCAGCCCTCAAGGGCAGCCCTTCGATCGCGACCAGCGCGACGACGTCGATCAGTTCATCCTCGCCGTTGCCCGCCGCGACGATGACCAGCAGATTCGAGAGAAGCTCGAGAACGACCAGGCGGTGGTCAACTACGGGACCTATTTGGTGTACCGAACTCAGGCCCTCGATGCCGCGAACTACTACGCCTCGGCTGACCCGAACAGCCAGTCGTCCGAAGGCGATCTCATCGTTCGCGATGCCGAGGCCTTTGCAGGATCGCTCTGGTTCAAGCTCATTCGGGCCAAGTTGAAGCTCGAGCTCGAAGGCGCGCTGATCGCAGGAACCATCGGTAATCCAAAGATCGCCGGCGGCATCGGCGCCAGCGAGCCGGCCGTGGACATCCTCCAGTGGGGCGGCGCGGCCAACGCCGAGTACAAACTGTTGCACGACGCGCTCACCCTCCGCTTGCTCGTTGCGGTGGCCTCGGGCGACAAGGCCCCCGGCTGGGGCGTTAGACCGCTGACCGACTCAGCACCCGTACCAGGTTCTTGGGATGGCGCGCAGTACGCCACGGGCTCGGACAGTGCGATCAACAATTATCGCTTCGACCCGGACTTCAAGGTCGATCTCATCTTGTGGCGGCAGCTGGTCGGCATGATCACGGATGCGATCGTCGTTCGACCGGGGGTCCAGTACAACCTCACGGAGGGATTTGGCTTACGGGCTGACTTCGTCTATTCGCGTGCGATGTTCGCGGAGTCGACCCCGTCGGCCTCTCATGCCGCGGACGCAAACCTCGGCCTCGAAGGTGATCTCAAAATCTTCTATTCGACCGACGACGGGTTCCACGCTTGGCTCGAGTACGGGCTCTTGTTCCCGTTCGCGGGCCTCGAGAGTCAAGTCACGAACGAGGAAGGCAGACCGGAGATCCTCGACACGACCATCGCGCAAACGATTCAGGCGATGCTCGCGGTGACCTTCTGAATCTCCTGAAAACCCTCTTCTTCGTTTTGCTCCTCGCCGGCTGCGGGATCAAAGCTGCGCCGAAGGCTCCGCTTCCTGTGGCGACCTCGACGACCTCGCCCTCGACGACCTCGCCCTGACATACTCTGACCGAGGCATCATCAACGGCGAGGCTCGGCCGAGCCGGATGTGCTAGACCAGCCGCATGAGTTTCCGCGGCGCGATGACTGCCTTGGTCACCCCGTTCACCGACGACGATCGTATCGATGAGAAGGCTGTGGAGCGTCTCGTCGACTTTCAGGTGGCAGGTGGAATCGAAGGCATCATCTTGTCGGGCACGACGGGTGAGTCTCCGACGGTGACGACTTCCGAGCGCCAGCGGCTCCTAGAGGTCGCGAAGGCGCGCGTAGGTGGGCGTGTGCCGTTGATCGTCGGTACGGGGAGCAACTCCACCAAGGTGACGATCGAGGAGACCAAGGCGGCCAAGGCTGCTGGCGCCGACGGCGTGCTCGTCGTGTGCCCTTACTACAACAAGCCCAATCAGGAAGGTCTGTATCAGCACTTTCTGGCGATCTACGAGGCCACTGGTGTGCCGATCATCGCGTACAACGTGCCGAGCCGAACGGTCACCGACCTCATGCCCGAGACGATCGCTCGGCTGGTAGACAAGGGGGCGATCGCGGGCGTCAAGGACGCGACGGCGAGCATGCAGCGTGCGATCGAGACGATCGCGTTGGTGGGTGACCGGCCGTTCGACTTTTTGTCGGGGGACGACTTCTCGTTCATGGGGTTCGTGGCGGTCGGTGGGCATGGTGTGATCAGCGTGGTGTCGAACCTGCTGCCGCGCGACACGGCGAAGATCGTGCGAGAGACTCGAGCAGGAAATCTCGCGGTGGCGCAGAAGCTCAATCAGCGAGTCGTATTGCTGGCCAAGTCTTTGTTCAGCGACACGAGCCCGATCCCGCTCAAGGCGGCGATGGGCTTGCTCGGGCTTTGCTCGCCGCGCCTCCGATTGCCGTTGGTGGACGCGAGTGAGGACGTGGTGAAGAAGGTCCGCGCAGCGTTGACGGCGTTCGAGGCGTCGGAGAGCGCGGCGCAGTGAGCACCCTCGAGGTCGTGGTTGCGGGAGCGGCCGGTCGCCTCGGGTCTCGGATCGTGGCTCGCCTTTCGAAGGAGGCTGACTGTCGCCCCATCGCGCTGGTCCGAAGCTCTTCCCAGACGGTCGCTCACGCGGCGCAGGTCTCGATCGATGCGAGCTCCGTGATCGTTCGCGGAAGAGTGTTGGTGTTGGCGGTGCCCCGGGACTCGGTCGTTTCGTTACTTGAGGGCGCGGTGGCTGAGGGCGTCCCGACGCTGATTGCTACGACCGGTTTGACGAGCACCGAATCGAAGTCGATCGAGGCTGCCGCTCGCTCCATTCCGGTGTTGGTGGCGCCGAACCTATCGCTTGGCGTCGCGGTCCTCTTGGAGCTCGTCGAACGGGCTGCTGCGGCGCTCGAGGGCTACGACCTGGAGATTCTCGAGCTTCATCACAACAAGAAGCGGGACGCTCCGAGTGGAACGGCGTGGGCGCTTGCCCGGGCGGCGGCCAAGGCTCGCGGCGGAGACGCCGATCGGGACGCCATCCTCGCTCGATCCGGTGAGATAGGGCCGCGCGGGGCCGACGAGATTGGTATGTCGTCCATTCGCGGCGGTGATATCGTTGGAGAGCATACGGTTTTTCTCATCGGCCCATCGGAGCGACTCGAGCTCACCCACCGAGCGAGCTCGCGGGACGTCTTTGCTGATGGAGCGGTCCGGGTGGTTCGTTTTCTGGCTGACGCTTCCCGGCCGGCCGGTCGATATGGAATGAGCGACGTGTTACTCGGACGCTCGCCCGATTCGTCCTGCCGGCCTTGATCGCGGACTCAGGCGCCGATTGATCGGCGCAGGCTCGCTGCGCTCGCCGCGGTTCACCGCGAGATCGTCAGCCAGAAAACGTACTTTCCTGGAGCGTTGCGAAGGGCATTGAGCAACGAGAACTCGTCGGGCCCCGAGCGAACCGCGTTGTAAAGAGTGCTACTCAGGAACAGGGTCCGGCCTTCCTCCTCATCCAGCGAAGTTCGTGACAGATCGAGCTCTGCCTCCGCGATGTCGAGCGGACAGAACCCATACGAAGCTGAGTAGAACCCCATTCTGCCGTTCTGTCCTACGTAGATGAAGTTGCCATCGCCGAGATCGGTCATGTTCATGATCATGCCTACGTCCCCTTCCAACTCGGACAGTGAAAAGCGACCGGTGAACGACTCGTAGACATAAATGCCAGCCTTGCGACCGCCTGGACCGGCCTCGGTGATCAAGAGAGTGGCTCCGTCATTGCGTCCTGCGCCGCGAGTGACACTTGGTGGCTCCCCCGGTTCGAAGAATGGGAGGGACGCGTCGATGATCGTGTTGTCTCGGTACCATCCTAGTCGACCGTGTACCGGAACAAAGACCTCTCCGGGACCTGCCCAGGTCAGCTGATCGTAGATGAGGAGGCCGAGGCTCAGCTCGACTCTTTTGATGGGTTCCAAGGTGGGGCCGTACTGAATGAGTCGGGAGTTGCGACCCAGGCCGAAGATTTCGAGCTGTGAGCCGACCCAGCCGCTGGAGAGTCGCACGACGGCCTCGGGATCGGTGTGCGAGAGCGTGCAACGGCCGGTGCCTTCGACGCGAAAGCGATTGGCCTGGAGATCCTCGGGGACATAGCGCACGAGTGAGTCTTCGGGGCAGCTGGCCGCCAGAATCCCGCCTTGTCCGTCGTCGATGATGGCGTCGTGCGGCAGGTCGTCTGGCATGTTCTGGAGTGGGTTCACGCCCTCTCGTGTCACGCGATTGAAGAACCCCTGTCCGCCATCAGCCTCCGGGACGAACATCGAGCCGTCCTCGAGCCGGACCTGATTGGTGACCCAGCCAGCGTCACCGCGCGGAAACGGAAGGAATCGAATCTCGAAGCCGCGATGGGGCGGGCATGGCGCGGTCCTTGGTCGCAGACCGCGAATCCAAAATCTGGAGGCCGGCGGCCGCGCTTCGACGCGGTCCCAAGAGGAGCCCACCGCGCTCTGTGCGTAGGCGGCGTCCGGAGGTGGAGTCTCCCAAGCGAGGAGGCCGTCCAAGGCGGGCGGGAGCTCACCTTCGGGCAGCCCGAGCTCGGCCAGGCTCTTCTCGTACAAACTGGCCGCTTGCACTTCGGCGTCCCCGAGGTCGATCGGATCCTCTTTCAGCGACGCCACCGAGAACGCGAGCGCCCGCGCACCGCTCGGCTTGTTTGCGAAGACCACACCCGATGAGTAGCGTTCGATACCTTCGAAGCTGGCCGTGTTCTGCGAGTAACAGGAGACGCCGCAAAGGACGCTCGCAAGAGCCGAGAGTTGCCCGGCGATGGCCCACCGAGTTCGCACGCTCAGCCAGTGTTGCATGTGGTGGCAGCAGTCACAAGCCGCTCTCGTGGGGCTTCCCAAACGTCGGGTGTTTGGTGCAAGGGTGAGCGATGCGGTTCCGCCGGGTGGCTTTGACCCCCTGCTTGCTCCTTGCCTGCACGTCCGACGCTCCGAGCGGGTCCCCTCGACTTGCGCCCATCTCTCGCGTCGAAGATGCCGTTCGGGGCCGGGAAGAAGCAGGGCGGGTCGGCGATTTTCTCCTCACGAACGACGAGGTTCGGTTCGTCGTCCAGGCAGCGAGCTCGGGCACGGGTTTTTCGACCTTCGGCGGGTCACTCGTCGACGCAGTGGTCGCCGGAAGTCAGGACGACCGACTCCAGGAGATTTTCGCGCAGTGCGACTTGCGGGCCATTGCGCCCACGAAGGCTGAGATCATCGACGACGGACGAAGCGGTGCCCCGGCTGTTCTTCGCCTCACCGGACCGGATCGCGGCATCCCGTTGCTCGACACGATCCTCAAAACTCAGCCCCTCGACTTGGAGATGAGTGTCGACTACGTTCTGCCCCCTTCCGGTCGCACTCTCGAAATCATCGTGCGAGGCAGGGACGTGAAGCTCAGCGGCTCCCGCGAGCTCCAATGCGGTCTGGTCGTCATTCCGGGCGACTCACTCGATGGGTTCGTGGAGGGAGAAGGTTGGGAGGTCGGAGCGGCCGACTCGGAGATTCCGTACTTTGCCGCAGCGTCTCCGGCGTCGGACACGAGCTTCGTGCTCTACCGCATGACCGGGGAGCGCAAGACCGGGGAGCTCTCTCCGATCTCTGCGCTCGCGGAGGTCGTACCGCTCACGACGGAAACTCGAACTCTGGTCACTGGAGGGACGAGGGAAGAGCGCTTCTTCGTGAGCCTCGGGAGTGGCGACGTCGAATCGGCCATCGCGGAGATGCGGCGAATCATGCCGTCGACCTCCGAGGTTCGACACGACGTGGAGCTCGAGCTGTCGAGGCCATCGCCCATGGAAGGTGAGCGTTTTCGGGTCACTGTCGACGATCTCGGACTCCCGGAGGGAAATCGGTCGGCGACGTCGGTGAGCATCGACGGCGGGGGTGGCCGCGTGTCCCTCCCACCAGGGCACTATTCGGCGACGGTGCAGGTGGGCGATCGGGCGTCGAGCTCGGTTGAATTCGACGTGCCTGTGGCGTCGAAGGTTCGCCTCGACACGCCGGAGCTCGGACTCATCCGAGTGACCCCCGAGCTGCTCGGGCTCGACGGCGGCTCGATGGGAGCGACCGCCGGGCTCGTGACCTTGTTCGCCGGCCATGGCGCCCGAGTCACGGGGCCCAGGCTTCTCCGGCTGTATGTTCAGCCCGAAGAGGAATTCAGCGTGCCCGCGGGTGAGTATACGATCGTGGTTTCTCATGGACCAGAGTGTGACTTGTGGGTGAGTGACGTCACCGTCGAATCCGATGAGGTCGCGAACGTGGCTCCGGTGCTTCGTACCGTGGTGGACTCGAGGGGCTGGGTCGCAGGTGACTTTCACGTTCATGGATCAAAGAGTCTCGATGCCGATGCGGACCGACGTTTGCGTGTGCTCGGCGCGGTGGCCGAGGGCTTGGACCTCTTGGTGTCGACCGACCACGATATCGTCACCGACTATCGGCCGTTGCTCGAGCGCGTGGGACTGGACGCCAAGCTCACGACGGCCACCGGCATGGAGGCGTCGCCGCTGTGGGGCCACATCAACAGCTTTCCCTTGGTCGCGGAGTCACCGCCCCGTTACTTCGCGATCCCTTGGTTCAAGTACTCGGCGGAAGGAGTCTACGGGGGCATGCTCGAGCCTCACGAGCTGACCGAGAAGCTCTACGGATCGGGTGCGGAGATCGTCCAAATCAACCACCCCCGCTTTCAGCAGGGTGTGTTCGACTACCTGCGGCTGGATCCGCGCACCGGTCGAAGCGAGAAGACTTGGCCCAGAGCGGATGCGTTCGAGGTCCTGAACGGCAAGCTGTTCGATGAGTTCGATGCGCTATTCACGGATATGGTGGCGTTGCGCAAGGCCGGAGTTCGGATGACCGCGACGGGGGTCTCCGATGCGCATGGGGCCTACTCTGGAATTGGCTACGCCCGCACCTTCACCAAGGCTCCGGATACTCAGCCGATCGAGCTGTCCCCGGTGTGGCAGGGCCTACGGGAGGGTCGCGTCGTAGCGTCGACTGGGCCCTTCGTGTCATTCTCGGCCAAGGCAGGCTCGTCGTCGGCGGAGGTCGGCGAGGTGCTTCGGGCGAGCGGCCCGGTGAAGCTCGACGTCGAGGTGCAGGCTCCCGGGTGGTTGGCGCTCGATCGAGTCGAGATTTTTCAGGAAGGGCAACTCATCGCCACTCGGTCCGTGGAGTCCGTGGACACGGCCACGGTCGCGATCCCGGCGGTTCGTTTCCGGCACACGTTCACCGCTACGGCCTCGGCGGACACCTTCTTCATCGCGGTCGTGCGCTCGGATCGACCGAGCTTACCGGTGATCGATGATTTGACGATCGCCGTGACGAACCCCATCGACGTCGACGTTCCCTGACGAGTCAGAAAGTCACTCCGACCGGTCCAATCGCTCTCGATCCGGAGTCAGAGCCAGAGGCCGCGGCCACGACGATGGCCGAGATACCGATGATCCCTGCGCCTCCGGCGACCCAGATCCACCAGGGCATCGTGGAGACCGTCGAAGGTTTCTCGGCGCGTTCGACGTCGATGCTGAGGGGCTGCTCGGTGCCTAGCGAGAAGACCGAGATTCCAGAGATTTCCTTGGCGACGATTCGGGCGAGCACTCGCGAGCGGATGTCGTTCGCGATGGACTCGGTGAGCTCGAAGCGTGCAGAGAGCACGGAACCTTCGGCCCGCGAAGAGGCTTTGAGCATGACGTCGCCGCCGGGCCCGAAGATGTCGATCTCGCCTCCCGACACGAGCTCGTGAGGGTCGGGACCGAACGCGATCGAGACGTCGAGGTGGGTACCGCGCGGATCGGACACCAACACGGCGCGCGGTTCTTTGGGCTTCACACCCTCGGGGCAAGGCTCGGTGACGCGCACCGCCTCGAAGGCTCGCGACATCGGAGGTCGGCTCGAAGGTGATTTGGCCGCGGGGTTCAAGCAGAGCGCCTGCCCGAACGCTTTTTTGGCGCGATCGTCGAGGCCTTTGGCCGAGTAGACCGCGCCCAGCAAGAGCAGGACTTCTTCGAGCTCCGACTGGATCATCTGTCCCCGAGTTCGCAGGCGAGTGAGCAGGAGCTCGGCTTCTTCGAACGACAGCGCGTCCACGAGCTTGCGGGCGATCGCGAGGTTCTCGGCGTTCGAGCGGCGATCGGCGGCGGCACCCGCGTTGGAGCCTTCGGTCGACTTGCGGAGCGATCCGAGCGCGAGCACGGCTTGTTCGGCCACGGTCGGATCGGTGCCGTCGGCGGCCGCGCGCAGGCGTCGTTCGGCGATGGCGGCACGCACACGAGCGGCGAGAAAAGCTTCGACTTTCGGCAGAGACTCCGAGCTCGTGGACGCGGGAGGTCCGTCCATTCCGTCGACGCGCAAGTAAGCGGAAAGCTCGGGTAGGCGGTCGAGGGCGTTGCGGGCCTTGGTCGAGAAGATGCCGTACGCTCGTCGGAGGTCTTCCACTTCGGCCGCGTTGTACTCAGCCGGTTTGACTTCGACAGTCGCGACGATGCGGGCCTCGCCGATCACGCTCCAAGTGTCTTTTTCGCGGATTTCGATTTTTCCGGCAAATGAGGCACGGGGCTTGGCGTTGGGCTCGACCAAGAGCGCGTAGCGTCCGCGCGCGAAGAGTCGCTTCTTTTCCTCGACGAAGGAGAGGGACTCGATCCACGGCGAGACCACCGCGCCGTCCTGCGCTTCGGACAGGACACGCCAGAAAATCGGGCCGTTCGGCCTGCGTTTGATCGGAACGTCGACACGTACGAAGCGGGCGTCTCCTCGGCCGATCGCGAGGGTGGGCGCCGGCTCGGAGGAGACTTCGAGCCACGCGGACAACCGCGCTTCTTCCTTGGCTTCTTCTTCGCTTCGAAGCTGCTCGGGAGACTTGTCGAACTTCGACAGATCTTCCTTGGTTCCTGGCATGACGATGCGCGGGCCTTCCTCGACGCGCGGCTTCTTCGCGTCCTCAGGGTCGTCGGTGGGTGCGCCGAGGAGCGCTGTGAAGAAGACCAGCGAGAGCACCTGAAGAACCTAGCAGCGGACACGCTCGCGAGAAAGCGCGCAGGTACGGTGGAAGCGAGGGTCAGGAGGAAACTGAAGCTCTTGCGAAGCCGAGCAAGGGGGCTGATTCTCCCAGGCAATGCGTGGAGTGCTCCTGGCGCTCGCCTGCGTCATGGCCGCGTGTGGTGGCGCGGAATCCCGCGGCCTCTCGATCGAAGTCCGCGGCCTTTCTGCGAGAGCCGAGACGCTCGTGGTGGGACTGTTTCCTGACGCGTCACAATCGTGCACGGGCGTGAGCCTGGCCTCGGTGGCAACGATCAAGGCGCCCCTCGAGCGGCGTTGGGAACGTTCCAGCGGCGCGCCTCGAACGCTCGAGTTCGACGAGACGATCGAGGCCGAAAAAGTCACGCTCGTCGCGTACTCGCTCACCGCCGAGGCCCAACCGCTCCAGTACCTCTGCCACGTCGTCGAGTACGATTCGATCCGGGGGCTCGTCGCGGTGAGGCTCTCCGATCGACCCTTGGACTCCCAGTGACCGTGACGACGAGTCGGGCACCGACGTTCGGCCCCTTCGTCCTCGACCAGCTTCTCGGCGTAGGTGGAACGGCCGAGGTCTACGTCGCGCATCGGTCCGAGGCACCGGAACAACGATTTGTAGTCAAACGAATAAGGCCAGAGCTCGCGACGAACGAAGAGTTCGCGAGGCGCTTGGAGCTCGAGGCGCAGGTCGCATCCAAGGCCAGGCATCCGAATCTGATTCGGTTTCTCGAATACGGCCGCGTCGGAGACTGTCGGTACATCGTGCTCGAGCACGTGCGAGGCTACAACCTCAGCCGTGTGCTCGAACACGCTTCGAAGCGCCCGGGCGTAGACGTGTGTTTGTCGATCGCCAAAGGGCTCCTCGGTGCGCTCTCCGCGATGCATGCTTACGTCGATGACTCGGGCGCGCATCGGCCGGTGCTTCACCGCGACGTCACGCCCAACAACATCGTGCTCACGTTGGAGGGCCGGCCCGTCCTGATCGATTTGGGGATCGCCAAAGACGTGCTGGGGCCAGCCATCACGCAGATTGGCAAAGTGATCGGCACTTCCCGTTACATGTCGCCCGAGCACAAGCTCAACGAGTTCCTCGACGAACGCACGGACGTCTTCTCCGCCAGCGCGGTGATCTTCGAGGCGATCGCGGGCCGACCTCCTTGGCCGAAGTTGGCAGGAGCCAAGGAGCTCTTGCGAACCGTGTTCGACCCTCCGGAGATCGACGACGAGCTCGCGGGTCGGGTGTCGCGATCGGTGCTCGAGGTCCTCGAGAAGGGCCTCGCGTGTGACCGCAGCATGCGGTACCGGAACGCTGCGGAGATGTTGCGGGCGCTGGAAGCGACGCCGGAGTGCCAGGCGCGCGAAGGACAAGAAGAGTGGCGCGCGATCCGAGAGTGGCTGGACGGCGCCGGTGTCACGCCCGACGATGAGCTCGACCAGCCCGTGGTAAAGAGCGCGTCCGCCGTCGCCGGGTCCGAGCCCGTGCGTTGGACCTCCGACGGACACATCGCGTCCAAATCCGCGTCCTCCGAAAAGCCCGCCGCGTCTCACGCGACGGTGCTCGACGTGCCTCCGCTACCGCCCGCCCGGCATGCGTTGACGCTCACACGCGACATTCGCATTCCCGCGGAGCTCGCGCCTTCGCGAAGATGGCCGGTCTATGCAGTCGTCGCGCTCGTGCTCATCATCGTGGCGCTCGCGTTCCTGCTTCGTTGAAGCGTTTGCCGATCAGCGTCCAGCCGAGCGCCACGAGCGCCAGCCCGACGAGCATCCACGGCGTCGGCCCGGTCAGCTCTTCCTGAGCACCGGCAGGTGCGACTTTCGAGACGAGGATCAGGATCGTGTTGGTCATCGCGTGGACGATCACTCCTGGCCAAAGGGACTTCGACGTAACGCGGAGGTAGCCGAGAATGAGCCCCAACACGCCGGTGGGAACGAGCCGATAGAGTGATCCGTGGAACACCGCGAACAGTCCGGCTTGAAGTATGATCGCGCCGAGCGCGGAGAGCTTTCTCGAGAAGAGCCCCAACAGCATCCCACGAAACGCGAGCTCCTCCATGAGCGCTGGCGTGACCGCGGCGGCGAGGATGACGAGCGCGAGCGGTGCGGTCGAGATGCCGAGGGTCTCCTCGAGCTCTTTGGAGAAGTCGCCCTGTCCGCCGATCACGAAGTCTTGCGCCCACAAGATCGGGAGCGAGATTCCGAGCCAGATCCCGAGGCCCAAAGCGACGGCCCCGCCGAGCGTTCGGGCGTTCGAAGTCTTCAGCGCCAAGAGATCCAGCGGATCGAGCCGTGAAGATAGCCACCGTGCGAGCAAGAGCGTCGGAGCTCCATGCACTGCGACTTGCACGACGATCAGCGCAGGAAGGGCCGGTCCACGCTCCACGAGCACGCCTCCGTAGTATTGACCGGCGAACATCAACGCAGTGAGCGCGAAGCCAGTGGCCACGCCGGCCTCAGGTGGATCGAGCAGGAGCCCACGAAAGTGCGCGCGGCGTCCCTCGGTCGCGAACAGCACGCGTTCGTCGGCGAAGGCCCGGGCAGCGACGCCGAGCGTCATCGCGGCGCACACCAAGGTGACGACACAGGTGAGCAGCGCATCTGAGAAGGCGACGTCACCGAGCAGGATTGCCTTCATCAACAGAACGACGTTGGCGATCGGGACCAGCGACCAAGCGGGCGTCAAGCTCACGCCCGGCAGAAGCGACAAGAACGCGGGCATCAAGATCATCATCATCACGGGGGCCAGCAGGTTGGACGCGTCTCGGAAGGAGCGAGCGAGGGCCGAAGCCACGAGCATCAGCGCGCCGACGAGGATGGGTAGCAGCGTGGCCGACAAGATCAGGCCCATCACCGCGCCGACGCCATAGCTCGGGATCAAGCTCCCGACGCCGCCGCGCTGGGCGGCGGAGGAAACGGCACGGAGCAAGGTGGCGGTGATGACGCCGACATTGAGAAAGGCGGCCAGCGTGCCGACGGTGACGACCGCGAGATACTTCCCCCAGACGATCTGTTTGGCCTCGATCGGCATGGTGAGCAGAGTGGCGAGCGTCCCGCGCTCCTTCTCGCCCGCGGTGAGATCGACGGCCGGATAGAAGGTCGACAACGCCACGAAGAAGAGCACGAGCATCGGCAAGTACATCGCGGCGACGTGGCCTCCGACGTCGTTGGTGGACGCCAGAGAGCGCGCCGAGAGATCGATGGGGCGCGAAGCGGTCGTAGGCAGCCCCACGGCGCGCATGCGGTCGTCGCGTACCTCTTGCGAGACGTTGAAGATCACCGTCTTTGCGCGATCGAGGGCGGCGAGCGAGCGCGGTCGGGTCTCGTCGTAGAGGAGCTCGATCTTCGCGGTGCCGAGCCCTTCGAGCGAAGCTTCCGCGGAGGTCGACGGCAGCACGATCAGATCTGCTTCGAGCTCCAACGATTTGCGAGCGAGCCGAGCGAGCGAGCGCGTAGAGGTCGTAGACGACAGCGACTCGTCGAGCGTGTAGGCCGCGAGCGTGACGTCGTCGACGCGACCCAAAGCGTCGGAGAGTCGTGGCGGGAGCTTTCGTGCGGCGACGATGCGGATGTTGGAGCTTTGCTCCACGCGCTGTCGGATCGAATACGCTTCCGAGGCGACCAAGACGAAGAGCGGGTAGACGACCATGGGTACGAGCAGCATCGTGGCGAGCGTGCGGCGATCTCGGAGCGTGTCGACGAGCTCTTTGCGATAGATCGTTCGGACGATCGCAAGCGAGACACGCGGTAGGCTCGCGCGACTCAACGGATCTCCGGGCTCTCGGCGTCGAGGTGTGTGAGGAGCGCGCCCATCGTTCGGGCTTCGTGTTTGGCCAAGAGCTCGTCATGTGCACCCATGTCGACGAGGCGTCCGCGCAGGAGCAGGCCCACGCGGTCGCACAGCTCCTCGACTTCGCTCATGACGTGGGTGGAGAAGAGCACGGCTCGGCCGGCGTCCTTGGCTCGCTGCACGGCGTCCAAGACGAAGCGTCCAGAGATTACGTCGAGGCCGGTCGTTGGCTCGTCCAGGATCAAGACGGGTGGATCTCCGACGAAGGCCCGCGCGAGGTTGGCGCGCTGGAGCTGGCCGGTGGACAGGGACCCGCAGCGCAGGTCGATGAACTCCGCGAGGCCGAACGCTTCGGAGACCGTCGCCACCCGATCTTTGGTGGCGGCTCGATCGAGCCCGAACAGGGTCGAAAAGTATTCCAGGCACTCGCGCACCGTCAGCCGCGCGTACAGTTTGGTCTCTCCGGATAAGAAACCGAAACACCGCTTGGCGTCGAGCGGGTCCGAGTGCACATCGACGCCCATGAGCAGGGCCTGGCCTTGGCTTGGCCTCAAGATCCCCGCGAGCATTCGGAGGATGGTCGTTTTGCCGGCGCCGTTTGGACCGAGGAGGCCGAAGACCTCGCCTGCTTCGACCGCGAACGACACGTCCGAGACCGCCAGGAAGTCGCCGTAGCGGTGCCCGAGCCCTCGCGACTCGATTCCGGCGACCGACGTCCTGCCCGCGGGCAATATCGATCTGCCCTCGTGCGTTGACACCACGGGCAGCCTACCGTACCCGAAGCTTCTCCGCGCCATGACCCCATTCGCTCTGACCCTGGTCGCGCTCCTCGGGACTCCCACCTATCGGGGGTCCGAAGCCGAACGAGAGGCCAAGGCCAAGGGGCTCACGTTGCTCGCCGAAACGTCTGCCGACTTCGATGGAGACGGCCGTGCCGATTTCGGGATCGTCGAGAAAGACGCGTCCAGCAAATGCCGCGCAGTCGTGTTGCGCGCGACAGGTGACGAAGACGAGCCTGATCTTGCCCGCAGCTTCGAGAGCTCCTCGAAGAAATGCGACCGCGTCTTGAAGCTCCAGGCTCGTGCGATCGCCGGAGATCCTCCGCCCGAGTTGTTCGCAGAGCTCGAAGAACGCTCGCCCGACGAGCTCGTGGAGCACGTACGCATCGTAGGGCGCTCCGGCGGTTCGTTTGCGGAGCTCTACGCGCAGAGCTTCCCGGTGGCGATGCCCGATGAAGGCGTCGTCGAGCTCGCCAAAGTCAAACCGAGCCTCGAGTTGGTCGACCTCGACAGGAACGGTACTCAGGAGCTCTTATGGGTTCGGGGCCCGAGACTCCTGCCGCTCAAGGGCGCCAACGGACCGGTTCAGGTCGTGTTCGGCGTGGAGAAGCAGGTCTTTCGTTTTCGGGAGGAGACCGGAAAATTCGCCAAGGAAGAAGAAATCAAGGCCGAGGACCTGCTTCCCCCGAAATCTCCTTGGGAAGTCTCCGCCAGCTCCCAAGTTCCCAGCCTCGCCGCCTGGGGCACCGCTCAGCCCTTTTGGGTCTCCGACGACGACAACCAAACCGCCTGGATCGTCGCCGGGGCCAAACGGGGCGTGGGTGAGTTCGTGGAGCTCAAATTCAACAAACCCACCTCCGTCGGGCTGATTCGCATCGTCCCCGGCTGCGCTCGCTCGGTCGATGCGTGGAAACGCGGCAACCAAGTGACGAAGCTGAAGCTCGAGGTCGGCGCCCTCGTCGTCGAGCTCGATCGTGATAAGCTCCTGCCCCCAGCCCAAGGCCTCCGCGCCACCGCCGAGTTTCCGCTTCCCGGCGGGTTCGGTGACCAAGTGATCCTCCTGCTCGCCGAGCCCCAGAATACACGCGCGGTCAAGCTCACCATCACCGGCGTCGCGCCAGGATCCGATAAGTCTCCGAGCGCCGAGACCTGTATCAGCGAAATCGGTCTGCACGGCTGAGCTCGTCCCCGAGGTACTCATGAAAATCTACAACACACTCACCCGCGAAAAAGCCGAGCTCAGTCCGATGACTCCCGGGAGAGTCTCCATGTACGTTTGCGGGATCACGAGCTACGCGCCGTCACATATCGGGCACGCGCGCGCCTATGTCTCCTTCGACGTCGTCTACCGCTGGCTCTGCCGTCGCTACCAAGTCACCTTCGTCCGAAACTTCACGGACGTGGACGACAAGATCATCAGGGCGGCCAACGCACGGGGAGAAGATCCGCGAGACCTGTCCGAGCGCTACATCGCGATGTTCCACGAAGACATGGGGCGCCTCGGGTGCAAGTCACCGAACCACGAGCCCAAGGTCACCGAGCACATCCGACCCATCATCGCGCTGATCGAGGAAATCCTGGCGAAGGGGCACGGCTATGTGGTCGACGGCGACGTATACTTCGACGTGGCCTCGTTTCCGGCCTACGGGAAGCTGTCCGGGCGTTCGATCGAGGACTTGCTGGCAGGCGCCCGGGTGGAGGTCGACGAGCGTAAGAAGAGCCCCAATGACTTCGCGTTGTGGAAGAGCGCCAAACCCGGCGAGCCCTCTTGGGAGTCCCCGTGGGGTAAGGGTCGACCGGGCTGGCACATCGAATGCTCGGCGATGAGTAAAGAGTATCTCGGGACCACCTTCGACATTCATTGCGGCGGCAAGGATCTCGTGTTTCCGCACCACGAAAACGAGATCGCTCAGACGTGCGCGGCGAGCGGTGACTCTGTCATGGCCCACGTGTGGATGCACAACGGGTTCGTGAACCTCCTGCCGGAGAGTTGCCCGTCGTGCAAAGCGGAGCTCCCCGCCGAGGGCGAGCTCAGTGCGTGCCCGAGCTGCGGTCGGCCCTTCAGCGAGGAGGAGCTGAAGATGTCCAAGTCACGCAACAACTTTTTTCCCATCCGTGAGGTCCTCGAACGGCACGAACCCGAGGCTCTCAGGATGTTCCTACTCTCGAGCCACTACCGGAGCCCGATCGCGTTCTCCGAGACTCGCCTCGACGAGGCCGAACGCCGCGTAGAAAAGACCTACGAGACCCTCGAGCGCCTCGGCGCTTTCGTGAGTAGCCACCCACGAACGAACGGCGCCGGGTTCGCCGAGGTCTTCGGCTTCGATCCCCGCCAGCGCTTCCGCGACGCTATGGACGACGACTTCAACACCGCGGTCGCCCTCGCCGAGTCCGGTGAGCTCTTGAAGCTCGCCAACGATCTGCTCCACGGCTCGGAGCGAACGAGCTACGAGCTCCTCGATGGCGATCGATCCAGACTCCTCGCGGAGATCGCCGAGGCGGTGTGGGATCAGGGCGACGTGCTCGGGCTCTTTCGAGAGACTCCGGCTGAGTTCCTCGATCGCAAGAAGTCGGCACGGGCCTCCTCCCTCGACCTCACGCCGGAGCAAATCGAGCAGTTGATCGCCGAGCGCGCTGCCGCCAGAGTGAACAAAGACTTCGCCCGCGCAGACGAAATCAGGAAGGAGCTCGACGCAAGGGGCATCGTCATCAAAGACGGCAAAGGGGCGACGACCTGGGAGCCCAAGACATGAAGGTGGTCTCGTCTTACTCTCCCAAAGGTGACCAGCCGCAAGCGATCGCCGAGCTATCGGCCGGGCTCGCGCGTGGCGACCGCTTTCAGCTCCTCCTCGGAGCCACCGGGACGGGTAAGACTTTCACGATCGCTCACGTCATCGCGAGCTACGACCGTCCCACCCTCGTGCTCGTCCACAACAAGACGTTGGCCGCCCAGCTCTATGGGGAGATGAAGGAGCTCTTCCCCGATCACGCGGTCGAATTCTTCGTGAGTTATTACGACTACTATCAACCGGAGGCCTACGTGCCTTCGACCGACACCTACATCGAGAAGGACTCCCTCATCAACGACGAGATCGATCGCATGCGTCACAGCGCCACGCGGTCGCTGCTCATGCGAGACGACGTCATCGTCGTGGCGAGCGTCTCGTGTATTTACGGCCTCGGCGCCGCCGAAGTCTATCAGGGCATGACGCTCGACCTTCGGCCCACCGAGTCGATTCGCCGAGAGCAAGTCATTCGGCGCCTCGTCGAGCTCCAGTACGAGCGAAACGACTTCGATTTTCACCGAGGGACTTTCAGGGTCCGCGGCGACGTCGTCGAGATCTTTCCAGTCTACGAAGAGGAGCGAGCGATCCGGGTCGAGTGGTTCGGAGACGAGATCGAGGCCATCCGAGAGGTCGACCCCCTCCGTGGCAAAGTCGTCGCAGACGTCCAGAAGATCCGCATGTTCCCTGCGAGTCACTACGTCACGACTCCAGAACGCCGTAAACAAGCCATCGTCGACATCCAGGACGAGCTCCGCGAGCGTCTGCAGCTCCTACGCTCAGAAAACAAGCTGCTCGAAGCGCAACGGCTCGAGCAGCGCACCATGTACGATCTCGAGATGCTGGAGCAGACCGGCATGGTGCGCGGCATCGAAAACTACTCGCGACACCTCTCGGGCCGAAAGGCGGGAGATCCGCCGCCCACCCTCATCGACTACTTTCCAGATGATTATCTCTTGGTCGTCGACGAGAGCCACCAGAGCATCCCGCAGGTTGGGTCCATGTATCGCGGAGATCGGTCCCGCAAAGACACTCTCGTCGATCATGGGTTTCGGCTGCCTTCCGCGCTCGACAACCGGCCCCTCCGATTCGAGGAGTTCGAGGAGCGGGTCAAGAAAGCCATCTTCGTCTCGGCGACACCCGCCGACTACGAGCTCGAGCACACTCATGGAGTCATCGTCGAGCAACTGATTCGGCCGACCGGGCTCGTCGATCCAGCGATCGAGGTTCGGCCAGCCGCCAAGCAGGTGGATGACTTGTTGGGAGAGATCCGGCTTCGGGTGGAGAAGAAGGAGCGCGTGCTGGTCACGACCCTCACCAAGCGAATGGCCGAAGATCTCACCGAGTACTACCAAGACGTCGGAGTTCGGGTTCGCTACCTCCACTCGGACATCGATACGCTCGAGCGTACGGAGATTCTGCGCGACCTCCGCCTGGGTGAGTTTGACGTGTTGGTGGGCATCAACCTGCTCCGTGAGGGTCTGGACCTGCCTGAAGTCTCCTTGGTCGCCATCCTGGACGCGGACAAGGAGGGATTCCTGCGGGCCGCTCGATCACTGATTCAAACGATCGGCCGCGCGGCTCGCAACGTGAACGGCAAGGTCTTGATGTATGCGGACACGGTGACTGCGTCGATGAGGGCCGCCATCGAAGAGACCGATCGCCGGCGCCAGAAGCAGGTCGCGTACAACGAGGCGAATGGAATCACGCCGACCACGATCGCCAAGGAGATCCGCGATCTTCGGGCCCTGGCCGGTTTCAAGACCGAGCTCAGCGCGTACGACGACGTTCTCATGGAGGACGACGAGTCCGGAGAGGACGTGGAGGCGCGGATCGCGCGCCTCAAGAAGGAGATGAAGGATCACGCATCGAACCTCGATTTCGAAAAAGCAGCGTCCGTGCGCGACAAAGTGCGCGCGATCGAGGCGGCGCGGCTCGGTCTTCCTTTCGACAAGAACGCGCTCAGCGACAAACCGCCACCCAAGAAGGCATCGAGGGGGAGGGGGCGGCGGGACGGACGCAGGAGGGCCTGAGTGTCCGAGCTCGCGGGTCGAACGATTGCCGGCCGCTATCGGGTCGGATCCCTTCTCTCTCAAGGGCGCGGGGGGACCACGTATTCAGCGGTGCAGACCGGGGTGTTCGAACGCGAGGTGCTGATCGAGCTGATTTCGGGTCCATTGTCGCAGGATCGAGTCAAGATCGCCGACGTCGCGCGGAGGGTAGCGAGGCTCCGGCACTCTGCGGCGATCACGCCGACGGACTCGGGGGAGCTCGAGATTCCGAGGCGGGGAGGGTCGCCGGAGTCGCGCCTGTACTTCGTGCGCCCTCCGCTGCTGGCTCTGTCGCTCGAAGAGAAGCTGGCCAGGGAGGGTGTGGTCGAGACCGAGGCCATTCACTTCGCGACCGAGCTCGCCGAGTGCCTGGAGGAGGCCCATCAGAACGGAGTATCCCACGGAGCGATTTCGTTGTCTGGAGTCTGGGTCGAGCCCGTCGCGAGCAATGAGGTCGTTCGGCTCGTGTTCGAGGTCGCCATCTGCGCGACGTGCCGTCCGGGGAGCCTTGGGTACGCCGACGACCTGTTTGGGTTCGCGAGCATCCTCGAGGCCTTCGCAGTCAGCGCCAAAGCCCCCACGACCTCGCCCCTTTCCACGGTCGCCAAAGCCATACGAGACGGGAACTTGACGGTGACCCGAGAGGCGCGCCGCCGACTGTTTCAGGACGCTCCGAACAGGAGGCCGGACGTTCGATCGTCGAGGTCCAAGGAGCAGGCCATGAAGGCGATCCTGGCCGAATCGGCTGAGTTTCCGACGATCGGCTCGATCCCGGGGGCGCCGGGCAGCGTCCCGCACTACGGCGCCACGCCGGAAGTACGCGCCGACAGCTCGCTCGGCACGGTGGGCTTCGATTCTCCGGAGGAGCTCTACGGCGAGGAGCAAACCGAAGAGGAGCAGCCGGGTTTTGGAAGTGAAGAGACGGAGACGGAAATTCCGGGAGTGAAGAAAAAGCGAAGTTGACGCACAGCTTCTGCGATGTGAGTTTTCGGCGCAAATCCGCTCGAACGTATCTCGAGAGTTCGCGCCGCGGAATCAGAGGTGAAGGCGAGTCTGCGGCAGGGTGTCCCAACGACCGGCAAGTCGGTTCATCGCTTGACCGGGCGGGGGGCCGGCTCCTACGCTTCCCCGGCCGTGTTCACGTTCTATGTCATCGCCGCCTTGTTGGGCGGCGGGCTCGTGCTGCTCACGGCCTTCGGGGCGGGCGACGCGCACGGCCACCCGGAGCTCGGCGCCGGCGTGTCCGACCTCGATGGCCATTCGGATGCCGGCGCTTCATTGGTCGGCTTTCGATTTTGGACTCATTTCCTCGCTGCGTTCGGCCTCACTGGATTGCTGCTTACTTGGGTCGGGGCAGGCAGCCTCGTATCGGCGATCGCCGCGGCGGTGACCGGCGCGGCATCCGGCCTCGGTATTTCAGTGGCCGCGAAGCTCCTGAGCAGTTCGGAACCACAGAGTCTGGCCAAGCTCGACGAGCTGATTGGGCTCGAAGGAAGAGTGGTGGTCACCGTGGGCGGGTCGGACCAGCCTGGAAAAATACGCGTGACGGCGCGGGGTGAGTTGCTCGATCTGACCGCGGAGTGCGACGAGCCAGGGGGCATCGAAATTGGCGCGGACATCGTGGTGGTCGAGGTGCGTGCGCACCGCGTCGGAATCGTGCGACGGGGGGAGCTCGGGTTGAGTCCTCTCCGCACCCGCGGCTTGCTCGCAGAAGGGGAAAAGAACGGAGGCTGATATGGGAGCCATATTCACAGGGTTCGTGTTCCTGCTCGGGGCGGTATTTGGGATTTCGATCCTGAAGAGGTTTCTTTACGTCTGTCCTCCCAACGAGGTGTTGATTTTCGCTGGACGGCGCCAGCGCATGGCGGATGGCAGCGAGCGAGGTTTTCGTGTCGTCATGGGAGGGCGAGGATGGAGGGTCCCGCTGCTCGAGAGTGTGAATCGCATGAGCCTCAACGTGTTCGAGATCCCGATCCACATTCGCAACGCGTACTCGAAGGGGAGCATCCCGCTGAACGTGGACGCGGTGGCGAACGTCAAGATCTCCGGCGACCGCGCGGTCATCGGCAACGCGATCGAGCGCTTTTTGGGCCGAGGTGAGGACGAGATCCGCAGGGTCGCCAAGGAGACCCTCGAGGGTCACCTGCGCGGCGTGCTCGCCACGTTGACGCCGGAGGAGGTGAACGAGGATCGACTGAAATTCGCCGCCGAGCTCACGCGGGAGTCGGAGGAGGACCTCTCGAAGCTGGGCCTTCATCTCGATACGCTGACCATTCAGCACGTCACGGACGAGGTGAACTATCTGGATTCGATCGGCCGCGAGCCGATCGCGCTGGTGATCCGCGAGGCTGAGATGTCCGAGTCTGACGCGCGCCGTGACGCGGAGCAGTCTGAAGCGGAGAGTCGGGGACGTTCGGCGGTCGCGGAAGCCACCGCTGAGACGGAGATTCTCAAAATGCGAAACGAGCTCCGGCGAATTCAGGCGGACCTCGAGTCCAACGTGAAATCCGAGGAGGAGCGAACGGAGGCGGCGGCTCGGGAGGCCCGAGCCTTGGCGGAGCAAGAGCTCCAGATGGCGCGTGCGATGCTCGAGGAGGTGCGGCTTCAAGCGGACGCCGTGCTGCCCGCCGAGGCCCATCGGATCGCTGAACAGTATCGCGCTCGCGGAGAGGCCGCGCTGATCTCGGAGCGCGGCAGAGCGGTGGCTCAGGCGCTCGAGCTCATGTACGAGTCCTGGCAGGCGGCGGGTCAGAATGCGCTCGCGATCTATCTCATCGAGGACATCGAGAAGATCCTGGGACGGGCGGCCCAAGGCGTCGGAAAGATCTCTATCAAGAACCTGAGTATGATCGACGGCGGCGACGGGCAGACTCTGGCCGCCTATGTATCGACCTATCCGGCGATGTTGAATGCCATCATGAAGGCCGTCGCGGAGACAACGGGCATCGATATTCCCGCGGTCGTGTCGGGATCGAACAAGGTGGGCAACGCAGGGGCTGCAGCCGTCGTGTCTCCGCCCTCGTCGAAGTCGCCGCCGCGGTTTACCGCGGCCACGGTCGAAGAGTCCGGGACCCAACCCGCGCCGCCAGCTGGTGTCTCGAGGTAACTCATGGAGCTCATCGGAATTCCGCTCGTCGTTCTGCTCGTCACCCTTGGTGTCGGCATCTCCGGTCTCATGCGTTTGATCCACATCTGCGCCCCCAACGAAGTTCTGATATTCTCGGGCAAGGTGCTTCGGGTCGCCGATCGAGTGATCGGATATCGACTCATCAAGGGTGGCCGTGGAATTCGCGTCCCTCTGCTCGAGCGCGTGGACAAGCTCGACCTGACGAACATGGTCATCGACGTGACCGCCAAAGCGGCCTACACCAAGGCGGGAGTGCCGCTGACCGTCCAGGGCTCCGCGAACGTGAAGATCGCGGGTCACGAGCCCCTCCTCAACAACGCCATCGAACGTTTCGTCGGCAAGCCGCGCGCGGAGGTCATGCAGGTGGCCAAGGCGACCCTCGAGGGCACCCTCCGGGGCGTTCTCGCGACCATGACACCGGAGCAAGTCAGCGGAGATCGCATCATGTTCGCCGAGAAGCTGGTTCAACAAGTCGAGCACGACATGACAAGCCTCGGGCTCGTCGTGGACACACTCAAGATTCAGAATGTACACGACGAGGTGGGTTACCTCGAAGCCATCGGACGCAAGAAGAACGCCGAAGTCCTCAGACGCGCACGTATCGCAGAGGCCTCGGCCAGGTCCGACGCGGTCGTTCGCACGGCCGAGAACAAAGAGCGCGAGGCCAAGGTGAGGTTCGCGGCAGAGACGACGACCCGTCGGGCGGAGGCCCACCAGCGACTCACCGACGCACTCACCCGGCGGGATGCGTTGATCGCCGAGGAGCGCGCCAAGGTGGCGGCCATGGTTGCTCAGGCCAAGGCCGAGCTCGACGTTCAGAAGGCCCGCATCGAGCAGGTCCGTCGGCGGCTCGAGGCCGAGGTCATTCAGCCGGCCAAGGCGAACTGCACCGCTGCCGAAGAAGCCGCCAAGGCCAACGCGGCCCCGATCATCGAGGAAGGGCGCGCGCGCGCCGAGGTCCTTCGAACCCTCGCGGGGAGTTGGGCCAAAGCCGGTCCGAACGCCCGCGAGCTTTTCCTTCTGCAGAAGCTCGACGGCGTGATCGGAATCCTGACCGACATGATTGGATCGACCGCGATCGATAAAGTCACCATGATCGACAGCCGGGCACCTTCGCTGGGTGATGGCTCACTTCCGATCAAGTCCCTGGCGACCCTCGAGCAAGTGAAGCAGATCTTCGGGGTGGACGTGCTCGAGAAGCTCAAAGGGGCTGCTACCACCGCGGCGCCGTCATCGACTCACCCCGCTCCACTTCCGAGACCAGTGCAAGGAACCTCCCCCCCGCCTACTGCCGCGGCGCGGCCCACCGGGGCTCCCAAGTGACCGAGGCTACCCACCGGGTTCTCTTCGTCTGCCTCGGCAACATCTGTCGGTCGCCTGCCGCAGAAGGGGCCTTTCGAGCCCTCGTCCGACAGCGCGGGTTGGAGAGTCGTTTTCACATAGATTCGGCGGGCACCGGGACTTGGCACCTCGGAGAGTTGGCCGACGATCGGATGCGTTCGGCCGCCGAGCGTAGAGGTCTCGTGCTGGAAGGTCGGGCAAGACAAGTGCGTGTCCGTGACTTCGAGACCTTCGATTATGTCCTGGCGATGGATCAGAGTGTGCTTTCGGAGCTTCATCGACGATGCCCCGAAGCGCTCCGCGAGAGAGTGCGACTTTTTCGGGAAATCGATCCGGAGGGTGGAGGTGACGTGCCGGACCCCTACTATGGGGGCCCGGATGGCTTCGAAGAGGTGCTCGACATCGTCGAACGCACCGGGCGGGCGTGGCTCGAGCGCCTGGTTCGGGTCGAGCTCGGAGATACTTGATTTTCGAAGAACCCGCGGATCGTGCGCATTCATGACGCCTTCGATCTTCGTACCCGCTAGCCGGCTCGTCGGCCTAGCTTGTCTCGCTGGGTGTGTGCCAGACGGGCCGACTCTCGAGGTGACGTCCGCTTCTGGTGCCCGCTTGTGGGTCATGCAATCGTCTGACGGTGTGGAGGTCTTCGTCGGAGATCGGCCTCCCCCGTGGGTTTCGGAGTCCGACGAGCTCGCGATCGTCGAGCATCCGTGCCCGCCTGAAGAGATTGGGCTGACTTCCGGGAGCGTCGCTCTCCAACCCGAGCGGCCTGCGGAAGCCGAGCTTCGGATTCCGGGGCCCTTGAGAGTCAAGTACGGGCGAGATCTGTCCGACGCGGACATCGTGGACTTGCCGTGGCTGAGAAGCGCGCTTTTGAGGTTGCCGCTCCCAGAAGACAACCTGTGCCAAGTCACGGCCTTCTCGATCGCTGACGACGCGCGTCAGGCCAAGATCGAGCTCGACCCGGAGGCCGGATTCATCTGGATGGATGCGCTGCCCGACGGCCGACTCGTCGTCGGGGGCCATCATGGAACCGTCGCGGTGGTGAGTCTGGAAGGCTCCAGCTACGTCCTTTCGCTGCCGCCCGAGGCAGAGTGGCAGACGGTCGAGGCTGGCCGCGTCGACGCCCACGGAACGCTCTGGGTCGTTGACTCGCCCGGAGTCCTGTACTCATCCGACCCACCCTACGACGAGCTGGTGCAGCGCGCGCCCAAGATCCCGGATCAGTCCGCCGCCGCAGTCACCCAGCGGATAGCGACGTCGGAGGTGGCGGGTCAGATCACGGTGGTCGTGGCTTCGCGCAGAGCGGTGCGGGTCTTCGACGACGACGCAATCGGGGGTTGGCGCTTTCTCGTCGAAGCTCCGATCGACGGCGACGACTGGGAGCCTGGCATCATCGAGGCCGGGGCGGGCCAATTTTTGGCGATTGCCCCGCGAGCGCAGCCAAACCGACTCTTGTGGCTCGACGGTCAAAGCTCGCGCGAAGTCGACGTGCCCGCTGCTCGAGTCAGTGCGATCGGCAGGAGCGCTGGCTTCGGCCCGATCGTCCTCGGCTCCGCGTCGGAGTTATTTGCGTTTCGAGAGGGCGAGTTCAGGCTACTCGCGAGGCTTCCGTACACGACGGACGTCGGAGAGTATGATTTCATCCCGTTGTCGGGCGGATTTCTGATTTATCGATCGGGCGATTTTCCTGACCTGCAGTCGTTCCATCGCGTCTCGGGAGTGTGCCCGAGGGCGTTTGCTCCAGGATTTACCGGGCGGGTGCGAGCAGCGCTCAAAGTCGGTGCGGCCTTCGCCACCGCGATGGGTTCGGCGGGCGGGGCCCGAGTCATCCTCGCGTCGATCGCCCGCGAGCCACCTGAGTGTCTGCAAGCGTGGGTCGGCGGGGAGGCCGCGGAGGCGACGCGCTGAGTCGTCGGAACGTGGGGACGCGTGCTACGCTCGCGGCATGCGCGTCGGGACGCTCGCGTACCTCGCGGCTTTTGCCACATTCGCCGCGAGGCAACCGGCGGCGTCGGCTTCCTGCATCATGCGTCCGATCGTCGACGTGTGGCCGAGCGGTGTCTTGCCTGCGAACGGAATCGTCGTTCTCTGGGGGGCGAACTCGTCGGCAGATCACTTGCGTACGATGGAGCTGCGCTCTCCGAAGCTCGTGAGCGCTTTGGACGAGGTCGAGCTCGCGATCCTCGATCGGTTCGAGAGTCCGGCGGTGGTGACCGTCGTGCTGAAACCGGTGCGCGAGCTACCGGTGGATAGCCTGTTCGTGCTTCGATACGACGAGCTCGCTTCGGCCCACTTCGTGGATTTGAACGATCCGCACATCGAGGCGAGCCTGCCGCCCACCTTTCGAATTGTGCGGCGCGACGACACACCGCCGCTGCTTCGTGACCTTCCGATGGTCGTGGATGCGACACGAGTCGAGTACGGCTGCGGCGCCACTGCCAGCGTGACTCTCACTTCGCCTGCCGTCGACGATGGTCCTGTCCTGTACGAAGTGGAGCTGACTGACCTCGATCGGACGAAGCCGGTCCAGCGCATGCTGCTAATACCCTATCGCGATCAACTCATCATGGCTCAGCGCCGTTGCTTTTCGAAGGTCGAGTTCCAGGCGGGAGCGGACTACGAGGTCGCCATTTCAGCGATGGACGCAGCGGGTCAACGTGTCGCCGCACCCGTCATCGGATTCGGCGCCCCGGCGCCCGAGTTGATCCACGGAGCGCGGCGAATCGAGGCGCGACCGGTGAGAGTTCGAGTCTTGGACTCGAGCGGACGACCGATCGTCGGCGCCCGTGTTGCCGCGGCCTCGACCGTTGCCTGGACTTCGACCGTCACCGATCGAGGCGGTTTTGCGCATTTCACCACCATCGATCGAGATCCCATTCCGCTGATCGCGAGCCACGAGAGACTCGGTCTGTTCGGTGACGAGATCGAAGCCGCGCACACCGTGATGCTCCGAGCGCCGTCGGGAGTATTGCGGGGGCGTGTCGTCGGCGACGACGCCGCGTCGCGAGCAGGGGTTGAGGTGCAGCTTCGCCCCGGGTGGAGCCGGCCGCGCAAAGAGAAGCGTCGGCCCGGTTGGGTTCCTTCCGAGGAGCGAAGGACTGTTACAGACGGGCGCGGGAGATTTGCGTTCTTCGGGCTCGAGGAGGCTCGGGGCCACAGGGTTTGGGTGCAGAGTGAGAATGGCTTCGTGGGTGCGCACGCCGATCTCCGCCGGGTGCCTCGCGAGGAGACGACGTTGGTGCTTCGGCGCGGTCCGCTCCTGCGAGGTCGACTCTCCCTGGGACCAGAGGATGGGCCCCTCTCCGAATGGCGGGTGACCGTCGCGAAGTGGGCCGTCTCCACGACGACCCCGGTCGGTCCGGACGGCATTTTCGAAATCGAGGGGATGAGTCGTGGGAAGTGGCTATTGTCGGCGCGGAAGCGTACGGTACCCGCGCGCGTTTGGAAGAAGGTCGAGCTGGACGAGAGAGACTCTTTCGTGGAGCTCGGCCCGCCAAAGGCGTCCACGCTCCGCGTGAACGTCGCGTTCGAGCGGGGCGCGCCCGAGTGGCTGGTGCTTCGATCCAGTGGGTCCATGCGACGGTTCGATCGCGAGCAGCTCTGCGGCAAGGTGAGTTGTACGGAGAGTTGGATCGACTTGTACGTGCCTTCCGCTTTTTCCGAGATCTCCGACGTGATTTCGATAGAGCTCGAGGCCCCTGGCTATGTCCCGGTCCGCACGGGGATTTGGATCGACCCGCTTGAACCGGAAACGCGGACCTTGCTCCGCGTTCCCGCCGGTCTGTTCGGCCGCGTGATCGACCGAGTCACTGGCTTGCCCATTCCGGGCGCGGTCGTCTCTCTTTCGCGAGAGGGGGTGTCCGCGTTCATCACTCCGTACGCGCTGTTCTCGCGCCGCGGAGTTTCCGGAGTCGAGACCTTCGAGACGGCCGCCGACGGCAGATATGCGTTCGAGGAAGCGTCGAAGGGGAACTATGCCGTTGAAGTTCACGTGCGCGGATTCGAGCCCCTGAGGATCGAGGTCGAACTGGCTCCGGGGAGTCGCGCGCTCGACTTGTCAATGGAGAGGCAGAAGGACTACGTCGAGAGCTACGGGCGTTTCTGAGGGCCCCGCACCTTCGGATTCAACGTGCGGTAGGGGGTCAAGGCTCCTTCAGGAGCTCATTCGCTCTCTGGACCTGGAGCGCCTTGCGAATCCACCTTTCGATTCGCTCGGAGTCGGTACATGCAGACAGCTCGGCGCGGACCTTTTTCGGGACTTTGATCCCGCGCTCGGCCAGAACGAGGAACAAGGTCTCGTGTTGTGCCTCGAGCTTTCCTTCGAGTTTTCCTTCGAGCTTTCCTTCGAGCTTTCCTTCGAGCTTTCCGTCCGTGAGCCCCTTCGAATAATGCCGCCGCGCGAAATCAGACCAGGGATAGGCGTTGCTCTGCATGAGTCTCTCCAAGCGCTCGCGTTCTGGCTTCAGCAAGAACGTGAGTATAGTGTGAATATACATGTCCGCCCTTCGTTCGTCGAGGGCGCCCGCGGCAACGACGGCGGGGAGCGCCTGGCTGGTAGTTCGGTGGCACACGGCAGACAAGACCGACAGCTCTATCGCGTCTCCCGCGCTCTTCACGTCGTCGATTCGCGGCACATCGCCAGGTTGGAGCACTCTTGGACGGCAGACCGAGCCGTTCGCGTCGATGACAATCGAGCGCTCGGCCCAACTCCGAACGCCGACGCTCGGGGCGATGACCAGCAATTCGGCCGGGCAGCGGTATTTCGCGCGAAGCCCAGTCGCGACCACCGGCCAGGTCCAGAGCTTGCGTAGGTCTCGCCAAAGCTGGATCTCCACCGCCAGCGCGAGCTCGATCTTGGTTCTGTTTCGCAACACGACGACCAAGTCTGGATGGAACTCGCTCGTCGTCACACTCGAGTCGGCGAGAACCGCCTTCCGCTTCGACGCAAGTTTGCCAAGACCGAGAGTCGTCAGTCTTGGGTTGTTTCGGAACAGGTCCACGAGGCCTTCGTGACGTTTCGATGGCATATGTAGTCATCTTCGAGAGTCGGCGGAAATAGTTGCTCAACGAAGCGATTTCCACGATTTTCGTTCGCCTTGCACGAGTGACCTCCTCTGCGTGCAGGTGGCGTGGTCAAAGTTCCAGAAGTTACCTCTGCCAAGTGGAGGAGGCGTGGTCGAGGTTGAAGTCAGCTACAGCTTCTGGGCCCACTTCGTGAGATCGAGGCTCCCTGGTCCGAGCAGCTCGATTACGGGCTCCCCGAGTCTCCGCGCGCCTCTTCTGATACGCTGCGGCTTCGGGGTAGCGCTCGGGGGCGTAGCGAAGCTCTGCGCGGATCCTGCGAGCGCTCGTGTCCACGAGGATTTTGGGGACACCCAAATCACTCGGCGGAACTCGGCCCAGAGTCTCCGCAGGGTGCGGGTGCATGGCGACGTCGACGGCGCTCTCCCCAAGCTCGAGCAGGTCCCTCGACAGCACGACGGGCCGCGAGCGCCCATCCCTTCGCGCAAAGAGGCTGTGACCCACTCGGCCGAGGAACCGGATCCCCGATCGACTTCGACAGGCCGGACCCCGTTCGACATAGTCCCCTGTGCGATACCGAATCAACGGCATTCTGAGCACCGCAGGCACCAACGTCGTGAGCACCAACTCACCCTCCTTCCCATCGATGACTCGTCCCGTGAGCGGATCGACGAGCTCCGCAATCACCGGGGGTCCATGCCAATGTTGGTACTCACAGGACTCGCACTCACCTGCGTACCCAGGGATCTCGGAGAGGCTGTAATTGTCGAAGAGCTGAGCGCTCCAGGCACGGCCAAGCCATCGCCGCGCATGATCGGTGAGCGGGTACCCGGTCGTCCCGATTGCGCCAATCCCGAAGGAACCGAGGTCGACCCCTCGCTTCTCCATGGCGACGGTCATCCACTTGAGGGTCGACAGGGGCGCCACCAAGAACCGAATTCGGGGCTCGCGACCGCCGAGCAGGTCGAGTGCGACATCGACCGTGTTCGGGTGCAACGTCGCGGGTAGGCCAATACGGCCTGGCCCGTCGGCCGATCGGACACCGTGGCGCGGACTGAAGATCACCAAAGTCCGATGAGGCGTGATGTCGGCTTCGTTCGCTGCCGGAACGGCTTCGTCGACCGATCTGAGAATTCGAAGGGGCCGTCCGGTACGTGTGGTTGCCGACGACACGACGCCAGCCTCCGCGAAGTCGTGGGTGGCCCGAATGCCTGGGACGCGCAACGCTTCTTGATGCTCGGCAGCGGTGAGTTTGTCGAGGAGCGGCAAGCGCGCCAGCTCGGCGCGACTCATCACCGATCGTGCTTTCTCTCCCCAGAGCTTTTTGTAGAACGGAGCCCTCGCAGCATGGGCGAGGGTCTCACGGAGAGCGTCGTCGAGGTGCGACGCTCCCCTCGTCGGGAACATTACTCGCCGCCGCCGTAGCTGCCGAGCCAGGAGCTCAGGCCTCCAGACTCACTTCCGCCGACAGGAACGGGGTGCGGGACCGACTCACCGCCGCCGGTGCTGTGGCTCAAACGCGAGTTGAGGACGTTGGATGGGTTCGTGCGTCCGCTGGGTGCCACACCCTTGTCGACGAAGTTTTCGAGGGCCTCTCGCGCCGCCGCGGTCAGCGGCGCGGACTCGAGCATCGCCTGCGCACTCTTTCTGTCCGCCTTCGATATCTTCCCGTCCGCGGTCAGCTTCGACAGCGCCTCGGTGAGCTTGGCCTTGCCGATGTTCTTGCCGTCGTGAGCGGCGTCCGCGAGGAGTTGTTTCGAGAACTGATTGAACTGTTGAACACCCTTCGAAACGCGTGTCATGTGGGACCTCCAGGTCGGCGGCATGAGACCGAGAATTGCGACGTCGTGTCAAGCCCTACGGCGTATGTCGTGCGATGTCGTCGGGCGATTTCACGGGCAGCCCAGAAAGACGCCGTACGGAAGGCATTGGCCGTTCGAGCACACCAAGGCATCGAGGCAGTCCTCGGAGGCGGAGCAGCTCTCCTGGAGCCCATGGTCGCCTCCACACACGCCAATGCCTCCCGATTGGTGGAGACAGTCGAGCGGTTCATTGCACTCATGCCCGTAATTCCAGCCGGAGCACGCTTCTCCAGAAAGCCGGCGAGGCTCGCACGTGTGTGTCTCGAACGCGCACCCCAGGCCCGACCCACACTGCGGCTGATAGCCACAACTCTCCCCCTGAGGCCGCAGCGGCCGGCAGCTCGTTCCTGTGCAGTACAGCCCATCCGCGCACCCGAGCCCATAGCGAGAGTCACACGGCGCGTCGAGGAGACGGGGCGCGACACAACGATTGCCTTCGCAGAGCAGGTCGGGACGACATTGATGCCGAGAGTCTCCGCAGGAACCATTCACGTCGGTGTACGGATCGACCTCCCGAACACAAACTCCCGAGCAGTGCAGCCACCCGGCGCACTCCGGCGCCCCCACGGTTCCTCGCGAGGAGCAGAACGAACCCTCGGCGACGAAGGCACGGCAGACGCCTCTGCCTCCGGTGGCCGGCTGGTCGCAGTCAAGGTCGACTCGGCACCGGTCATAACTCATTCCACACTCGGCCCCTTCGTCCTTCTTCGCGACGCACACGCCAGCGGCCAAATCGCAGTATCCATCGACTCCACAAGGATCTGTCGGGTCGTCGCTCGTCTGCGGCAAGGACCAATCCGAGCAGTCCGCGCCGAGGGGGCGTAGCTCCGCGCAGGAACCGCAGGCCAAGTTGCGATACTCACAGCGCCCGCTCGCGCACTCGAAAGGCGAGTTGCAGCCTCCCGATCCTGTCACGGTCCCGAGAAGCGCGCGTCGACAGGGCTCGTACGCGGCCCAGGTGAGCTCGTGATCGATGAAGTAGTCGGTGAAGAAGCGCTCGTGAGATCCGCCGTTGAACCCGATGGTGAGTCGGTCGCAAGGGCGATCGCGCAAGTAAGTCAGGCACGCTGCCATGGCGTCGGGGTCGTAGACGTGTTTTCCGAGGCGCTCGAGCTCGGCGAGAATTTCCAAATAGGGAAGGACTCGCGGTGTCGCAAGCAAACATGCGCCGCTCGGCGTGCGCGAAAAAGCGAACCCACACCGTTCATCGAGGCCGCACCGAGCGCGGGCCATCATCTCGTGGAGGTCGCGTTGCTCCACACGGGCCGGAATGTCGTAGAGGTCGACCGGCTGACTTGCGTCCGTGCTCGCGGCGTCAGTCGCATCGAGGGCCGCGTCCTCGATGGTCGCGTCGTCGGGCGTCGCGTCGTCGGGCGTCGCGTCGGCGGTGGAGTCGTGGCTTCGGGCGTCGACCCCGATCGCGTCCCTTGCGTCGCCATCCGCGACGTTCGCATCCTCGACGTCCGTATCCTCGATCCGCGCGTCTCTGGAATCGGCGTCGGCGTCTGGGCCGCCGCGACGCGGCTCGGACTCGCAGGCCAACAGACCCAGCAAGAAGCCGAGAACGAGGCACGAGCTCTTCATGGTCAGTGGTTTGCCACGAGGGATTGGCCGAGACCAGCGACAATTGCGATTTGATCCACGGCAAAGTGGGTATGGCGAGTTGATCGCAGAATGCGCTCCATGGAGAAGACCAAGGAAACGTCAGACCTCCTGACCGCGGGCAACGTCGCCAAGAAGCTCGGCGTGAGTGACGGGAAAGTGAAGAAGGCCATCAGCGCCCTGAAACTGCAGCCGGACGCGAAGAAGGGGGCGTGCGCCTACTATGGGCCAGCGTCCGTGGAGAAAATCAAAGGAGCCCTCGCGGACTAGAGCTCGAAGACCCTCGAGAACGACAGCCCGGCCCCAAAAATGATACTCGAGGCGACGACTCTGGCAGGGTCTGCTTTGCCTCTGGCCAACACGATATCTGCCAGCAGAAACGCGGCCAAATCTCTCGTGAAGGGCACTCTCAATCGGTTCGGCCACTGCACGTAAACGGACAGGTCCCTCGCGAGGTCGTCCGAGTCTCTGGCGAGCCACCTTCCGTCCAACCGGCTCTCGAAGGCGAGGGAGTCGAGGATCGGCCAGTAGAGCGAGTATCCGAAGGTTAGGCCGAAGTCCTGTCTCGGGTCGCCGCTCAGGTCTTCCTGGAGAAGCGCGCCGAGGCGGAGCTCCCGTAGGACCTTGCCCGGGTGGCCGACCAGTCCGAGCGCGCCCCGAAAAATCCGCTGGTGCGGAAAGGACCCGCCCTCCGGGTCGGGCGTCGGCGTAATCTCCGAGTCGAACGTGACACGCGCGAACGGAGTGATGGGTACGCCGTCACCGCCGGAGCCCAACGAGACCGCGAGCAGCCGAAGCTCGCTGAACGCCACCGCGTCGTCCGCTTGCTCCTGGGCCGGAATGTCGACGCCCGGGATCTCGATCAGCACCCGATCCAGCACGGCTTGGGCCCGCGTCTCCCAGGCGAGGGCAGGGCCGTCGTATATGAGTGCGACATCCAACTTCGCCGAGAGTGAAAGATTGTCGGGTGTGGTCAATCGAGTCTCGCGAGTCTCCGCGAACAGCTCCGAGCTCTGCGACGCGTCATAGCGGGTGCCGCTCATCGAGACGTCGTCGATTCGGAGCTGCCAGCGAGGCTCGAGCTCGGAAGACCGGTCGGCCAGGGCCCGCGCGAACGCCTCGTCGTACCTCGGCAGATACCCAGACTCATTGGGGCCCCAACGATCGATTCGTCGCTGAATCACAGCACGGAGCGGAAGCTCTTTGCCACCTTCGTCCTCTTTCCATCCACCTGGGTGCTCGCGAAACCGGGCGCTCATCGTGCCGTCTCGCAGAGACTTTGCGATCTCGGGTCGCTCGGCCACCTCGTCCGTGAGTGCGACTTTGTATCGCGCGCGCGGATCGACGGGTCGGCCTCGCACCTTTCCGCGCGCCACATCGAACCCTCCGGTGTGAATCCAGTCTGCCGACGAGTCCTGTGCTCGCTGGCTCGTGATGACTTCGCCGATCGCAAGGAGAGCGGTACCAGATACCTCGACGAGGCCCACCGTGTCGGCGATCCGAATCCAGTTGTCGATGAACATTTGAGAGATCGGCCCGATCATGTCGCTGGTCCGATGGGGACACCGGGAGAGGGAGACGTCAGCGTCCAACTCGTCGAGCATCGCGTTCGTGACCAACCTCATCCAGAGCTCGTCGGTCAGGCGGATAGGAGCCGGACGCTCGATCTTGCGGAACCCGCCGCGATTGGGGACGCGGTCGCCATATACCAGGGGCAGAAGGCTCGGCGATTTCTCCACGAACGGTGCGACGTCCGGCATGACGACCCTCTCCTGTCGGGCGAGGGTCTTCTCGTCGAGCTCTCGGACCGCTCGAAACGCGGCCGCGTCCTTCGGTCCCATGGTGAGTATGGGTCGGAGCTCGTGAGTCACTTCGGTGAGCAGCGCCCCCGTCTCGGACGGCTCGAATCGCGCGGAGACGAAGCTGATGCTGAAGTCACCTCCCCGGAGCCGAGTCAGCGCAGACGGGTAGCGAGCTCGCTCTCTCGTCCCGGGCGGAATCCGAAACTGTTCGAGCACTGGGACGGTGTCGCCTTTGGGGAAGTCTCCGACGACCAGGTCGACGTGGGCTCGGTCGACCAGCTCGATCGCGCGTGCGCTCTCGGCTCCCACGAGCGCCACGGTGAAGTCTGGGTATCGGCCGAGCTGTTTGAAGATCGCTTCCTTGGTATCGGTCAACGCAGGTCCGATGTCCCTGACTCGGTAGGTCCCGCGGGCTGCCGCGGTGAGAGCGGACAGCGCTTTGGGGTCCACCACGCCGATCACTGCGGTGACCAGCCTCCCGCCTGGCGATGCCGTCTCGAAGATCCGGAAACGCGGGAAGAGGCGTGCTTCTTCGGAGCCTACCGGCTGGCTCGAAGCCTCGAGGTTTGCGGCGACGTAGGGGAGTCGGTGTCTCTTGGCAAGAGTCACAAACTCATCGAGTCCCAGTCCTAGCTCGTAGGCGCGGGGAACGATCGCGGAGGGGTCGAGATTCAGAAGCGCCGATGCACACCGCTCCTGCTGCTCCTGCGGCACCCAGGGGTCGATGGCCGCGCCCGGATGCAAGAGGAGACCACCTGGTCGCTCGCTCTTCCACTTCATGACTTCGTAGGTCACGCGGCCTCCCGATCCAAGGGGCCGACCGATCGAATAGAAGGTGGCCTCGTCGTCCGGAGCCGAGAGTTGAGCGACTGCGACATACATTCGTTCCAGGTCCAACGGATCGGTGGTCGACAGGGTGGAAGTTCCGGAGAGCTCGAGGGCCATCACGGAGGCGTCACCCGAGCTGAGTCGCACGAGCGTCGCATTCGTTCGCTCGACGTCGCGGGTCGCCGATTCCATGGTCGTCGATTGGATCCGAGCGAGCCAATCGAAGCGACTTCTCGGCCATTGGAAGAGAACCTCGATCGGGGAGACCAAGACCGGCAACGACGCGTCGAGCACTTCGCGCCGGAGCGATGCAGTTCCCGCCACGACTCGGGCCGCGAGAGCGTGGCGGCTCACGTCCCCTTCGGGGACCAAGTAGGTCCCTTCGCGTTCGAGCACCGAAAATCCGCTCGAAGTGACCTCCAGTCGACCGTGTTCGACCAACGCCGAGATCGCGTTGATGGAGGAGTTCGAGTCGTTGACGCACCGCGGGTTCAGGACCAGAAGCTCGACCGAGGCTGATGCTTGCGTCATCAGGATCGTGATCCACGGAAAGACCATGCTTGGCGCATAGAGACCTCTACGCGAGAAGTAAATGGGAACGATTGGGTTCGAACCGCCGAACCATCGAACTCAAACCGGTACGAGAAGTTGCTCCACCGAGGCCGGAACGACGATCGGATTGCCGCGAATGCGGCCGCGCAGTGAGACCCAAGAGAGCCAACTCATGATCGGCTCGGGCGGCTCGGCGCTTCCACGAAGCACTTGATCAATTCGCTCCGCAAAGGAGTCGGCGAGGATTTCGGCAAACGCGGCACCCGACCGAGCGGACGCCAGATGGGGCCGGCCTGTATAACCAGGGAACGGATCGAGCTGGAACCAACCGAGACCGGCGGCAGCGAAATGAAGCTCCCGGGACGTCGGACCCCGACTCAGGCGAGCGAGCCGCTCCAGGCTCTCCACCGGGCGAATGGGTGGGCATGGTCGGAGCCTCTCGTGGAGGGGCTCCACCGAGGCTGGTGAGTAGTGCAGCACCAGGGACGTCTCGAAGAACCCCGCGTGATAGTCGAGCGGAAGCTCGGCCAAGAGCTCGTCCGCTTGGGCCAGATGGCGCACCGCCGGCCGGAAGATCTCGAGCTCCGGCGTTGTAAAGTCGCGGAGCTTGGTCATCAACAGATTGAGGGGAGCGATGGCCCGCACTCCTCGTCGCATCGCTCGCGCCACACCCTCCGACAAGGCCACGCTGTGGAGCGGGCTGCCGTGGAAAGTCATCAACACGATCCCCCGGGCGCCTAGGCCGATCAGCCCGTCCACTGCCTCCGCCACCACCTTTCGAAGGACTTCGAACGAGACCTCGCGACTCCCCGGACCGGGAACGGGTTCGACGCCGAGCTCGAGCTCGCCACCCAGCAACAACTCACCCCTGCCGGGTCCGATCCGGCTCCAGATGTCCCGACAGAGCCCGCGAGAGATGATCTCGTCGGTGCACAAAGGGAGGTGCGGCCCGTGATATTCGACGGGATTGACCAACAAGAACACCGGTGCTCCCGAAGCGAGCCTGGCTTTGGCCGCCGTGTGGGACAGATCGGAAAGGCGAAGGAGGCCCGGCTCCGTGGATCTCATCGGCACAACCCATAACCCGAGCGACCCCAAAAGGCCAAGGGTTGACACCTGCGGGTGAGTGATGCTGCTTATCCAGAGTGTCGCCAGCGGACCGCAGCCTCGCGCGCAGCGCGTTGGCCGGTTGTGTCGTCTTCATCCTGTACATGACCCTCCAGCCGTTTCGCTTCGATCAGTCGCCGCGGTTCGCCAAGCTCGGCCTGTTTCACAGCGTGCCGGACCTCGCCATGAATTTTGCGATGTTCATCCCGATCGGGATCCTCGCGGCGGTTTGCGCTCGACCAGCCGCTCGAGAAGCCTCTGCGCTTCGCTCCATACTCTTCGCGAGCGGGTTTGGTTCGAGTCTGTCGCTCGTGATCGAGGCGCTCCAAACGATGAATCGCGATCGCAGCGCCTCCCTCGGAGACCTGATCACGAACACGCTTGGCGCCACCGCTGGCGGGTCGATCGCCGTCATGGTCGTGGCTTTCCTCGGGACTCAGAGGGGCATCGAGATCGTGGACCGAGTTGTTCGGAACCCATGGACGACTGGGTTGGTGGGACTGCTCGTGGCGTACGTTCTGCTTCCGTTCGCCGACGCCAAGAGAGTGGAAGACGGTCTGTATCTGCTTCGACACCATCTCCCTTCGAAGCTCGAGCGACGGATCGACTTGGCCGAGCTTCTGCTGTTCTTGGCGATCGGGCGAGCGTTTGCGACCGACGGCTCGGTCGGTCGCGCGATAGGACTCATCGTCGCGCTGGTCATCGGGCTCGAAGTCTTCCGTTTGCCGGTGTTGCTCGGACGACCAGTTCTCCTGCCGCCGCTCTCGAGTGGGCTTGCCGGCATGCTGGGCTGTGTCTCTGCGCGATTCGCACCGCTAGCGGGACGCAGCGACTCACTGGCGATGGCTTTCTCGATCTTGCTGCCTTTGGCCGGATTCATAGGCGATGGCTTCGTCGGCCGGGGCCACCACGAGCTCTTTCCGCGGCTCGGGCCTCGAGAGATCGTGCGGGTGGCCAAATTGATGATCTTGTTCGCACCGCTCGGAGTCGTATTCGTGAGCTCGCTCCGAGCACGCGTAGGATGTGTAATCAGCTTGTACGCGTGCTCCTGGGTCCTTCCTCAGGCCTCGAGCGCGCCCGTCGTAGCCCTCGCGCCGTTCCTCTTCGCCGCGTCGCTCGGAGCGGCGGTCGCGCGCCGGGTCGAGGGACCGTCGCGATGAGGGTCACCATCGTGGGTTGTGGGTATACCGGCCTCGAGCTCGCTCGCCAGGCGGTGGCGTCCGGACACGTCGTCGCCGGTACCACCACGACACCCGCGCGGCTCCAGCAGATCGCGAGGACGGGTGCGGCGCCCGTTCTCATGCGGGGCGACGACCTGAGTCAGCTTCCTTCGACCCTCAGGGGCGCCGACGCCGTGGTGTGGCTGGCGCCTCCGCCGTCGGATTCGTCGCCGAGGGAAGTTGCGGAGCGGATCTCCGAAGCCCTCTCGCCGCCTGCGGTGCTGGTGTATGGGTCCACGACCGGTGTGTATGGCGCCCAGAGCTCCGTTGACGAGCTCAGCGCGGTCGGCGAGCCGAGCCCTCGGGGCCGGGCGAGGCTCGAAACGGAGCTCTCCCTCAGGTTGGCCCATCCCAGTTTGAGAGTCGTTCGGATCGCAGGCATTTACGGGCCCGGTCGTACTCTCCGCGAGGGGATCGAGTCGGGTCGTCTCGTCTTGTTCGAGGGAGGACCTGTGATGAGTCGCATTCACGTCGAGGATTTGAGTCGGATCCTGCTTGCGATGGTCGGCGACGATGTGCCCGATTTGGTGATCGCGACCGACGAGCGTCCCGCGCCGACGCTGGAGGTTGCGCGCTACACCGCGATGCTGCTCGGTCTCGAGCTTCCGCCGATCTGGAGTCGAGAGGAGGCTACGTCGAAGCTGCCGCCGTCAGCGCTCGAGCTTCGGCTGGAGGGCCGTCGTTGTGTATCGCTTCGTCGGCCGGGTTTGATAGGGGCGCTTCGACATCCCACGTTCGTCGAAGGAGTGGTCGCGAGCCTGCGGGAGTGAGTCAAGACTCGGGCCAGCGCTTCCGCATGGGTTCGAAGTAGAACTCGCTCCAACCGCTTTCGTAGCTCTTGGCTTGGCCTGCAGGAATGTTGGTGTGTTTCAGCGTGACCCGAGTGCCTTTTGGGGCGGCGCCCAGGTCGATTTCGACCTGTGAGTCTGGAGCGTCGTCCGGAAAGTCCGAGGATCTCCAGGACTGAACGATTCGCTTTCCGGGTGTGAGCTCTGTGTGAGTACCCTCGATGTACCCATCCCACGCCGTGAACCTGCCTCCGACCTTCGGTTCGCTGGTCGCGGGCGCGCCGGTCATCGCCGAGTGTTTGTCGCCATCGATCCAAGACTCGAAGACCTCTCGAGGGGAGGCGGCGACGGTGACGTGAAGCTCGAGTGACTCGAGCACTCTGGCATGCTTTCTCTTGGCCATGGCCGAGCTTGGCTCCGGGGAATCTGCGCGTACAGGAAAAAGAACGAGCTACGAGAGCCGATTGGGCCAGTCAGGGTCGACGCCGTCGAAGTATGCGTGGGCGATCCTGTGGATGTTGAGCTTGCAGCCGATCTCGGACATGAGCGAGACGAGGCCGAAGCCGATGCGATTGAGGAAGACCGCATCTGGAGGCATGTTGAGGGTTCGGAGGTTGGGGTTGTCGACGAACATCCGTCGGAAGGTTTCGACCGGGCGGTGGCCGGCGAAGTCGAACTCGACGTCCTCGAGGTAAGGAAGGTACAGATATCTGAGCAACTGACGGAACCCATTGCGGTCGTAAGCGAATCCTTCGGGAAAGAAACCCATCGTGACGGCGAGCCGGTCGAGTGTGGGTCCGTGATCGTTGACGACGGCCCTGCAGAGCTCGACCCAGAGCGCGATGCGCTCGGGTGGGTACCTGCGCGCGCAGCCGTGGTCGAGGAACGCGATCTTTCCGTCATCTGGGAACAGATAGTTTCCGGGATGAGGATCGCAGTTGAACAAGCCATCGAGATAGAACGAGCCCAGGTAGAATCGATAGAATGCCCGGGTCGCCCGAGCACGTTCCTCGGTGGACGGGTCCGACGCGAGCCACTCGTGAAAGGAGCGACCGTGCACCAGCGTCGTCGTCAGTACGCGGCGTGCGGTCTCGGCCCGGTGCACTGCGGGAATGACGACGACCGGGTGACCGGCGAATCGGCGTCCGAAGTCCTCTTGATAGTCGGCCTCCTTGCGATAGTCGCACTCGTCGAGGAACCGCTGCTCGAGCTCCGAAAAAATTCCGTCGAAATCGGTGTTGTAGAACAGGACCCGCTTCATCAGGGAACCGACCTTGGCGTTCTTGAGATCAGCTGCCATGGCGGACTCGATACCCGGGTACTGCACCTTGACCGCCACGAGAGTGCCGTCGCGTTTTTGGGCGCGGTGCACCTGGCCGATGCTCGCCGCGGCAAAGGGCGCTTGCTCGAACTCGACGAAGTGATCGGTGATCTTGCCGAGCTCGGCCTCGATGACACTTTCCACGGTGGAAAACGGCATGGCGGGGAGGTCGCGTTGGAGCAGCGCGAGGACCTTCTTGGCTTCGGGCGGCAACGCATCGTCGACGTAACTCAACATCTGACCGAGCTTCGCGGTGATACCGCGCAGCTCACCGAAGGTTCGAACCATCTCGACGGCGAGCTCGAGCCCCTTGGGGTCGTAGCCGACGAGGGCGTGCGCCCCGGCTTTGACGGCGATCTTGGAGAGCGAGAGACCTCGTCGGAGTCGACTGGTGCTGACGGGATTGGCTTCGTCACGCTCCAGCAACGCCAGGAGGCGCGCGGCGGCTCCGTCGTCTCGATCCCCGAGGAGCGCGCGAAGGTGCGCAGGGAGCGCTTTGGTCACTTGTCGAGCATGCCTAGGGGGCGCCCAAGGTCAAGCCGCCGGGCTCCTCCGTCGTACCGGTCAGGTCGGAAGTTTGTAAAGGTCGGCGATGATGTCCACGCGGCACGGGAGGTCATGACCGACCCGTGCTGGGGCGCGATCTGCTCGATGTCGAGCGGTCGGGCCATCTTCGCCCAGGCCTTCATAGCCAAACCTCCGGACATGTAGCGCTTGTGGAAGCCTTCCATGGACACGAGGTGCTCGTCGATTCTGTCGTCGGGCACGATGCGATAGGGTCGACCGAGGGACGCGCCGAGGTCGCCTGAGTACAGGATCTTGGAGACGGGATCGTAGACCTGGAAGTGGTACTGTGAGTTAGTCCCGTCAGCGGGCTCCGTCCTGGCCCGGTGTTGTCGGATCGGGAGCTCGATTCGGACGTCCGTCCCGCGACTGAGCTCCGAGGTGATGTCGAGTGAGCCGAGCATGAGTATGAGTTGGGGCTCGGTACTCACCGGCAGCTTGAAGCCGATTCGAATGCCCGTGCAGGGGACGCGAGCTCGACTGCGGCACCCGCGGGTCGTTCGCCCGTTGGATGTGGTTTTGTTGACTACAACAATCCACGGTTGTTCTGCTCGAACCCCGTTCCCAAGCGGTCGTGCGATGAATAAACTCCCCCCGCTCATGACCGAGAAAAGCCTTTCGGAGATCACCGAGCCGCCGAAGCCGCCGCCCGAAGACCTCGAGCGCGCCCGAAAAGAGGGAGCGAGGATCGTCGCGTACGATCCGGACCAGCTGCGCGCCTTTGCCGAAGGACGCATCACGCTAGGCGAGCTCGAAGGCGTTTCGAAGTCCTCGCAGTACCAGATGGCGAAGGTCGGCTACGAGTTTCTGAACGAAGGGAAGCTCGATCAGGCCCGCAGCGTGTTCGAAGGATTGGTCGCGCTCGATCCTTACGATGCCTATTTCCACTCGGTGCTGGGATCGATCGCACACCGACGCAACGCGCTCGAAGACGCCGAGCGTCACTACTCACGGGCGCTCGAGATCAATCCATTCTTCGCCGCGACGTCGGCGAATCGTGGCGAAATTCGGCTCGCGTTCGGAAGGCTCGAGGACGCAATCTCCGACTTGCTCCAGGCGTTGAAGAACGATCCGGAGCTCAAGGATCCGGCGACTCAGCGTGCGCGTGCGCTCTTGAACACGATTCGCGGGCAGGCCGAGGCCGTTCAGAGTGATCCTGGCAAGGCGATGCAAGCGGCCGAGCGGGCGCTCGAGGTCGAAGGGAAGGGTCTGTCGGAGTCCGAGAAACAGATCCCGGAGCCCTTGGCCGCGGAGATTCCAGCGCCAGCGCCGAAGATCGCGGTGCCGGTGAAGCCGAAGAAGGAAGCGAAGAAAGCCGAGCCCAAGAAAGCGGAGGCGAAGAAACCAGCCGCCAAGCCTACTACGCAGAAGAAGTCGGCTTCGGCGGGCACGAATCGCCGCCCCGCTCCAAAGAAGAAGTGATGCCCGCCCATCTCCTCGTCGTCGACGACGAGCCCAACACGAGAAAGACGCTACGTCGGGCGCTCGAGCTCGCCGGCTACTCTGTTTCGACTGCGGAGTCTGTCTCCGAGGCACTCACGCGGCTTCATGAGCGTGACACCGACCTCTGCTTGCTCGACGTGCGGCTTCCGGACGGAAACGGGATCGCGCTGTTGTCCGACCTTCGCAAGCTCGCCCGGCCTCCCGAGGTCGTGATGATGAGCGGCGACGCCAGCATCGACGATGCAGTGAAGGCGCTCGGGCTCGGCGCTCGCGATTTTCTCGAGAAGCCGATCGGCCAAGACCGATTGCTCCTCACGATCGAGAACGTGCTTCGACTGTCGAAGTTGGAGGTCGAGAACCGCGAGCTCAAGGAGCGCGCGGCTGACGGGGACGAGCTGCTTGGCCGATCGGCTCCCATGAAGGACCTGCTGGTCGCGATCGAGCGTGTTGGTCCTACCGAGGGTCGTGTACTCATCACAGGGGAGAACGGCAGCGGCAAGGAGCTCGTGGCTCGCGCGATCCATCGGAAGTCACTTCGAGCGGAGAAGCCTTTCGTGTCGTTGAACTCTGCCGCGGTCCCGGCGGAGCTCATCGAGTCCGAGCTCTTTGGGCACGAAAAGGGATCCTTCACCGGGGCGATCCGGCAGAAGGTCGGCAAGTTCGAGCTCGCCCATCGCGGCACGCTCTTCTTGGACGAAGTGGGCGACATGCCTCTCGCGATGCAGGCGAAGCTGTTGAGAGTTCTGGAGGCGCACGAGGTCGAGCGAGTGGGCGGGAGCGAGCCAGTCAAGGTCGACGTCAGAGTCATCGCGGCGACGAACAAGGACTTGGACGCGGAGATCCGTGCCGGACGTTTTCGCGAAGATCTCTACTATCGACTCAACGTCGTGCCGCTGCTGACTCCGCCGCTCAGGGATCGGAAGTCCGACATTCCGCTTTTGGCGTCGAGATTCTTGGATGATGCCGCTCGTCGCAACCATCGGCGCGCTCCCAAGTTGACGGACGCGGCGATGGCACGGCTCGCTTCTTACGAATATCCAGGCAACGTCCGCGAGCTGCGAAATTTGATCGAGCGAATCGTGATCCTCGCACCTTCGAGCTTTGAGGTTCTCGACGAACCCGAAATCCAGAAGCTCGTGCCCGGAGGCAAGAAGGAGGCTCCGGTGGTGTATCGCGCGGGCGCGCGGCTGGCCGATTTGGTCGACGAAGCCGAGCGCGCGATCATCGTGGAGGCGTTGAAGGCGCACGACGGCGTGGTCGCGGAGACCGCGCGTGCGCTCGGCGTGGAGCGGTCGAACTTCCACAAGAAGTTGAAGGCCCTCGGAATTCGAGAATAGGGATTCGAGGTGACTCCTCGAGGAGCCACTCGACTCCCGGAGGACACACGGCGTCCGCGAGGTTGGCGTGGGACGGTCGGGCACGGAAGCTGCTCCTGAGTCGGTCCGATGTCGCTCTCCATCCGCTCGATGCAGCCTTTTGCCCTTTCGGCGCAACCGGCGCCGAACGCCCTCGCTTTGCGGGACTCGGCGAAGGCGGGCGCGCCTCTCGACTTCTACTCGCTCGGCGGAAGCAGCTCGTTCGTCGCAGCCGAGGTGCCCCTCGGCGTCGCGCCTCTCGGCGACGGGCGCCCGAAGGTTCGCTTCGCCATCGATGATGAGAAGCTGGATCGTCTTGGAGTGTCCGATCGAACAGTTCGAGGTCAAACGAATCCCATCACCGTGGAGGAGATGCAGACCGCGCTGGAGCTCTTTCGGGCGTTAGCCTCGAACCCCGAGCTCGTACGTTCGGTCAAGCGAGCGGCGGGCGTCGGAAATCCAGAGAGCGCGCTCGCTGGCGAGCAGTGGGTTGGACCGCAGGCGCTTCGCGAAGTCGCACGGTTGGCCCGCGAGCTCGGTCACCCGCTCACCCGCGCGGGCGTCTCGAGGTTCAAGCGGGAGCGACGCCTGAGCCATGGTGCCGAGATGGGGCCGACCACCGCGTCCGCATATGCGGAGCAGCTGACTCGGGGAGGAGCGCCTGTCGGCGAAGACTACGACTCGCTTCGGGCTTCGGTGGTCCGTCGACATGGCGACACCGCGTGGCGAACGGGGCCCCACCAAGTGAACATCGTTGCCCTCCGCGGCCGAGCCAACGGGCGCTCCAATGGAAACGCCTTCAACGAATACAACGACACCATCGTGGTCGCTTGGCAGGACGCGCGGGGTGCCAAGCACACCAAGAGCTTCCGAGCGACGGTTGATCCGGGCGTCCGCGCGGGCGGCTCGAACGACGGCGTCGCGCATGTCCGCGAGGGTCACTGGACCTACCAGCGTGACTCGTATCGCGGCGGGCGGCGCGCGATGCGGACCGGGGACGTCGTTCGTGTCGACCGCGATGTCAATCATAACGGACGTATCGACGAGTCGGAGCGAAACCGTCGCGTGCGTTCCGGAGCGGGGATCTTGATTCATCAAGGCGGATCGGGCTCGCGGGTCGGCGGAACTTCCGAAGGCTGCTTCGCCATCCACGGGGGCCCGAGGGCCTTCGACGCGTTCTGGTCGCTGGTGCAGAAGGATCCAGACGGCGGCTCCGGTCGCGTCGGCGTCACGCTCATCGACGCGACCCGAAGGGCGGCCTGACTCAATCGACGGAGATCTGCGGAATGATGCGGCTGTATCCGCCGAGCACGATGCTCGGAGCGGGGCGAGCGCGCGAGTGTGTCCTTTTCGTCTCATGCAGTCGGCCCGGAGCGAGGAGTTGCATTCGCTCGTCCTTCAACAGCTCCGCGCCCCTTCTCGAAGCCTCGTCGAGCCTCGCTATCGCGACCGCAGCGGGACGAGTCGGATCGAAGCGAAGCGCCAGCGCGCTCGAGATCACGAAGTGGTAGCCGACCTCGGTGCGACGCGAAGGCCCGGCAAAGGCGAGGAAGCGGCGCTGCTCTGGAAAGACGGCAGCTGCAGTGTTCCACAGCACCTGCACGCCTTCTGCCCCGGCCGCCGCGCCGGCCCAGAACACGAACACACCGTCCCGTGGCATCAGCCTCGCGAGCTCCGCGAAATACTCGCGTGTGTAGAGCTTCGACGCCGTGGCGACGAACGCCGGATCGACTGTGAGGACGATCAAGTCGAAGCCTGGCGACAACAGGTGCGGCGCGATGATCGCGTCGAACGAGTGGTAAGTGACGCGTGGAGAAGCCCAGAGTTCGTAGTTCTCTTTTCTCAGGTCACGAAGGAGGTCAGGTACGGTCTCTCCGATGTCGACGACGTCCGTGTGTCCGAACGCGCGGGCGATCGCGCCGGCGGTCTGCCCCGAGCCAGCACCCAACACGAGCGCTCGATCGGCTTTGGGGGAGTAGGCAGCGGAGACGTATGCGATTCGAGCCTCGGCTGCTCGATCGAGATCGAGCGGAGTGAACCCGTTCTGATAGAGAAGTCTTTGAGGTGCCGCCTCCTCTGCCACGTAGATCGCCGAGACCTCTCCCCCGCCCCGATGGAGTCGTTCGATTCGGATCGGTGCGCCGCGATGGAATCGTGAAATGAACACGCGATCGTCGGCTGCGAGCCCTGCGGTAACGAAGACGCCGAGCGCGCAGATCACCGCCGCGATCGCGGATCGGCTTCGGCCGATCGCAGCGATGACGGCGAGCCCGGTCGCAGCGATCGCGACGGACATCGGCGCCGACGTGTGGCGAAGGGTCACCGCCCCAGCTGCGAGCACGCCGAGTGTGTTGCCGATCGAGAGCGCGAGCAGTCCGCCTCCAATCGGCGACCGGTTCTCTCCGAGGCGTTCGGTGAACGCAGGGAAGATCGCTCCGATCGGAACCGCCGCGGGAAGCAGGGCGATGACGAGTTGAGAGATTGCGACGGGGAGGGCTCTGGGCTGGGGGAGATGTGCAACTCCGATTGCGAAGAACAGCGAGGTCGAGACACCGACGGAGGCCACGGTGAAGGTGAGCCAGGTCGAGAGTCGAAACCGCCGCCACAGCTTCGTGCCCAACGAGATGCCGAGGATCATCGTGGCGATGACGGTGGGTTGGATGGTCCAGTGGGGCGTGAAGAGGAGGCATGCGAGCAGGAGCCACGATCCTTGAGTGAGGCCGGTGAAGGTGCCCGCGACCAGGAGGATCATGGGTGGTCGGCCGAGCGGATATGTTTTTAGCTCAAACGACATGCGATACATGAGCAGCGCAGCGGCCGCGTGGACGAGAGCCAAGAGCGCCAGGCTTCCGGGGACGCCGACGACCGGGAAAGCGAGGAGCTCGATGAGAATCACGCCGACGAGCGCGCCGAGCGCTTGGCGTCCGTAGGCCCAGGCGGGGTCTCGAGATCTTTCGGCTACGGCGGGGAAGCTGATTCCGAGGAGGAACGCGGGAGGCAGCGCGTATGCGGCACCGAGGACAGCGCAGGCGGCGTTTGGTCCAAGGAGCGGCACGAGGACTGCGAGCGAGCGTCCATTGAGCGCGAGCAGCGGGTCGAGCGCGAAGACCCAGGTGAGGTCGTAGGCTGCGAGCGCGAGCTCGGCGAAGTAAGGACGGGCCACGCGTGCGGACCAGAGCGCGCCGAGGCCGGTTCCGAGGAGGAAGGACGCGACGACGACGAAAGCGACGAGAGGCGCGGACCCGACCGAGAGGTCGAGGAGCTTGAGCATCAAGGTCTCGCTGCCGAGCCCAGAGACACCCGTGAGGAGCGCGAGGAGGCCGAGTCGACGCGAGGAGAGTTTCAGGAGGTCTATGGGCTCAAGTGAAGCGGGAAGGCGTCACCTTGTCGAGCCACGCGATCAAGGTACCGACGGCGCCGACCTCCGCTTTGCGCGCCTCGGCGCGCAGCCGGAGCTGTTCCACCGTCGCGGCATCGGCTTTTGGAAGCCGAGCGACAGCCTGTCCGATGGCTTCAGCCTTCAGCTCCGCAGTCTTGACCACGCCTTGGAACATCTGCTCTTCGCCAGCGTGGCCGTCTGACCCCAAGCCGAGGAATCGTTCGACCAGCGCCTCGGCGACGTGCTCCGCGTGCCGCCGCGACGCGATGATGTTGCCCTTGCCGGTGACGACATTGCCCGCCGAGAACACATTCGGGAACGCGTCGATGCGCCCGAGATCCCAGTCCGAGAACGGGAAGAGCTCTCCGTTCATTTTCACGCCCGGCATAGCCTCCGGAATGCTGCCGATCGAGCTGATGACGTAGGAGCCACGACGCTCGTAGGTCTCGCCTGTCGGAACCAGCTTCTTGCCTTCGACCTTTACACGCGAAAAACCCAAGCCGACCAGCTGTCCGTTTTCGACGATGAGCTTCTCGGGAACGGAGAGCGGTTCGAACTTGAACGCGAACTTCTCCATCGCTTTTTCGAGGATCTTTCGCCGAGATTTTTGGACCTTTTCCAACCTCGCGGCGTCCGCCCCTTCTGGCGCTTCCATGAGCGGCATGTCGTCAGGGCGCCGACGGTAGAAGAGCGTACACCCTTTGAGATCCAACTGTTCGAAGGTGAGCCCGAGCTGGGCGAGCGTCGCCGGAATGCCGGTGTGCTCCAGCTCCTCGATGTCGACGTGGACCCCGCGCGTCGCGAGCCGAGCGACGACGGTCTCGAGCATCAGGATCTTCGCGACGTCGATTGAAGCGAGCCCGCCGCCGACCACGATCGCGTCGTCTCGCATCTCGTAAGGCGTCACACCTTTCTCGTAGTGCGAACGGTTGAACGCGATGACGAATGGGTTCTGATAAATCAGCCCCTTGCCCACGTAGTTGTCGGCGCCTTCGATCTGCAGGGGGCGATCTCTCCAGGCGCCACAGGCCAAGACGACCGCCGTAAAGCCCCAGCGGGATGTCAGCTCCTCGAACGAGACGTCACGTCCGATCTTGGTGGAGGGGACGTACAGGATGTCGGGGTGGTCGAGCTTCCCTTTGATGTTCTCGTACTCTTTCTTTCGAAGCGCCGAGTGCCACCGGGGCAGCCCATCTTCGATTTTGCCGTAGGGGCGCGCGTTCATGTCGAAGACGACGACGAACGCTCCGGACTTGGCGAGGCGAGAGGCGACTTCGGCGCCCGCAGTGGCGCCTCCGATCACCGCAACAGCATGGCGGTTGGACATGCGCCGGATGTTGCCTTGGCGGGGACACTTGTCAACGAGGCGAGTCCGCGCGCTCGACAGTTCCCGATCCCTCGACTAGCAGGCGGACATGCGAACCAGTTTGATCGTCCTCGCCGTGCTCGAACTCCCCTTCAGATCTCGTCGCGTCGGAGCGGGTTGTGGCTTCCTCGCCGCGTCCGTCCTCGCGACGCACGCGTTGGGGGCGCCGTTCGTGCCGGATGGCAACATGCCGCGGGAGCAGATTCCCGAACTGCACAAGTGGAAGCTCGACCCGCTGTTCCCCGAGGACGCAGCGTTCGAGAAGGGCATGCTCGATGCGAAGTCCTTGCGCGACAAGCTTCTGGGGTTCCGGGGAAAGCTCGGGAGCCCAGCCGATTTGGCGTCGTGTTTGGCGATCTATTTCGAGACGCGACTGCTCACCAATCGGCTGACGCTTTACGCCCACCTTCGTTTCGACGGCGCGCAAAAGGACGCCAAGCTCTCGAGCATGAACGACCGCAGTCTCGAGGCGATGAACGAGCTCATGCGTTCGTCGTCGTTCATTCGCCAGGAGGTGTTGGCGCTCGACGCCGGCGCCATGGCCGCGGCGCGCAAAGCAGAGCCAAAGCTCGCGGCTTACGCGCCGTACCTCGACGGACTGTTGCGCCGAAAATCGCGTGTGCTCTCGCCCGAAGCAGAATCGGTCCTCGCTCTCGCTGGCGACAATCTTTGGGCTGAGATCGACCTGAACGAGCTCCCTTCCGATCACGAGAAGACGTTTGGTGCCTTGCTTGGCGACCTCCCGATGCCATCGATCAACGACGAGAACGGCAAGCCCGTGAAGCTCACGCTCGCTAGTTATTCGAAGTATCGCGCGTCTTCGGACCGCCGAGTGCGCAAGGAAGCGGTAGATGCGCTGCTCGGAACGCTGAAGCAGTATCACGACGCCCTCGCGAGCACCCTCTCCGGGCAAGTGAAGACGAACATCTTGTTCGCGCGTGCGCGCGGATATTCGACCGCGCTCGAGGCTTACTTGGACAAGGATCAAATCGATCCCTCCGTCTACCGATCACTGGTCGCCGGCGTGCGCAACAACCTGGCCCCGCTCCATCGATACATACGGCTTCGGAAGCAATTGATGGGTCTTTCGGACATTCACCTCTACGACCTCTACGCTCCGATGGTGAAGTCCGTGTTGTTGGACTTCGACTACGCGGAGGCATCGAAGATCGTGCCGCAAGCGCTCACGCCGCTCGGAAACGACTACGTGTCCGTCGTGAAGTTGGCGATCGATCCGAAGAACGGGTGGGTCGACGTGTATCCGAACAAGGACAAGGAGAGTGGCGCGTTCTGCAGCGCCGTTCACGGCGTGCACCCTTTTTTGAAGCTCAACTACTTCGGCGGCCTCGATGACGTGTCGACGCTCGCCCACGAGCTCGGACACGCCGTGCACAGCCACCTGTCCATGAAACACCAACCCTACGTGACGTCCAACTACGCGGCGTTCAATGCGGAGATTGCTTCGACCATCAACGAGAAGCTCCTCTCGGACCATTTGATCGCGCGAGCGAAGACCGACGAGGAGCGACTGTTCTTGCTCAACGAGCTCGTGGAGACGATTCGAACCACGATCTATCGGCAGGCGCTGTTCGCGGAGTTCGAGCTGGCGGCCCACACGGCGGCGGAGAGCGGCACGCCGCTCACCGCGGAGCTGCTCGAGAAGACCTATGGTGGTCTGTTGCGCGACTACTACGGACCCGAGTTCGTGATCGATGCGAACGACGACGCGGAGTGGGCGTACATCCCGCACTTCTACTACAAATATTACGTCTTCACGTACGCGACGGGGCTGGCAGCAGGGATCGCTCTGTCCGAGAAGATAAAGAGAGAGGGGCCCTCGGCGCGCGATGCTTATCTCGGCATGCTGAAGGGCGGATCGGCGGCGCCGCCGCTCGAGCTGCTTCGCCGAGCTGGGGTCGATCTGACGAAGTCGGACGCGATCGACGCGGCGGGCCGTCTCCTCGCAGCTACGCTCGACGAGATGGAGAAGATCGCGGCCCGGCTCCCGAAGAAATAGTCAACTCGCGCGATCGGGCGGTGTGAAGAAGAGCGCCCCGAGGGGCGGCAGCGTGACGGGAATGGAGTAGGGGTGCCCGTGAAACGAGATGGGCTCGGCCTCAACACCGCCTAGGTTTCCGACGCCACTGCCGCCGTAAGTGGGGGCGTCGGAGTTCAGCGCCTCTTTCCACAAGCCTGGCAGAGGGACACCAACTCGATATCCGTACCTTGCAACCGGAGTGTGGTTGAGGACGACGAGTGTGAATCGTTCGTCGCGGGATTTGCGCAGGTAAGAGACGACGGAGCTATCGGTGTCTCTGAAGTCGACCCACTCGAAGCCACCGGGGTCGTGGTCGAGCTCGAACATCGAAGGTCGAGATCGATAGAAGTGGTTGAGGTCGGCCACCCATCGAGCGACGCCGGCGTGACTTGGGTCTTGATAGAGGCTGAAGTCGAGGCCTCGCTCATGCGACCACTCTTTGGGATCCGCGAACTCCATGCCCATGAACATGAGCTTCTTGCCGGGCGTGCCGAACATGTTCGCGAGGAGCAGCCGGACGTTCGCGAAGCGCTGCCACGGGTCGCCAGGCATCTTGCCGGGCAGCGAGCCTTTCATGTGCACGACTTCGTCGTGGGACAGCGCGAGCACGAAGTTCTCGGTGTTGGCGTACATCGGTCTGAACGTGAGCTTCTGTTGATGGTGACGGCGGAAGATGGGGTTGAGAGCCATGTACGCCAACGTGTCGTGCATCCAGCCCATGTCCCATTTGTAGTGGAAGCCGAGACCTCCGACGTGAGCGTTCCGCGTGACCATGGGCCACGCCGTGGACTCCTCGGCCACCGTGATGACGCCCGGGAATCGTTCCTCCACGGTCCGGTTGAGCAGACGAAGGAACTCGATCGCTTCGATGTTCTCTCGGCCGCCGAATCGATTCGGAACCCACTCGCCGTGGCGCCGGGAGTAGTCGAGGTAGAGCATCGAAGCGACCGCGTCGACGCGCAGCCCGTCGATGTGGAAGCGCTCGAGCCAAAAGCACGCGCTCGATAACAAGAAGCTCCGCACTTCGTTGCGGCCGTAGTTGAAAATTGCGCTGTTCCAGTCGGGGTGGTGACCCTGTCGCGGATCTTGGTGCTCGTACAGATGCGAACCGTCGAAGCGAGCGAGCGCGAAGGTGTCCGTAGGGAAGTGTGAGGGCACCCAGTCGAGGATCACACCGATCTCGTGTCGATGAAGGACGTCGATGAGGCGCGCCAGATCTTCGGGCGTGCCATATCGACCCGTGGGCGCGAAGTATCCGGTCGTTTGATAGCCCCACGAACCATAGAAAGGGTGCTCCATGATCGGCATGAGCTCGACGTGCGTGTACCCGTGACGCTGGACGTGGAGCGCGAGCGGTTCAGCGAGCTCCACGTAAGAGGCGACGCGGCCATGCGGTCGCATCCAGCTCCCGAGATGGACCTCGTAGATCGAGATCGGGGCGTCGTGGGCGTTGCGCTTGGAGCGAATGGACATCCAGGCGTCGTCGTCAAAGCGAAGCTCGTGGCGATGGACGATCGAGGCGTTGCTCGGCGGAGGATCGAATCGGAAGCCGAAAGGATCGACTTTGTCGTGTGTTCCGCCATGACGGGAACGAATGCGAAAGCGATAGCGAGTCCCCGGCCGTGGGCCCTCTACGAAGGCTTCCCAGATCCCCGACGTTCCTCGCAGCATCAAGCGGTGAGGCCTCCAACCATCGAAGTCCGCGACGAGCGAGACCTCGTGGGCGTCCGGAGCCCAAACCGCGAAACACGCGCCTTCCCGACCTCCTGACGACGTCAAGTGCGCGCCCAAACGCTCGTGCAATCGTGAATGGGTGCCCTCGTTGAACAAGAAGAGGTCGAGCTCTCCGATGATGCTGGGAGTCACTCGGCGATACGTGCCCAGAACGAGGACGGCGACAAGTCCGTCGTGTACGCTCCGGTGATGTCTGCCTCCTCGATCGTGCTCGCGGCGCTCCGGAACATCCGCGCTGGCCTCGCTACTCCAAGCGTCATCGCACTCTTCATCGCGGGCTGTGCGAGCGCAAAATCCGATGCGCCCGTCCGACCCGCCATGCCCGTGCCGGCGAATCTCAGCTCGGAAGCCCGCGCAGCTCTAGGCGCGCGGATGCAAGGCCACGGGGACGATATGAACGATCTGTTATGGTCGATCTTGTTCCTCGACTTTGCCAGCACACACGACATCGCCGCTCATATTTCTTCGCAGACCTTGGTGCCGAGCGGTGTGGTACCGGCCGAGATCGTGGCGTTCGAAGGGCGACTTCACGCGCTCGCCGGTGAGCTCGAACGCGCTTCGAAGGCCGAAGACTCGGCGAAGGTCGCCGAGCTCTACGGAAAGGTTGCAGAGACTTGCGTGCGTTGCCACGCCTCCTATTTGCTCGAGCCGCCCACGCCGATCGATCAGGTGCAGGCCGGGGAGCCTCCGAGCTGAGCTTGGAGCGACGGCCTGGCTAGCGATTCTCGATGAGCTGAGAGAGGAGCCGCAGGGCGTCCACCGTCGTAAAGACGCCCACGAGCGCATTTTGATCGACGACCGCGACTGAACCGAGCTTTTGGTCGGCCATGTTTCGGGCAACTTGAGCGAGGGGGGTGGCTTTGTCGGCTACGTAAGGGTCTTTCGACATCGCCACTTCGACGCTCGCCCGGGCGCCCCCAGCGAGCAGGGCCAACGCGAGCTGGGCTTCGCGTTCGCTCAGCATGCCGACGATCCGGCCCCCATCGACGACCGGCAGATGTCGCACACCGCGCTCGTTCATGGTCCTCAGCGCTGACTCCAGCGTCGTTGCAGGCGCGACGGATACCGGGGCTGCGCTCATGTGCTCGCCGACCGAAGTGTTGGGGTTCATGGGGGCATTGTGCCACTCGGCGGGCTTTCGAGCGAGCACGCGAACTCGTGCGGGTCGTCTCCTTGATTTCAAGTCGACGATGGGTAGAATCCCGCGCTGCCCGGAGAACACATGTCGAAAAGACAATTCATGATTCGCAGACCACTCCGAACACTTGGCCTCGCCTCGGCGCTGACGCTGAGCGTTGCGCTCGCCGGTTGCTCGACCGACGAAGGGTGCATCGCTACGACTGACTGTGAGCTCGGGCAGAAGTGCGAGCGCCCCAACGACGAGGACCCCGGCGAATGTGTCGCCTGCGCCGCGACTGAAACGCCGTACGACGGCGTCGACAACGACTGCAAATCGCAGACGCGCGACTCCGATCTCGACCGAGACGGAGAGAACTCGAAGACCGCAGGGATCGGGGCGGGCGCCGACTGCAACGACAACGACGCCAATGTGAACACCAAGGCGAAGGAAGTCTGCGACGACAACATCGACAACGACTGCGACGACCAGACCGACGAAATCGATTGTCGCGATCTGGTCGGGCCCACCGTGGAATGGCTGGCCCCAACGCCTGGCTCCACCATCATGGGCACGGTCGCTGCGCGGCTCGATGCCATGGACGACGCCAAGGTCGAGAAGGTCGAGATCTTCCACGAGAGCACGCTGCTCGGCAGCGATACCACCGCGCCCTTCGAGATCAGCTTCGACAGCACACGCCTGCCCGAAGGACAGGTCTCGCTCCGCGCCGTCGCTACCGACATCGGCAACCGAACGGCTTCCGACGACGCATTCTTCGTCGTCGACAACTCGAGCGGCCCTGTCATCACCGTGACGAGCCCCGCGAGCGACGCGTCTTACGACGGCAATACTGCGATCGCCGTGAGCGCCGCCGACGCGGCTGGCGTCGCTCGTATCGAAGTGTTCATCGACGGCGTCTCTTCGGCGAGTGCGACCTCCGAAACGTTGAATGGCACCTTCGACGCGAGCACCCTCGCCGAAGGTGATCACACGCTTCGCATCGAGACCACTGACGTCAGCGGCAACTCGTCCTCCACCGAGGGTAGCTTCCGCGTCGATCGCACGGGTCCCGTCGTCACGATCGACCCAGCGGACGGTGCCGAAGCCACTGGCTCGATCATCGTCTCGGTCACCGCAGCCGACCCCGCGGGCATTCGTCAGATCGACGCCAACGCGCAGTCGGGTTCGGCGAGTCCGCTCGAATTCAACCTCGACACGCTCACCCTGCCGAACGGCCCTTATGACATCGACGCGGTCGCGTGGGACGCCACGATCATCGACGGTCAAATGACCGGCAATCGCTCGAGTCCAGCACGCTCGACCATCACCGTGTTCAATCAAGAGAACGTCGCTCCGGTGACTCGATTCATCGAGCCGACCGACGGCGACGGCGTCTTCGGTTCGACCGACATTCGCGTTGATGCCAACTCCCCCAAAGGAATCGACCGCGTGGAGATCCTGGTCGATGGCGTCACGATCGCCGAGATTCGAGACCCGCCGTACCGGACGGTGTTCGACTACTCGCGCACTACGGGCTCCACGTCGGTGATCGAAGCGATCGCGACCGATGGCGATGGCATCACGGCTCGAGTCTCGTCGAATGTGGTCGTCGTTCACGGCCCGAACCTTCGCCGGGCGATCGAAGTGCCGGTTCCAGCCGGCACCACGAACTTCGAAGTGGGCGATCTCGACGGCGACGGTCGCGCAGACCTGCTGCTCTATGGCGGCAACAGCGGCGCCGTGATCCTGCCTGGTTCGGGAAGCTTCACCTTCGGAGCGCCGATCAGTCTCAACGCGAACCTCGAGCGAGCCCAGCTCATCGACTACGACCAGGACGGCGATCTCGACGTCGTGGGGGTCGGAGTAGGAAGCGTCTACGTGATCCTCAACGAAGGCGGCGGCGTTTTTGCCGCTCCGGCTCAATACGCGTATGCGCCAGCCGTGGGCGCACGCGCGTTCTACGCGGCCGACTTCGACAGCCCGCCGGACGGCCGTCCGGATGTGATCGTGGGTAACGACGCCAACGGGCTCGACTTCGTCGTCCTGCGGCAGCTGCCGAACAGGCGGCTCGTCGTCGCCGAGTCGATCGGCCTCGTCGGTGGCATCGTCGACATCGCTGTGGGCGACATCGAAGGCGATGGTGACCTCGACATCGCGGTCGGCCGCGGTCGGACGAGCTTTGTGACCGTCTTCATCAACCAGGGTGCACGAAACTTCATCGCGGGCCGCGACTACCCGACTCGGTACCCGCTCATTTATGTCGAGTTCGCGAAGGTCGACACGGACGCATATCTCGACCTCGTCGGGATCACCGAGGGCCGGGCCATCTCAGTCTTGCGGTGCGACGGTGCCAACCCCCCTGGGTTCGTGAACCACCAGACCATCGAGCTTCCTGCCGATCCGAACGGTTACGACACGCCCGATCTCAACGGCGACGGCATCTCTGATCTCGTCGTCACCCTTCCTGTGGGCAACCAGATGGAAGTTCGCGAGAACCTCAACGGCCGCTTTGGCACTCGCCGGAACTACATCATGGCCAAAGACGTGCGCTCGCCGCGGGGCGTAGACCTCGATGGCGATGACGACCTCGACATCGCAGCCCTCGACGGGCGTGGAGAGACTCTCGTCATCGCGCCGAACCGAGGCGCGAACGTGGGGGCTTGGCGGTTTGGCGCGGCGCCCGTCCTTCCGCTCGATTTCCTCCAGCCGCCTCCCGACAAAGAGTGTGTCTACGGACGGGTCGGCAATCAGCTCGATCGAGTCCCAGGCACCGTCAACGTAGGCGAGGTCGTAGGGGGCGGTAACGCCGATTTGGTCTTCGGCGTCGATCGAATCGAATGTGAGATCCCGCTCAACGATCAGGGGACCCAGCCGCAGTTCATTCCTCCAGCGGCGGCGATGTTCGAAAACTTCGGCGGCGGTGACTTTGCTCCGATTCCCGCGGTCGAGCTTCCGCGATACGTCGAGCCTCGCGAGATCGCGATCGGCGACCTCGATGGCGCGTTCAACTCGGACATGGCGGTGGCATCTCAGAATCAATATGTCGACGGCGACACCGCTGCCCTCGTGTTGAGCACGAGCACCGTCCAGCCCACCTATGCCATCCAACCCATTCACCTCGACAAGCCTTCCTCCACGGCCATCGGCGACCCTGATAACGACGGTAATGGCAACGCCATCTTCGCCGCTACCGGACCGATCGGGCACGGTGGTCGGATGTTCGAAGCAAACGGCTTGGAGAGCCCGTACAACTTCGTCATTCCCCAAGCGATCGGAGCCAACAGCGTCGTAGCGGGCAACATCGACAACGACTCGAACGGCTACCTCGACTTCGCGATCGCCAACTCGAGGTCCGACAACATCACGTTGTGGTCGTGGAACGGCTCGGCGTTCGACCGAGTCATCTTCAACACCAATGTCTCCATCTCCGCGCTGCACCTGATGCAGTTCCCGAACGTCGATCCCTTGCGCGGCAAGTCCCTCGTGGGAATCGGAGAATCTGGCGTAGTGATTCTGCATCCCACCAATCCAGGCATCTTCGATCCGCCGGTTTCGTTCAGCGCTGGTCAGCCATCGGCGCCCTTTCAGATCAGCGGAGGCGACTACAACCGTGACGGCATCGGTGACCTGCTCGTGCTGAACCAGGCCCAAGATGCCGTCGCGATGTTGTTCGGACGACCGCGCAGCAATCGCTTCCCGAGCGGCGGCTTCTTCGCCCCCTACCTCGTCTCGACGAATCGGCAGCCGCAAGACATGGCCGAAGGTCTGATCTGGGAGAACTCGGACGACATCGTGGTCATCAACAAGGTCATTCCTGGGATCATGTTCCTGCTGAACGAATCGAACTGATTGTTCGCTTCTTTGGCCCCAGCTCGGGGCCTCATCCCCTATTTACGACCGCAAGGATTCGACGGCTCGAAGCACGGCTTCGGGAGTGGCCGGAAGCCGCAAGTCGACATGTGACGCGGCCGGCCCGAAGGCCGAGATCGCATGTTCGAGTGCAGTGACGACACCGATCGCGAGCATGAAAGGGGGCTCACCGACGGCCTTGCTCCCGTGGATCACGTGAGGCTGGGTCGCGTCCTTCAACAGCTCGACGTTGAAGCTCAGCGGAGCGTCACTCATAGCAGGGACTTTGTAGGTGTCCGGAGATCGCGTCTTCAGGTGGCCGCTTGGTGACCACACGAGCTCTTCGCGCGTCAGCCACCCCAACCCCTGAACGAGCGCGCCTTCGATCTGGCCGCGGTCGATCGTCGGCACCAGCGAGTCACCGACGTCATGGAGGACCTCGATCGAGACGACGCGATGCTCTCCGGTCAAACCGTCGACCTCCACCTCGATGACCGCCGCGCCGTAAGCGAAATAGTAGAACGGGTTCCCGCGCCCGGCCTTGCGGTCGTAATGGATTCCGGGCGTTTTGTAGAAGCCGACGGCGAACATCGGCACCTGCGCTAGATGCGCGGCGCTCGCGACTTTTTCGAACGAGATCACGCGTCCGCCGGCGGCGGCGCGTCCGTTTTCGAAGTGCACAGAATCATCATCGGCTTCGAGGAGCTTCGCGGCGATGGGCCTCAAACGCTCGCGAATCGTGGTCGCGGCGTCTTTGACGGCCTGACCGTTCAGATCCGAGCCTGATGACGCGGCGGTCGCGGAAGTGTTCGGGACCTTGTCGGTGGCCGTGCTCATGACCCGGATCTGCTCGACCGTCACGCCGAGCTCCTTCGAGAGGACCGCGATCATCTTGGTGTGGAGGCCCTGTCCCATCTCGGTCCCGCCGTGGTTCAGCTGAACGGTCCCGTCGGCGTAGACGAGCACGAACGCGCCCGCCTGATTGAGCACGCTGTTCGTGAACGAGATGCCGAATTTGACCGGAGCGAAGGCGATGCCGCGCTTTCGAAATCGCGTGGTGGCATTGGCGCGGACGATCTCTTCCCTGCGCTCGACGTAACGCGAGGAGGAAAGCAGCTCAGAGGCGATCCGCTCGATCCGCGGGGCCTCGACGATCTGGCCGTACGGCGTCACGTTTCGAGGGGCAGCTCCGTAGAAGTTGAGCCGACGAATCTCGGCCGGATCCAGGCCGAGATGCCGCGCCGCGCGGTTGAGGATGGTCTCGATGACGACCATGCCCTGAGGGCCTCCGAAGCCTCGAAACGCGGTGTTGGAGACGGTGTTCGTGCGGGCGACGCGCCCGCTGAAATGGAGCGCGGGGATGTAATACGCGTTGTCGAGGTGGAACAGCGCCCGGTCGAGAATGGCGCTCGAAAGATCTTGGCTGAAGCCTCCGTCCGCGAGCGTCTCGATGTAGATCGCGAGGATTCGTCCATCCGTATCGAAGCCCGCTCGATATCGCGAATAGAACGGGTGACGTTTGCCCGTTTGGGTCATGTCTTGGTCGCGGTTGAGCCAGACCTTGACTGGTCGCCCGGTGTGATGCGCTCCTAGGGCGGCAAGGGCCGCGAAGTGCGCGCCTTGTGTCTCTTTGCCGCCGAAGCCTCCCCCGATGCGAGGGACTTCGACGACGATCGCGGCGCGGGCGAGCCCGAGCACTTCGGCCACTTTGGCTTGCACTTCGGACGGGTGCTGGGTTGACGAGTAGACGTGAAAGGTCCCGTTCTCGAGCGGCACGGCGAGCGAGGTTTGGGTCTCGAGATAGAAGTGATCCTGCCCGGGAGTTCTCACTTCGCCCTCGAGCACAACGGGCGCCGAGGCGAGCGCGGCGGCAGCATCGCCACGGGCGATGACGTGCGCCTCGGTCAAGAACGATCGAAGCGAGAGCGCTTCTTTGAGCCCAACGATGGGCTTGCCCAAATCGAGCTCGACGGAGATCACGCTCTTCGCGCGTCGGCAGGCCTCAAGAGACTCCGCCACTACCAGCGCGATCGCCTGCCCCACGCAGTGGACCTCCGTGCTCGCGAGGAGCTCTTCATCGTGTGTGAACGGAGCGATGTCGTTGACGCCGGGGATGTCGTTGGCCAGCAGCACCGCGTGTACGCCCTCGACACGCCTGGCGGCCTCGACGTCGATCCGGCTGATCCGCGCACGCGCCTCTGGAGACGTGAACAGCTCACCGACGAGCATGCCTTTCGGCGTCGGCAGGTCGTCCACGTACCTCGCAGCGCCCGTCGCGTGTCGTTCCCCGCTCTCGTGAACGCGCGCAGGGGGCAAGGCCGGCGCGGCTTTGTCGGATTCGAGCGCTGGCGCTGGCATCGTATGGCGCGCTTCCCTCGTTTCTTGGAAGAGGGCCGATTCGTTCACTTCCATGGCAACACCTCGGCGCAGACCGTCGCGGTCGGTCGATGTTCGAGTCGCGGCGCGGCCGCGCGGCTCGTCTCGTGAAAGAATCCAAGCAATAGGTTCTTGGCCACGCGACGGCGATACCAAGCGGATCCGCGGTGATCGTCGATGGGCGTGAAGTCTCGGTCGAGCGTCTCGCCGAGCGCCTTCATGAGCGATTCGTCGAAGATCTGGCCGATCGCCGCAGCTTCGGTGTGGGCCGCTCGCGATGGCGTGGCTGCCATGCCTCCAAATCCAAAGCGAGCGATGGAGACGCGACGTTCGGTGTCGAGTCGCACGAACAAACCTGCGGATACCGTGCTGATGTCGAGCTCCTGTCGTTTGCTCACCTTGTAGGCGACCACGCGGTCCGCAGGATCCGGACGCGGAACTTCAACCGCCACCAACACTTCCCCCCGGCCGACGGCCGTCTTTCGGTAACCGGTGAAAAATTTCGACAATGGCAAACGCTTCTCGCCCAATGGACCCGCGATGACGACGTCCGCATCGAGCGCGAGCAGAATCGGCGCGAGATCGCCGATCGGAGACGCCGTGCACAAATTTCCGCCGACCGTCGCGCGGTGTTTGATCTGGCGCGATCCAAAGAAGCGAAGCATTCGTTCGACCGGCGGAAGCACGCTGCGAACAGCCGACTCGAGATCGGACAAGCGAACGCCCGCGCCGATCCGAACGCGTTCCGTGCCGACTTCGATGTGGCGCAGCTCCGCGAGCCCCTCGAGCGAAACGAGCGAGGGGAAGCGTCGGAATCTCTTCGTGACCTCGAGTCCAAGGTCGGTGCCCCCGGCGACCAGGACGGCGTCGGGCTCTCTTTCGAGGACTCCGAAGAGCTCGCTGAGGGAGGTCGGAGTAGCGAAGCGCTCCCCTTGTGCCTGGTAGGCCAGGCCGGCCTTCTCGACCTCGGCTGGCGCCGCGAGCAAGCGGGAGAAGCGGTCGTTTGGCCGCGTGCCGGCCACTTCGACGAGCGCCTCTCGAATGGGGCGATAGCCCGTGCAGCGGCAAAGGTTGCCGCAGAGTTGGTCGTCGAGCTTCCAGGCCTCGTCGAGGTCGGTGCGGTAGGTCGCCTCGAACAGCGACATGACGATCCCTGGCGTGCAGTACCCGCACTGAGAACCCAGGTGCTCGGACATGGCCTTCTGCGCGGGATGCAGCGCTCCACGATCCGCGAGGCCCTCCACCGTGAAGACCTGCTTGCCGTGCACCATCGGGAGAAGCACGAGGCATGAATTCACGGCTCTGAAGCTGGCGGTTACGGGGTCCGCCACGACACACGTGCAGGCGCCGCAGTCGCCTTCCGCGCAACCCTCCTTGGTGCCGGTGAGGCCCAGCGGCCCGCGTAGGTACGCCAAGAGAGTCGTGTTGGGGGACGCATCACGTTCGCGAATCAAGCGGCCGTTGATGCTAAACTCTAGAGCTTCCATGCTTTGTGGCGGAATGAGCGTAGCCGAAAGCTCGAGACGTAACCACCGGTGGAGTCGAGCAGGTCTCGGGGTCTGCTCCCTGCTGCTGGCCTGCTCCGGATCAGGAGCAGGCTGCCTGTCTTTGGGCTGCCAGGGCGCAGAGGTCCCGAAGCCTCCCCCCGGCCCTGTCCGCGAAGGAGCGCTCCCCGCGTGTGAACAAGGCGCGGAGCGAGTCGACGAAGGCAATCGAGTCGCGTGCAAGAAGGACGGCCAGTATCACGGCCCGATGTACGCCTGGTTTCCGGGAGGAAAGCGGGAGTACGAGCTCAGCTTCAAGAGCGGGCTGCTCCAAGGTCCCGAGAAGCGCTGGTACGAGTCCGGGCAGCAATCCGTCGAGGGGGCGTGGTCCGAAGGCAAAGCCACCGGCCGATGGAATTATTACCACCCGAGTGGAGCCAAACAGGCCGAGGGCCTACGTATGGAAGGCCGTCACGAGGGTACGTGGCGCTACTATCACCCGAACGGCCAACTCGAGGAAGTCAGCTCCTTCCAAGGTGGTGAAAAAATCGGTTTGTCGACCACGTACTACGACAATGGTCAGAAGAAGAAAGAAGTCCTCTTCGAGCGCGGCAAAGAGACGGGTGAGTCACTCGAATGGTTCCGCGACGGTACGCTGGCCGTTCGTGCCAACATGGTGGAAGGAAAACGGGAGGGGCAAGCCGCGGACTTTCACGAAAATGGTCAGAAAAAGACCGTGGGTGAGTATCGCTCTGGGCTCCAAGTCGGCGCCTGGACGAACTGGGCCGCAGACGGGACCAAGCTCGCCGAAGGCACCATGAAATTCGGAAAACGGTATGGCCTCTGGACTGAGTTTTATCCCACCGGCAAAAAGTCGAGCGAGATTTTCTGGGTCGATGAACAAAAGGATGGACCCTTCAAGACTTGGTACCCGAGCGGCGACCTCCGCGAATCGGGCCAGTTGAGAGGAGGCAGGCCAGACGGAAAGTGGACCTACTTTCACGAGAAAAACGGTGCCAAAGCCATGGATGCAGAGTGGGACGAAGGCCAGCCCGACGGCCATTGGAAAGTCTACGACGAAGACGGAAAGCTCCTCAAAGAGTCCTTCTTCATCGAAGGCAAGGGATGCGGGATCTGGAAATGCTTCTCTTCGGGCGCCCCCGCGGCCTGTGACAGCCCCCCGGCCGGCTGCCAACCCACTCCAACCGGAGCTGCCTGCGAATCTGCGTGCTGAAAAAAGCCCTCAGCTGAGCTCCGCGAGCAAATCGGCGAGCTTCGAAGGAACTTCGGGCTTCTCGAGCGCGGCGTCCAATCCGGGCCCAGGCTCACCCAAGCCGATCAGGCGCGCAGATCCGCACAACGATCGAAGCAAAGTCCGGGATTGCTCCTCGACGTCCGAGTCCAACAACACGACCCCGACCTGCCCCCGATACCGTGTCGCAATCTCGATCGCTTCTGCAGGGCCGCTCGCTGCGAGAACCCGAAACCCGGCGTGCTCGCATAGTCGTTGGACACCCCGCACGAAGAGCTCGTCCGAATCGACCACCAGCGCATACGTCGAGCGCCGAGGCCGAGTCGCGAGCTCGGACGGCACCGGCGTCGGCTCGCGAAAACGGTGGGCCGCTTCCATCGGGAGGTACAGAAAAAAGGTCGTTCCCTCGCCAACCTTACTCTCCACCGCGACATCACCTCCATGGCTCTTCACGATGCCGTGGACGCTGGCCAGCCCGAGCCCCGTGCCTCGACCAAGACCCTTGGTCGTGAAATACGGCTCGAACACGCGGCTGCGAACCTCCTCGTCCATGCCTTTGCCGTTGTCGGTGACCTGAATTCGCACGTACCCATGCGCGCCCGGACCTGGAGGCAAGTGCCCGGGCCGCCCCGCCCGCTCGACCTTCACCAGCAACCGCCCGCCATCCGGCATCGCGTCCCGAGCATTCAAACAAAGATTCATCACTGCTTGCGACAGTTGCGCCCGGTCCCCGCGGACCACCAACTCAGCCTCCAACTCACGATCGACCTCCACGACCCCGCGGAACGTCGGCACACACAGCCGCAACACCTCCTCGACCAACGACGAGACCTCCGTAGGCCGATCCATGCGCCTCTTCCGTCGAGAGAAGTCGAGCAGCTGCTCGGTCAACGCCGATGCGCCAGAGGCCGCAAGCCGGATGTCGTCGATGATCGCACGCACTTCCGTGTCAGAGAGCTGCGTCGATCCGTCGAGCCCTTCGAGCACGTGTACGTTGGCCAAAACCGATCCCAGATAGTTGTTGAAGTCATGCGCGACTCCGCCCGCCAAACGTCCGATCGCCTCGATCCTCTGGCGATGCAGGACTTCGTCGAGCGCCTCGTCGTCTTGCTCGAAGAGCAGCTCGACCTCTTGGCCCAGGGTGATCCGGTCGCCGAACACCAACCTCGACTCGAAGGTCGCCGCTCCGTTCAGCGCCGTCCCGTTGCTACTCCGCAGATCGACGATGGAATATTCGCGAAGGCCTGAGCGACGAATCGCGGCATGACGGCGAGAAACCGCTGCGACCTGAATTTGTACTTGCGCGCTCGGTCCTCGGCCGATCACGGCCTCGTGCTCGTCTCCCAGCCTGAAGGTTCGACCCGCCTCCGGGCCCGTCAGCAACACGAGCCGCGCGCGCGCGGGCCGAGGGGGCTCGACCGCTTCCGTCAGCGGCAGCTCCCTGGTCACCTCCTGTTCGGACCCAGACACGTAGACCTACTCTACCTCGCGGCGAGCGATCACGCACTAAAGGACCAAGGCCGCGACGAGCAACCACAGCGGACCAAGGATCAATGCCGACCACGCGATGAATCCAAAAAAGGACGGTGTCGAGAAACCCGACTCTTCGGAGATCGATTTGACCATGAAGTTGGGGCCGTTCCCGATGTAAGTATTCGCACCCATGAGCACGGATCCGAGACTGATCGCCACCAAGAGCTCCGGTCTCACCCCCGCCACCAAATCCCCCGCGCCGGCCGAGGCCGCCTGTGCCACGGTGAAGAACGTGAGATAAGTCGGCGCGTTGTCGAGCACGCTCGAGAGTAACCCGCTCGCCCAAAAGAACGCCTGCGGGCCAGTCAGGCCGAGCCGTGGACCTTCCGTCTGAAGAATGGTCAGCGCGGGCTGCATGGTGAGGAAGATGCCCGCGAACAGGACCGCGACCTCCGCGATGGGATGGGTCGTAAAGCCGTTTTCGTCACGCCACTCCTTCCGCGTCACCGTCGCCGAAATCCCCGTCAAAGCCACCATCGAGAGCTCCCGCCAAACGGCCCCGAGGAGCGCCGCGGATGCGACGACTCCCGCCAACAACAGCAAGTTCCAAGCGCCCGCGATCGAAACCGGTTCAGACTCCTCCCCGTCGAGCTTCGAAAGCCCGAGCGACCGAAGCTCGAACAACAAGAACAAGCCGACCAACGTACCGTTCACCAACAACCACGTTGGCCAAAGCTGCAGAGTCCACGTGAAGGGCACGCCCCTCAAGTATCCGAGGAACAGGGGTGGGTCACCAATCGGAGTAAGCAACCCACCTGCGTTCGAAACCACAAAAATAAAAAAGACGGGCAAATGACGAGTCGACGCGCGAATTCGATTGGCGCGCAAAAACGGCCTAATCATCACCATCGACGCGCCGGTCGTCCCGATCAGGCTCGCGAGAATCGCTCCGAAACCCAACATGCCAGCGTTCACGAACGGAGAAGGTCGCAGCCGTCCGCGCACGACCACTCCACCGGCGATGTAATAAAGGCTCCCGAGCAGCACGATGAAGCTCACGTATTCTTCGGCCGCATGTTGAATCAGGTGAGTGTCGAGCCACGCAATCACACCGAGCGCGGGCGCCGAAATTGCCACGGTAAAGATCCCTTTGTTTCGGTTCGACTCCCACCATTTTGGGATCCACAAAGGAAGGACGGCGATACCCAGGAGCATCGCGGCGAACGGGATGACTCCGGCCATGCGCAGGTCTTCCGGCGTCACGAGCACGTTCTAGTGCACCGCGCAGTTGCCGTCCAACGATTCGCTTCGGTTCGCCCAAAGGAACATGAAGCGCTCCGCCGCCCTCGTGGTCTTCCACGATTCTCTCCTAGGCCTTGTCTGTCTGACGACGCTCTACTAACGAATGTCCATGCTACTTCTCGGGCCCGATCGAGCAGGCCGTAAGGTGCTCGTTGATGGATCGAAGATATCGAGCCTCGACGCAGACTCGGCGGACGCGCAGCTCATTGCCTGCAGCGACGCGCTCATCACCCTCGGTCGAGTGAACGCCCATACTCATCTTTACAGCGCGTTAGCGCCGCTTGGAATGCCTGCACCGGCGACCGCTCCCAAGACCTTCCTCGAAATTCTCGAGCGTATCTGGTGGCGCCTCGATCGAGCCTTGGACGAGCGTTCGATCCGCGCATCCGCCAGGTTGTACGTTGCCCAGGCGCTGCTCTCAGGCACGACGTCGATCGTCGACCACCATGAGTCTCCGAATTTGATCGAGGGATCGCTCGACCTTCTCGCCCAAGCTTTCGACGAGCTAGGAGGCCGAGCCTTGTTGACCTATGGAGCGACCGAGCGCAACGAGGGTCGGGTGGAAGCGAGGCGGGGCCTCGAAGAGTGCGCGCGTTTTTTTTGGAGTCGAGGGTCGGGTTTGGTCCGCGGCCTCGTGGGGCTTCACGCGTCTTTTACGGTCTCGGACGAGACGATTCGGGAAGCGGGCGAGCTAGCTCGCTCGCTCGAGACGGCCGTGCACGTCCACGTGGCCGAGGACCTCGCCGACGTGACCGACGCCCGCGCGCGCGGATTCAATGGACCGCTCGAACGACTCCTCTCGATGTCCGGTCTCCCCGCGCGCTCGATTCTCGCGCATGGAGTTCACCTCGACGACGAAGAAGCTCGCCGGGCGAGGGACGCCGGCCTGTGGCTGGTTCAGAACCCTCGCAGTAACGCCAACAATCACGTCGGCTACCCACGATCGCTCGGCCAGAGCGACAGAGTCGCTCTCGGCACCGATGGGTTTCCGTCCTCGATGGAAGACGAAGAGCGCGCGCTCCAGCGTGAAGCAGTGGCCCACGGCGAGTCGCTCGACGTCGCCATGCAGCGACCCCACGCCGGTCGATCGCTCATCGAAGCTCACTTCGACGCGAGGCTGTCCTTCGATCCAGGGGCCGAAGCCGATCTGGTCGTCGTTGGCGCCGAGGGCGTGCGTCATGTCGTGGTCGCTGGCCAGCTGCTCGTGAGCAACGGAAAGCTGACCCGCGGCGACCTCGAAGAGATCCTCGCAGAAGCCCACGAGGTCGCGCCTGAGGTTTTTCACCGTATGCAGGTGCTGCCTGTTTGAGTGCCTGAATTGATCTGCAGCAAGTCACCGCGACATTTCGCGGCAGACCTGCCGTTCTGCTTTACGTCCCCGAACTCTGTATGTACACCTCGCGCCATGACCGCGCCCACGAACGCGACCGTCCTCCTTCGAACCATCGAACGATTCCGCTCGGCCCACATCACTCTACCCACCTTTGCCGAGCTTCGCACGCCCCATGCGATCCCAGCCCACGTTCGTTCGGCGCTCGAATCCGTCGACCCGGATGCGCCCCATCCGCTCAATCTCTTCCGCGTCCACTGGTTCAACGACCCTTCCCGCCGCCGGCTCGGGGACGTCCCCGGCCACTTGGTGCTACCCAAGAGTCTAACCGGCGTCGACGCCAAGATCGTGGTCGCGCTCGGCGAACGTTTTCCCATGATCACTGCCCACAAAGTCCTCGCGGCCTTCGCCTGCCTCGCGCCACGCGTGGTCAATGGTGAGTTCGATCCCACGACTCATAAAGCCGTTTGGCCCTCGACGGGCAATTACTGCCGAGGCGGCGTCGCCATTTCGCGAATCATGGGTTGCCGCGGCGTCGCCGTCTTGCCCGAGGGGATGAGTGAGGAGCGATTCAACTGGCTCGACGCCTGGGTCACCGACAGGTCCGACATCATCAGGACGCCCGGCACCGAGAGTAACGTCAAGGAGATCTACGACGCCTGCGCGGTCCTCACCAAAGACCCAGGTAATTTCATCTTCAACCAGTTCTCCGAGCTCGCAAACTACGCGGTGCACGCTACCGTGACTGGCCCCGCCCTCGAGGCGATCTTTCGACGGCTCGCGGCCGATGACTCCGAGCTCAGGCTGCGAGGGTTCGTGAGCGCCACGGGTTCGGCCGGCACCCTCGCTGCGGGCGACCATCTCAAGGATCAGTTCGGTGCTCGAATCGCCGCCGTCGAAGCCGCGGAGTGCCCCACCATGCTCTACAACGGCCACGGCGAGCACAACATCCAGGGGATCGGGGACAAACACATTCCTTTGATTCACAACGTCATGAATACGGACTTCGCCATCGCGATCTCCGACGTCTCCACGGACAGCTTGGGTGTTCTGTTCAATACAGCGGTAGGTCGGGAGTACCTCGTTGCCCGGCGCGGCGTCGACAAATCGATCGTCGACCAACTCTCGAGGATGGGACTCTCGGGGATCTGCAACGTGCTCGCCGCCATCAAGATGGCTCGATATGCAGACATGAGTCCGAACGACGTGGTGATGACCGTCGCCACCGATGGGTACGCGATGTACGGCTCGGAGCTCGCGAAGGCCCAGAGAAAGCTGTTTGGCGGGTCTTTCGACACCATCTCGGCCGCCGAAGTTTGGGGTCAGCACCTCCGCGGAACCTCCACCGAGCACACCCTCGAGCTCTCCCACCGAGACCGAGAACGAATCTTCAACCTCGGCTACTTCACGTGGGTTGAGCAGCAGGGCGTCGGAGTCCGTCAATTCGACGCTCGCAAGGACCAAAAGTACTGGCGGAAAGTGCGTGAGGGGGTTGCCGATTGGGACGAGATGATTCGGGAGTTCAACGCCAAGACAGGCAATGGGTGACTCCGTGATCGAAATGATCTGCGGCGGCTGCGGTCAGCGGGCCCCCGAATCGTCGCCCTTCTCCTGTCCAAATCAGGGGTCCGATGATATCGACCACGTCCTGGCTCACCGCGATTCCGCCGATACCCATCGGATCGACGACGACCCGAATCCATTCGTCCGTTTTCGCTCGCTGTTCTCGTATTACGACGCCGGGCGACGTCACGGCATGTCGGACGCCGAGCTCGTCGCGCTCGCTCGCGAGCTCGACGCCCGAATCGAGGCGGTCGATGGAACGGGATTTCGAGAGACTCCGGTGCTCAGCGCTCCGAACCTCGGCGCAGCCCCTTTCGAACCTTTCAGCGTGTTCGTCAAGGACGAGACCCACAACGTCTCGGGATCCCACAAGGCTCGGCACCTGATGGGTGTCGCGCTCTATTTGGAAGTGGCCGAGCGCGTCGGCCTCAGAACGCGTGGCTCCGATCTGGCGATCTCGAGCTGCGGAAACGCGGCGCTCGGGGCCGCCGTGGTGGCGCGAGCCGCCGACCGATCCCTTCGCGTGTTCGTACCGACTTGGGCCGAACCGCGCGTGGTCGACCGACTCATCGCGCTCGGCGCCGTCGTCGAACCTTGCGAGCGGACCGACGCTGTCGTCGGCGACCCCTGCACGCTGAGGATGCGCGAGGCCGTGCGCGCTGGTGCGATCCCTTTTTCATGTCAAGGCAGCGACAATGGTCTGGCCATCGAGGGTGGGTTGTCGCTGGGTTTGGAGCTCGCACTGCAAGTCGCTAGGATTCCCATGGAAGGCTCGGGGGTCCTCGATCGACTGTTCGTGCAGGTTGGTGGCGGAGCTCTGTTGTCCTCGACCGTACAGGCATTTCGGGAAGCTCGTCGCCTCGGACTGATCGAGACTGTACCGAAGATCTTCGCCGTTCAGGCGATCGGCGCAGCTCCCCTCGCCCGCGCCTATACTCGACTCATCGATCACCTCGGCCACGAAGACCCTGTCTCCGCGGACGCCGTACTCCACGGAGAGCCCCTCGCCAGCGAGGTCGTAGACCGAACCATGAGTTGGGCGGTCGCTCACCGAAGTCAGATCATGTGGCCTTGGGACGATCCGAGGAGTGTGGCCCACGGAATCCTCGACGACGAGACCTACGATTGGGCTTGGATCGTTCGCGGCTTGCTCGAAAGCGGGGGCCGGCCCGTGACGGTCTCCGAGGAGGCGCTCGTGGAGGCCAACCAACTCGGCCGATCCGCTACGAATATCCGAGCCTGCGCCACTGGGACCTCCGGGCTCGCAGGAATGATCACCCTGGCCCGCAGGCACGAAATACGGCCGTATGAGAATGTCGCAGTCTTGTTCACCGGTATCGATCGACAGGAGGCACCATGAATAGTCCTGGCACTCGCGTCGTGCGCGCCGCGCTGACTCAGACCAAGAATGCGTTCGACCAAATGCCCTCGGAGGTCGATTCGCTCGAGTCCCGCCTTGCCCGCCGACTCGACGAACTTCGCGAGGCAAACCTCGTTCATCACGAGCGGCTGATCCGAAAAGCCCACGCCCGCGGCGCTCGGCTGATAGGGCTCGGAGAGCTGTTCACCGCTCCGTATTTTGCGCTCGAGAGTCGACTCTTTTGGGTCGGGCTCGCCGAGGACGGCTTGGAGGGACCCACCGCGAGGCGCATGAGGGCGCTCTCCGCGGAGCTCGGGAGTGTGATCGTGGCGCCGATCTTCGAGCTCGATCCCTCGGGGAAGCGTTTCAACGCGGCGATTGTCCTGGACTCGGGTGTGCACCTCGGCGGCTACCGCAAGACCCACATTCCGTGCGGCGGCAACGAGCGCGGACGTTTCGTCGAAACTGACTACTACGGACCCGGCGACGGCGGACTCACTGCTCGGGGCGGGGATCACGGCGGCGCTCGAATCGTGGGTCGAAACGCTTTCTTTCCCGTGTTCGAAACCTCCGTCGGGCGAGTCGGAGTCGCGATTTGTTACGACCGGCACTTCGAGGGCGTCATGAAGAGCCTCGCGGCCGGCGGCGCCGAGATCGTGCTCAGTCCGGCCGTCACTTTCGGCGACAAGTCGCGTCGGATGTGGGACCTCGAGTTTCCAGTGGATGCTGCTCGACACAATCTCTTCATCGGCGGTTCGAATCGTCTCGGGGTGGAGCCTCCATGGACGATCGAATATTTTGGATCGAGCTACTTCGCGGGTCCGAGCGGCAAGTGTCTAGAAGACCTCTCCGACGATCCACACCTCGTGATCTCCGATCTGGATCTGGACCAGCGGAAGTTCGATTCTTCGGGCTGGGACTTGCCGCGAGATACCCGCCCGGAAATCTACAGTCGCTGAGGTCGCTGAGGCCCTACTCCCGTAGATGTTTGGTGGCTTCTCTCTTGGTGAGTCCGGACATTTGGGCCTCGTGTTTTTTCACGAAGTCTCGGATCAGCTTCGGGCGCTTTCTCGAGGTCTCACGCAGGACCCATCCGATCGCCTTGCGAATGAAGAATTCCTTTTCCGGTAGCATCGGGACCGCGATTTCCTCGAAGAGCTCGAAGTCACCGCGGCCTGCTCGGAGCTCGTCGAGTTGAGCCAAGAGCGCCGTTCTCCGGACCCAGAATGAGGAGTCGACCGCCCACCGTCGGAGGTCGACCTTCGCGTCGTCTCGTTTTCCGAGCACGGCCGGGGCGACTTTGGTGGCCAGCCAATCGACGTGGGCCCAACACGAGGCCGTTCGAACGAGGCCCACGAGGAGCTCGAGGTCGTCGGCTTCGAGTGTTTTCTTCTTCTTCTCGAGGACTCCGATGGCGACGGACCGGAGGTCGAAGCTCCGCGAGGAGAATGAAGCTCGGGCGAGCTGGAGGAGCTCCGGGTGACTCATGTCCGAGTGCGACTTGACGAGCTCGCTGGCGATTTTGCGTACATCGGGCTGTGATACGCCGAGAAAATCGAGCTCGCTCTTCATGTAGGCTTTCTGGGCTTCCGCTCGGCTCATGTCGCCGATCTGCGCGAGTCGTCGAGCGAGCTCGCCGAGCCATTTTTCGACGCTGGGCTCCGGCTTCATATCGCGGTCAGACCATACCGAACCCTCCTCGGTCAAATCGGGCACCGGCCGGGCTCTGATCGATCGACCGGAGCCGGGCTCCTGGGCTCGGGTCAGCTTGCCGACGGCTTGCCCCGCGAATAATAGATGCCTTCCAGGAGGTCCCCTGCTACGACGTTTCCATGGTCCTTCCAGACCGCCCGTCCGATTCGAGAATGTCCTTCAGGCACGCCGCCGCCTTCGGTTTCGCACTCACTTCTTCTCTGATGGGTTGTGACTGCGGGGAGGAGGAGCTGCAGAAGTCCTACTCGGAGATGGCTGTCGAGCCGCTGCTGGTGGACTTCGGTGACGTTTTGGTAGGAGAGTTTCGGGCCAAAGCCCTGGTGGTGGGCAACCGCGGCAACGCTCCGTTGAACATCCAGCGCTTCGATCTCACCGGCAGCGCCGAGCTCGCGCTCGCCGGCCCGGTGCCCCCGATCGTTCTTGGCTCCGGCTCCGTGCAGGTGGCGCTGGCTTATCAGCCCGTGGACGAAGGTCTCGACGAGGCCGAGCTCGTGGTCGAGTCCGACGACGGTCGAGGGCCGATCGAAGTGACCCTTCGAGGGCGTGGGGTCCGACCTGGCCTCACCGTGGAGGGTGACACGCCCGGTTGCGGCGGTTCATCCCCTTCGGTCGCGTTCGGTTCGGTCCAGGTGGGCTCTACGTCGGAGCGAAGAGTTCGCCTCCGCGCCTCGGGGTCGGCTCCGATCGAAATCACCGGCGCCACCCCCGTGGGCTCCGCGGCCTTCACCGCCGACCTGCTGGTGGCCTCAGTCAGTCCGAACGAGTCCGTGGAGCTCGTGATTCATTTCCGGCCCATCGTGGCCGGGACGGATTCCGCCGAAATCCATGTGGCAACCAACTCGGGCACCATCGTTGTTCCCGTATGCGGCCGTGGCGCTGGCCCCGCGCTATGTGCGCACCCTTCTCCTCTCGATCTCGGCTCCACCGGTCCCGGCGTCGCCATCACGAGCACTCTCACGCTCGAGAGTTGCGGCGACTTGCCGCTCGAGCTCACGCTCGTCGAGGTCTCGAGCGAAGCTCTCCATCCGTCCGACCCCGGATTCTCGATCCTACCGATCGGCTCTCGAACTCTGGCTCCCGGAGACTCCGTCGAGCTTCCCGTTACTCTCCGCTCCAGCAGTCTCGGGCGCAAAGAGGGTTTCATTCACGCCTCGTCGAGCGCGCTCGGCGCACCCGACGGCTACTTCGCGTTGGTCGGCCGAGTTGCACCGCCCTGTGACTTGATCGTCGCGCCCGACCGCCTGACCTTCCCCGGCACCCCGGCTGGCCAGAGCTCGACCAAGTCCGTGCTCGTCGCCAACCAGGGATCGGAGAGCTGCCAAATCACTTCGGTAGCGGTCTCCGGTGCCCCATCCTTCTCGCTGCCGTCGCCGGTCGGTCCCTTCGCCCTTGCCTCCGGCGACGCTCGAACTCTTTCGGTGACCTTCGCGCCGACCTCGACCGCTGCTGCCACCGAGCAAGGAACGCTCATCATCGAAGACCTCGGCGGTCCCCATCCCGTAGATCTGCTCGGGAACACGACGGAGCCTTCGGGCTGCGCGCTCGACCTCGATCCCACGGTGGTGAGCTTCGGTCCTCACGCGATCGGCTCGACGGATCGGCGGACCGTCAGACTCAGGAATTTCGGGGAAGTCACCTGCCGAATCTCTGGAGTGCGGCTCGCCAACGGAAGCCCGTCTTTTTCTGCCCAGGGCCCGACGCTTCCGTTCGTACTTCCCGGCCTCCGTGGTTCGATCGATGTCGACTTCCAACCCACTCAGGCCGGACCCCACTACGACACTCTGCTGATTTCGGTGACCGCTGGCGGGAACACGGAGACGCTTTCGGTGGCCCTCTCCGGTGTGGGGGCAGACGCACGCCTTTGTGTGTCCCCTCCCGAGCTCGATTTCGGCGTCATCGCCGTCGGGCAATCCGCCGAGCTCCCTTTCTCGATCGAAAGCTGCGGCTCCGTGGCCGTGGACCTTCGAGGCCTGGTCTTGTCGCCCACGTCTCGGCGCAACTTCTCCATCGTGTCCGGCCCGGTCGTTCCGACTCGGCTGCCCGCCGGGGCCTCCGAGATCGTGAGAGTTCGATACACTCCGCTGAGCCCAGGTCCGCACTTCGGGGTCGTCGACGTTCTCTCGAGCGATCTCTCCCAACCCAGCGTTCGGCTGACTGGAGGCACCGTACCCGACTGCGACAAAATCCTCGATTGCGCGCCGGCCACGATCGAGTTCGGGCCGACCGCGGTGGCGACCTCCAAACCGATTCGGGTCGTGTGTGTGAACGCCGGCGTCGCTGCCGTAGATCTCTCGAATGTCGCAATCTCCGGAGCCGACCTATCGGTTCGCGCGGAGCCCGGTCTGGTCCGGCCGGGAGAGACCGTGGTCATCGAGGTCGTTTATTCGCCGACGACGTCTGACCCCACCGTAGGCAGTCTCACGCTGACCTCCGACGCTTGCCTTGGACCGACCACTCTCCCCATCTCCGGCGAAGGGTTCACGCGTCAGCTCCCGCTGTGTTTACCTCCGCAAACTTTTTCGCCGGTCGTCGACTGGGCGTGGAGCACTTCGACCTTCGAGCCCGCGTTCAAGAACGTCTGGATGACTCCGCTCGTGGCCAACCTCACGGACGACAACCTCGACGGACGTATCGATGAGAACGATTTTCCGGAGGTGATCTTCACGACTTTCGATCGGCTCGACCTCCTCGATCCGACGGCCTCCATACCCGGAATCCTGCGAATCGTGTCTGGCCAGGACGGAACCGAGCTCGTGAGCGTGGACGAGCCTCGGTTCGCCGAGTCTGCGCAGCTCGCGGTGGGTGACTTGGACGGCGACGGCGTGCCCGAAATCATCGGGTCCAAGTGGCGGCAAACGCCGAGCGCTAGTCAGTCCGGCCTCTTCGGGCTCTATACGACCGGGACGCTCGTGGCCCTTGATCCGAGGGGCCGGGTCCTGTGGGAGTCCGAGCCCTTCTCCTGGCCCAACGAGATTCTCTGGAACGCGTCTGCGCCCTCCCTGGCGGACCTCGATGGCGACGGGTTTGGGGAGATCGTGTTGGGGCGCGAGGTCTTCGATCACCAAGGTCGAATCGTTTGGCGCGGAGACCGTTCCTTGGGCGCCACGGGAGGAGGCCCACACTCGATCGTCGCCGACCTAGACCTCGACGGCCGGCCCGAAGTCATCGCAGGGGACACGGCCTATCGCGCGGATGGTACGGTGCTATGGCAGGCGATGGATCGGGGTCGAGCGCTCGGCGAGGGTGGGTCGTCCGTCGGCTGGTTGGACCCCATGGACACGCACCCGTCCGTTCTGCTCGACACCGGCAACACACTCCACGCCATCGACCACTTGGGTTCGGTGTCTTGGTCCGTTTCTCCCCCGTCGCGAGGACCCACCGCGACTCTGCCGGTGCTGGCCGATTTCGACGGAGACGGCGCCGACGAGGTGGCCGTCGCAGATGGGTTGTTCGTTCGCGTGTACGACGGGGATGGGACGGAGCTCTGGAGCTCGGCCGCGAGCGACTCGACTTGTTGTCCAGGGATCAGCGCGTTCGACTTCGAAGGGGATGGAGCCTTCGAGCTCCTACTCAACGATTTCGGCCAAGTGTACGTCTTTCGGGGCGCGACGGGCCAAGTCATCTACTTGGCCCCGCGTCCGAGTCGAACGAACTACGAGGTCCCGGTCGTCGCCGACGTAGACCTCGACGGGCACGCCGAAATCATCGTGGCCAACGACGGAGGCCCCGGCGGAATCACCGTGTACTCGAACACCGGAGACAATTGGGTGGCGGCGCCTCCCATTTGGAATCAGCAGTCGTTCCACGTGGGCAACGTACACGCGTCTGGAGCGATCCCTCGGCAGTCCCCTCGCCTCGTGGGCGCCGGAACGGTCTTTCGCGGAACTCAGCCTGCCTGTCTTCGGCCCTGATCTCGAGATGGCCGAGAACCTCCGGAAAGGCGCGACTCCCCTTCGCAAGCGGCTCGCCTTCGCAGGGGTGGCGGTGTGTTTGGGGATGGGGCTCGTCGAGGGAAGCGCCCGCGTCGCTTGGCTGGTCCAATTCTCCGACGAGGAGGACAAACTCATTCGATCGTTTCTACGGCTGGACGCGGAATGGGATCCGAACCTCGTGTCCAACTATGTCCCGCACCACTACCTGGTCTACACGCTCAACCCGGAGTCCTTCTGGCATCACGAACGTTACTTTGGTGGGAGGCCTCAGCACTACGTCAACTCGCTCGGATTTCGAGGGCCCGAAGTCACGTCCCTGAAGGCCCCGGGGGTGTTTCGGATCGTGTGCGTCGGAGGCTCGACGACCTTTGGCCTGGGAGAGCCCGAGGAGAGGCTGACTTATCCGGCCCAGGTCGAGAGGATCCTCAACGAGTGGTTCGAGGCGCCCCGATTCGAGGTGATCAACGCAGGCACTCCAGGTTGGACCTCCGCGGAGAGTCTCATCAACCTCCAGTTTCGGCTGCTCGAGCTCTCGCCCGACCTGATTGTCTCCTATGATGGCGTGAACGACACCTTCGCGATGAGGAAGGCTGGGGAGGGGATGCCGGATGCTTCGACGTTTCGAAAGATCGTGCAGTTTCCGAGCCCATCACCGGTGACCGTCGAGCTCGTCGAGCTGAGTTACTTTCTCCGTTACGGATATTACGTTCTCCAGGGGCCGGAGGCCTTCGCGGCTGACATCAACGCGCTCGCGGTGAAGGCGAACCCATCCAATTTTCAGGAGAACCTCGACCAAGCGACCGGCAAGTACTTTCGTCGAAATACGCGAAACCTAGTCGCGACCGCGAAGGCCAACGGCATCGGCGTCCTCCTCGTGACGATGGGTCACGGTCCGTGGCACCCCGCCATCGGAGTCACCAACCAAATTTACCGCGATCTCTCGGGGCAATCCGGAGCGCTTCTCTTGGACTTCGAGCCGTTGTCGAGGCCCGAGTTCTTTTTGGAAGATAACATTCACCTCACGCGGGCGGGGAACGCGGCGCTCGCTCAGGCGGTGGCCGAGCAAATCGGGAGGTCGAGCCCAGCGTTCAGCCGGCGGCCGGTCCTGCTCCGACCGTCGGTCTCGGGCACACGGATCGTGCCCGAGTGAGTCTCGGTGCGGGGTGCGACTCGGTGGGCGACGAAGGCCCGTATTCGTAGTACAACCGCTTCGTGAGCTCGAAAATCTGCTGCGGATTCGACGAGTGCCCGCTTCAGCCATGGGCTTGGGTCCTCTGCCTGGTCGCGGCAGTCGGGTGTGGGGGTGAGGAACCGGTGCCCTGCGTCGCGGACTGCGTCGAGGCTGACGCGGCGATGGCTCCGGATACACTTCCAATTCAGGTAGACGCCGGGCAGCTCGATGCGGAGGAGCCTCCGGATTCGGGACCGCCGGACCTCGGGCCTCCGGATGCGGGCTGGGTGGGGCCCGACGTCGGCGTCGCGCGCGGGCTCGCGACTTGTTCTCCCTGCGGCGCAGCGTGTCCGGGTGAGTGTGTCTCGGCGGGTGGCCCCAACTTCTGCGTCGATCGGTGTACGGACGCGCCAGACTCGTGTTTGGCCGGGATGAGTTGCGTCGACATCGGAGCCGCGTCGGTTTGCGTTCCTCCGCTGCCGAATTGCGCCGAGCCTTTGTTGTTCGATACGCCTTGTTTTGGCGACGTGAGCGGCTGCCACCCCAATCGAGACGTGTGTCAGGGCGATGTGCTCGGCGTCGGCTATTGCACGAGCGCGTGTCCCGACGGAGCGTGTCCCGCGACGCATGTGTGTGAGTTGGGAGACGATGGAGAGCGCGTCTGCCTGTCGCGGCTTCTGTCGGGAGCGGAGCGGTGTGGCCGCGAGGGCCGTCCGGACGAGGTTCCTTGTGCAACGGATTCCAGCTGCCCGAGTGGGTTGAGCTGCATGAAGGGTGAGTCGTGGCTTCCGGGAATTTGCGCGCCTGCCTGTTCCGCCAGCTGTCCTGGCGAGTGTCGATTCGACGAGACGGGCCGCTCGCTCTGCCTGCCGGCACGTTGTTCTTGCCGCGGCTCCGGGAGCGCGGAGGGTGATCTTTTGGCCGTCGCGTTGTCGGAGCTCGGTCACACCCGCTGCTCCGCCGTACTGAGTCCGTGGGAGTGGAGCTCGTCGGCCTCGGACCTACTCTCGGACCCGTTTCGAATGAGTTTCACCAACGGAATCTTGGCGGAGCCTTGGACCGGACCCCGGTGGGCAGCATCTCTTTCCGCTCAGATCGAGGCGCTCGATGGAACCGCGGTCCGCCGGGCCGAGAGACTCGTCGAGCTCTTGGCCGTCGCGCTCGATCGTCCGGCGGAGCGCGTGGACGAGCGACCCTTGGACTTATCGAACCCGCTGGCCGCGACCGTCATCTCCTTCGTCCGCACGGCCGGAGGCGTTCCCGACGAGGCTTCGATTCTCGGGTCGGCGGCCACGGTTCCCTTGGAGGTGCAGCTCGCCGCATCCCGTGTGATCGAAGGCGCCGAGAGGGCCCTTCGGGCCCGTCAGATCGCGTTGGCCTTCGACCAGGCGTCGCTCGACGCGCTGTATGACTATGGCGCGGCCTTCATCGCCCCACGGGCCGATGGGTTCGCGCTCAACGTCGGCGCCACCGGGGTCGCCGACGCGCTCGTGTCCGGCATCCGCCACGCTCGCCTCTATGGCGGTGCGGCTGACTTGCTCGACGCGATCGAAGTCTCCGGCATCGGCCAAATGATGCAGGTTCCGACGACGACGACCGCGACGACACCTCGGATGCTTTTCGATGTCGACACTCCGGTCGGGCGCATCGGCATCGGCGACGCGGAGCCTGGGCTGTATGACGACCGAACCGTGGGGGCACGACCTTGGGCGATACTCATCGACCTCGGAGGGGACGACGAGTATCGGATCGGAGCTGGTGGGAACGCCTCCTCGACCAACGCGGTGTCACTCCTCCTCGATCTCGGGGGAGCCGATTTTTACGGCTATGCGGAGGTCGGGCCGGCAGATGGGGCTCGTCTTCCGAGTGATCAGGGGGGCCGGCGGGCCGACCCACCCATGAGCCTCTCGGAAACTCCGAGGCAAGGAGGTGCGCGGGCGGGGATCGCGGCGCTGGTCGACTATGGCGGGGGCGACGACGTCTATCGATCCCTCAGACTGTCGCAGGGGGCTGCCGCCTTCGGTGTCGGTGTGCTGGTCGACGACGGAGGCGACGATGAGTACGAGACCGAGGCAGCGGGCCAGGGTGCGGCGACGTTCGGGATCGGTCTGATCGTCGACGGAGGTGGGGCCGATCGTCACCGGGCGTACCAAGAAGCGCAGGGATTTGGCTTCGCGCGCGGCGTGGGGGTCTTGCTCGATCTCGCGGGCAACGACGAGTATGAGCTCGATGTTGGCGATCCAGCGCTCGGCGGAGACCCGCTCTATCCGTCCGACCAACGGCCCGAGGCCTCCAACGCGTCGCTCGGGCAAGGCTTCGGTTTTGGGCGCCGGGACGACCAGGGCAGAGCGTTCATGTCCGGCGGCTTGGGTATTCTCGAAGACTTGGCAGGAGACGATCGATACTCATCGAGTGTTTTTGGAGGTGGAGGTGGATATTGGTTTGGGTCGGGCATTTTGGCAGATCGTGGCGGGGCCGATCAGTACGATGGGCTCTGGTATTCGATGGGCGCGGCGGCTCACTTTGCGCTGGGTTTTTTGCTCGATGAGTCGGGCGACGACACCTACGGAGCCACGATTCCGGCGATCAACGTCACTCTGGGCGCGGGCCACGACTTCTCGTCGGCCTTTCTCGTGGACGGAGGGGGCGATGACGAGTACGTCGGAGCTCGGATCACTCTCGGGGCGGGGAACGCGAGCGGCAATGGCTTGATGGTCGATCGCGCCGGAAACGATCGGTACTCCACCAGGTCGCCTTATGGCTTGGGCGCAGCAGGGCTTTTGGATCCCGACTTGCGAGGACCTGGGTCGCCCCGCCGCCAGGTCGAGTTTTTCGGAGTGTTCATCGATGGAGGCGGCGTGGACGAGTATGAAACGCCCAACGGTGTAGCCGGAGACGACCGCGTTTGGACTCAGTCGCAGAGTCTCGAGCCGGAGATTTCGGTGACCGAACGGGGTGTCGGGGTCGACGCGGAAGGTGAGGTCGGCCTCTGAGCCTTCGGCCTCTGAGCCTTCGGCCATTTGTGTTGTCGCGGTCGTGCTGACGAATTTCAGGGTATGAGGAAGTGGAGTCTGCCGGATGAGGTTCGATGTCGCACGGAGATGATTTGCAGTCGACTCTTTGGAGCGATTGGGGCAAGGACGCGGCATGGCCACAAGCTTCACTCCCCTCGTAAAGAAAGTTCGAAGAGAGGAGGCGCTCGATTATCATGCGCGCGGTCGTCCGGGAAAGATCGAAGTCATCCCGACCAAACCCACTGCGACGGCCCGCGACCTCTCGCTCGCCTACACGCCTGGGGTAGCAGAGCCTTGCCTGGAGATCGCAGAGGACCCTGATCTCTCGTACAAGTACACCGCTCGTGGAAATCTCGTGGCGGTCGTATCGAACGGCACCGCCGTGCTGGGCCTCGGGGACATCGGGCCGTTTGCGGCCAAGCCGGTCATGGAAGGCAAGGGGGTGTTGTTCAAGAGGTTCGCGGACATCGACGTCTTCGACTTGAACATCGACGCGAAGGACGTGGAGACCGCCTGCACCGTGATCAAGGCGTTGGAGCCGACTTTCGGAGGTATCAACCTCGAAGACTTCAAGGCGCCCGAGTGCTTCGTGATTGAGGAGCGACTCAAGCGCGAAATGCAGATCCCGGTATTCCATGACGATCAGCACGGCACGGCGATCATCTCTGGAGCGGCGCTACTCAACGCCGCGGAGCTTGCGGGGCGGCCGCTTCATTCGTTGAGGGTGGTCGTGTCCGGCGCCGGGGCTTCGGCGATCGCTTGCACGAATTTCTGGGTGCGTCTCGGGATTCGGCGAGAGAATGTGCTCATGGTCGACACGAGGGGCGTGTTGCATACCGAGAGAAGAGACGGAATCAACGAGTGGAAGGCTCCGTACGTGAGGGAGACGAAGTGTCGAACGCTCGCTGACGCGATGGTTGGGGCCGATGTGTTTCTCGGGGCTTCGGTGAAGGGTTTGGTCACCAAGGAGATGCTGAAGACGATGGCCGACAAACCCATCGTTTTTGCACTCGCGAATCCCGATCCGGAAATTTCGTACCCTGACGCGGTGGAGGCGAGGCCGGACGCAATCGTCGCAACGGGAAGGAGTGACTATCCGAACCAGGTCAACAACGTCCTTGGGTTTCCGTTCATCTTCCGCGGAGCGCTCGACGTTCGGGCGCGGCAAATCACGGAGGAGATGAAACTTGCGGCAGCGCGGGCGCTCGCCGCGCTGGCCCGGGAAGACGTCCCCGACGTGGTGAGTCGGGCGTATGGCGGTCAGCGCTTCAGCTTTGGGCCGGAGTATATCATTCCGAAGCCGTTTGATCCACGGGTGCTCTTGTGGGTTGCGCCTGCCGTGGCCAAGGCCGCGATGGACGGCGGCGTCGCGCGTTGCAGCGTGGAGCTCGACGCGTACAGGGAGCGGCTCCACAAGTCGCAGTCGAGAAGCCACCAAGTGATGAGTACGGTCTTCTCGAAGGCCAAGCAGAAGAAGACTCGAATCGTGTTCAACGACGGTGACCACATCCGAACGATCCAGGCGGCGGGCATCTTGGCCGACGAGGAGTTGTGCGCTCCGGTGTTGCTCGGCTCGCGCGCTCAGATCATGAAGGTGATCGTGGAGCGGAGGCTCGAGGACGAGCTGCGGGGCGTGGAGATCATCGACCCGAAGGAGTCGCCGGCGCACGATCGGTATGCGGAGGCTTATTTCAAACTCCGCCAGCGGCATGGTGTCTCGAAGGACATGGCCAACGTTCGAATGTTCGAGCGAGGGTACTTTGCCGCGATGATGGTCGAGTTGGGAGAGGCCGACGGTTTGATCACGGGGCTCACGCAGAGTTATGCGCACGCCGTTCGTCCCGCCCTCGAAATCGTGGGTGCGCAGCCTGACCGGCGCGCTGGCGGCGTGTACGTCGTGATTACGAGAAGCGACTTCAAGTTCTTCGCGGACTGCACGCTCGAACCGGATCCGAGTCCGACTCATTTGGCGCAGTTGGCGATCGCGACGGCGGATCTTGCCAAGTATTTCGACGTCAAACCGCGAGTTGCTTTCCTGTCGTACTCGAACTTTGGGGAAGCGCGACCTGGGACCTCGGCGGCCAAGATGAGGACAGCGGTCGAGATTGCGAAGGGGCTGCGACCCGATTTGGAGATGGATGGAGAGATGCAGGTGGACGCGGCGTTGGTCGCCGAGGAGCGGGAGGCTCGATTCCCGTTCACGACGTTGAGCGGGGATGCGAACGTACTCGTATTTCCGAGTCTCGACGCCGCGAATATCTCGTACAAGCTGCTCTGGCGGTTTGCGGGGGCGGAGGTCGTGGGTCCGCTTCTCTTGGGGATGAAGCGTGCGGTGAACGTGCTGCAGCAGAACGCGAGCGTTGAGGACATAGTCAATCTCGCGGCGGTGACGGCGTTGCGGGCGCAGGAGCAGCCAGGGCTGACGTTTTGAATGAACGGGGCATCCCCCCCGACCTCCCTCCCCTTCCTCGCTCCCTTCCCCCTTCCAGAGTACTCGAAACGAAAATGGGAGCCTGACCTCCTCCCACACCCCCTTGCTCCCCCTTCCAGAGTACTCGAAACGAAAATCGGACCGGATGCCCTGGACCCCAAAATCATTCCGGATGCCCTGGACCCCCGAAAATCATTGCGTGACTTCGAGAATCATTCGGGCGCAGATCCGCCTGGCCATGAGTCCGAACGCGTCGCATACTATCGTTGGAATGCTCACGAAGATGTGCCACTTTTGAAGTTTGAGAGTATCGGCGGAGTGTTTTCGTCCACCTCCACGA
>CAYXDO010000010.1:0-116999 GCA_964463485.1 uncultured Myxococcales bacterium | reverse complement strand
GGACCGGGTCGCGGGCCGATTTTCGGCAGCGAAATCAGCGTGCGGAACCCCTGCGACAGCCCGTCTGGACTCGAGTCGGAGGCGCTCTCGCGCTACGATCGCGGAGACCGCTGCCGTGTCGACAGGGTGTCCCAGGCGCGATCGAAGGGAGCTCGAGCAACTCACGCTCCCGAGCGCCACCCAGCAAAACAAGGCGAGGCGCCTCACTCGGTCACCAACGGCCGCGTCTGCACGATGTAGAGTTGGTCGCCTTCGTACACCCATTCGATGTCCAACCTGCCTCTCTGGAACAACTTGGTGAGTCCCTTCCCGGCCGCGGCGAGGTCGACGGCCATCTGGTTGGTGAGCACGGCCTTGCCGCGGCTGGGGTTCGGGACCTCGTGCACTCCGCCTTTTTCGTCGAACACCAGCTTCGTCTCCTCGTCCGAGCGACTCAGAATGCGAATCCCCCGATTGTGCACATTCACCATGAGGATCTCCGGCACCTTGCGCCCATCGACGACTGCCATGCCGAGCCCGCTCTTGGCGTTGATGGTGTAGTGCCGCGTATCGTCGGGGTCGGTGGGATGGGCCGTGGCCATGACTCCTGCGGCGGTGGCGGCGACGCCCGTCTGAACGAGCACGCCCGCGGCCACCTTTCGTTGGTCGATCCCCGCGTGCTCCCTCGCGTCGAACGCGCTCTGCTTCCACGCGCTCGCCCACACCTTCTTGATGGCTTCGCACACCGCTGCGTCGCCTTTCACGTTGGGCACGGTGTCGTGCAGGCCCGCGCCCGAGAAATCATCCAAGTCTTCGGCGTTGTGAGAGCTCCGGACGAAGACACCCCGTTCCTTGGGCAGCGCCTTCAGCTCCTCTGCGACCTTCGCACAGAGTACAGGGTCGATCGGCGCGTCGACGATGGCCTTCCTCAGCGCCTCGAGCTTGTCCTTTCTCGCCGCGGCGTCGCCTCGGACCTTCGGGTCGTCGAGCACGGCCGCGAGCGCGGCCGAGAGTCCGTGCGCGGCAAGATGGTCTCGTGCGTATACGAAAGGCACCCCGAATCCAGGCGGGACCTCGAAGCCCGGGAGCTTCGCTCGCTTGATGATCCCGAGGTTGGCCGCTTTGGGACCCACGGTTCGGAAGTCATCGGCGGTGAGCTCGTCCAGCCAAGGGAGTTTGGTCACCGCAAAGTTCGGCTCGGGGATGGTGACCCGTCTTCGGTGCTCGTGCTTCTTTCGCTCTCGTTCGAGCTCCTCCGGCGTGGCGAGTCGGGCGACGAAATCGGAGTCTCTCGCCTCGAGGTACACGACCTTCCCAGCCATGGCTCCGAGCTTTTTCTTCGCGTCGCGGAGCCCAATGTTGGGGATCCGCCAACCCTTGGCTCGCAGGTTCACATGGCTGAGAGGCGTGGAGAAGGTCTCCGAGATGATCCCGGCGACCGGACTGATGTCCGCCAGCGGCGAGGTCAGGATCACGATTTCGTCGGGCTCGAACGTCAGGTCACTCTGCGGTACGTCACCCGAAATCAACCGAAGCCGGCCCACCGCGACGCCCTTGTTGAAGGGCTGGTACTCGGCCGTCTTGTAGATCTGATCGTTGGAGATCCAAGGAACATCCTTGGTTTGCGCAGCGACTCTCTCTTGATAGGCCGAATCGGGGCGAAAACGGACGAGGTGGCCAAGGTAGAAGGTCTGCTTGATCTTCTCGCTGGCACGCCGCACGTGGGCCGCGGTCGGCGTGTCACCCTCCCAGAACGCGAAGGTCCAGAGGTCCTGTCCGACGTGATGAACGAGGTAACACATCAGAAATGCCTTCTGAGTTCCATAACTCTTGTCGAACGCGCGCACGGCCTCCTTGGTCTTGGGGAGGCGAAAGAGCTCCGAGAAGATGAAGTCCTTGTGGACCGGATAGACGTTGACGTCGAAGTAATGGACCGCGTCGGATTTCAGATCGACGACCAACTTGGTGAAGCGTTCGTCGCCGATCTGCTTCGATAGCGCCTCGAAGGTCTGCGCATCGCCGATGTGTGGGCTGAACAGACGGCGCGGGCCGGCGACCGCGATCGATGAGGTCGTGGTCGTCGAAGTGGCCTCCAAAGTCGCTCGGACTTCGACGCCGGAGTCGGGACGAGGGGGCTCGGCGGGTTGCCGACAAGCGAAGAAGGCGAGGAGGGCGAGGAGGCCGAAGAGGATTCGAGCCCGCACGCCGGAAACATATCCGGTCCGGGCGCATCCGGCGAGGGATCAGCAGAGCACTCGTCGGTGTTCTTCTGCGAGCTCGATGGTGTCGAACAGGTCGGTCGAAGACGGTCCTTGGGCCCGAAGTGCCCAGCCGACCATCGCCACGAACAGCTCCCGAATGGCGACGATGCGCCTGAAATCCAAGGTCGCCGCTGCGAGCTTGAGCTCGACGGTCAGCTTGTTCGGGTCTTTGGCAACGAGATTGTAGAGGTTGAGCCCGAACGCCCTCGAGCTCACGTACAGCCCGATCGCGCGCTCGACTGCCTCGAAGGGCGCTCTCCGCGCGGCGAGATTGCCGAGGGCCACGACGAGCTTCCTCGGAAGAGGCTGCGCCCGAGTCATCTTGGGGCTCGTTGCGAGGAGAGTCCTCAGGCGGCCCTCATGAGTCGAAAAGAGGGAAGTCAGCGCAAAGAGAGTACGAGCCTCGCGGAGGGGCTCCGCGTCCACGTGAACGTGGAGCGCCGACCCTTCGGGCAAACTCACTCCTTCCCACGAACGGACCGACGCCAGTGCGGCTTCGAGCGCCCCTAATTCGACCCGCAAGAGCGGGGTCGTCACCAGCTCGGCGACCCGCTCGCCGCCCGTGAGCGAATTGTCGTGTACGACCGAGAATCGAGCGCCCTCGGTCCCTACGATCTTGGCTGCCCGATGGACTAAATATACGTGCGTGAGGTCGGGAGCGATCGGACCAACCTTCGCCCCGTGATGTTCGGCGAGGTCCAAGATCAGAGTCCGGAGCGCCTCTCTGCTCTGCGTCGCCGCAACAGGCAGAGGGACCTTCGAGATGAAGTCGAAGAGCTCGACCGCGAGCCTCTGGTCGATCGCGATCCGGTCTGCCAGCTCGAGCCGAGTCGTCCCGGGTGGCGTGAGGAGCTCGAGCTCGAAGCCCGTCCGGATGTCGAACGCCGACGTCACACTCGTTCATACCGCGTTTTTGGGAGACGAATGGAGACGCGGGTCACCCCTTCATGAGTTTGGGTCGTTCCTCGAACTCTGGAGTCAGGGACCTCGGTGGAAGGCCGGGGCAGGTCGATTTGCGAACTTGGTGGTTGTGGCGCCTCTCCTTTGTCGTGATAGTGCGATCGTGATAGTCGCTCGCGCGCTGGGGTCGGTCGCAGCCATGGTCCTTGCCCTGGCTGCGTGTGGCGGCGAATTCGAATCTCCGGAGACGACTCGGTTTTTTCGAGAAAATCCGGATTCAGCCCAAGCGATCGAAAATTCGGATGAGGTTGGATCGAGTGTCGCTGGACTCTCTGCCGTGCTCGCGGAGGTCGTGAGCTTTCAGTCGGGGTCCGCCTTTCAGGCCATTTCGCTCGGAGCGACCTACTCGAGCCCGGTGGTTGTTTGCACTCCGGAATCGGGCGCTCTTGCCCGAGCCCTGGTCACACGAGTTCGAAATACGAGTGCGACATCCTTCGAAGGCGCCGTTGTCGCCGCGGACCTCGCCGGCGGCTTCGTCGCCGACGTCACGGTGCACTGCCTCGTCGTCGAGGCAGGGACGTACACCCTCGCAACCCACGGCGCGAAGCTGGAGGCCAAGAAATACGCCTCCACGCGCACCGACAGAAAGGGTTCGTTCGTCGGCCAACGCCGAACCTACTCCAACACCTATCAGGCCCCGGTCGTCGTCGGCCAGGTCATGAGCGCCAACGATCCGCGCTGGTCCACGTTCTGGGCTCGAGGCAGCTCCCGCGGCGCGCCTCCGTCCACTTCGACCCTCTACGCCGGTAAATACGTCGCCGAAGACACCGTGATTACTCGGGCCGACGAAACAGTCGGCTACGTGGTGTTCGAGAAGGGCACCGGTGCGATCGGCGGTGTGGCCTACCGCGCAGGCCTGAGCGGCAACCTCGTCCGCGGTTTCGACGACGGGCCGACCTCGCTCGCGATCAGCGCGCCGATCCGCACGACGGGCGCTGTGCTGAGCGCTGCCGCCTTCGACGGGGGAGACGGAGGCTGGCCTGTCCTCTTCGGACCGAATGCGGTCGCACCCACCGCGCTCTCCGCGGTGATCGAGGAGGACGCCATCTCCGACCTCGAAAGAAGTCACCTGACCGCGGAGCAGGTGGCTTTCGTGACTCTGGCCTCGACGTGTGAGTGCGACGACGCCAACCCTTGCACCCTCGACACCTGCGCCGCTGGAGTGTGCGGGCACGCGAGCGCACCCACCGGTACTCTCTGCGATGACGGCGACGCGTGCACCACCGCCGACGTGTGTGACGGATCGGGCACCTGCGCGGGCACTTTCGCGTGCAACGTTCCCAAGGCCGAGCTCGTCGCCTTCACCTCCGGAACGGACTGGACGATCGTTCCGTTCGTGAAGAGTTACGCGAGTCCCGTCGTCGTGTGCTCACTCGTCACCGCTTCGGGAAATCCGCCCCTCACCGCTCGAGTGAGAGGAGTCACCGGGACCCAGCTCGAGGTCGCAGCGGTCCGCGTCGACGCAGCGCTCGGCTTCGTACCCGCAGTGCTCGGCCGATGTTTGGTGACCGAGGAGGGCGTGTACTCGTCGGTTCAGCACGGCATCACGATGGAGGCCCGCCGGCTGACCTCGACCCTCACCGATCGAAAAGGCTCCTTCGTGGGTCAACCGGTGGCGTACTCGAGCTCATACTCTTTCCCGGTCATCATCGGGCAAGTCATGAGCGCCAACGACGCCCGCTTCTCGACGTTCTGGGCGCGCGGGGCGAGCCAGTCAGTCGCTCCATCCGCGACCGTCGCCTACGTCGGAAAGCACGTGGCCGAGGACCCAGTCACGACGCGCGCGCCCGAGACCGTCGGGTACATCGTCTTCGAGGCCGGCTCGTCGGAGCTCGACGGGATCCCTCTCGTGGCTGGAGTATCCGGGTCCTCGGTGGGTGGAATGGGAAATCAACCCCCGTACGCTGTCGCCTACTCAGCCGTTCCAAACCCATCGGCAGCCCTCGTCTCGTCGGCCGGGCTGGCTGGACCCGACGGAGGCTGGCCCGTCTTGTTTGGTCCAAGCCCGGTGAGTCCTTCGTTGTCGCTCGCCATCGAAGAGGACGACCTCGGCGACGTCGAGCGGTCTCACACACTCGAGCGGGTGGCCTACGTCGTGTTCGGGTCCAACGTGAATTGCGCGGCCGACTCGGACGGCGACGGTCTCTCGGACTGCGCGGAGACGAACACCCGGATCTTCCTGAGCCCGACCGATACGGGCACCGACCCTGGCCACCCGGATACCGACGGCGACGGAATTCTCGATGGCGCCGAAGTCCTCGGCGCGACCGGTGTCGATCTTCCCTCCATGGGGGCCGATCCCTTGAGAAGGACGATCTTCGTAGAAATGGACTGGCTCGCGGATTCCACGGAGTGCGGATCGAGCCATGACCATCGACCTCCTCCAGCGGCCATCGACGCCTCGAAGTCGATGTTCGCCAGCGCCCCGCTGCTCAATCCAGACGGCTCCACGGGGATCGATCTGATCATCGACTTTGGACAAGGCGGGACTTTTGCCGGCGGCAATCTCATTGGAACGGACGCGACCATCGACGGGACGCCCTTCGCGTCCGGAGACTACCTGAGTTACAAGGCCGCGCACTTTTCGACGACGAGATCGCCCTGGTTTCACTACGTCATCGTCGGCCACCAGATCACCGCTTTTCCGAACGCCGGCGGCATTGCGGAGCTCCCGGGTGATGATTTGGCGATGGCGACCTATTGTTTCGGCTCGGTCCCGAGCTCGGTCGCGGCGATACTCACGCACGAGCTCGGCCACAACCTCTTCCTGCGTCACGGCGGTGACGAGGACTGTAACTACAAGCCGAACTACAACTCCATCATGAATTACCGCTACGCGTTCAACGGCGTGGATCGAGACTGCGACGGGCTCGGAGATGGCATCTCGGTGCTCGACTATTCGCGAGGCCAGAATGTCGCGCTCATCGAGTCGTCGCTCGACGAGAGAGTGGGGATTTGCAGCCAATCCATCGATTGGGACTTCGACGGGCAGATCGAGGCGCTCGTCAGCACGGACATCAACGCTTACGTCGAGGAGAGTTTCGAGTGTCCAGCGACCTTGGAAACGCTCACGGACTTTGACGACTGGGCTGGGATCGTGCTCGACTGGTCGGTGTCGCCGAGGGCGCTCCGAATGCCGCCCGAGATCTGGCCGTAGTCGATGAGCGCCAAGAGGGCAGGTGCTTCTTTGGTGTCCGATCATCAGACCCAAGTCTCGCTCGTAGGTCGGACGATGGCCGGTCGGTTTCTCATCGAGTCTGTCGCCGGGGCTGGTGGCATGGGCACGGTCTATCAGGCCAAGGATCTCTCGAGCGGTCGCAAGGTGGCGCTCAAATGTATGAACGAGCGCGCCGACGTCGGTAGGTTCTTGCGGGAGGTCGCGCTGCTCGCGGAGGTCCGAGACTCCCGAGTGGCTGCGTACGTCGCGCACGGCCTGGAGTCGGGAACGCCGTATTTGGCGCTCGAGTGGCTCGAAGGCGAGGACCTCGCTACGAAACTCACCCGGGACGGGCCGATGGGGCTCTTGGAGACGCTCGAGCTCGGTCGAGCGGTCGCCTCGGGCTTGGCGGCCCTGCATGCGCGCGGGATCGTTCACCGGGACGTCAAGCCTTCGAACTTGTTTTTGGAGCACGCAGACGCCAGGCGCGCCAAGTTGCTCGACTTCGGAATCGCGCTCGGAGCGGGCCTGGCGCGACTCACTGCCACTGGCGCGCTGATTGGTACACCGAGTTACATGTCTCCCGAACAGGCTCGCGGGGACGTCGACATCGACGCGCGAACCGACGTGTTCTCGCTCGGGTGTGTGCTCTACGAGGCGCTCACCGGGCGACCAGCGTTCGCAGGAGAGCACGCCATCGCCGTGCTGGCCAAAGTCGTCCTCGACGAGTCTCCGAACGTGTTGGACGTCAGGCCGAGCACGCCGCAAGAGATCTCCGAGCTGATGTCGCGAATGCTCGCCAAGTCCCGCGACGAGCGTCCAAAAGACGCCTCGGCGGTGTTGAGTCAGCTCGAACCTTTGTTCGAGCTCCGCGATTTGACCGACGAGCCCCTCCGGCCCGTCCGCCGAGGGATCGGTACGGCCGAGCGGAGAGTCTCTTGCGTGGTCTTGGTCTCCCCACCCAAGGTCGAAGGCAGCCGGGAGCGCTTCGAGGCTTCCGTGTCGATGGACGTCGCGGCGCTCGGGGAGCGCTTGATGGTCCTGGCGAATGGCGCACTGATCGTAGCCGTCGAAGGGCGCGGCTCGCCGGTCGACCTTGCGACTCAGGCCGCGCGCGCCGCGCTCGTCATCGCGTCCAGAACGGTGGGTACGCCCATCGCGATCGCCACCGGTCGGGCCGAGCTCGCGCTTCACGCGATCAGCGTGAGGTCGATGTCGGGAGTGGACATGGCGCTCGATCCGCGCGGGGGCCTGAACGACACGATTCGCAGCCCGCGCTCAGGAGAGTCCGTGCCGGTCGGCGAAGTCATCGATCGGGCGGCACGGCTGTTGTCTTCGGACGGCGGCGTCAACACGGACGATGCGACGCATGAGTTGCTTCAGGGACGGTTCGAGTTCACGTCGGTCGGAGATACTCATGTCCTGGGCCGCGAACGTGATTTGTTCGAGCTCGAGTACGGGCTGCTCGGACGCTCCACGCCGTTCTTGGGGCGGGATGCCGACATCGCCGTGCTCGAAGGGTTGATCGCCGAGTCGATCGAAGAGCCTCGCTCCCGGGTGTCGCTCGTGACTGCGCCCGCAGGGGTCGGCAAGTCGAGGCTTCTCCTCGAGGTCTTGAAGCGGGTTCGCGGCCGAGGCATTCGCTCGGGCGTCGAGGACGATCCGCGAGCTCGGGGAGATTCTCTCCGGACGAGCTCCGCGGCTGAGTCCGAGCGGAGCGACGACGATCGGAGGGTTCGCGTCCTCACCGCTCGCGGGGACGTCATGACGGCGGCCTCCGCGTTCTCGTTGGCAGGGAGCCTTCTGCGGCGAAAGGCGGGCATCGTCGAGGGTCAGAAGCTCGATCAAGCGCGGGCCAAGCTCATGACGGCCCTGTCCAGCGTGTCGGCCGATCGACGGTCGGTGGTGGTCGAGATCCTCGGAGAGATCGCCGGCGCGCCGGTGCCTCTAGACGAAGCGAGCGCGGCCCTGATGGCCGCCCGTGACGACGCCGTCGTGATGGGTGACGCCATCTCCTCGGCCTGGGCGGACTGGCTCGAGGCCGAGTGTCGCCAAGGTCCCGTGGTGATCGCCATCGAAGATTTGCACTGGGGTGACTTGCCGAGCGTGCGACTCATCGACTCGACCTTGCGAAGGTTGGCAACGCTGCCGCTCTTCGTAGTCGCCACCGCGCGGCCCGAGGTTCACGAGCGCTTCCCTGGGCTCTGGGCCCAGCGGGAGCTGTGTGAGATCCGGATCTCGGGGCTTCGGCGAGGAGCGAGCGAGCGAATCGCGCGATCGGTGCTGGGACCGGACGCACCGGCCGAGTTGGTATCGGCGTTGGTCGATCGGGCCGCCGGCCACCCGTTTCTGTTGGAGGAGTTGCTGCGCGCGGTCTCGAGCGGTCGCGCTCTGGGTGAGTTGCCGGACAACGTCTTGGCGATCGTCGAGGCCCGGATTTACGACTTTGACGCGAGCCTTCGAAGAGTGCTCCGAGCCGCGAGCGTGCTCGGCGACGTGTTCTGGGTGGGCGGAATCGCCGAGATCCTCGGCGGAGACGCCGGGCTCGAGGCGGCCCTCTCGGCGCTCGAGCAGAAGGAGGTCCTCGAACGCCGAGCGAGCTCCTCGATGCACGGCGAGTCCGAGTATGCGTTCCACCACGCGTTGGTTCGTGAGGCCGCGTACGGCATGCTCACCGAAGACGACCGCAGGCTCGCCCATCGACTCGCGGGGGAGTGGCTCGAAAGAACCGGGTCGCGCCAACCAGGCCGCCTCGCTTCTCACTTCGAGCTCGGCGGTGAATTGCACCGAGCGGCTTTTTGGTACCGACGCGCCGCCCAAAACGCGCTCGAAGGCAGCGACGTCTCGGCGGCCATCGAACATGCCGAAAAGGCCATCGCCTGGACCGACAACGTCACCGCTCACGCCGAGCTCGAGGTCGTGCTCGCCGAGGCCTTTTTCTGGAAGAACGAGCTCGAGCGCGCGGAGTGGTCCGCGCGCAGCGCAGTGGCTCGATCCAAGCCCGGTGACAAAGTCTGGTTCGAGGCCCTCGCCCTCATCATGGGAGCCTCCGGGCAGCGCGGGTTGAATCGCGAAGTCGAAAAAATGATGAGCTTGGCGATGGGCGCGCAGGCCGAGCCCGGCGCGTTGCCCGCGCAAGTCATCTGTATTTCGCGCGCCATCTCACAGCTCGCTTACGGAGATCGACCGGCGTCCTGCCGTGCAGGCGTCGCGCGGGCCCGCGCCTTGGTCCCGGACCCGTCCACCCTCGAACCCTTCGCGGCGGGCTCGTTGCATCGCGCCGTGGCTGAAGCCGAGGGCCTCGCAGAGAATCAGTATCGCGTGGCCATCGCGGGGCTCCTGTCGTCGGCGGTGTCCTTCGAGCAGGCCGGAGCTCATCGGAACGCATGTAACGTGCGCCTGATTCGGGCGAGTCTGATGTCTCGCCAGGGGATGGGTGTGGAAGGCATCGCGGAGGCTCAAAGAGGCTTCAAAGATGCAGAAAAACTCGGAGTCCCTTTCCTCGTGTACCTCGGCCTCGAAACCTTGGCCGAGTGTCACGCCTACCTGGGCGACGAGGACACCGCGGCCACTTTCGCCCGGCGCGCGCTCGCACTCGGCGGAGACAGCTTGAGAATCGATCTTTCCTGTCATCGGATCTTGGTCCTCTTCCTCCTGCGCCGCGGCCGCCTCGACGAGGCCGAACGGATCGCCAAGACGAGCGTCGACAAGTGTCCTGAAGACAACGCGCTTCGGGGACATTGTCTGTCCCTTTTGGCGAGAGTGTGGATTGCACAAGGAAAGGACGAAGCGCTCGGCCTCGCCGCCGACGCGTATGAAGCCTCGATGGCGCAGGCCGCGGTGATCGACAGCGACTGGACTCTCTCCGCGGAGACCTATACGAGAGCGCTCCTGGCCGCTGGAAGGAGGGCCGAGGCGAGATCGCTGGCCGAGGCGAGCCTGTTCCGGTTCAAGCGTGCGTTGCCCAAGGACCCAGCCACCCGTCAGGGCATCGTTTCTCAGCGGCTGGGTCCGTTCGAGCTCATCACCGTCGCCCGCGAGCTCGGGGTCGTCTTCGACCCGAGCTGAGTGATCTAAGTACAGGTCCCCGCAAATTCGTGACTACGGGAGAAACCACAGAGAGCACCGAGCCGAAGCCCACAGAGCACACAGATGATGGAATGAGCACTTCTCTGTGTCCTCTGTGTCTTCTCTCCGCGTCCTCTGTGGTTTCAGCGTGGTCACGAACTTCCACGGACGTGTACTAAGCGAGCAGCGCGAGGAGGCGCTTTCGGCGTGTGGACGCGATCGCTGCGATGGCCTGGACGAGCGGCGCCAGCACTTCGCGTGGGAGGACCTCCGGAGCCGTTCGACCGGCCCTCAAGCCCGCGAGGGTGAGATCGGTGTCGCGATCCCCGAGCGCTTCGTAGAGGTAGGCTGCGAGCGGCGCATTCCTCAGATCGAAGGAAGTCTCGCTCGCTCGGCCGTACGCCAAGAGTGAGTAGACCTCGTCGTCGATGTCGGTCGCGTGCCGGGTGGGTGGCGGGAAGAAGTCTTCGATCCTCAGGGTGTCGCTCTTCGCGTCGGGCAAGTCACCCATGAAGAGGGACACCGGAGCGTCGCCTCCGGTGAGGCACGCGAGGGACTCTAGGACTCTAGCGGCAACGCACTTGGCGCGGAGGTAGCGGCTGCCGATCCGAATGTTGCGCGCGGCGCCGCGCGTCATACTCTCGAGCCGCTCCTTTTCCGGAGCGCCGCGGAATTCGGAGAACACGAGGCTTGGAGACAACCCACTCAGGAACTTTTCCATGCGCTCGATCGCGCCCCGATATTCGGTGAGTGTGTAGGCGGCGTTGTTGCGCAGAGACCAGTTCGACTCCGGAAGGAGCATCCAGGTGTGATCGAGAAACTCGGCGCTGTTTTCGAACGCGAAGTTTTCGACGTCCCGATTCACCACACCGAGCGCCGCGCGAACGGCGCGCTCGGCATCCGAAGGCTGAAATCCGATCGCCAAGAGCCGAGCGTGGAGCGCTTCGAGCGGTGAGCCGTTCGGTCCGGGCGGACGGAACGGAATGGTGGCCTCGATCGCCGCGGCCACCGAGACCAGGTGAGTGTGTGAGAGAAAGGGCTGGAGCGCCCGCACCGCCACCAGCGCGCTCGCGAGCTCGTTCAAGCCCCCGTAGACCGAGAGCTCCTGTCCCGGCGTCATGCCAAACACCGACACGACGTCGGCCAACAGCGTGTCCCCGCCGTCGAGAGCACCCACGCGAGTGACGCCGTCGGTCGTGATGAGCCCGGCGCCCACGAGCTGCCGAGGTGTGCTCGCCAGCCCGCCGTCGATCTGGTGGTAGACCACGTCGTGAAAGAGGCCCGCCAAGATCTGCAGCGGGTCCTCGCTGCGGCCGATCTCGAGCGCGTGCTCCACGTCGTGAAAGCTGCGGCCACGACTCGACATACACTCGTGTACGAGGACAGCGAGCCGCTCGAGGACGTCGTCCTCGGGGGTCACGCCGAGCTCCATCAACGCCTTGCCGAACGCGCCCGCAAGGCGGCTGAGCGCGGAAGGACGACCGTCCTTGCTCACTCGCGAAGCCTGCCAGAGGCGACGGTGCCCATAAAGCTCCCCGGCCGAATTCCTGCGTATTTGACGCCGGAGCGGTCCAAATCCGCGATCTGCATCACAGCTCCTCGCCCAGGCCGGGCCTTCTGTCGCCGTCGCTGGGTCGACCGGCCATGCCCGTACACTACCGACCCTGGCCGGCAGATCGAGTTTTCAGCCGGTTTCCGAGGATCTCTTTCGGCAAAAAGTTGTGTAGACCGGCCGAATGACCACGGACTCCGCCCGGGTGGGCGAGCTGGGCGACGACCCGAAGAACGCAGCGGCTCCCTATCGTGAGGTCACCGCCCCCTCCCTCTGGCTCGGCATCATCATCGGCGTCGCCCTGACCGTGAGCTTCACGTACGCCGGCTTGAAGCTCGGGTTCACCGTGCCCGCGTCGATGGTCGCCGCGATGCTCGGCTGGGGCATCCTGCGCAAGGGCCTCGGCACCGGCAGCATCGTCGAAAACAACATCAACCAAACCGTTGCAGCTGCAATCAACGTGTCTGCGGCCGGTGTCATCTTCACCGTGCCGGTGCTCTACCTGCTGAGCTCCGACGCCGCCATCAACTCGCCAGAAGTGATCGCCGCGGCCCAAGCGGCCGGCATCACCGTCGAAAAGTACGTGGCCACGCACCCCGAGCTTCAGTTGATCTCTTCGCGCATGCTCTGGTCCATGGCCGCTGCGGCGACCGCCGGATCGATGCTCGGCGTCCTCTTCATCATCCCGAGCCGCAAACAAATGATCGATCTCGAGCGGCTCGTGTTCCCGAGCGGCGTGGCCACCGCCGCGATCTTGAAGGCTTCGGGATCGGGACCCGTGCGGTTTCGGTGGCTGATGATCGGGATCGCCTTTGCGATCACGTTCGCGCTCGTCACCGGCATCAAGAGCATCTTCCCGGACCTCCCGCTGCTGTCGGAGATCCCGGACGATTTCGACCTCGGCCACAAGCTCGGGTTCCCGATGCACTTCGCGATCGTCATCGCCGTGCTCGGCGGCCTCACGTCGCTTGGTGGCGGTTACATTACGGGCCGCGCAGGCCTGGTGCTCATGGTCGGCGCGGTGTTGGCCCACTGGATCGTCACGCCGCTCGTGGTGACTCGAGGCTGGATGCCGGCCGAAGTGATCGCGGATCTCACCTCGAAGGCAAAGGGCGTGAAGGACGAGTTCGACGCGATGGCGTCGGGCTGGTCGTACAAATACGCGGCGCGTCCGCTGGGCGTGGGCATGCTGCTCGGCGGTTCGATCGCCAGCGTCGTCTTGACCGCGCCGATGCTGCTCTCCGCGATCAAGTCGATTCAGAAACAGCGCTCCGCCGCGCAAGCGGCCAAAGATCAAGGGGCTCAAATCACGCAGGAGCTCCCGCCCAAGTTGATCTGGGTCAGCAGCGGCATCTCCTTCGTCGTGTTGTTCCTCGCCGGTTGGTTCGGGTCGGAAGGCGCGAGCTTGTGGCGTGTGCTCGTGGCCGCGGTGGTCGCGACGGTCTGGATGTGGCTCGCGAACATCATCGTGTCGATCGCTACCGGCAAGACCGACAACTCGCCGCTCTCGGGCATGGCACTCATCACGATCGTGCTCGTCGTGACGCTGCTCGGTCGCGAGGGCGCGATGGTCGCGCTCGTGATGGCCGTGGCGGTGTGCGTGGCCACGGGTCAGGGCTCGGACATGATGCAGGACCTGAAGACCGGCCACCTCGTCGGAGCGATCCCGCGTCGCCAACAGATCACCCAGTTCGCGGTCGCGTGGATCGGGCCCTTGATCTCGCTCTTGACGCTCGTGCTCCTCGCGAAGAAGTTCGTGTTCGGCAACGACCCGCTCACCGCGCCGCAAGGCCAGGCGATCAAGGCGGCGCTGGAGCTCTTTGCGCCCCAAGCGGTTCTGAATGATCAGCAGCTCGCGATCGCGGCCGCGGTGAAGCTCCGCTATGTCGTCGGCACGGTCGCTGGCCTCTTGCTCACGCTCGGCTTGGGCGGCGGGCTCGGCGTCGTCATCGGCCTCGCGATGTACCTGCCGATGTCCGTGACGCTCACGTATTGCATCGGCTGCGCGCTCACCGTGGTGACGGAGAAATGGAGAGGCCGAGGCTGGGTCGATGACATCGGCATACCGCTCGCCGCTGGATTCTTAGTGGGAGAAGGACTTGCTCAAGTGGCTCTGGTGGGCGTCGATCTCGCGCGGACCGCGCTGGGTTGAGGAGGTAGAAACGTGGCAACGATCGGGCTTTGGATCGGTTACGTCGGAATGGCGATCGCCATCGTCGCTGGGGCGCTGTGGCCCAACCCGCACTGGGCCGCGATGGCAGCCGGCCTCGGGGTGCTCGGGATCGGGATCTTGGTGAAGCGAAAGGCCGGCGCTCCGCCCATCGAGGAAGAGCAGGGTGACGCTGCCAAGGATCGCGTGATTCGAACGGGCACGCTCGCCGATGGCGTTCGCGTGCATGCGAGCGGTGTGGCGGAGCTGAGCAAGCTGGCGCCTACGCTTCACCTCGAAGAAGTGAAGAAGAAAGTCGAAGAGCTCATCTACCTCGGGCCTGCGAGGCTCGGCGAAGCGCAGGAAGCGGTGTCTGCCCGCCTCGGCTTTCCGTCGTACGCCGAGGTCATGGGGCCGCTCGCGACGTCCGAGCGACTGCTCTATCGCGCGTGGTCTGCGGCGTCCGATGGGCATCGGCCCGAGGTGCTCGCGTCCCTGCGCGAGGCCCAGCCCTATGCGGATCAGGCCGCGGAGGCGAGCGACCGAGTCCTGACGAAGCTCTCGTGATCGACAAGGTGGGGCTCGCGCTCTTCGTGCTGTGTGCTTGCGGCGATGGCGATCGTTCGCTCTGTCAGCTCAGCGCAGGAGATTGCGGCTACAAGTCGGACGCCGACTGCGTGGAGCGCGAGCCGAAGGTCGGCGACGCCTGCGCGACCGCCCTCGTTTGCTACTACTGCAATGCCGAGACGGCCCAAGGTTACGACTGTATCGGCGGGGTTTGGCGTGCGACGCGGACCTTCGCGGTGTGCGGATGACAATGTTGCGCGCTGAAGGCTCACGTTGATGTTCATCCCCTCAGGAATTCGAGACCCGAGGTAGGCTTGGGTGAGCTTGATCCGACATCTTTCTGAGGGTGGGCAGGTTTCAGGGCCGAGTCTGCTGCTGGCAAGGGTCTTGCTTCTTCCGCGGGGCGTGACCGCGGCGACAGGCCGTAGACGGAGAAGGACCATGAACTCGACTCGAGAGAAGACAGGGGAAGCGGCTCGGTTTGCGCCGCTGTTTGGGATTTTCTCGCTTGCGCTCGTGCAAGCGGGATTTGCGGGCGGCAGCTGCGGAGGCTCTTCCGACGAAGATCGGCAGCATCTGGAAGTGCCGACACGCCTCGAGTGCGGAGAGCTCGACGAGTCGCAATGTACCGCGCGACCCGACTGCGTGCCGACGTACGCAGAGGTCGACTGTGCCTGCGGCGCTTGTTTCGCCGCACCCTGCGAGTGTGATTGCCCAGCTCCCTCGTTTCAGGGTTGTGAGATTCGGGAGCAGGCGCTCGCCTGCGAGTCGATCCAAGACGAGGCCGCGTGCCTTGCGCGCCAAGACTGCGAGCCCCTCTACGCCGACTGCGCTTGTGCGCCGTGTGCAGAAGACGGCACGTGTCCCGCGTGCGACTGCGGCCCCGGCTTCGGCGGTTGTTCGACGCGTTGGCAGCCGGGCCCTTGTGAAGGTCTCGACGAGGCCTCGTGCCTCGCCGATCCGAGCTGCGAAGCGGACTATGGCGCGCTCCCGTGCCCGGCCATCGCGTGCCGGGAAGACGACGCGAACTGCCCGCGCTGCGACGGCTTTGGCTTCAACGGCTGTCACCTCCGCGACCATCCGTGCACATGCGAACCGGTGACTTGCGAGATGTGGTGTGAGTTCGGCTTCGCGACGGATGACCGCGGCTGCGAAGTCTGCGCCTGCAACCCGCCTCCGAGCGGCTGCTACGACCTTCCAGAAGATCGCTGCCTGGCCACGCCGGGCTGCGAAGCAGTTTACGACGCTGGCGGCGGCGCTTGCGCTTGTCCGGACTGCCCGCGAGGCGAGATGTGCGAGTCCTGCGACTGTGCGCGGCCGATCGCGCCTCACTTCGCGTACTGCACCGACGCTCAGCAGCCGGATAAGTGCGAGTGGCTCGACGAGGCCATGTGCAACGCGGAGCCGAGCTGCGAAGCGACGTACCTTTATCCGCCGTGTGCGCCTTGCGACCCGGAAAATGGAATGGACTGCCCCGCTTGCGAGCCCATCTTCGGCGGGTGCCATACTCGCGGCCAGACCTGCGAACCCGTGCTCTGTGACCTCTGGTGTGAGTATGGATTCCAAATCGACGCCAACGGCTGCGAGGTTTGCTCGTGTAATCCGCCGCCGAGCGGTTGCTGGGCGCTCGACGAGATGTCTTGCATCTCCGACCCAGGCTGCGAACCCATCTACGTCGAAGGCGGCTGTGCCTGCGCCGGCTGCGACCCCTCCACCGGCGAGGTGTGCTCGCCTTGCGATTGCCCCGCGCCCGGACCGGTCTACGCTGGCTGCCAAGACGTGTCCGCGTGCGCTGCGGTCCTGTGTGCTCCCGGTACCGTCTGCCAAGAGTGCCCGCCGAACGCCGATTGCACCGTTCAGTGCGTGCCGGTGAACGATCGTTGCTCGAGCCTCGATGAGGCCAGCTGCAACGCGACTCCCGAGTGCGAGGCTGAGTACGGTCACTTCAACTGCCTCGCCGCTCCCTGCCGCCCCGGTCCCGACGGCGCCTGCGAGAACCCATGCGACCCCGCCACGGGCGCCTTCATCGGCTGCCACGAGCGAGCTCAGGAGTGCCCACCGATTCCGGCGATTTGGTGCCCCTACGGCAACGTCATCGACCCCACGACAGGCTGCGCCACCGGTGAGTGCGCCCCGAACCCAGAGTGCGTGGGCCTCGACGAGCAAACGTGTGTGTCGCGAATGGACTGCACCGCGGTCTACGGCGAAGTGAGCTGCCTCGTTCCCTGCGCGGCCGGTGATGTGAATTGCGGCTGCGGCGCCACTCAGTTCCTCGAGTGCCGCTGAGTTCCTCGATCTGACTCCGCTTCTGCACACCTCACCACGCCGCGATTTCCGCCCTGACCTCTGCTAGGCTCGCGGAGCCATGGGCTCCAAACCCCCGTCTCCGTTCGACGCTGTCGTCGCCGACACCCATACCCTGACGCGCCTGCTCGAGCTGGCGCTCGCTCGCGGCGGTGACTACGCCGATCTGTTCTTCGAGACCGAAACCAGCGCGCACCTCGTGCTCGACGAGCACATCGTCAAGTCCGCCGGCCGCAGCGTCGACCTCGGTCTTGGCGTGCGCGTCCAGCGCGGTGACGCGACGGGCTACGCGTTCGTCGAGTCGCTCGAGCTTTCGGCCATGGAAGAGGCCGCCCGCACGGCGTCGGCCATCGCATCGGGAGAGGCTACACACGTCGAGCGCATCGAGCCTCGCAGCTTCCCTTCGCGATACGCGGTCGAAGCCTCGTCGATCGACGTCGAGGGCGCGAAGAAGAAGGCTCTCTTGCTCCGCGCCGATCGCGCTGCGCGTGCGGCCGATCCTCGCATCACTCGAGTCGAAGCCAGCTTCGCCGAGACCGTTCGAGAGATTCTGGTCATCACTTCCGACGGAGTGCTCGCTCGCGACGTACAGCCCATGATTCGTCTCAACGTCTCTGCCGTCGCCGAGAGCGGGCACAAGCGACAAAACGGGCGCTCCGGCGGCGGCGGCCGATTTGGCCTCGAGTACTTTCTGCACGCCGGACACAAGCCCGAGGATCATGGCCGCGAGGCTGCGCGGATCGCCATCGCCATGCTCGACGCCAAAGACGCTCCGGCCGGAGAGATGCCCGTCGTGCTCGCCCCAGGCGACAGCGGCATCCTACTCCACGAAGCGATCGGGCACGGGCTCGAGGCCGACTTCAACCGAAAGAAGACGTCGCGCTACAGCGATCGAGTCGGCGAAAGCGTCGCCAGCGCGATCTGCACGGTCGTCGACGACCCCACCGAACACCACGGTCGAGGGAGCCTCAACGTGGATGACGAGGGTATGGAAGCCAGGCCCGTCACCCTGATCGAGAACGGAATCCTTCGAGGCTACATGCAAGATCGACTCTCCGCGCGCCACTTCAAGGCGCCCTCGGGCAATGGCCGGCGCCAGAGCTTTCGCTACGCCCCCATGCCTCGCATGACCAACACCATCCTCCTTGGAGGTCAGGACGACCCCGAAGACATCATTCGCAAGACCAAACACGGCGTGTTCGCCAAGCGCTTTTCAGGCGGCCAGGTCAACATCGCCAACGGTGACTTCGTCTTCTCACTCACCGAGAGCTATCTCATCGAAGACGGCAGGCTCACCGCGCCGCTCAAAGGTGTGAACCTCATCGGCAACGGACCTGACGTTCTCGCCGCCGTCGACATGTTGGGCACCGACCTCGAGATCTCCGACGGCATTTGGACCTGCGGCAAAGACGGGCAGTCCGTTCCGGTGGGCGTGGGCTGTCCGACCGTTCGAATCTCCAAGATGACCGTCGGCGGCACGAACCTCGGAGGTGGCAAGTGAGTGACACCAAGCAGCTCGAGCTCTCCAAACAGATCGTCGGCCAGGCGCAACGCCTAGGTGCAGAGGTCGCCGAGGCCATCGTGCTCGACGAGTCGGAGCTCTCCGCGAAGGTTCGGCTCGGAGAGCCAGAGATGATTCGTGAGGCGCGAAGTGTGGGTGCGGGGATCCGGGTGTTCAAAAACGGCCGTCAGGCGACCTCCACCACGAGCAACACCTCGCCCGCCGGCCTCGAAGATCTCGTGGCGTCAGCGCTCGAGCTGGCTTCGCTCTCGGAACCCGATGAGCTCGCAGGTCCCCCAGATCCAGCGCTGTTGCATCTGGGGCCGTTCGAAGACCTCGATCTCTTCGACCCTGCCGTCGCCTCGATCAGCGGCGTCGAAGCGGTCGACCGCGCCAAGGCCTGTGAGTCCGCCGCCCTCGCGTACGACCCGCGGATCGTGAACAGCGAAGGAGGGACCTTCGAGCGCACGCTCTACACCCGCGCCATGGCCACGAGCGGAGGATTCGAAGGCAGCTACCGAGGCTCTTACGTCACACTCTATGCCGTGCCGGTGATCGAGGAGGCCAGCGGCAAGCGTCAGCGCGGATCGTATTGGGATGCCCGCCGCCATACCGCGGACCTCCAAACCGCTGAGGCTGTAGGTCAGGAGGCCGCCCGTCGGGCGATCCAGAAGCTCGGCGCCACCAAGATCGAGAGCGCCGAGTTGCCTGTCGTGTTCGATCCTGACTCGGCGCGCGCGCTGCTGTCCTTGCTCTGCTCCTGCGTGAGCGGCGACGCGATCTACAAACGCACCAGCTATCTCGTCGGCAAACTGCGACAACCGATCGCCTCGCCGCTGGTCACGATTCGAGACGAACCGCTGACTCGGCGTGGAGCGGGATCTCGCCCGTTCGACGGCGAGGGCCTTCCGTCTCGATCCAACGTCATCGTCGACGTAGGAGTGCTCGGGTCGTGGCTTCTCGATACTTACACCGGTCGCAAGCTGGGTCTGCCCAGCACTGGCAATGCCGCGCGCGGACTCTCCGCGAAGCCCGGAGTCTCGCCGAGCAATTTCGTGCTGCAAAAGGGTACGAGGTCGCGAGCCGAGATCATTGGCGAGCTGGACCGCGGACTCTATGTGACTCACATGATGGGTTTTGGGTTCAATCCCACCACCGGCGACTTCAGCCGGGGCGCCGAGGGTTTCATGATCGAGAAGGGGGAGCTCACCCATCCGGTCAGTGAGGTCACCGTGAGCCTCGGTTTCGACGAGCTTTGGCCCCGTATCGACGCGGTCGCCGACGATCTGGACGACCGCGCGCGGTTTCAGTCACCGTCTTTCCGAGTATCGCGCATGACGATTGCGGGGGCCTCCGCGGCGAGGGGATGAAACCCGGTTCGATGCGCCGATCGGCGATCTTGTTTTTCGGAACGGTCCTGGCTTGCGACGCACCGGCGATTCATGCGCTTGCGCCCGAGTCCGCCAAGAGTGCGCTTCTGGTTACGGGCGCCAGCGGTCGCCTTCGTTTGCGGGCGCTCCCGATCGTGGACGGGTTCGCGAGCACGCCTATCGAGCTCGACCCGCCCGTCGAGCTCTCGGTGCTTTTTTATGCGGAGAGTCTCGACGAGTTGATGATCGCCGAGGGTGAGCACGTGGACGTTGCAGATCCGAGTCGACCCATTCCGCGCTTCGACTCGGCGGTGGTCGGCATGTACACGACGGGTGAGGCCGTGGTGTTTCGCCCTCTGGAAGATGCGGCTCAGCTGGAGAGTCTGAGGGTGCCAGCGTTGAACGCCGCGCTGTGCGCGCGAACCAACGGTTGTTTCGAGCAGTCTCGCGCCAATCTCGTCTGTCACCGACCCTGCTCGGAGCCTCCGCAACCGTTGGCGCCCAAAGAGGCAACTCAGCCCGCGCCTCCTGAGCCTCTCCGCCTACTACCTTGTCCGACCGGATGGACCGAAGTCAGCGCCGACTCCCGAACGTTCTGCGAGCCTAGAACCGTCGCCGAGCGCCTCCCGTGCGCTGACGACGAAGCTCATTTCCTTGGCGACCTCGGTTGCGCTCCAATTGGCGAGGCGTGCCCGCCCGGCGAGTTTCGAGACGACCTCCCGACCGACAAACCCATCGTGTACGTTTCGAACAATGGGTCTGCCGAAGGCGACGGATCGATCGATGCGCCTGTTCGAACGCTCGCCGAAGCCCTAGCTCTGGCTACGCCGGGCTCGGTCGTCGCGCTCGGAAAGGGAACCTTCGAAGCGAGCCTTGGCTTGAGCGAACCCATGGAGTTGATCGGCGCCTGTGTGGGTGAGACCACGGTGACCGCGGCGAGCGGCGCGAGCCTCACTTCGACGCTGAGAGTGCTGTCGCCGGAGGTGTCGGTCGCCAATCTCCGCGTGACCGGGCTGCGCCGAGGCGTTTCGGTGGGTCCTGCTGGCGAGGGTCACCTGCGAGGCGTTCTCATCGAAGGGACGACCGAGTTCGGCTGGCTTGCCGAGAGCGGTGGTCGAGCCTTCGGGGAAGAGGTCGTGGTGCGCGGGGTTGCGGGTCGAGCGATCGAAGGCCGGCTCGCCGGTGAGCTCGAAGGCCGGAGGGTCTCGGTCGAGGATGTCACGGGAGTCGGGATTCAAATCAGAGACCCGTCCACTCGTGCGCGCTTCGAAGATTTGGTCGTCCTTCGAACGGTGACGACGACCTCCGCTCCCCGCGAGGGTCACGGAGTCATCGCACAGGCGAACGCCGAGTTGGTGCTTCGCAACACGTTGGTCGAGTCGACGACTGGGTTGGCGATCTCGGTGTACGGCGCCACCGCGACGATCTCGGATACCGTCGCTCGTCGCACTCAGCCGTGGGTCGATGGCGCGGAAGGGACCGGCCTTCGTGTGGCGGAAGGCGCTCGAGTTCGGCTAGATCGAGTGCTCGTCACCGACACACCGTATTTCGGCGTCGATTTTCGCGACCTCGGAACCCGGGTCAGAGCCGCTGACTTGGTGGTGGAGCGCACGACACGCGACGCCCGCGGCAGCGGCGGCCTCGGGCTGTACTCGGCCGCCGAACGAATCGATCTGTCCCGCGTGAGGATCGACTCGACCCAAGATCGTGCGTTCGTGCTTCGAGGAGGCACGGCCCACGTAGAAGATCTGCTGGTGCGAGAGGCCGCGTCAGGCGTCGTCATCGAGCGGGCCGCAGAGTTGGAGATGGAGCGAGTCGTCCTGGTCGACAGTCCGAGCGGTCTCGAGCTGTTCAGCAGCAGCACCGCGACCGTCGCCGACTTCGTCGCCCACAGCCGCGCGTTCGCGGTGAGAGTCGACGACAGTCGGCTCAAACTCACCCGCGCGGCGCTCCGAGGGTCTGGAGCCAATGTGTACGGACCGGATGCCAGCGTATCTTTCGCGGACGTGTTCGTGTCGGGTTCGCAGTCGAACGGAGTCACCGGCTCCGAGGGTGCGCGCCTCGAAGTCAGGCGGCTCCTCGCGGAGCGAGTAGCGGGGGCGGGTGTGACCATGGATGAGAGTGTTGGGGACTTCATGCTCGAAGACATCACGGTTCGACAGCCCTCGAGAGGACCGGGTGGCGACGCTCGCGGTGTGCGCCTCGATGCCATCCGCGCGACACTCTCCCGCATTCACCTCGAGGACACCGAAATCGAGTTTCGCGACGACTCACTCCTCCAAGAACCGTCGCGGGTCTCTGACCTAATCGTCGTCCGGGGCGCCGCCGGGTTCGTCAACCGCTCCAAGGTCGTCCTCGATCGGGCCAGAATTCTGGATTCGAGCGGGGAGGCCATCCTCATCGAGGACACCGCCACCCTGACTGCGACCAACCTCGAAATTCGGAACGCCATCACCACGACGACCGCGGCCGGAGTCGGTGTTCGAGCCATCGGGTCGGGCGCCGCGACGCTGGCGAGGTTCGTCGTCGACGGCTGCGAAGCGTCGGGCCTCGAGCTCGACGGAAGCCAACTTCACTCCATTGCGGCGCCCACCTTCGCCGCCAGCGATGGCGCCGTGACCGGATCTCCGACGGGGTTCGTCGTGAAGGCGTTGCCCGAGTTCGACCTAGGCGACGTGCTCGCTGGTGTGAAATACCAATTCACGAGGGCGCCGTTCGAGGTTCGCTGATGGCTCGGACGAATCAACCAGATTGGAACGCGCTCGCGGCCGAGGATCGGAAGTGGTGGGCCAAGCTGAGCCCTGCGGAGAGATTGAGGATCGCCGATGAGCTCCGAAGACAGTACATCGCGCAACACCCGGACTGGCCGACGCCGGAAGACCGCGAGCAAGACCTCCAAGACCACATCCGTCTCGCCGCGCTCTTCACGCAGATCGCGAGGCGTCGAGCTGCCCGCGCCGCTCTTGCTGCTGAAAGACCTGTCGAAGATTCTGAGTCGTAGGCGAGCTCGCTGGTACCTATTTGGTGCCCAAGCGGTGAGCGCCTACGGGGTCGCCAGGATGACTGCAGACGTCGACGTGACGGTCGAATTGACCGAAGACTCCAAATCGGCCGTGATTCGAGCGCTCCTGGACGGAGGTTTTCTTTCCCGAGTCGATAATTTGTATGAGTTCTCCGAACGCACTCGGGTGCTTCCGCTGTTTCACGAGGCCTCGAACATCCCCCTCGATCTCGTCATCGCCGGTGACGAGCTCGAGGCCTCGATCCTCGAACGCGCCCAACTCATCGACGTCGGAGGGCTCAGCGTTCCCGTCATCTCGCGCCATGATCTCATTGCCACCAAGATTCTAGCCGGGCGGCCGAAAGACCTCGAGGACGTGCGCAGACTGCTGGAGCAGCCCGGCGTCGAAGTCCCGCTCGTCAAAGCGATGCTCGAAAGACTGGATGAGCTTCTCGAGAGATCGGACTTGGTCCCGAGGTTCGATGGGTTGATTCGAGAAATCAGAAACTCTTGACGCGGCCGCGGCGACTTCCACAAGGAAGGATACGCCAACGCGCCACGCGCCAACGCGCCAACGCGCCAACGTGCCGACGTATCCTCGACTGCGAAGAAGGAGTATGCTGGCAGACCATGTCGTTCACCGATCCGATCCCGCTCGCGGAGTGACATGGCGCCCCACCGTTTCGGCCGGCGCTACGACGTGCTCGCCCGGCTCGCCACGGGTGGGCAGGCGAGCGTCTTTTTGGCTCGCGCCGTGGGTGGAGTGGCCGAAGGCGAATTGGTCGCGCTCAAGGTGCTCTTGGCACACCACGCGGCCGGCGTGCTTCCGGACGCATTCCTTCGTGAAGCTGCGATCGCGTCCCGACTCGATCACGAATACTGCGCGAGAGTGTATGAAGCTGGGATCGAGCACGAGCGATATTTCCTCGCCATGGAATATGCGAGAGGCCAGCCGCTCAATGTGCTCTTGGCGCTCGCCCGACGAGAAGGTGAAGGGCTCGCGCCCGAAATTGCGGCCGCAAGTATCGCCCTGGCGGCGCTCGGACTGCATCATGCCCATGAGCTCGTCGCGCCGGAAGGCTCGCCCTATGAATTGATTCATAGAGACGTCTCGCCCGACAACTTGGTCGTTTGTCTGGACGGGCGAACGAAAGTATTGGACTTCGGTACGGCGAGGGCTCCGATCGGAAGCGAAACCGAGGCCGGCATCATCAAAGGAAAAATCGCGTACATGTCTCCGGAGCAAATTACCGGTAAGGTGTTGGATCGCCGAACCGATATCTACTCGCTCGGTCTGGTGCTTTATGAATGTTTGATCAACAAGCGAGTATATGTGGGTCTGAGTCCGGCGGAAGTTACGGAGAGAATCTTCCGTGAGACTCTCCCGGACGCAAGCTCGATCAACTCGCGTTGCCCGCGGGCTCTCACGGAAGTGTGCCGTTGCGCCCTTGCACGGAGCCCGAGCGATCGGTTCACGACCGCGGGAGACATGGCGAGCGCTCTTCTCGGCTTCCTTGGAGAAGAGAAGGGGGATGCCGAGACTCGAGTTCGGGAATATCTGGAGTCGCGCTGGGGGCAGCGGCAAGCCCAGCAGCGCAGTGTTCTCGACCGAGCGGCGCGAGGTGTCTGCCCAGAGGACGAGCTGCTTTCGGCGCTCGGGGCTCGCCAAGTCATGTCGCTCGACCTGTCCGACGAGTCCGGAGATTCGAGCATCATGGGCGTCAACGACACCGTCGCGGTGTCCCGTGAAGAGGTCGAGAGGGCCAAGCAGCTCCCTTCCGTCGAAGATCCTACCCAACCAACCCCAGCCGTTTCTGCAGATCAGGTTCGATCCGATCCCGCACTCAGGTCCGAACGTATGTCCGAACGCACGCCGCAGTCCGAGCCAACGGAGGCGGGCGAGCTGATTTGTGCAGAGCCTGGACTCACGGTATCGACGAAGCTGCCTTCCGTGGCGACGCCTCGCCCTCTGTTGATCCCGAAGACAGATACCTATCCGCCTCAGCGCCTTCCTGAGCTCCACACGGTTCCCGAACCGAGCAGAGCGCGCTCGAGCTCAATGCCGACGGCGGCGCCGCCACCCGATGTCTTCGAATCGAAGCGGACCCGAATTCTCGTCTCGACCTCGCTCGTGATCGGGCTGGTCGTCGGTGCGTTGCTGGGCGCCTATTTCGTTCGATTCTTCTAGGGGGGCGACCCAACTCAGTCGTTTCGGCCGAGCTCTTTCAGCCGGTGAAAGTGGCGCCGAGCCACGCCGGCCGCTTCTGCGGCCCGTGAAACGTTCCCTGAGTGCCGAGCCAACATATCCTCGACATAGAGCTCGGTGAACGCGGCGAGCGCGGTCGCGCGCGCCGCGCGAAACGAAACTCCAGAGCGAGCCGCGCCGACGATGGCGGTGAGCCGAGCATCCTCACCTTCCGGCTCCGAGGTCTTCGAGCCCATCATCGCGTTGGATTCACCAAAAAGCACGAGCCGCTCTATGTGGTTTCGGAGCTCACGCACGTTGCCAGGCCACTCCTTTTCACAGAGTCGACCCAAGACTTCGGGCGACAACACGCCGAGCTCGCTCTTCTGAGGGATCGCTCGGGCAAAATGGAGAGCGAGCGTTTCGATGTCTTCTCGTCGTCGGCTGAGCGGCGGAATGTGGACCAGAGCAACGGCCAAGCGGTGAAAGAGATCCAGTCGAAACCTCCCTTCTTCGACCTCTCGCTCGAGGTTGCGATTGGTCGCGGCCACGACGCGTACGTCGACTTGAATGGCCTTGGTGCCGCCCACTCTCTTGAATTGCCGGCGCTCGAGCACTCCGAGAAGCCGAGTCTGTAGAGCCAACGGGAGCTCTCCGATCTCGTCGAGAAATATCGTCCCGTGATGGGCCTGCTCGAAGGCCCCCTTGCGAGCTCCTGCTCCGGTGAAGGCGCCCATCTCGGTTCCAAAGAGCTCGGACTCGATGAGAGTCTCTGGAATCGCAGCACAGTCGACGACGACGAATGGACCGTCGGCGCGCTTGCTCTTCTCGTGAAGCGCCTCGGCGAGTAACTCTTTGCCGGTTCCGGACTCACCTTCGAGCAGAACGGTCAATCCGGGTTGCTCGAGAGCGATATTCAGAACTCGATACATCGGAGCAAGCGACGGTGACGATCCCAAGAAACGACCAAAGCTGGTCATTGGCACGACGACGGGCTGTTGGGCCTCGGCTGGTGTACCGAGCTCGAAGGTCAGAGTGCTGTGTCCGAGCACGATCTGAGATCCTGGTGGAAGATCCGCGACCTCGATACGAGCGGCGCCAAACCATACGCCGTTGCGACTCCCCGCATCTCGGATCCGAACCGACGCCCCGGCGGGCTCCAGCGTGCAGTGGCGGCGGGACACGCTTCGATCGGTGAGCTTGAGCTCGCACACCTCGGAGGTGCCGGCGACGATCAGCTCCGACACGAGCCGGCCCAGGCCCGTGTCGGGACCAGAAGCGACACGTACGCGGAGGTTGCGCGGAATGGACTGTGCGTCGAGGCTCTCGGTCGTCACGCCCAGAGCGTAGCGCAGTCCGCCGCCACGCTCCCGATCTCTGCAAGACATGGATCGGAATCCAGCTGGGACACCGGATGTCCGAGAAGTGAGACACGCGGAGCCTCACCCGAACGGCTCCCAACCTCCGACCTGCGCCGCCACGGTTGGCATTCATCGTGCTCTTGCTTCGAGCACGCTCGGCGAAGCCGAAACGAAGGAGAAAATATGAGCAATCCCAAGATCGGACCACGATTCCCTACGTCCAAGACCGAAACCCATCCCCACTCGAGCTTCGGCGATACTGTCAAGAAGTTGGACAAAAACGTCGAACGAGCCGGCATAGGAGCGACGCTCGCGAGCTCCGGTCTCTCCGGGCTCGCAGGGGCGGCGCGCGCCCAGGTCGAAGCGGTGAAGAACCTGTCCCCCGCCGAGCGGGCCGCCATGGGCAACAAAGCGTTGAGATTGATGAGGCTCGAGGCTGATGTCTATGAGGGCGTTGCTCGGTCCTCCAACAAGCTCGGTCGCGGCCTAGGCGTGGCGGGCGCGCTGATTACGGGTGTAGAGCAAGGCGTCAATAGTCACTGCACCACCCTCGGTGGCAAGATCGCCAACGGAGTTGCTTCGTCCGGCTATACGACGGCCGCGCTCGTCGCGAACCCAGGAGTGGCCGTGGTGGATGTGTTGACCGGAGGCCAAGTCAGCGCGACCACAAAAGCCACCGCCTCCTCTGTGGTTGCGGCGACCGAGGCCCTCGCGACCGGCAATACCGCGGGCGCCCAAAAAGTCCACGAGCAGAACAGAAGCGGCGACAATGGCGTCCCCGCCGCCATCGGCGCCTGGGCCGGCGAAAACATCGCGAAAGGAGCGTTGGGCTCAGCCGACGAGACCGCCCGCTGGAACGCAGACAACGCCAGCGGCAAAAACGGAGCCGTAAATCAGGCCCTGTCGAACCTGGGTAATTTCATCGGAGGTCTTCTTTTCGATTGAAGACCGAAGCTCGAGGCCCAAAGCGCCTCACCTGGTCAGTCGCACCACGTCGATGGCAGACGCGATCCCTTTCAGCTCTACTCGATCGTCCTCCCGAGACCATCCCGGCAAGTCGCTCAGCATCGCACTCACTCCGCGCCCCCTGGCCACCGCGTCGGAGAGTACGATGTCGTGCCCGCGCGACAGCCCCTGAATTCTCGCAGCGGTATTGAGAGTGCGACCGAAGTAGTCGATGGTCTCGTTCTGAGTCACCACGATACACGGCCCGGCATGAATGCCGACCTTCACCACGATCTCTTCCCTCGATCGGTCGCGTGTGTTGAACTCCTCGAAGGCCGCCGACATTTCGAGCGCGAACCGGACCGCGTCCTCGGCGCTCAAGAAGGTCGCCAGGATCGCGTCACCGATGGTCTTGACGATGGCTCCGTTGGCTCGGCGAACGCACTCGGACATGATTCGAAAATGGTCTCGCACGAGAGGGTACGCGCGGGCGTCTCCGATCCGCTCGTAGAGCTCCGTCGACCCCTTCAAATCGGTGAACACGAAGGCTGCGCTCCGAATCGCGAAAGTCTCGTCGGGAGAGATCAGCTCGCGCGAGAACAAGTCTCTGAAACTCTGGTGGGCGGCCAGGCGAGCCGCCGAAACCCAGGGCCGATCGGTCACTCTCGCGATGACGAACTCAGTGGGAGAATCCGATCGGTTGGCGACTCGAAGATCATACCGTCCGGCCGCTCGACTCGGAGGCCCGCGATCGAGCGAGGCGGAGGCGATCGCGACGTCGATTTGCCCCGACCCACCTTCGTCGGTCACCCGCAGGCCTCTCTGGGCGTTTCGGTCGGCCGCCGCGAGGTGATAGTTGCCCTTCAGGAGCTCGAGGCTGATGATCTTCGAGCCGCGCGGCTCGACGACCGCCGACTCGACCAGCGTCGAAGCGAAGTAAGCGGAAAAGACCGCGTTCGGATCGACGTTCGAGAGATCTCGTATCGCCGGATGGACTCGCCAAGTCACCTCGATGGACTCATCGAACGTGGACGAAAAATGAACGTCGCAACGAGGACACTCCGATTCGCTGGGAACCTTGGCGAGGTGTTGCTCTCGCGCGGTCGGTCCAGTGCAAGACGGGCATCGAACGTCCCACTCGAGCTCGAACAGACCGATCCGCGTTCCCAGCAAGAACGCGTCGAGCAAGTCGGCGTCGGGTACGTTCCATGCGAGCGCCAACCGGGGCGGAGCGATCCGGAGGAGCTCCGCGGGCGCGCCCTCGCGGATGAAGCTCGCGAGCCGCTCGCAGAGGTCGCTTTTGACGCCGCGAGCGCGAAGGGTTTCGATGCCTTCGGCAAGTCCCAAATTCATGCGACCACCCTAGCTCAGAACCGAGCCCGGTGGGACCATTTCCTCGCTCACTCGGACCCTCGGACCGTGTGTTTCGCCGCCGGCCGACAGGACCGCGCCGACGGGACCGCGCTCACGCTCTCCTCGTTTGCAGTCCTCCCCGTTTCTGCTCATGATCGCAGAATGTCGCGGACTGGTTTGGCCTTGCTACTCAGCGCTTTGCCCGCGCCCGCCCTGGCGCAGACGGTCGACATCACCTTCGACCCAGCGGCGAAGCAGGCGCTCTCGAACGAGCTCGGCCTGGTCGAGACGGAGCTCGAGACCCTGCTCACGAACCAGCTTCGAGCGCTGTATGGACTCGTGGACACCAAGGAGTTTCTGCGATTGTCAGCGAACGCGCAGTCGTTCTCCAACAAGGGCCTCGGGGCCCACTACGGCTCGGTGATCGACGGATTCATCTTCGGAGTGGGTGTGAACGTCGCGGCGAGCGCCGGGGACACCGATCTGACCCTGATTCCGAAAGGGAACAAGGTCGAAGTCATCGTCGAGCGGGCCGTGCCCGTCGCCGGGGGCGCCCAAATTTCGCTGATGGCCGGGGTCGATCTCGCCGGCGTCGGCGTTCCAGGGCTCGCGTTCTTCGTGAACGGGCTCTACTATCCCCTGTCGACCCATCAGCTCGACGGCACCTTCACGAACCTCGGCGCCCACGTCCAATATACGGTGCTCGGGCCGGCCGGTGAGCCGGTCGCGCTCGAGTGGGGTGGATTTCGACTCACCACTGGTCTCGAGCTCTCGCGGGCTCAGTACGAGCTCACGGAGAGCTTCGAGACTTCGACCCAGCTCGCCGAGTCTGTCGAATTCAAGACTCTCTCCACCGGAACTCTCGTCCTCGATCAATCCGCTTATACGATTCCGTTCGAGGCGACCGCGAGCCTCACGGTCGCCTATTTTGTCACGGTGTTTGCCGGAGGCGGCGTCGACATTCCGCTCGGAAGCTCGGAGATGCGCTTCGACCTGACGAGCGACCTCTCCGCCAAGGTGGGATCGGAGGACTTGCACGTCGGCCAAGCCAAGGTTCAAGTCACCGACAGCGCCTCCGCAGACCGGCTCGTGGCCCGCGCGCTCGTAGGCGTCGAGGCCAACGTGGGACCCGTCCATGGCTTCGGACAGGTCAATCTTGCGTTGAAGGACTTGACAGTCGCAGTGGCGGCAGGACTCCGCTTCGCGTTCTGAGTACAAGAGCCGCGGTTATCCTTCGAGCTCGTTCGACCATCGGACCACCGAGCAGACTCACTTCGAGCGCTCGAGCTTTCGATACAAGGTCGTCCGGTCGAGACCGAGGATCTTCGCGGCCAGAGTCTTGTTGCCTCCCGTCGACTCGACCACGCGCTGAATGTACTGCTGCTCCACGGTGTCCAGTGGGACGAGGTCGGAAGGGTCGTCGCTGACGACCACCACGTGGCTCCGCTCGTGGTCGCGAATCTTGCTCGGGAGATCTTCGACCGAAATCTCCGAGTATTGCGCCACCGCGACGGCGCGCTCGATCGCGTTCGACAGCTCGCGGACGTTGCCTGGCCACACGTAGGCCAGCAGCTTCGAGGCCGCGCCGGACGAGATCCCGGCGATGGTCTTCCCCGCGGCGCGGCTGTATTTCTCGAGAAAGTGGTGAGCCAGCAGCAGCACGTCCGTCCCACGACTCCGCAACGGCGGGAGCTCCACGCAGATCACGTTGATTCGATAGAAGAGGTCGCTGCGGAAAGTCTTCTCGTGGACTTCGGTCTCGAGGTCCCGGTTGGTCGCCGTGACGATCCGCGCGTCGAAGGGGACCTCCTCGTCGGATCCCACCGGGCGAATCGTCTTCTCCTGCAACGCTCGCAGGAGCTTGGGCTGGAGCGAGAGCGGAAGCTCGCCGATCTCGTCCAGGAACAACGTGCCTCCGCTCGCCTTCTGGAAGATCCCCGCGCGCGACACGTGAGCGTCCGTGAACGCTCCGCGCACGTGCCCGAAGAGCTCACTCTCCAGGAGCGCTTCGGGCATCGCCGCGCAACTCACCGCCACGAACGGCCCGGAGTGCCGGCGGCTCCTTGCGTGCAGGGCCCTCGCGACGAGCTCCTTGCCGCACCCGCTCTCGCCCGTGATCAACACCGGCGACTCGGAATCCGAGATCCGGTCGAGGAGCGCATAGGTCGCCTGCATCGCGGGGCTCGCCCCGATGATCTCGTTGAACCGCTGTGACTGCTCGACGACGGCGCGCAGACGCTTGACCTCCTGGCGAAGCACCCGGTGCTGGATGGCCCGCTCGAGCGCCACCACGAGCGCGTCGGTCTCGAATGGCTTGGGAAGAAAGTCGTACGCACCTGCTCGAATCGCCTTGATCGCAGAGTCCATACTCCCAAAAGCGGTGATGACGACGACGGGCACGTCCGGTCGATCGCCCAAGATCCGCTCGCAGAGCTCGAAGCCGTTCATTCCCTTCATGTTCAAGTCCGTGACTGCGACATCGAAGTCCGCGCTCCGAATCTCCTCGAACGCCCGCGCCGGATCCGAAAAGGCCGAAACGGAGAATCCTCGGCGAGACAAGCTCGCCTCCAACATCCGACACATGTCCGCGTCGTCATCGACGACGAGCACTCTCGACTTCATGCGAAACTCCCGCGCGGAACGTGAATCGAGAACCTCGACCCACCCTCCGACCGACCCGTGAGCTCGATGAACCCACCGTGCTCCTTCATCATGCCATACGCGACCGAAAGGCCGAGCCCCGTCCCGTCACCGGGGGCCTTGGTCGTAAAAAAAGGATCGAAAATGCGCGGCCTGACCTCGGGCGCGATCCCTTCGCCCTCGTCCTCCACGTCGACGACCGCGTCCTCCCCCTCGGACCTCACTCGAAGTCTTACCACACCTCCCCCGGGCATCGACTGAATCGCATTCATCACCAGGTTCGTGAGCGCCTGGTGAAGCTGGCCCGCATCCACCGACGCGGATACCGGACCCTCCGGACCCTCCAGCACGAGCTCCACGCCCTGCTTCTTCGCGAGCGATCTCAGCAGCGTCACGACCTGACCCGCGATCGGGTGCAGCTCCTGAATCATCCGATCCGGCGCCCTGGGACGCGCAAAGTCCAGGAGCTGCCGGATGATCGTCGTGACTCGCCGCGCTTGCTCGACGATCACTCTCATCCCCTCCTTGGTCTCGGGTTGCTCCTCCTCGACGATTTGGGCGTGGCCGACGATGACGTTGAGGGGCGTGCCGAGCTCGTGCGCGATCCCCGCGGCCATCCGACCCACCGCAGTCAGCCGGTCGGCGTGCCTGAGTTGCTCGACGGCCGCCACCCGCGCCGCGGTCTCGGACTCCAGTCGCTCCCGCGCCTGCGCCAGTCGCTCACACATCGAATTCATCTCTCGCGCCAAGTCGCTCATCTCGTCCCGCTGCGAAAGACTCAGGCGAGCAGACAGATCGCCCTCACCGATCCGCCGCGCCTGCTGAACGAGGCTCCGCACGGGCCGCCCCACCAAGATCGCTCCGAGCGCAAACGCCAGCGCCGAACACACACACACGAGCGTCGTCGTCGTGATGAGCGTCTGCACGATCGAGCGCCGGAGATACTCCGCCTCCGCCTCGAGCGACTCGCGGATCTCGATGGCCGCCGCCGCCTTTCCGGCGTGCTCGATCGGAATGTACGTGTAGGCCGCGTCGAAGCCGTCCGGCGTCGCGGCCCGCTGCGTCACGATCTCGCCGCGCTGAATCGCGTCGATCCGCGCCGCGTCGAGCCGTGCGGCTGACGAGGCGAGGTCCCCGAGCCATACCCACCGAATCAGAAACTTCGTCTCGCGTTCGTTGGCATCCTCGACCAGCGCCTGGGCGTCGGCCTGACCAACGCGCTGCCAGATCAAGGCCACCGACCCGGCCACGGTGCGCCCCAGGACTCGGCTGTCGCGACTCATCTCGGATTGGAAGAAACTCACCTCTCGACGAATCCGAACTGCTGCGTTGATCCCGAGGACCACGAGAATCGCAAGTGAGAGCGCGAGGACAAGCTTTCGGGTAAGCCTCATTTCGTTCGTGTCCTTCCCGTGCAAAGCAGAGTTCGTTCCCGGTGGCCCGGAAGGAATTTCTTCGGTGGGCCCGTCGCGTTCTGCATCGTCTCCGACGAGCGTATCGAACTGCAACACCCAAGGCGCATCGAACCCGACGCTGTGCGGTTGGCGCCGTTCTTGCGACGCACTAGCGCATGCGGTCCTGCCCGCGACTTCGTCGGCGCCCCTTGGCAAACGAAGGTAAGTCACTCGACGGCAGAGCCGCGGCGCCCTGATGAACCCTCGAAACCGAAATAGATAGGAAACGAAAATCATGAGAGTCAAAAATTTGTTCCTCGCCCCGGCCTTCGTCACCGTCACCGCCTGCGGCGGTTTCGACAACCAGGTCGCTGACTCCGAGCTCGCGCTCGAAGGTGCCGCCATCGCCGACTTCGTGGCTGCCTACTGCCAGCGAGACGGCATCCCGTTCCCTCCTGAGCGCGTGATCGTCGGTACCGATGGCGACGACGTACTCTCCGGTCTGGGAGACCTCTCCGATGACTGCATCCTCGGCCTCGGCGGCAACGACACGATCCTCGGCCACGCCGGCGACGACATCCTCATCGGCTTCGACGGGGACGACTTCATCGACGGAGAGGCCGGCAATGACGTCGTGTTCGGATTCAGCGGAAACGACATCCTCCACGGCGGCGACGGCGCCGACCTCGTGCGGGGCAACCTCGGCGACGACTCGGTGTTCGGCGACAACGGGGACGACATCGTCCAGGGCGGCGTGGGTCGCGACCGTTTGTTCGGCGGACTCGGCAACGACACCGTTACCTGGGACGGCCCGGACTCCGACCCACAGATCGACGGCGGCGGCGGCAACGACCAGTGCCGCCTCGATGCCACCCGAGCCGCGAACTCCACCGTCGTGAACGCGAACGGCCGAAGCTGCGAGGCACTCATCCCCTGACGCTTCTTCAACCCAAGAACGCCGCGAATGCACTCACCGTTCCCTGACGAGCGCCGAGCTAGCCGCAGAGCTTCCGGCGTGGCGTTCCGTGATTCCGTGGTGGCTCGGTGATCGCGAACCCGCGGAGACTCTTCTACCGAGAATCTTCTACCGAGCCAGGTCAGCGGGCGGCGAAGACCAGTCCGAATGAAGTCAGCGTGCCCGTGTCGACGCGATCCAGGTCGGCCACCTTGAGAGTCCAATTGCCCGCGGTTGGCCGACCTGTAAACCCATCGAGGACGCGGTCCACGATCACCAGATCGTCGTTCGATCCGCCCTGACGCTCGTGCAGGACTACCTCGGTTCCATCTGGCGCCGTGAGTACGACGCGCAGGTCGCCTCGGTAGCTGTGACGGAGCTCCGCGCTCACCCGTACCACACCGGCCGGTCCGCGGTCGGGAACCGAGATGATACTTCGAATTCCCGTGGGGTCGGCGTCGGGGATGGTGATCGGCGTGTCCACCGCCTGAACCGCGAAGTCTCGCCCGCCGGCCAAGCATTGATCGAGCGTCGGGGTGGGCGTGAAGCCGCAGTGCCCGTCCGTCTGGGGCTCGCAGGAGGCCGAGCGATAACACATGTACTCATCTCGGAACTCGCAGGTCGTGATCCGGTCGCTGTTGGCACAAACCTGGCCGCTGCATCCGGTCGTGTGACACGCCGCCGCGCGGAACGAGTCGAGGTACAACCTGCGCCCACCGCTCGCGTCGAGCTCGAACCGTCCGGTCAACTCATAGGGCCCGTTCTCGCGGGCGGCGAACGGCTCGCAGGCCGCGGTCACCGTGCACTCGTTTCCGGAGCAACCCATCGGCTCACCGCCGGGCGTGGTGAGCATGATCTCCTCCCCGATCGAGAAGCTCGAGCTGCATCGGTTGCAGCATGGGTTGGAGGGTGAGCAAGCGATCCGAGTGCAGACCGGGCTCCGCGCGGTCGGCTCCGCGGAGACTCGCACGACTCTGCCCGAGTATGCCGCGCCGTTTGTCAGGAGGTCGGCGACGCTGACGTCCTGAATGACGGGCTGGTCAGCCACGCACATCGAAAAGCACGGCGCTCGAATACACTGCGGCTGCAAACAGGTCTGGCCCGGGCCGCAGTCGGCTGCCGAGGCGCACCCACCCACGACCTCGTAAAAATCCATCGCGAAGCCGTACTTCGTCACCGATGAGTCCGTGACGAGCCGAATTTTGGCCAGGCTCCCGGAGATCGCCGGCGTGGTCACATCGGCTTGCTTGCCCGTGTACTCGACGACGACCCGGCCTTGTGCGTCGCGGACCTCGAGCTTGTCGTAGCCTCGCTCGAGGTCGATCGACGTGAAGTGCAGCCTCATCCGAGTCGCTCCGCCCTCGCCGACTTCCCACTCGAAGTCGGTGTCGTTGGCATAGGGATGAAGCGACGCGATCCCGCGATCGACGCGGAACCAGTCGCCGCGACACGGGCCCGCGTAGTCGATCGTGGCGCCTGCACAAGACGCCGCGCACCCATTGCTATATTGTCGTCCGTCCGCTCCGCAGACTGGCTGGAACACCATCGGGCACACACACGGCTTTGCCTCGAGGATTTTCAGCCTGAATCCCCACTTGGTGATCGAGCCGTCGGTGCGAAGCTCGAGCTTCAAGACGTTCCCGTCGAGCTCGACCTCGCGGCCCGTCTTCAACCCGGTGAGTGTCGTGCGCGTCGCGCCATTCGACACGACCAACACATCGTACCCTTCCTCGAGCTCGAATCGGTCCAGCACGACGCGCATTTTGGTCGTGTCGGCGCTCCCCCGAACCTCCCATGCCTGAACGTGGTCGTCGGCGTAGGGGTGCGCGCTCTCGAGACTCTGGAGCTCGGTGAAAGACCCCGAACGCTCCACGGCGAACTCAGTCTGCTCCAACTCATCGCCCGCTTCGAGCTTCGGCTTGTCAGACTCACCTCCGCAGGCCGACAGCACCAAGCTCAGCGTCATCGCTTTTGACAATCTCATCGCACGCTCCACGGCGGAGAAGTGGGCTTCTCCGGACTCGGATTTGGCGCCACCCTAGTCGGCGGCGCGCGAAGGTCATCAGCCAGGCGACCGATGCCCGGCTGATTTGCCGGCGACGCAGGTCGCGCGGTCCTCGGCCGATTCGGCCTGGATTGCCCTTCCGATCGCCGTTCACGCGAGCTCTCGCCGCAAGCCTTGCGTTTCGGCTGACGTTCTGGTGATTGGCAGCCATGAAGAAGTTCCTCGTGCTCTACCGATCACCGATTTCCGGCGCTCAGCAGATGGCCAACTCCACGCCGGAGCATGCCAAGGCCGGCATGGAAGCTTGGATGGCTTGGGCCGGTAGGGCTGGAAGCGCGATCGTCGATCTCGGATCGCCGCTCGGAGAGTCGGTTACGGTGGGCGGGTCGACTCCGACCGGTACTGGGTTCATCGGCGGATATTCGGTGCTGCAGGCCGAGTCGATGGGAGCGGTGAAGAAGCACCTCGACGGTCACCCGCACCTCATGATGCCCGGATTCACGATCGAAGTTTTGGAGTACCTGCCGATCCCGGGGATGTGACTCGACATGGTTGTCCCCGTTTCCTCGAGCGAACGAAATGGACTGCCGGTGTCGCCTGCAGGCGACGCGGCGCCGTGTTCTCGTGAGTCTCGAGCCCTGGCCCGAGGATTGCGAAGAAGCCGTTCATGCAGGTGACCGGCTTTCGACCGATTTCGAGCTCTTCGTCCGCCGCCGTCGCGGAATCAGTCAAGGCCGAGGCGGCTCCAGGCACCCAGGTCGAGACGAAGCGGGAGATGGTGACCAGCGCGAGCTCCAGGCTAGCCATCGTCCATCACCCGCGCCGATTCTCCCAAGCCTTTCGTGCTCAGTCCCTCGCGGCGAGTGTAGGGGCCGGATCTGTGCGGGCCGCCGAGCTGGGCGCGGTCTTCGGCCAACGTACGTAATCGCAAGAGTGCGCGATTGTCGCCTGCGAATCGTCTGCAAGGTCGCCAACGGCCGGCTATAATCGGGCGGTGCCGATCCCTTGGGAGCGACTCGCGCCATATCGTCCCGTCGCGCCGCGAGACGACGCGTACATCCGGCGGCCGGAGGACGGTGGTGAGCGTCTCGCGAGCCTCGTGCACGCGAGCCCGGGGCGCTCCTTCGCAGTTGCCGGTCCCGCTGGCATTGGCAAGACGACCGAATTGATTCGTGCGACTACCGCGCTGTCGGCTCTGGATGAGTTCGCCCCAGTCTATGTTCCTCTCGAATGTCGGGACTGGAACGAGCCCCTCGACCAGGTCCTCACTCAATGTGTGGAGCATCTTGGCCGCACTTCCAAGGCCATGCCCGCGTCCGTGGGACGGGCCGGATCTCGACCTCCGACCGACTTGGCCAGGCTCGCATTCAATAAGTTGCGAGCCCGGCACCTCCGAGTCGTTCTCCTGCTGGATGGGTTGGAGCGCGCACCCATCGATGCGGCCCGGATGGTGATTCAGAGGATTCTCGAGCTTTTTCCAGAGGTCCAGGTCGCTTTCATCCTACCTCCGAGCCTCGTGACCGGGTCGACCGCTTTCGATGTCTTGGCTCACCTGCGGCTGTTTCTCTTGCACGCGATTCCAACTCAATCGGAGCCCGGCCGGAGCTTCTTTCGAGAGATCGTCCGATCTCGATTGGGTCTCGAGAGTTTCGAAGGTCGTTTCGGCGAGGTCGTCGACCTCTGCTCCGGACACAGCGGCGGGGTGCCTCGACTTTTTCTGCAGATCCTCATGGACGCATCCGCCGCTGCAGCCCTCCGAGGCGATGATTTTCCGGATTTCGAGGACGCGGTGTCCGCCGTGCAAGACCACGCCCGAAGCTTTCATCGACTGCTGAGTCAGCAAGACAGGGATGCTCTCGCGCTTGGAATTGACCGTCACCTGCGCCCGGCCCCTCCCATGACTGAGGACCAGCAAGTGCGATTCCTGACTCACGGCATTCTTCTCGAGTACTCGGGCTCAGCTCAGCCCGTGTTACACCCGCTCCTCTCCGGAAGGCCATCTTGAGCCGAACTTTCGAATCGGCCTTGTTCCATGCGCTCTGGAGCAAAGCCCCTATTGCCGTCGTCCTGTATCGATCTCTTTCAGAACGAGACGTCGCAGTGTCCGAGATCGCCGCGCTCGCGGCGCGGCCCATGACAACCGTGACCGACGTCGATGACGTCCTTGCGCATCCGCACGAGATGCTCGCAATCATCACCGAGCGAGAGGCCGAAGTGGTCAAAGCCCTCGAGCGGGTACGGGACTCGCTTCAGAACCGGACCGTGCCGGTGTTTCTCTTCCTACTAGACGAAGGAGAAGGTCAGCGCGCGCTGAGCGGCGTACCCGCTCTGGCGAGTTGGATTCGAGGACTCGACTTCGGAGGCGAAGGTACCGTGGACATCGAGTCCGAGCGTAGACGATTCTCCGAGATCCACAGAAAATCCCCGGAGGAGTGGCTGACCGAGTGGCGGTCGGGTCTTTTGGAGGACACTCTGGCGAACTCGTGGATTGCGAATGACGCCTTACTCCTGGAGTCCCGGTCTTGAGTCCGGCATCCAGGTGGCGCTCGCTGGCCGACGAGGTGAACCATGGACGTTGTGTTCCGAAGGACAATCTGCGTGACGAACTTCGTGCGCGAGTCGCGAAGCTGAGTCGCGCGAAGGTCTGTCACGAGCGCGCTCCGTGGTGGATCTCAGAGAAACGAAGCGGATCCCGACGGGAGGTGTATGTTGCAGAGTCGGCTGACGAGGTTCATGATGGCCATCGCTGCATCCGTCTCACCGATCTCGGGCGGCTTCCGCACGGCCTACTTGGGTTTCGGGCGACCTACGACACTCGTGGACCCTCGATTCTTTCGTTCGTGGTCGCAATCGTGGCCGAGGGCTGGTTTGCGCGCATCGACCTGACGGAAGCCCAAAGCGGGCAAGGGCCCTGTGGACACCCACTGCTGCACTGTCACATCGGCGCAAATCCAGCCGCGAAACCACTCTTGGACCCGCGCGTGCCGCTTCCCTCACTCACTCCATGGGAGGCTCTCGATTGGATCTTGGCGACTCTGGATGAACGGTTCGAACCGCAATGAGCGCCACTTCACGGGCTACGTGTCCGAAACGGCCTGCTGAGCGTGCTCTCGCGGCTCCGTGGATACCGACAGAGTGCCTTCTTCGACGATCGACAGGCGTCCTGTCGCGAAGGCCTTCGTCGCCCTCTTGAACTGGACGCTCGATTTGGGACCTTTGCGCCCGGCCCTTCGCAGCGCGGCTCGTGCGTCCCCCTGCTTCTGGAGGCCGACGTTCGCCAGGCAGAGCGAGCTTGCGATGATGGATTCGAACCCATCGAAGGTGACATGCCGTCGAGCGCGGACTTGGCGGTCACAGTCCATCAACTCGGACTTGGCGAGGTCATAGCGACCTTCTTCGAGCGCGATGAGTCCGTTCACGAGGGAAATGATCCACTTGCTCGACTCTGCGAGCGGAAGTCCTTCGGCGGCGAGCACGGCCTCTCGAGCGGCCTCGGAATCTCGCCGATAGAGTAGCAGCTGCAACGCAAGGTCGTAGTGAAGCGAGGCTATTCGCGGGGCCAGCTCGCAGGCCTTGCGACAGCACTCGATCACGTCGTCGTACCGTCCGGCGCACGCAAAGATGGAGCTCTTCCGGGTCGAGTGAAACCAGGCCGGGATGAGCGCGTCGCGTCCAGCCGACTCATACAGGTCGATCGCCTCTGATAGACGACCCGATGCGGCCAACGTGTTGGCCTCTCGCACGATGAGCTCGTGCGCTGGGATCGCGTGCTCGAAGCCAGCGGACTTCAGCGCAGCCAAGAGTCTCTCCTGAATCCTTCGGCTCTTCACCCACTGGTCGCGGGTCTGGGCGCGAACGAGAGCGATGTAGAGATAGACCGGCGCTGCGATCGCACTCGTCGCCTTGAGCACCCCAAATCCGACGAGCCCGACGATGCAAGCGACCCATCCCCGCGCTCCCAAGGAGACCGAAGAAGCGATCAACACCGTACCCGCGAGGAGGGGCAGCCAGCTCGAGCTGAGTAGGCCGAGCAAATGGAACTGCAGCGGCGGGAACGACGACGTTTGGCTAGCGATGTCCTTCTCGGGCGTCGGTACGGTGATTTCAGGCTTCGAGAGCCTTCGCGCCTGAGCGTTCGTGAGCGCCGTATTGAGCGCCGTGGTCTCGTCGGTATGCAGCCGAATGTCTGCCAGGCCCTCCTTGGCCAGGGACTCGACGGCGTCCGCCGCCCACTCCGCGTGGACGCGCCGAATCACGCGCTGACCCTGCTGATTTGTACCGCCGAGCGTGAAACAAAGCCTCACGCGCCCATCATACCTCAGGTCAAATCAGCCTTCCGCCGAGGCCTGGTTCCTTGCGGCCGACGGCATGGGCACGAACTTCAGCCGTGCTGAACCGTGGCAGTTTCGACTGGTCTCAGTGCACGCCAAAGCATTTTCGTGTCACGGACCAACGTGCCCGTGCCCGTCCGTGCCCGAGCCCTGCCCGTGCCCGATCCAGGATCCCCCGTGCCCGATCCGGGATCCCGTCTCGCTCACGGCCGAGACACGGCGCTCAGTCGTCCGTCCACACGTACACCTCGGCGAGCTCGCCCCCTTCGCGAACCTCCACCTCCAACTGGTCCGGCAACTCATCGAGGCTTCCCAGCGTAATGAGATGCGCTCCGAGGCCAGGCTCCGACGAGAGCTCACGCCGTGGACGGGCCACGTAAACCTCCAGCGGCCCGGCCCCTGACTTCGCCGACTTCGCCGCCGGCAGCGCCGCGAGCTCGACCTTCCGCAGACTCGCCGTATGGGTCCCTCCTCCGCGAGCGGGCCCCAAATCAACCGACAAAATGGCCACGCCGGTCGCCGTGATCGTCGTCCGCGGGTCCCCGTCCGCGAGCACACCAGCGGGACGACCATCTACGATCACGCGCATCGGAGCGAGCCACTGACCTTTGTCTCGGCGCTCGATCAGCACGGCCCCAGGATCGAAGTAGAGAAATCGAAAATAATCCCGAAACACGAGCCAACGCTCGAGCTCCGCTCCTCCTCGTCGCTCCTCTTCCGGTAGATAGAGGTAAAATGACTCTTTCGGTCGAATCGGAGAGTCGTTCCGAACCACGCCACCGCGCTCCCGAAGCTCGAAGGTCACCGGAGAGTACGTCTCCGTCGACCAGTGCACACCCACGATCATATCCGGTCGTCGCTTTCGAAAACGCAGCGCGACCTCCGTGACCTCACGCTCGGGCCTCCGTTCGACCGTTTCCGCCTCGAACACACCGAGCAACGTTCGAGTCTCCAAGACCATCGCCACTCCCAGAGCACCGAGCGCCGTGGTGAGAAACGCCTTCGCGTGCGGCCGTGCCACTCGTTCGACCAACGACGCCGCCGCCAACCCAACGAGCGCCGAAAAAACCGGTGCGAGCGGCAATGAGTAGCGTGCCTCGAACGGAAACCACGAAACCCCAGCCGCGTAGGCGAAGCCAAACGAGACGAGCCCAACCCAAAAGTGCGTTCGATTGAACCAAAGGAGGCAAAAGCCGACGCACGCGGCCGCTACGATCCAGGCCGGTGCCGTGGCGCCGATCTCGATCGGAGCCCGCGTCAGCAAATGACGTAGGTACGGGCCGACGTGTGACAGCAGGTTCGCGGGCGTGATGAGAATCGCGTCTGACGTGATGTTCGGATGGAGCGCGTGAACCGGTGAAGGACTTCCCAGCCACCGCGCCCAAACCCACAGCGGCAACAACCCAGCCACTGCGACGATCGCTCCCGTCGAAGCCCTCTGCCGCCACGTGAGTCCAAAGAAGGGAAGAAACGCCGCAGCCACGACTACCCACCCCGTGAGCACCAAGGCAGCCGGCCTCGAGAGTACGGCCAACGCGACCGATCCGCCGGCGAACGCGACCCCGAGGCGTGACCGCCGCCCGAGGATGATCACGAGCGTCCCCATGCAAAAGAGCAAGCCGAGCGCGTCGGACATGGGTTGCACGGCGTGCTCGAGGACGAGCGGTGTACAGCTGAGCGCACCGACACAAACTCTCGCGGCGAAGCGACCCGCCCCGCGCTCGACCATTCGACCGGCCAGCTCCAGGCTGATCATCGTCGACAACAGACTCACGACCTGAGCGGCTCGAAAAACCCCGAGCGGAGTCACCGCGGCGACCATCGCCGACAGGCCGGCATACATTGGCGTGCGAAGAGCGCCCCGCCGATGAAGCTCGACGCCGTCCCAAAATCGACCGTCGACCCACGCTCGCGCAGCCGGGAGGTACACCGCGCAGGCATCTCCGGCCGGTGGGGCGGTCCGGGCCATTAGCAGCAACAGCCCGGCGAGCCCAAAACAACCGATGATGAGAACGCGGACGGAATCGACTCTCGGCGCCCCTCGTCCAGGGAAATCAGAGACCGCCGGATCGCTCAATCCAACCCTCGTGGGCCGACTCGCTCAAGCCCGCGCCAGGAGCTCGGCCGCGCGCGTGGCCATCGCCATGATCGTCATCTGCGGATTCACGCCGAGCGAGGTGGGTACCGACGACCCATCGACGACGTAGAGATTTTCGAACCCGAACACGCGATGCTCGAAATCCACCACGCCGCGTTCGGCATTGGCTCCCATGGCACAGGTCCCGAGCGGATGCGCTCCCAACGCCGCCAGTTGAGATCCTCGAATCCCTCGGTCTTCGAGCGCACGCGCGGCGGTCACCGAAGTCACCGGGGGCACGCCCATGGCGCCTGTTACGACCTGCTTCGCCCCTCCCCGAATCAGGACCTCCGAGAGCACCGCGATCCCACGCACCAACTTCTTCACCGTCGCGTCATCCGCGGAGTAAAAGATGAGCGACCGTCCGTCCGGACCCATCCGCACCCGACCCACGCCTGGATCCTTCACCATGAACCCGAACTGACCGAGGTTTCGAAACCGATCCATCCACCAGGTGAGCTCACGGCCGGCCATGGGCAGCATCGGCGGAAAAAGCGGAGGTGGGAGATAAAAACCTTCGAAGCAGATCCCTTCGTCCTCGTATCCAGAGAACCCATAGCCTTGAGGGACGGCGTGCCAGGGTTGCATGTCTTCGTCCATGAGCGCGACGAGGCCGAGCGCCGGATGGACGGACAGGTTTTTTCCAAGGCGCGGCAAGTCGAGCCCCTGACGTTCGAGAAAAGTCGGAGTCATCAAGGAGCCCATCGACAACACGAATGACCTCCCTCGCACCAATAGCTTCCGCTCGCCGGCCCGCGCCTCGATCGCGCGTACGTTAGATCCTTTGAGAACAAAGCGTTCGGCGCGAAGTCCGGTGAGGACAGTGGCGCCCGCCTTGAGCGCTCGCGGAACGTACGACACGTCGGTGGACCGTTTTGCGCCCGTCGGGCAGCCCAAGATGCACTCGGCCTGCGCGTCACAGTCCGGAGCGTTTCGCGGGAGAGGACCGTGTGACAAACCCATCGCGTCAGCGCCGCGTCCGACGACCTCGCCGATCGCGCCGCAGAGCTGTTTGGTGCCGGCGGTGACGCCGAGCTCATTCGCGACCTTGTCGTAGTAATGACCGAACGACCCGGGAAGGAAGTCCTCCGGAAATCCTCCTTCACGCACCCATTCGAGCAACACGCGATCAGGCGCGCGGAAACAGGTCCCCGAGTTGATCGCCGTCGTACCTCCGACGGTTCGTCCGAGCGGAACGATGATCGCGGGCTCTCCGATGGCGAAGGTGAGTCCGTGGTCCCGCCAGACTCGGTGCATGCGCTCGATGGGGGGACCCGAGAAGTCCTTGCGAGTTTGGTAGCCACCTTCCTCGATGACGAGCACCGCGACCCCGCGTTCGGCGAGCTCCTTGGCCAAGGCGCCACCCCCAGCGCCGGTTCCGACGATCACGACGTCGGCCTCGAGCTCCCGATCGGAGTCCAACTCGCCGGCCGATCTCACCCGTTCGAAGTGGCGCGGCACCGGCTCCGCGGCGACCGGAGTCGCGATGGGATGGCCAATCGCCCGGGCGTAGTCAGCGCGCCCGAAATGCACCAGCTTGATCGACGCGGTGAGGAGGTGCACGAGCCGCGCGGCCGAGAGCGAGGCGAAGCTCGACTCCGCGTGGTCCATGACTCGCTCCAGGAGCTCGGTCCGTTCGGTGCGGCTGAGCTTGGTGAAGCGAGCGCGCGTCGTCGCCAGGCTGAGAGATTCGAGGGCGAAGAGTCCGGCTCGATAACCGAAGAGGAGAGGCACCGGAAAATGATCGAGGTAGCGGAGCGCTGCGTCCTGAGTGAGCTCGTCGACCTCGGGTACGAATCGGCCCGCCGGGATCATCGCGTCGGCCAGGGCGCGTAGGATTTCTCGCTCCGACTCGCTCAGCGGAAGGCGAGGGGACCATTCGGGGGAGAGGGACCAGGATGCGAGAAAAGAGGGCAGGTCAGGGAGGAGAAAGTCGACGCGCCCCGACGCGATGACGGACCCATCCCGCATGAGACGGCCCGCCATCTGCGTGAGGCCGTCGACCGGGTGGGTGAGCTTGACGTTTTTTTCTCCGACGAAGCGGTAGGGTTCGCCGTCCGAGCCGACGAACTCGAAATCATAAGAAATCGTGCGCCCCGGGATCAGAGAGACTTCGAGGCGGCCGGCCAGCGGAGCGGCGTCGGCGAAGGGGGGCACCGAAATCACGCCGACGATGCGGGTCTTGCCTCGGGACAAGAAGCGGAGGGCAGGGCCGCCCTTGGCTTCGATTTCGAAGGAGATGGGCGAACGGCCGTGCGTGCCCTCGATCGAACCCAGCATGCGCTCGCGGAATGACACTAACATTTTGACCTCAAACGACGCGACCGGCTCGGGCGTCGTAGGTGCCGCTCAGAAGCTCGAACGCGCCGCCGTGAGCCGAGACGAAGGTTCGGTTTTCTCCGGGCGCACGGAGCTCGAGGGTGGACTTGGCGAGCTTGGAATTCACGCAGAACGATCGCTTGCCGTTCGGGCTATCATAGCCCAAGCAAACGACCTCGCTCCACGACGTCCTCATGGTGAGGCTCGCCTCGGCGACGTCGCTGCGCATCCGGAGGCTCCAGTAGAGCTCGTCCGTCCAGACTTTCTGGCGCCAGAGGTCATACAGGCGTTCGAATCGGTATTCATGTCCTCTGGTTCTGACGACCAGCGCAGAGATTCGAGGACTCACGACAGGTCCCACTTTGATGCGGGCGGTGAAGGCTTCGGCCGAAGCGGCGGTCCCCGAGCCATCCAGGAAGTTGCACTGACCCCAAAGATACTCGTGGGCGTGCTCTTTTCCCCAGTTGTGCCCGAGCATCCCGTGCCAGCCGTCGATCGCGAACGTCCGACCCGGGGCCGAGATTTGCCCGCGAAAGACGAGTGAAGGGTAGGGTGTCAGGAGCTTCGACTTCGGGAAGGGACCGTCGAGCAAGCTCTCGAGCGGGAGCAAGCACAAGGGCGCGCCGAGTGACCCAGCCTCCACGGTCCAGGCGAGATCTATTTCCGCTCTGCCAGTTGGTCCCGAAACCGAGCCCTTGGCCACTCCGTCGCCGTCGACATGAATTTCGAGCTTGGCGGCCTCGATTCTCGGGGGTGACCCACGAAAGCGCGCGGACTCGAGAGGTACGGTCTCCCGCTCGGCAAATCGGTCAGCGCCGTCGAACACGATCGCCCAGGTCTCCGCGATCGCTGGTCCGTGGAGAGGCTTGAAGATGGTGGCCTTGAGCCAGAATGCCTTACGCTCGGTCGGATGATTCGCCCGGAGGAAATAGCTCTCGACGTGTCCGCGCGTAGCGGACGTGAAGCGCGGGCGGCAGGCGTCGAGAAGGTCTACCACCGGCGTCCTATATCACCGTTTGCGACAAATCCCTGAACCTTCAGCCTGGTCGACGCTGGACCTGAGGGTTCGATTTGCGGGCGAGGTTGTAGGCGCGAATGAGCGCGTAGACTCGACTGCGGCCGAGGTCGAGCCGTCGAGCTGCTTCAATCACGTTCCAGTCGGTCGCTTCGAGCGCCCGCTCCAAGAGGCTCTTTTGAAATCTGCGAGTGGCCTCGTGAAAGCTCGGCTCGCGACCTTCGGACTCGGCCTCTTCGAAGAGATGATGCGGCTCCACCACGGAATCGGCGTCGCCGGACGCACGAATGAGCCCGGCCTCCACCACGTGCGCCAAGTGACGAACGTGACCCGGCCAATCGGCGTTCTCGAGCACCGTGCGTGCGCGCGGGGACAAGTCCAGCCGCGGAAGGTTGTGTTTGTGACTCGCCGCGGTCAGGAAGTGATCGGCCAACAACCCGACGTCTTCGACGCGCTCGGCCAGGGTTGGCAGACGCACGCGGACCACGTTGAGTCGATAATAGAGATCCTCTCGGAGCAGCTTTCGCTCCACCAACTCCTCGATGGGTGCCTTGGTCGCGGCGATGATGCGAACGTCCGCCGACCGCGGCCGACTCGAACCCAGCGGGTTGTATGATTTCGACTGGAGGACCTGCAGGAGCTTCGCTTGCGCGCCGAGTGGAAGGTCTCCGATCTCGTCGAGCAAGAGCGTGCCGCCCTGCGCCACCGAGACACTCCCGACGTGACCTTCGGGGCCCCCTGCCAGGCTCGCCGGCAGCGCCCCGAATAGCTCCGCCTCCGCCGTCGTCTCCGGCAGGCTCGCACAATTCAACTCCACGAAGGGTCCGGCCCGCCGAGGACCGTTTCTATGAATGGTCCGCGCCAACAGGGTCTTGCCGGTGCCCGAGGGTCCCGTCAGCAAGACGGACACGTCGAGCGGTGCGACGAGTGCGACATTTCGGAGCAAATCGGCGACCGCCGCGCTGCGCCCGATGATCTCCTCGGCGTGCAGGCGCTCCCTGAACGGCTGAGTTGGGTCCTGATCTTTCGAACGCGCTGCCACGATCAACAATCGCCGGACTTGCGCCGCGACTTGTCGCGCCAAGATCTCGGCCAGGCGAACATCGTCTTGACCGAACGGCTGGCCCTCCGGCCCGCCCTGGAGATAGACCACCCCCGTCGCGTCGCCCGCTTGGATCGGAACGCAGAGCACGGCGTGAATGCGATAGGCTCGCACGCTGGTCTGCGTTGCGAAACGCTCATCATGTAACGCCGACGGAGTCTGGATCGTCTCCCCCGTCGCCATCGCCTTGGCGATGATTCCGCTCGAAATCACTCGACGGGCGCGCTCGAGATCCTCGCCTTCGAGAGCGTGAGCTACGCTCCACTCCGGCGTGAACGAACGATCGCGCCCCGAGTACACCGCCAAGTATCCGTGGTGAGCGCCTGTGGCTTGAACCGCAAGGGTCAACGCGCGCTGAAGCACCGGGTCCAAATCTTCGCACTGCCACAGCTCCAGGAGGCTCGAGTACAAATCGCGTTCGCGCTCGAGCCTCGTCGGATCGGCCACGGCGTGACGTTACCCGAGCGGCGAAGGAGGGCCAACCGAGATTCGACGAATCTGAGTACAGGTCCTCGGAGGTTCGTGATCACCGGACAAACCACAGAGACCACAGAGCGATGGGAACGAGCATTTCTCTGCGTCTTCGGTGTCTTCTCTCCGCGCCCTCTGTGCTTTCAGCGTGGTGCCGAGCTCACGGGGACTTGGCCGAGTCATGTTCGTCGACTCGGGAAGTCGCAGCTCAGGACGAAGCTCGATCATCTCGGAGAGTTCTCTGCGTAGGAGACCGCGGCTAAGGCGACGAAGATCCACGCCGTCATCAGCGCCAGACCCCCAAACGGTGTGATCGCGCCGAGCACGCGCGCTCCGCTCAGCGCCATCGCATAGAGGCTGAAGGAGAACAGCCCGATGCCGGCCGTGAACGCAAGACACGCTCGCGAAAGCCATCGCCGCGAGCGTTCGTCGGCTCGACTCATCATCGGCGCCAAGACCAACAGCGCCAAGGCGTGGATGAGCTGGTAGCGCGCGCCGGTTTCGAAGGCCCTGAAGAGTCGCGGCTCCAAGCGAGGCTCGAGGACGTGCGCGCCAAACGCTCCGAACGCTACGCCCAAAAATCCGAAGATGGCTCCGATCAGCAGGGCGGTTTTTGCGCTCACCTCCGGATCTCAACCAGGCCGAAGGCACGGAGTCCACGGTGACGTCGCGACCCATTCACCTAAGGCGGACGCGGACCTGCCCCCAATTTTGACCGATTCGGCTCGCGGTACGAGGATCGCGCACATGAATTTGGATCGTCGCTCGGAACGCCGAATCAGTCCTCGCATCCCCACCAAGCTCTTCGTGCGCGGGCTGGGAGACGATCGAGGGATCTCGGAGGAGCTCGGAGATTTCTCGATCGGAGGCGTGGGATTCTTACTTCCCTCCGAGCCCCGCGTGGAGCGCTTTCGGGTGTCCTTTGCGACGCCCAGCAGCGCCAAGCTCCACACCGCGACCTGTCAGGTCGTCGGCGCCTCTGAGCTCGATCAGGGCGTGTTCGTCCACCTCAAGTTCCTCGAGCTCGGCTACTTGCGCAAGGAGGCGGTGACTCGTTTGATTCGGGAGGGACTCTCCGACTTGGAGCGGCCTGTCGTGTCTCGTCGGGCGTCCGCTCGCTCCATCCCAGTGGCGCCCAAGGTCTGGATGTCGAAGAAGGAGATCCCGATCTTCGGAAGCGCCAAGGAAGAGTCTGGGCGGCTCACTCGGTGGATTCTCAGGTTGCTCGCCGGCGAAGGCTTCTCGGCCCCGGAAGCGCGGCGCGGAGGACGAGTCAGTTCGTTTTGCGCTCCGCGGCGTTAGGCTGAGTTGCGGGCTGAGTTGCCTCGGCAACGGCCGGCGCAGGCGGCTGCGTGGCTTCGATTCGCGACACGAAAACGGTTCGGATCGACATCACTCGCTCGTCGAGCCTCGCCACGATCACGATCTTGTTTTGGCCGTCCGTCAAAGGCACGGTGGCCTTGAAAGGCAAAGTCGCGGCCGCGTCGTCGGGCGGCGCCCACTCGGCCGAGGCGGGTTTGGCGGAGACCACTGGGCCCGCCTCGTAAATCAGCTTCTGGTCGTTCGAGATCACGTACACGTCACGCACCGCGCGCCCGAGCACCGTACCCGTGAGCTCCACGGTGGGCGTCGAGACCACGCGGCCGCCGAGCTGTCCCTCGATCCGAATCTCCGGGGGTCGCCTCATGGGAATGAAGGTGGCTACAGGATCCTCGGACTTCTTGGGTTTCTTGTTCTGGACTGCGTCTGCCTTTACGAAGGCCCGAGTTGCCCCGCCCAACAACGGAACGCGCACGTACGCACCGACCACGGCGTCGGACTTCACGGCGCTGCCGACGGGGAGAGTAGCGATCACGGGCGAATCAGGGCTCGCTCCGGCGCGAACCGCGAGGTCGGCGTTCGCGACCCCTACGCCCGCCTTCTTTGCTACCTGAGTCGGCGCGGGCGCAAAGGCCTGGAGGTTGATTTCGTCTTCCAGCCACTCCCCGGTCGATCCGTCCCAGACAGTCAACTCGATGGGCAGAGTGGCCTGGCTGGAGGCGCCCTCGATCTTGATCGTCTCTGGAATTCGGAATTCGAGCGAGGCGACCTTCGTCTCGCCGGGCGCGAGCGCGCCCACCTCAACCCGTCCCTTTTCCAAAAAGAGGTTCTCGCCAGCGCCCGTCTTGATGCGGACCGTGACCTCGTCGGCCATGCCTTCGCCTATGTTGGAGATCAAAGTATCGAAGCGCACGCCTTCCCCACGCTCGAGGATGCCGTCACCGTCACCACGGTCGGCGTCGTTGATGATGTATCCATAGGCGAAGGTGGGGTGTGGGACGTACTGAGTCATGAAAGCGAGCTTTGGAGCCACCTCGATGGGACCTTCGTCCGCGTCCAGCTTCAAGGTGAGCACGTCCGAGCGAGACGACGCTTCCTTTGGGATTTTGGTCTTGATGACGAAAGTCCGCGAAGCGCCCGGCTCGAGGGTGCCGAAGAGCATCTCACCGCGGCCCCGGAACGCCGGGTTGTCGGTCGAAATCTCTCCGCGCACCCGGGACAAAAGCGACACGCCGTTGTTGGTGACTTTGGCTTCGACCTTGACCTCGTTTCCAGCCTTCACGTCCCCTTTTTCCGACGCGCCCTCGATGATCCGGAGCTCCGCGGAGACCGCGGCGATCGGTGTGGTCGACCTCGGCGCGCTGCTCTTCACCCACGGGATGCCGAGTTTTTGGACGGCTTGAGTGATCCGCTCCTCTTCGAGGTTGGCACGTTCGGAGATGAATCGCTGGGATGCTTTGAGCATCTCGGATCGTTTGGAGCGCCCTGCGCTGACGAGCAGCTCGCGGGTAAATTTGATGAGAAGGTCTTCGCGAATGGCGTCGTAGGCCGGCGCTTCGGCCTCCGCGCCGCCCTCGGTCTCCGAGGCCTCGGGCTCGACGTCTTTCTTCTCGACGAAATACGTGAGCGAGTAGCTCGGCTTTTCATCGGGCGGCGGGTCCGCGCGATCGAGGTGTTTGGTGAGCGCATCTTCACGATGCTCGTCTTGCTTGGAGAAGAGCCGCACCAGGTCGGCGTCGATCCATGCAGGCGTGAGTGCGACATCTGGCGCGACGCCGACGTTCTGAATGGAGACGTTTCCAGGGGTCAAGTATTGGGCGATGGTGAGCTTCAGCGCGGAGCTGTCCGGGAAGTCGTAGAGCACCTGTACGGAGCCTTTTCCGAAGGTGCGTTCGCCGACGATGATGGCGCGGTCGAGGTTCTTGAGCGCGCCGGCGACGATTTCGGAGGCCGATGCGGAGCCGTTATTCACGATGACGGCCACGGGGATGTCGATATCCGAACCCGACCACTGGGCGCGCTTCGGCTCGCGGAGCTTGTTGCCGTAGCCAACGGTCGTCACGATGTCGCCCGAGCTCAAGAAGGTGTCGGAGACACGGATGGCTTGCTCGAGGAGCCCGCCGGGGTTGTTGCGAAGGTCGAGCACCAGACCCTTGAGGGGGCTCTTGTTCTCCTTCTGGAGCTTCGTGATGGTGGTCTCGAGGTCTTCACCGGTGTTCTGTTGGAAGTTCTTGATCCGGACGTAGCCGATCGACTCGGTCAGGAGCTTTCCTTCGACTGACTCGATCTTGATGATTTCGCGCGTCAGCGTGAACTTCTTGGCTTCCGGCCAGCCTTTTCGCGACACCCAGATGGTGACTTTGGAACCTTCTGGGCCGCGCAGCCGCTGAACGGCGTCCTCGATCGGCATGGACACCGTCGACACGTCTCCGATCCGTTCGATGACGTCGAGGGCTTTGAGGCCGGCGCGGGTGGCCGGCGTGCCGTCGAGCGGCGACATGATGGTCAGCTTTCCGTCGCGGACCGAAATCACGATGCCGAGGCCGCCGAACTCACCTTTGGTGGACGTCTTCATCTCCGCGAAGGCTTCCGGCTTGAGCAGGACGGAGTGCGGATCGAGCGTCGAGAGCGCTCCGTTGACCGCCGCGTATTCGATGTTGCGAGGGTCTTTTTGGGGCGGCATGTGTTTCTCGAGAAATCGGAAGATCTCTCGAAGTCTCAAATTCACTTCCCACAAGCTCTCGACATCGCCAATTTCGAACACCCGTTCGTGTTGAGGGACTCCGACCCGAACTTTGCCTTCGCCCGCCGGCTCCACGAGCACTTCCGGGACCTCCCGCTCGATCTCGTCGAGGGCTTCGACGAGCATCTCCTTGGGATGGATTCGTTGGGGGTCCACGTAGTTGTCTTTCACGTGGAGCGCCACGGTCGAGAAGACGGACAGCGCCGAGATGCGATAGTCGCCATCGCTCGACGATCCCTCCGCAGCGCCAAAAATGCCGCGATCTGCGCCGGCCGCTGCGATGAGGTCTGGGGTGTGCTGGGCTCGAAGCTTCGAGGTGAGAAAGCCTCCAACGCCCATCGCGACACAGGCACACGAGACGGCGAAGACTCGGATCAGAAAGCGCATGAGTACTCCTTCGGGAACGCGTTTGGTCACGGGCCTGGCGCGTCTCGCACCTCGAGGGTGCCTTGGAAAACGCCCGAGACTGTCTTTGGGTTCCCATCGGCTTGGGGCAGCGTCAGCTCGGCGTCGACCTCGACGGCCGGCGTCTTCCCGACTCCGAGGGGCACGGTGAGGTCGTAGACGAGGATATACGCGCCAGAGACACGTCCGGTGAGCTCCGCCACCGCCTGAAACAGCCCGGATCCGTCCACAGCATTCACATAAGAACCCAAGCTGAATTGCGCCACGTCGTTGATCTCCGTAGCGCGGTACGCGTTCTGCAGCCCAGCGGACACGATGTACACCGGAAAGCCCGCTTCACCCGTGTCTGGGTCGGGAGTGACGATGTTGATCACGTCCTGGAAGACCTCGAGCGTGTCCCGCGGGTCGGACAACAACAGCGCGACGATCGATCCGCGCTCCAGACGCGGAATGCTCGCCAGCTTCTCTCCAGCTCCAAGCAAGCCGCGGAAGAACCGATTTCGATTGGGCACGGACGCGGCGAGCTCGGCTTCGCGAGCCGCGCGATCGAGAGCGGCGAAGAGCGCGGCCCGATCGGAGGTCGGCTCGGAGAAGACTTGGGACTCCGCGTCCAAGCCAAACACTACCAGGCCTAGTTGGTCGCGAGCTCTCAAGGAGCTGACGAAATATCGAGCCGCCGACATCATCGCGAGGAAGTCGGCGCCGGGGCCTGCGGTTTGGCCGATGGCCCGGCCCTTCACGAAGGCTTCGAGCGAGAGCTCGATCACCAACATCATCGTCTGCGGGCCACCGAGGACGTCTCCGTCGGTGAACTTGTTCGCCGGGAACGTCAGCGGGGACGTCTCCGCAGGCCGGAGGTCGTCGACGACCGAATCGCCGATCTTGAACTGGTTGATGCGAATCATGTCGAAGTCGAGGCCTCCGTCGACCTTGCCGTCGCCGACCTTGCCCCCGCTGAAGCAGAGCGCGGGACCTTCATCGCTGTCCGGACAGATTCCGAGGCCGTCACGGCCTGCTGGCGCGTAGCGCACCGCGACCCTGCCGAGTCGCCCCTCGCCCAACGGCGCGTAAGGAAACACGCCGACGACATCGAGCCCGATCAGATCGGCGTCGGGCACGTACACGGCGTGGCGCAGCGAGCGATAACCTTCGTAGTCGTGTACCTGGAAGACGAACTCGTCGTCGGCCCGCGCGAACGCTCGGACCGAGAAGCTCCCGTCGTCGGACGTGATCGCGCCGGTGCGAAAACGCGGGAGCACTCCGCCTACGCCGCTCTGCCCGCGATTCTCGATGCTCACCAACGCGAACGGCGGCAGCTTTCCAGACGCGCCGATGATCGAGCGACCGTCTTCGTCGGGTGGGGAGATCGTGATCGCACCTTCGGCCAGGCTGATCGAATTGCCCGAGAACTGCGCGCACTCGCGATCGCTGGTGCACGGGTTGATGATCGCGCCGCTCGCGCTGCAGATTCGCTCGGCGTCGGCGGGTTGGCAGTTTCCGCGCGAGGCCCCTTCGCTGATACAGCAGATGTAGTCGACCTCGGGAAGCGGGGTGGGTGGGATCGAGACGAAGATCGAAGTGCCGCGCTCCGAGCCCTGCAAGTCCCGAGCGCCGGCGACTTCGAGCAGGTCCCGGGAGCTCGCGGAGATGGAGAAGAAGAACGAACCGTCTTCGGAGACTTCGGGGACGGTCACGGTTTCGGAGGGATGGGCGGCGACGTAGACGTACTTGGCCTCGGAGCCGAGTGCCCCTGGGGAACCTCGGCCGCGGACGAGCCCGTCGAGCTGGTAGAACACGACGATCCGAGACGGATCGGGCGGCCCCATCGACCCGCCGGGGGTGTCGCCGACGCAGCCAGCGGTCACGAGGAGCATGAGCAAAGCGGCTCTGTTTTTCATTCCGAGACGTCCCAGGGATTCGCGTCCGAGGCGCGAAACACGGTCCATTGTTCCAGGTTGGCCATCGAGGCTCAACCTCGATTCGCCGCGTCCAAGGGCGTCGAGCGGCGGGCGATGGGGTCCGTTTTGGGTGTCGATGTGACTCTGCAGTTCGGGAAGGCCCGAGCGAATGAGATTCCACAGCATGCTCGTCGGTGTCGTTGGCTTGGGCGGGCGTCACGCCCCGCTTGCACTCTTTGCTCGCATCGAGTAGCCAACCCAACGCCATGCCGGGGCATGCCCTGGCGCGCACTGGAGGAACAAGAATGAAGCCCGCACCCGCTGCCGTGGTGAACAAGACCTTCGGCGGCAAAAAAGCGCTCGTCGAAAAGCTGGCTCCGCTGGTCGACGACCTCGCCGGAGAAGGACCCGAGAAGCTCAAAGGTCGACTCTCGTCGCTCTCCAACAAGAAGCTCCTGCACCTGTACCAGGTCGAACAGAAGGTCCGTGAGCGCTTCGGCGATCGAACCAAGCTCGTCGAGCACTTGATGAGCGCGAGGAAGACCGCCGGCCTCACGGCCGACGAGATCTTTCGCAACAAGCTGGCCACCTTCTCGAAGGCCCGCCTCCTCGACCTCGCTCGACAACGACTGTCGGATCGCCCGAAAAAGCTGACTCCCGAGCAGAAGCTCGCTTCGAAGAACGGGCGCAAAGAACGCGAGCGCGCCCTCCGCAAGCTCGGCAAGAAAGCTTGAGCTCAAACGATCGTCGAGCGCGACCCCTAGGGCACGAAGGTCGTGCCCGCGGAGCCGTCCGCGAGCAGCGCGCGCTCGAGGTCTCCCGCCCCGACCCGGCCCACGACGCGGACGCTCTTCACACCTTTGTCGAGCGCGCCAAACGCTTCCTCGACTTTCGGAATCATTCCGCCGGCGATCGTTCCGTCCGCGATGGCCGCACGCGCTTGCGCGACCGATAGCCTGGGCATTCGGGTCGAGGGATCCTTGGCGTCCTTCAACACGCCCGGTGTATTGGTGACCAACACGAGCGCGTCCGCCTCGAGGCCCCCGGCGACCGCCGACGCCACCGCGTCCGCGTTGATATTGTAAGCCCGGCCTGACGCATCGCTCCCGATGCAAGCGAGCACCGGCACGTACCCCGCCGACGACAAGAGCTCGAGCAGCGATCGATTCAGACCCACGACGTCACCGACGTGGAGAAAATCGATCAGCTGGTCTCCACCTCCGCTCACGACGCGGGGCGGGCGCTTCTCTGCTGCGATCACCCGCCCCGAGACGCCATGAAGGCCGACCGCATTCACCCCTTCGCTCCTCAAGAGACTGCACAAATCTACGTTGAGCTTGCCGGCGACGATCATCTTGATGGCATCGAGCGCCGCGTCATCGGTGACTCGTCGGCCCGCGACGATCACGGGCTTTTGACCAAGAGACTCCTGAAGTGTCGTGGTCTGAGGACCTCCGCCGTGTACCACCACGACCCGATCGGTCTTCGCGATCGCCGCGACATCTTTCGCGATCGCTCGCGCTTCGACTTCGCGCTCCGACGAGATCAGCTCTCCACCCAATTTGATGACGACGGTGCGACTCATGGCCAGCTCCCTGGGTCTTGGAGCGAGGCCGATTCGTCGAGACCGAGCATGAGGTTCATGGACTGAATCGCCTGGCCCGCGCCCCCTTTGATGAGGTTGTCGAGGGCGCTGATGCAGGTGACCGTGCGCTTTCCTTCGAACACTTCGCCGACGACCACTCCCACTTCGACGTGGTTCGACCCCGAAACGGCAGCGACCTCCGGCTGACGCTTCTTTGGAGCTCGAACGAACTTCTCCCCTTCGTAAGTGCGCGCGAATGACTCCTTGATGGCCTCCTTGGACACGGAGAGATCCACATGGACGAAGGAGGTCGCGAGAATTCCGCGAGAGAGTGGGGCCGAGACGGGTACGAAACGAAGGTCGAGGTTCGTCGCGCCCACGCGCGCGAGACTCTCCACGATCTCAGGAACATGTTGGTGATCCAACGTCTTGTAACTCTTCAAGTTCACGGCCCGCACGGGGTGATGAGTGCCCGCGCTCGGAGCCACTCCGCTGCCGCTCGACCCCGTCATTCCCACCGTCTCCACCCCGCCGATCAACCAACCCTGCTTGGCCATGGGATAGAGTCCGAGCTGGATGGTGGTCGCGAAGCACCCTGGGGATGCGACGAACCGGGCGCTTCGAATTTCTTCCCGAAAGAGCTCCGGGAGCCCGTACACGAACCTCGTCACCAGCTCCGGACAAGGATGTTGGGTTCCGTAGTACTTTTCGTAGGCGGCGACGTCCTTCAGCCTGAAGTCTCCAGAGAGATCGATGATGCGCACGCCGAGCTCCACCAGCTCGGCGACCTTGTGGGCCGACACTTTGTGCGGCAGACCCAGGAACACTACGTCCGCTCCGGCCGCCGCTTCCTTGGCCGAGAGATTCTCGAACCGAAGCTCGGAGAGACCTTCGAGGTTCGGATGGGCCGCCGAGACCGGCTCCCCGACGAAATCGATACTCGCGACCCGGATGAGCTCCACATCCGGATGAATCGCGAGCCGGCGAATGATCTCGCCGCCTCCGTACCCACTCCCGCCGATCAGGGCGGCTTTCCATCGTTTGGACACGAAGACCGACTACCGAGGAAGCGGTCTCGAGTCGAGCCTCCTTGTCTCTCGACTGACCACTTGGTACAGAAACTAGAGTGCAACGCCCAAAAAAGGACCAGGGTCAGCAGACCCGCCAAGCGATCGTCGACGTCACGACTCGCCTGTTTGCGACCCGGGGGTACGCGGGCACATCACTCGACCTCATCGCCAAGGAGGCAGAGACCAGCAAGAGCTCCATCTTCTGGCATTTCGAGAACAAGGAAGATCTGCTCTTCACAGTCGTGGACCGAGCGATGAGCGACTGGGAAGTCGAGGCCGGAGCTCAAATTCTCGCGCAACCCGACCCAGTGCTTCAGCTCATGAAGTTGTTCGAGCAGTACCGAGTATTGGCGGTGGAACGCCCGGACACCTTGCGCTTGTTGCTGGGACTGCTCCTCGAAACGGCCGACGCCAACGAGAAGGTGAAGCAGCGGTTTCAGAAGATGTACCTTGGATACCGATCGTCGATCGGGATGGTCGTCCAGGCCGGAATCGAAAGTGGGCACTTCCAACCAAAGATCCCTCCCGAGCACCTCGCCGCGATGATCTTGGCGCTCTTCGACGGACTCTTCGTTCAAGGCTTTCTGGATGGGAAGGCCGTTTCGAGCGAGTTGTTCGACTCCGTCTCGAAGTCGGTTCGGGTGCTGCTGTCGCTTCCGGCGTGAGCTCTTGGTGACGCTCCGCGGATGTATCTTCTTCGCGCTGACCGCTCTGGTGGGTGCGCGAACGTCGGCCGCCGAACCTTGGCAAGCTCGACCCGCGGACGCCCCGTACCCTCCGGCCGTGGCTGCAGAGCCCAAGCTGAGTGTCTGGACTGGGATCTTCGATCGGCCGCTCCGCGCCTGCCTCGGGCAGAACGTGTGCTCGCCGGACGTATCCGAGGAGCTCGGAATCGGAGCGGGCTTCGACGTTCGCATTCATACGTTCGGGCCGCTCTTCGTGCTGTTTGGGCTCGAGGTGGTTCGGACGATCGTCGACCCATCTCTGAATCCGCAGTTCATCTTGCCGGTGGAGCTCGGGGCCGAGCTGACTTGGCCTCTTTGGCCGGTCCGACCGTTGTTCGCCGTCCTGCTGACTCCTCTGCTGTATCTCTCCGATGATGCGCGGGACTTCGCAGTGAGCGTCCGAGTTGGGCTCGAGGCCACGGTTTCGGGCTTCGGCCGGATCGGATTTTCATCGACTCGCCACGGAGCAGAGACCTTTGAGGGCTTTCAGGTCTCCCTCTCGTATGGCCGTTGAGTCTGCAGAGAAGCACAGGCGATTGACTCCCGCGCTCGGACGGAGCGACAGAGAGCCGGGCCACAAAGTGACGATCAAACGTACCTCGAAGGAAGACACCCGACAGCGCATCATCGAAGCAGCGGTCGAGGTGTTCGCGGAGCAAGGATTCTTTGGGGCCCGAGTATGTGACGTGGCGGAGCGCGCGGGAGTCGCGGACGGTACTATCTATCTCTATTTCAAGTCCAAGGACGATCTCCTGCTGTCGTTGTTTCGAGAGAAGATGAGCGAAATCGTTGCGCGCCTCTCTGCGATTGCCTCGGAGCCCGCGTCCCCCGAAGCCAAGATCCGCCGATATGTGTCCGAGCACCTCGCGCTGGTCGAGCAGCAGCCGAAGCTCATGCAAATTCTCACCGTGGAGATTCGGCAGAGTGCGCGGTTCTTGAGGGCCTCTGGAGCCGCGCTTGGTTTCGCGCGATACCTCGCGCTCCTCTCGTCCATCATCGACGAAGGTCAATCCGCCGGGGTTTTTCGGAAGTCACTCCATCCTCCGGTCATCGCGCGAGCTCTGTTCGGAGCGATCGACGAGATCTCTTTGAGCTGGGTGCTCGACGCGTCACGGCCCCGCCGGGCTCTCTTCGAAGTCGCCGATGAGATCTCCGACTTCATCCTCGCGGGCCTGACCCGGCGCGACCCGAACGTGCCACCCAGTTGAAGGAGTGCAGCGGCGGCTGGCGATCCGCCGACCTTTCGCGTGTCGTCGACCAAGATCGAACTCGGCTTCGCGAGATCAATCGTCGCACACTCGATCGTCCGATCGATTCCGATCGAGTCCTGTAATAGACACGGGGCATGATCGACTTCTCCCTCACCCCCGAACAAAAGGAGCTTCAGCGCGTCGCGCGACAGTTCGCGAACGAAGTCATGACTCCGGTCGCTGCCGAGTGCGACGAGAACCACCGATTCCCGAAGGAGGTGTTCGAGCAGGCTCACGGACTCGGACTCCTCAACCTCGGCGTTCCGGCGGAGCTCGGCGGAGTCGGCCTCGACGTAGTCAGCGAAGTCGTCGTGGCCGAGGAGCTCGCCGCCGGATGTGTCGGAATGGCGACTTCGATGATCGCCAACGACTTGGCGCTCCTTCCGATCCTGCTTGGAGCGACAGCCGAGCAAAAGGAGCGATTCGTGCGACCCTTCACCGAGAAGCCGGTGTTTGCGAGCTTCGCGCTGACCGAACCCAACGCCGGCTCGGATGTCGCCGGCATGAAGACCACGATTCGATCGGACGGCGACGAGTACGTGATCTCGGGTTCGAAGATGTGGATCACGAATGGGTCGTATGCCGAGCAGTTCACGCTGTTCGGCAAGACTGATCCCGCGTCTGGTCACAAGGGAATCACGTGCGTGGTCGTTCCAGGCGACGCGGCGGGCATTTCTCGCGGGAAGCCCGAGCGTAAAATGGGTCAGAATGCGTCGGACACGATTGGTCTGACCTTCGATGAGGTCCGAGTTCCGAAATCGAATCGGATCGGTTTGGAAGGCGAGGGTTTCAAGCTCGCCATGAAGACGTTGGATTGTTCGCGGCCGCTGACGGCGGCGTTCGCCGTGGGTATCGCGCGCAAGGCCATGGAGCACGCGGCGGCCTACAGTCAGGAGAGGAAGGCGTTTGGCCAACCGATCGCTCAGTTCCAAGCGATCCAGTTCATGATCGCGGAAATGGCGATGAAGCTCCAAGCGGCTCGTCTGTTGGTCTTTCAGTCCGCGTGGATCTTGGATCGAGGCGAGCGGAACACCTTGATTAGCTCGTACGCCAAGGCGCTCGCGGCGGACTTTGGGATGGAAATCGCCACGAACGCGGTCCAGGTGTTTGGCGGCTATGGGTACAGCCGCGAGTACCCGGTGGAGAAGCTGATGCGGGACGCAAAGCTCATCCAAATCTACGAAGGTACGTCCCAAATCCAGCGCATGGTGGTGGCCCGCGAGCTCCTCGGCGGCGCGAACCCTTCGGGTGGCCTGACCTGAGATCCGGCGGTCACTCACTGGGCTCTGGAGGCAAGGTTTGTCTGATTCGAACCAAAGCGTTCGGGAAATGACTCGAAACTCCTCTTTCGAGCGATCGTAGCTCGGCTGACTCCGCGCGACCCATGCCGGTGGCTCCCGGATGAGGCCGGCGATGACTCCCGGCCTGGAGTGGATCGCACCGGAAATGAAAAAAAAATGATCTCACCCAAACGAAGCCATTGCGATTCGACCCTAAATGAGGTTAGTGCGTCTTCATGCGGTTCGATGATGTCGTCCCCGTGCTCGAGAGAGCACTCGAAGTACTCCGAGCTGAGGCTCGGGCCATGGATCAACAGATTGGTGCGTTCACCGGCGCCAAAGCGAGCTCGGCGGAAGCCGCGCCGAAGAAGCGCGGTCGCAAGCCGAAGGCGGTCGTAGCGGTTGCGGCTCCGGCCGAGGCTCCGGCGAAGTCGCGAAAGAGGCCGGTCTGGAGCGAGGAGGCTCGCCGTCAGGCTGCCGAGCGTTCCCGTCGAATGTGGGAAGCGCGCCGCAAAGCGGACGCGTGAATTGGTTCGTCGCTGCGCTCGGACTCGGTCGGAAAGTTCGCTTGGTCTTTGACTGGGCGAGTTGGTCCGGTCGCTGACGCAGCGAAATTTCTCCTCTCGTCCGAACGAAGCAATCCAATCCTCCTCACGACTTGCCGAGCGAGGAGCGCTTCAAGAAGCCTGCGCAGTCATCGAGGAGACTTCGGAGAAGACTCCGTTGCGACCGACGGGAGCATCTGGCTTCGCAGCGCTTGAGTCGCCTTCCGGGGTGGCCTCGGGCTCCCAGGAGGTCGGCGACCCGAGCACGGAGCGGTCGAGGTCTTCGGACAACAGCGCGGTGCGCAGTCTCTCCATGAGGACGGGACGCTGCTCGAGCCAGACTCGGGAGCGCTCCCGACCCTGGCCGATGCGCGTGTCGAGCAAGGAGTACCACGCGCCTGACTTCTCTACGAGGCCACGCTCGACGCCCATGTCCAACAACTCGCACGCGGTGGAGATCCCGCCGCCGTACATGATGTCGAACTCGGCCTCCCGAAAGGGCGGCGCCAACTTGTTCTTCACCACCTTCGCGCGAACGCGACTGCCAGTCACGACCTCTCCGTCTTTGACCGTGCCGATCCGCCGAACTTCCAACCTCACCGACGCGTAGAATTTCAGCGCGGTGCCTCCCGTCGTCGTCTCCGGCGAGCCGAACATCACGCCGATTTTCTGCCGAGTCTGATTGATGAAGAGGATCGACGAGCCGGTCTTCGAGATCTGACCGGTGAGCTTCCGCATGGCTTGCGACATCAGCCTAGCCTGGAGCCCGACGTGCGCGTCGCCCATGCTCCCCTCGAGCTCGGCCTTGGGCACCAAGGCCGCGACGGAGTCCACCACGATGAGATCGACCGCGGAGCTCCTCACCAGGCTCTCGCAGATCTCGAGCGCCTGCTCACCGGAGTCCGGCTGAGATACCAACAACCTCTCGAGGTCGATCCCGAGCGACCTGGCGTACCTCGGATCGAGCGCGTGCTCCGCGTCGATGAAGGCGGCGATTCCGCCCAATTTCTGTACCTCGGCGATCGCGTGGAGCGCGAAGGTGGTCTTTCCGGACGACTCCGGACCGAAGACTTCTACGATTCGCCCGCGCGGGAGGCCGCCGACGCCGAGCGCGCGATCCACTCCCACCGACCCACTCGGGATCACCGAAACCGAACCCTGCACCGTCGAGCTCTCCCCGCCGAGCCACATGATCGCACCTCGCCCGAACTGCTTTTCGATCTCCCCCATGGCTTGCGCGACCGTCTTGAGCTTGTCCTTCATCGACATATGAACTCCCAGGCGACGGACCCTGACCCGAAAGCGAAGGCGCGGAATTGCGCCGACCCCGGAGATCCGCCGCGAACTCCTCGCCCCTTCGCAACTCACGTGCCGCTCGAGCGAGGTCGAAAGCGCGCGCGCCCGGCCCTCCGACGTCCGAATTTCGGACGATGATCCGAAAACGCTTTTCACGAAATTCATGCGGAGTGCGTCATGCGGAGTGCGTCATGAGATCGCCAACTCCGCCTCGGGTGGCGTCGTGGTTCTCGCGGAAAATTTCCCCGTCCTCCCCTTTTCGGAGGCGTCGCGAGCCGCCTGAGATCGATCGCAGGCGTCGACGCCGGATCCAGAAGGTCCCAAGGGCCCAGTCATCTACCCTCGAATTCGGGCACAGAATGATTCAAACGATGAGAACGGAGCGATCTGCGAGTTCGAGGCGGCCGACCCGGAATGGGCCATGGCGGTCCGAGAATCCCTAGAAACGATCCCTAGAGGCTCGAAAATTCGCCGAGGGTCGGTCCTCCGATCCGTCGACCGATCCGTTCTCGAGAATTTTTTTTCGATTAATCGATCGAGAGTCATTGCGAGATCGATCTGAGCATGCGATAACGCCACAACATGTCCGCACTCGCACAAACCACCAAGGACCTCGCGGCGGTACTCGAAAAGTTCCGCAGCGAGCGTACGCAACTCGATGGTCACATCAAGGCACTCGAGAGTCTCGTCGGAGCTCTCAAGGGTGACGCGCCGGTGAAGCGCGGCCCCGGTCGGCCGAAGGGTTCGGGAAAGAAGCCCGGACGTCCGCCGAAGGCCGCGGTCGAGGCCAAGCCCGTGCCCCCCAAGGCTCCGCGCAAGCGCTCCAAGGCCGAAGAGAAGCCCGCCAAGACTCAGGAGGTCGCCTCGGCGTCCGAGGGTGACCGCAAGAAGCCGAATTGGAGCGAAGAGTCCCGCCGCCAGGCCGCCGAGCGCGCCCGCAAGATGTGGGAAGCGCGCCGCAAGAAGAAACAGGGCTGAGTTGTAGTCGGGACATTCCCGGCCACTGACTTCCTTCCCGAGACTTCTGAGTCGACCTCCAAGGTCGAGCCTCACCCTTTGTCCTCACTCCCGTGCCGACGGCGCGAGCCGTGTCGGCACGTCCATCTCTCCAACTTGCACAACACCTCCGTGCTCACGGCGAAGCACCACTCTATCATTCACCACACGGACGGATTCACCCGCAGATTCATACTCAATACTCAACATCCGATCAGGTGAACGAGGAAGTCCCGCTCGAGGACCGTCGACGGGAGATCCTCATCGACTCAGCCCGACGTCCGAAGTCGTCCGTGACCCGCTCGCCCACGAAGACGGCGCGCGGTAGGTCAGCGCTTCTAGAATCGCCGACTCCCGGACCTCCGACTCCGAAGAGAGATCCGCGATCGTACGGCCGATCTTCAGCACTCTGTCGATGACTCGCGCGGACAATCGCAGCTTCTCGGCGGCCCGCGTGAGCGTGTCTCGCGCCCCGCTCGTGACCGTTCCGCTCGACTCCAGCCGAGCTCGCGTGAGTGACGCGTTCTCTCGCACGCCGCGAGCGAACGCGAGCTCACGCGCGCGAGTCACGCGCGCCCGCACTCGAGAGGAATCGTCGGAGTCCCAACGAACCCGCTCGGTCAGGATCTCAGCGGGAGCCAAGGTCTCCACCGAAACGACCAGGTCGATGCGATCGATGAGCGGCCCGGAGATGCGGCCCGCATACTTCTGTACGTCGATCGCCGAGCAGCGACAGCTTCGAAGCGCGTCACCGAACCATCCGCAAGGACATGGGTTGGCTGCCGCCACGAGTTGGAACGCGGCCGGCAGCCTCACGAACTGTCGCGCGCGCGAGATCACGACCTCTCGATCTTCGAGCGGTTGTCGCAACGCTTCGAGCACGCGCCTCGGGATCTCGGGCATCTCGTCTAGAAACAGCACGCCTCGATGCGACAGCGAAATCTCGCCCGGTCGAACGGTGGGTCCGCCGCCGACGAGACCAGCCTCGCTGATACTCGGATGAGGCGCTCGAAACGGACGCTCGGTGACCAGACCATGCCCATTCATGGTGAGGCCCGCGGCTGACCAGACCTCGGTCACCTCGATCTGCTCGGCATGGGTCATCGGAGGAAGGATTCCGGGGAGCCTTCGCGCGAGCATCGTCTTTCCGCTGCCGGGTGGACCCACGAACAAGACGTTGTGACCTCCGGCTGCGGCGATTTCCAGCGCTCTTCGAGCTCCGGCCTGACCTCGAATGTCGCTGAGATCCAGCGACGACGTGATCATGGGTCGGGGTGTCGTGATCGTTGGTGCACCGAGCGCTTGGCGACCCTCGAGGTGGTCCATGAGTGCGCCCAGATCCTTGGGCGCCAATACTTCGAGCCCTCCGACGGCGAGAGCTTCGGCCGCGTTTTCAGGAGGCACGATGATGCGACTCAGGCCGAGCCTTCGAGCGAGCGCGGCCGCCGATACGATCCCTCGGACCGGACGAACGGCGCCGGAGAGCGCGAGCTCGCCGAGCACGAGGGTTCCGGTAAGACACTCTGGCGCGAGTCGCTCCGCAGCGACCAACAGACCGAGGGCCATCGGCAGATCCAGCGCGGCGCCGTCTTTTCTGATCGAGGCCGGCGCGAGATTCAGCGTCACTCGTTTTCTCGGAATCTCGATTCCGGTCGCTCTGAGCGCGCACTGGATCCGAAAACGCGCCTCCTGCACCGCCGTATCTGCGAGTCCGATGATGGTGAACAGCGGTAGACCTTGCGCGAACTCCACCTCGATTTCGATGGGATCCGCACGAACGCCGATCAGAGTAGATGAATGAAGAGTCGCGAGCACGTCGCGCACGAAAGCAAAGTCCGCGCCGCTATGAGGATCGAAGGCCACGCGATCTCGAGCTCCGGTTTTCGCGATTTTCGGACGATGGATGCGATTTTCGGACGAAGGACCGCGGTCGCACGAGTTTGGGATTTCAGACTGACCGAAGAGACGAGGTCTCCAAACGTCAGGTCTCCAAACGTCAGGTCGAGCCGGGCCCCAACGCCAACCGCGGGCCACGGGCGCGCGCTTCGAGGACGTCGAGTGTGATGCCTTCGAGCTCCGCGATGTGAACGAACAGCTCGTTGGCCACGAAGACGTAGGCCGACGTTCCATACCAAAGAGGCACGATCATGAAGGGCGCTCCCGGGAACGGATGGCCGCGATCGCCCACGAGTCGCGCGAGTCGAGGCACGACGCGCCCGATTAGATCACGCCACGGGTCCGTCTCCGGCAGCACGAACTCCAACAGCGCGACGAAGCCGTGAGCCGCGAGCGTCTGCTCGCGGAGCTCGGAGAACCGGCGGTTCGCGTCTGGGCCAGGCACTACTTCGGCTGCGCGCGCCAAGAGCCCGGCGATCGGAGAGGCGATAGGCTCGGACGTCATCGGCTCGCAACTCGCTGAAGCTCTAAGGATTCCCGCTGAGCAACGCCACCGAGCGCGGAGCCGATCACGTCGAGCGGGTCGACGGACGTACCGTCGCGGCGCACTTCGAAATGCAGATGTGGACCCGTGGCTCGTCCGCTCGCGCCGACGAGTCCGATGGCGCTCGCCTCCTCTGCTTCGTCACCGAGATCGACGAGCGCGCGAGAGAGATGGCCATAAACGGTCGAGAGGCCGCCTTCGTGTTGAAGGATGATGGTGAGCCCATAGCCGCCGAGCCATCCGGCGTGGATCACGCGACCTTGCGCTGCGGCGTAGACGGGATCGCCTTTGCGACCGCCGAGATCGAGGCCACGATGGAAGCGTACGTCGTCCCCTTCTCCCGCTTCGTGCACCGGATCCTTGCGGTAGCCGAAGTAGCTGGTGATGAGCACGGGGCTCACGGGCCAGGCGATGTGGCCGGGCGGCGGTCGTGGCGTCAGCCCGTTGATCTCCGCGTTGGCCAACATGTGGAGCGTGACCATTCGAAACAGTCGTTTGACGCCTGCTTCTATTTGTTCGGGCGCGGGTCCGAAGCCGCGTACGGACAGGTCGTGTTCGAACTCCGCAGCGACGCGGGTCTGAACGAGCACGCGACGAGGAAGCTCTCCGAGCGGGACCTTGGCGAGATCATCGTGCATGTCGTCGAGGAAGCGTCGCCACGCGGTCTCGAGCTCGAGCGGCCAGGTTTGGGCCCGAGGCGAAAGTCGCGTGCAGAGCATTCTTCGTTCGTTCGCGAACTGAGGCAGCCGTCGCTCGATCGCGTACGCGACGGTGTCCACGTCTGGGAGCTGTTCGTCGTCAGGTTTGGCAGGCCCATCGATGGAGACGATTCTGCGGGCGCCGATCAACCCGAGCCCGATGGGGCGAGAGATCAAGCCGGGGCGAGCGATCAAGCCGAGCGCCGAGCCACTGGACAAGGCGCCGGAGTCGCAGCGAGAAAGCGCGCTGGAGGAAGTCGACACTCCACAAAGCGTGACGGGACGGGACGGTCCGTCGCCCCACCCGCCCGTGTCCGCGGTTGCGCACCCGAGCGCGAGGAGAAGCAGGAGGGGACCGCGGACGCGCACCGACCGCGCTAGCGTACTCGGCCCTCGCGCCCGGATCCAGAAGGGTACGGGGGAGTGGCATCGGGAGACCGGCCGAGGGCGTAGCTCGACTCAAACCGGCACAAGAGAAGCGCGGGTGTGCCCGCGGTCTATCATTCATGCAAACTTCGAAACGACTCCGATTCACCGCGTCTCATCCGAGCTCGCTCGCGACTTCGCTTGGGCTCCTCATGGTCGGCCTGCTTCCGCGCTGTTCGTGTGACGAGGAAGGAATCCAGCAGGTCTCCACCGTCATGACGCTCACGGTGCTCGAAAAGGATCCTTGCTCCGAAGCGCTCGTGAAACGGCGAATTCCGGACGACTTCCCCGCCGGTGCTCAGACCGATTTTGGCTCGCGGGGTGAGCGCGTGTTCGAGATCCGCTCGACCGGCACCGCTCCGCTTTTGGTCGAGTCGATCGAGCTGTCCCAGCCCGACCCCGAGTACACGATCTCCATCTTCAGCTCCGACGGATCGACACCGCTGAGCGTTCCCACCGCAATTCCGGCAAATCGAGAGCCGACCTCACCTCCTGGAATCGTGGTGAAGGTGGCGTATCAGTCGGCGGACTCGGAGTCCGACGGCGTCGAGCTCGTCGTGAAGTCGGACGATCCAAATCGCGGCGAAGCGCGCATCTTGCTTTCCGCGGGCCTCGGAAAAATCAAAGTGTGCGTAGGCGATCAGTGCGATGCGAACGCGCGCATCTCGTACGGCAACGTGTCTCGGGGCCAGACCGCAAATCAGACGATCCACATCGAGAACGTCGGCGGAGGTGACCTCGATCTGCGCGACATCAAGCTCGAGTCTCTCTCGACGGAGTACTGCGCGCCCCAGGCCACGTCGCTTCCTGAAGGTGTCACGGACTGCCCATTGACCAACCTCTGCAAGGTGCTTCGGCCTGGCGAATCCTACGAGGTCGTCGTCACCTACGCTCCCGTCGACGGCGGTCAGGACACCGGCGTCGTCAAGATCAGCTCGGGCGATGCGCAAAACGGAGCGATCGAAGTGCCCATCGAAGGCGTGGGCGCAGGTCCCGCTCTGTGCTTTTGCGTCATGGACGGCGCGACGTGCGTGAACGCTGCGCTGGTCGACTTCGGCGCGGTCGACGTGGGTGCGACGTCATCGAAGACCGCTCGTTTGGTTTCGTGCGGGACCGATCCGGTCGATCTCGGAACAGCCGATCTCGAACGGACCGCCGGGCACCCGTTCGTCACCGGGCCCGAGTTCGCCGTAGGTACGCCGTTCCGGACCGGTGTGTTGCCCGTGGGTGAGTACTCGGAGGGCGTCATCTCTTACAGCCCCACGTCTCCGGGCGATCACAAGGGCGGTCTGCGTTATGCGACCGCGGGCGGATCGAACTCGTGGATTCCGTTGCGCGGGCGCGCCGCGACCTGTGACCTTCAGGCGGTCCCGGCCAACGTGAATTTCGGAACCGTGGCTGCCGGCGGATCACTCGACCGAACGGTGACGCTCGCGAGTATTGGCGCCAATGTTTGTACGGTCACCGCGCTGACCGATCCGAGCGGTGGGTTTGCGTTCGTGAACAAGCCGACGCTGCCGTTTACGGTCGCTTCGGGTGCCACCTTGGATCTGCACATTCGGTACACCGCGCCTCAGGTGGCGACGCCCCAACAAGACTCCTCGGCTTTCGACGTGACCTCGGACGAGCCTGCGCCGGGGGCGACCAATCATGTGACCTTAGTGGCGCAAGGCGGTGGCACGCCCGTGTGTGCCTTGGACGTGCAGCCTTTTGGAAATCAAGGCGCGCTCTATCGGTCCGTCGTCGACGGGACGCTCCAATTCGGCAGCGTGAACATCGGTTATTCGAAGACCCAGTCGATTCGCGTGACGAACATCGGCAACACGGACTGTCAGCTCGTGTCGCAGTCTGCGGATCTTGCCGAGCCGGGCGAGTTCACGGTCACGACGCCGCGAACCTTGCCCGCTACGGTCGCCCCGGGCGCGACAGAGACCGTGGATGTCACCTTCCACCCGACTCACGTGGCCTCGAACCCCTTCTCCCAGCAGTTCGGTTACACACCGCTCCGCAACAAGGTGACGGTCAACGTCGCTGGCACGGGTCTGACCACCACGGCCTATCGAATTGGCATCAGCGCGAGCGCGGTCGTGCCGAGCATCGACGTGATTCCGGATTCGATCGACTTTGGACTCGTGACTTGGGATGCGGCGCAGCCCGGCCAACCCAGCACCTGTGGGTCGGAGACCCGGGAGGTCCGCATCTACAACTCCGGTTCGGGGTCTTTGGACGTCACCGAGGTGCGTATCGACGCGACGTCCGACCCGCAGTTCAGGATCACGTCGGTTCGGGATGGGGCAGGCAACCCCGTCGCCGCTCCGTACGCATTCTCGGTCTCGCCAGGCGGGAACGCCGAAGTCACCGTCCGATTTTTCCCGACTCGCATCAATCCACCCGACCACAACGGGCTCCTGGTCATCTCCAACAACGTGACGATCGAGACGACCGTGCCGCTGCATGGCGTGGGTACGCCGAACTCTGCACAGACGGATACCTTCGCCCAGCTCTCCGAGAACAAGGTGGACATACTGTGGGTCGTCGACGACTCGGGCTCGATGGACGAGGAGCAGAGCGCGCTCGCCGCCAACTTCCAGTCCTTCGTCCAGTTCGCGGACAGCCTGGGCGGGGTCGACTACCAAATCGGCGTCACCACCACCGAGATCAACGATGCGATCGCCGGCGACCTTTGGGCCTGCAACGGTTTCAGCAAAATCATCAAGTCGGGCGATAGCAACCGAGAGGCGGCTTTCCAGTGTGCCTCGCGAGTCACCAACCCACCGAACGGAAATCGCCGGCCCAACCCAGGCGGCTCGGACGAGGCGGAGGCCGCGCTTCAGGCCGCTCGCGCGGCCCTCGACCATCCGAAGATCGACGTCGAGAACGCCGGCTTCTTGCGCGACGACGCGCGGCTCGCGGTCATCATGGTGAGTGACGAAGAGGACCAGTCTCCCGGCTCCGTGAACCTGTACGTAGACTTCTTCAGGAACATCAAGGGATTCCGAAATCCACAGCTCGTCCAGGTCTCCGCCATCGCCGGGCCCGTGCCGGGCGGGTGCGCGACCGCCGAGGCTGGGACTCGGTATCGCGACGCGGTTTCCCAACTCAATGGTCAATTCGAGTCGATCTGCACCAACTCTTGGAGCACGATGCTCGCCAACATGGGTTTGGACGTCTTCGCCTTGCGCGAGGCCTGGTCCTTGAGCCGCTTGGCGGACGGAGGAACGGTGGTCGTTCGCGTCGACGGCCAGGCCGTGCCGCAGGATGGTTCGAACGGCTGGACCTACGACCCCGCCTCGAACAGCGTAGATTTCCACGGCGGCGCAGTCCCTGATCCGGGCTCCCGGATCGAAGTCCAGTACGGAGCCCTCTGCCTGCCCTGAACGAGTCAGCTGCGCGGCGTGATCGCCACGCCCGCGACCTGATCGAGCTCTTCGTTCGAGATACTCTCGAGGCCGCGTGAAGGATCTTCCACGACGCGCGAAGGGTCGAGACGGACGGCTCCCCGCGGTTTGGTGGACGTGCCGTGGGGCGCGCGTAGGTACAGTCGATCGGCCAAGTGATCGAAGATGAAGAGGCGCTCGCCGCCTTCGAACAGCACGGAAATGAACGCGGGTGGTACTCTCTGCGGGTTGGGGCTGGCACTCTCGAGGGCCCGGCGGGCGGCGCGGGCGCCCGCGAAGACGGAGTAATCGATCCCGTAAATCAGACCGAGGGATCGAGCGACGATGTCGGCGTCGATGCCATGACCTCCAGGCATCGCGAACGCCTCTCGGGTCGGTCCGCTCCTCGGATGGGCGAGTCCGGCGACGATCTCGAGGCCCTGTCGGAGGGGTGTCTCGGTGTCTTTGAACGTGGGGGTGCCGAGGGTCGCGAGGCGGTCCCCTAGATCCAAAGAACCGCGGCCGGGCAGGTCGGCGACCAACTCACCGCTCGAAAGCCGCGCCCACAGCCGGAGCCACTCGGCGGGGGATCCTTCGGCCAGCGCATATTCGATGATGCCGAGAACGCCGGCCGGGCCGTCTTCGAAGGGCAGCCGTTCAGGGTGCGCGAGCGTCGAGAGTACGAGGACGGTGGCAGTCTCTCGATCGAGCCCGGCGCGTTCGATGCGAGGGTCGAGCTCGGTGCCGAGCAAGTATGAATGGAGGGCGGCGACGAGACTTCCGTCCTCTACGTCGTGGTCTTCGAGCGCCGTTCTTCGACGCAACGGGCGCTCCGCGATGCTCGCGAGGAGTCTGCGGTTTCGTGGAGCGAGCGCACCGAGCAGCTCGAGCAGGAGCCTTCGTTCACTCCCCGGAACCCTACTCAGCACTCCGGAGCCGACGAGCTTGACGATGGCTTTGACGGCGTCGGCGTCGGCTGGGTCTTCGGCGAGCGTGGAGAGTAAGGCTGCTTGCGCCCGCGGCTCCAGCGCGGCGAACTCGGCGTCATGAATCAGCCGCTCGAGATTTCGTTTGGGAGAGATCGCCGCGTCACCCTCTCGTCGGGACTCGAGGTGACCGAGGAGAGTCTCCTCGATGGCACCCAACGTCGACCGGGCCAAGTGAGGCGCGATGAGACGCAGGGCCGGCACCTTCGTGGCCGGCATGTTTTCGTCGACCATCCGATCGACGTGCAGCTTATGGGCCATGGCCCCGGCGGCTTTGGTCCCCTTGAGCGCCATGGCTCCGCGCGGCTTGACACCCTTGGGAGACCGAATCACCCGCTGAGTCGTCTCCAACTTCGCCTTTTCTGGGTTGCCTCGCCGCACCTCCACGAAACCCGGCTGGGATGTACTGAGCGGAGGATGAGTGTGCTTCTCGATCTTCAAATGCTCCGAGCTCAGCAGCTCCGTGGCTTCGTCGTCTTCGAACGGTTCGCCTTCCGTCGGCGCCTTCTTCGACTTTGGTGAGCTCGTGACACGCACCCGCTCGGTGGCCTCGGTGCGCTGAGCGACGCTGTCTTTGCGAGGCCGCCGCGTCTTTCGCGGATCCGGAAGGTCTTTCATCCTCAGTTCGCTCGCGTCTCGGACTCAGGCTTTGCCGACTCCGACGCAACCTTGTCCGGGTCGAGCACGCTCAGGTCGAAAGCGAGCTCCAGGATCGCGCGGTCCTTCTCGTACCCGGCTTTCGTGACCTGCGCTCTCAACCCACCGATCGAGTGGAGCGGGATGTCTCGCGAAGCCCAATTCACCAGCCATCGAGGCAATGAGCCACCGGGGTCCGCGAAGACTTGGTAGGTTACGTCGGTTCGTTTGGGGCTCACGTACCGGAGCCTCCAAAACCCACGAAGCTCGGGCATGCGCACGGCGTCGTCTCGGACCGGAGTCTTTGGATCCGTGACGGCGAAGAACGACACGGTGAGCTCGCGTTTTTCTTTGGCCCACTCGGCCCGCACGTCCATCACGGTATCTCGATCGCTGATGAAGAAGGCCGGGCTGCCGACGCGGTGATACACGATCGCCGAAGTGCTCGAGCGCCAACGCACGGGATAGTTGGATTGGCAGTTCGCCATCCACTCCGTCTTTCGGTCGTTGTCGCGAATGACCGCGGCGACCTCCAGGAGCGGAGCTTCCACCAGGCCTCGCCCTCTGAATTCGACCAGCGAGGTCCCTTCCACCGTGCGCCGCTCGACCCGTACGCCGTCCTCGTTCGACACGTCCTCCCAGCCTCCTTCGCGTTCGGGCGAGGCGCCGAGCAAGAGGCCAACCACGAGAAGATGTGCGGTCATGAGCGATGGATACCCGAGCAGGCGCGATCCGTCATCCTTCGATTGCCGTTCTCTTTTTCGAGAACACGAGTCTGTGTACCTTCCGGACGTGCCCATCGAACGCGTTCGAATTGGGGTCGTCGGAGTCGGGTGGATCGGCGCCGAGGTCGCCCGGGCCTCGCTGGAGGATCCGCGCGTCGAGCTCGTCGGCGTGGCCGACACCGATCCGCACAAAGTCGGCCGTGACCTCGGCGAAGTGATTGGTGAAGGCCGTATCGGCCTCGTGATCGACGCGGACCTCTCTGCGGTGCTTGCGCGCGAACGGCCCGAGGTCGTCATCGTGTGCGCGAGCTCGGACGCGGAGCGCTCCGCCCAGGTCGCCAGTGCCTGCCTCGACGCCGGTTGTCACGTCGTGCTGACGACCGAGAGCCTCGCGTCTCCGAGCGACGCTGATCGTGTCTTTGCCGACGGCCTCGATCAGCGAGCTCGCGAGCGGGGTGTCGTCGTGATGGCGACGGGTGTGAATCCTGGCTTTGCGATGGATCGGCTCCCGGTGACGTTGGCCCAGCAAACGCGATCGATCCGGCGCGTGCGAGTGCGGCGGGTCGTCGATCTGGCCACTCGACGCGCGCAGCTTCAAGCCAAAGCGGGCGTAGGCCTCACGCCCGCGGCGTTCAAGAAAGCGATGGCCCAAGGGCGAGTGGGTCATGTGGGCTTGGATGCCTCGGTGCGCCTGATCGCTCGGGGCCTCGATCTGACGCTCGAGGCGGTCTCCGAACGGCTGGAGCCGCTGGTCGCAGCAGAAGCGACGAGCTCTTCGGTGTTGGGCCCGCTCGGATCGGGTCGTATTCGCGGTATCCGCCAGGTGGCTCGCGGTCATTTCGAGGGCCAGGAGCTGATCAGCCTCGAGCTCGTGATGGCGCTGGACGAGCCGAGTCCCATGACGACGATCGACATCGTCGGGATTCCGCCTTTGCATTTGGAGTGCGATTTCCCAGGCGACGCCTGCACGGTCGCTTCGGTGCTGTCTGCGGTCGGTCTCATCGTCGACTTGAAGCCTGGGCTTCGGACGGTGTTGGACCTTCCGGCAGCCAGGCCGGAAGCGTTCGACGCTCCCGTCGTCGTCGCGAAGCGAAAGGTCGAGCCCCGCGGAGCGACGACCGCGGAGAAGCCAGTCGAGGCTCGCGGTAGATCGAAGACGAAGAAGGCGATCGAGCCTTCATCGAAGCCCGCAACCAAGCGCCCCAAGCAAAAGCGCACGAAGTAGCGTCATCGATTCGACACCTCGCGTGGCTTGCCGCGTCAGATGTTGGGTCCGAGCGATCGAAAGCCTGCGCGCGCGACGACGATGTGATCGAGCAGGGGGATGCCGAGGAGCTCGCCGGCCTCGCCGATCCGTCGTGTTAGCTCGTGGTCTTCGTCGCTCGGGGCTGGATCGCCGCTCGGATGGTTGTGGATCACGACGATTTGCGCGGCGCGCGCGCGAATGGCCGGCGCGAACACTTCGCGGGGGTGGACCAAGCAAGCGGTGAGTGTTCCTTGGGCTACACACCAAGTGCCGACCGGGCGTGCACGTGCGTCGAGGCCGAGGACCCACACGGTCTCGACGCCCAGGTTGTTGAGGCGCGGGGCGAAGTAGCTGACCACCTCCTCAGCCCGGGAAACGGGGCTTGGAAGCGCATCCGGAGCGGAGAACCGCTCGAGCAGGCTGAGCAAGGCTCCCATTTTCGAGAGGGAACCAGCCGGAATGGCGTCTCCGACGGCTTCGGAGCCAGCGCGGAGAAGTCCCGTGAGCCCACCGACCGCGGCCAGCCGATCTTCGAAGGCCGGGCGGCGCCGCTCCGGTATGCCCAAGACTTCTCCGAGTAAGTTCGCGTCTTTTGTGACCGTGTTCATGTGCGAGCGCCGGTGCGACGTTCGTGCCAGCCTGAGATTCGGGTCATCTCGGACGTCCGTCCGCTTTTCGAAGGCCGTCCGAAAATCGAACGGACCCAAACGGAACGCTTATCGTTTCGAAACACTCGTCACCCAGCCCCCTCCTGAAGCACAATCGAGGTCTGTCATGCGTCCCACGGCCCCAATCAGGACAAGCCGCTCCGCTTCGCCCAGGTCGGGCCGCTCACGTGGCCTCCACTTTGCGCTCGTGCTTGGGCTCTCCGGGACTGCGTGCGGCGAAGACCGTTTGGTTCTGCGGTCCGAAGGCTGGTTCAGGCCGGCCAAAATCGACTTCGGTGTGCGAGCCGTGGACGCGCGGCACGAGATCGGCGCCAAGTTCTCCAATCAGACGGGCGGCGAAATCGTCGTCTCCGAAGTGCGCTTCGATCCGCCGCTCGAATCCGTATATGCGCTGCGCAGGGCTGATGGCGGCACGCTCACGGGCTTTGCGGTCGGCGCCCAAGACATCGACATCAAGATCATCTTCTTGCCGCGCGAAGAGACCACCTACAACACCACGATGGAGGTTCTCTTCGAAAACTCGGCGGTGACCTTGCCGATCGATGGCGCCGGCCGCGTGCTCGTGCCGCCGACGCTCGAGCTCGCACCGGTGAGGGTCGACTTTTTCGAAGCCGAGCTCGGCCGCGACGTGGTGCGCACGATCGAGCTTCGCAACAGCGGAGACCTACCCGCGAACGTGGAGCGCGTGTCGTCCAAGACAGGCCGAGCGATGGGGCCGACCGACGAGTTCTATCTGGCCGAGCACGCCACGACCAAGCTCGCCAGCTCCTTCGTGCTCGAGCCCACCGAGTCACGAACCCTCGATGTACATTTCCGTCCAGTCCAGCCCGTGGGACCCAAGGACGACAAGCTCGCGCTCGACATCGATGGCGCCGATCCGGTCGAGATCCCCGTGATCGGGACGGCCGTCTTGAGCGGCGAGCTCACGTGCTCTCCTTCCCCGCTCGACGTCGGCACGGTGCTACGCGGAGACACCAAAGACGAACGCATCGAGTGTGCCTCGCACGGAGGTGTCTTCACGTTGGCTTCGATCGACATGGCCATGGGATCGTCGGACCTGTTCTCGCTCCCGCTGAAGCCGTCACCAGGCGTTTCTTTGCGAGACGGCGAGAGCATGAGCTTCGCGGTGAGACTAGAGGGGAGCGGTCGCGCCGTTCGCCACGGCGGAACGGTCGAGATCAAAGCAGCTCACGGTGCGATCGACCTGATCGAAGTGTTCGGTACGATCGCCGCTCCCTTGGCCTCCGACACGCGCCTCATGGTCCAATTGAACTGGAACACCCTCAACACGGACCTCGATCTTCACGTCGTGCGCCGCGGCTCGCTGCCCTTCGATGGCTTCGACGACTGCTACTACGGCAAGGCCCACCAAAACTGGGGCTCGCCCACCGACGAGACCGACGACGCGTACCTCGACGCCGACGATCGGGTCGGTGGCGGACCCGAACGCGTCAACCTCGCGGTCGCGCCCGAAGGTCGGTACGACGTGTTCGTGCACTACTACGAAGGCGTACCAGCAACCTCTGCGAGTATCTCCGTCTATGAGCGGGGTGAGCAGAAATTCACGGACCAGAAGACTCTGACGAGCTGCGGAGATCTGTGGCACGTGGCGACGCTCAACGTAGGCCCAGCGTCGATCGGCGCGACGCGCGTAGGCGTGAGCGCTGTCGAGCTCGGCCGGGCCAAGTGCCAGTAAGGCACGAGCAGCTCGTTAGATTCGGCGCGGAGTTTCGTTAGATCCGGCGCGGAATCACGACCTTCAGATCCTGGTCTTTTTTCTTGGCCTTCGGCTCTTCATCTTGCGGCGCAGCGCCTTCCTCTTCCTCCACGAGGTTCGCGCGCGCGCGCTTCATGACGTCGGAGGCCTCGAGCTTGTTGCCTCGTCCCGGTTTGATTCGAGCAGGGAACTCTTCGATCGAGAGCACGCCGCCTTTGGCGAGGGCCGACACGATCACCGTGTACGTGCCAGGGCTCGCGATGGTCAGCAAATACGTGCCCGGCGGATCGGTCGGCTCGAACAGGTAACCAGGCTTGTCGCCACCCTTGATCGCGAAGCCGCGGATTCGATAGCCCTCCGGATAACGCAGCAGGATCGGCTCGCCAGCGAAGCCGTCGTAGCCTTCTTTGGGCACGTTCACGAAGAACTTCGCGGTCGAGATCTTGGTGACGAATCCTGGGACGTGCTGCAGCAGGTGCTGCATCACCTCGAGCGGATAGAGGTCGACGATTCCGGTTCCGGGACCGAAGTCGCGGAGGGCTTTGTTGGCGTAGGCAGAGTCGGTGAGGCCCACGAACAGGCTCGCCATGTAAGCCAGCGCGTCCTCGCGCTTCATCCCGCCTTTGAGCTCGTTTTCGGCGAGCAGCATGGCGTGCTGCGCGAAGCGCACCGACGGTCCGAGGATCTTCTTGATGTCTTCAGGGCTGGTGAGGGTGAGGTCACCCATTCGATCGGCGGGCGCGTCTTGGAAGAACTTGCCGGTGCCCTCGGTGAAGCCGAGCGACTTGGCGGCCTCCTCGCCCTGATCGTCGTCCTTCTTTTCCTCGTCGCCCTCGGCGTCGCGTTGTCCGCGTTTCTTACGGCGCTCGTCGAGGTTGAAGCCTTTGAGCTTGTTCTCCTCATCCTCGATCTCGTCGTTGCGCTGCAGTCGCATGACCTCGTCTTCGTCGACGGCGTACTGCTCCGCGCTTTCGAGCAGCTCGAGCTGGCGCTTTCGGAGGTGGGCGATGTGCTCTTCTTGCTCGGTGTGTACGCGGTGCGGCCTCTGATAGCCGGCCAGGCGCGCGGACTTCGCCTGCTTACCGGCCGCGTTTCGTCCTTTGAGCTCTTCTTTGGCCTTGTGATCTTGCGAGGCCACTTGCTCGGCGCTTCCGTGGGTCACGGTGGGGCGAGCACCATCGGACCTGCGCACCGACACAATCGAACTGTACCACAGGACACCTGCCTTGGGCTGCCACAGGCTGGCGGAAATACCAAACCCGACATAGCCTGAGGCCCAGCGTGCACAGCGTTGGTTCGTGGGAGCTCCTCACGCGCATGAGCTCGGGAGACTTGAGCGACGTCTACTTCGCCGTCGTGGAAGGATCCGACCCGGCGCGCGCGCTCAAGCTGTTCCTGCCCGAGGTCTCCAAGGACCTCGTCTTTCGCCGGTGGCTCCTCGAGAGCGGTCCGGCTTCATGCGCTGTCTCCGATCCAGGCGTGGCCACCGTGCTCGAGGTCGACGTCTTCGAGAACGCGCTCTATTCGGTGCGCGAGATCGTTCCTGGCAGCGCGCTCTCGTTGGCGATCCGCAAGGGCGCGCTCGACCCTTCTCTGGCCGCCGGAATCGTAGCGCAGGTTGCCGGCACCCTTCGCCGCATCCAGTCGCAGGGCATCTCGCCCCTCAGGTCTCTCACGCCACGACACGTGATGCTCTCCGACGAAGGCACCGTGAAGCTGCTCGGTCACGAGCTCGCCATCGCACGAGCAGCGCTCGCACCTGGCCCCGGGTCGCTTCCTTACACGGCGCCCGAAGCGCTCACGCGTAAGGACGTCGCCGAGCCCGCCACGGTCTTCTCCCTCGGGACCATCCTCTTCGAGACGGTGACGGGGAGGAGCGCCTTTCCCAAAGAGAGCGTCGAGCTCACCAGAAGCGCGATCGAGCGTGGAGAGCTATCCGACGCCAAACTGGTCGACACCCCTCCCGAGGTTCGAGCGCTGATCTTGAGCATGCTCGCCCACGATCCATCGACCCGACCCAACCTCGAAGAGGTCGAAGCCGCCCTCTCCCCGGTCTCCAAGCCGCAGCTCGAAGCCGCGATTCGGGATTTGTTGCGATCGACGCTCACCTTAGAGCGCCAAGCACAACAGCGCATCTTCGAGGCTGCGCTGTCTCGCGCTCGGCGCGCCAAGATCCGGGCCTCGGCGTTACCTCCGAAGCCTCCATCCTCGCCGCCGCCGCGACCCAAGGTCGTGCCGGAGGAGGTCACGCAGCCCGATCTCAAGCTCGATGCCGACACGCTCGCCAAGATCACGAACACCCGGGTGGGCGCCAAAGACGTCGAGCAACAGATCGTTCGAGGACCCGAATCCACGATCTCGCCCGCGAGTCGTCCGATCACGAACGAGCCCACGAGCGACGACGCAGATCGAACGGTCCGCAAGCTCGGGCGCTATGAGCTCTTCTCCGAGATCGCGGCAGGACGCGACACCGTCGTCTTTCTCGGACGCGACCCGCACATCAACCGCAAGGTCGCCGTGAAAGCTTTGGACACACGCCTTCACGGAGACGAAGCGCGGCTCGCGCTGTTTCAGCGTGAAGCCCGCTTGTGGAGTCGCGTGCGTCATCACCGACTCCCAACGCTCCTCGACGCCGGCCGCGACGGCCCGCTCTTCTTTCTGGTCTTCACGTTCATCGAGGCCGAGCCGCTGACGCGATATCTCGAACCCGAGCGGCGCCTCAGCTCCGCGCGCGGGGCCATCGTGCTTCGAGATCTCGCCGAGGCCCTCGACCACCTTCACTCCGTAGGGATCGCGCACGGCGACATCCGAACCTCCAACGTCTTGATCGGCGCAGAAGGCCGCGCCTTTCTCGTCGACCTCTCTCTCGGTGAGGCATCGTCCGAGCCCGCTCATCCCGATCGCGCCAACAACGTCTCGGCCAACGCGCCCGAGACGGTCACCGCAGGCACCTACTCGCGCCGCTCCGATCAGTTCGCCCTCGGTGCGCTCACCTATCGCCTCTTGGTCGGGGAGCCTCCGTTCCTCGCGTCGGGCAAGGCCAACGCTCGCCTCGCGCTCAAAGATCACTACCCGAGACCGCCCGACGCGCGGCGGAGCGACGTCGATCCAAACCTCTCGACGATCGTCATGCGCTTGCTCGAAAAAGACCCCGCGCGCCGCTTCGCTAGCGCCAGCGAGCTCATCTCCGCGTTGTCGACCACCGCATCGGGCGACGCTGACCGTGACGACCCGCGGGAGGCCCAAGGGTACGTCGACACGCTCATCGAGATCATCGAGCGCGCGCAGTCGTTCGCTCGGGTCAACCTCCCGGAGAGCGCACGCCCGGCGATCCTCGCTCGCTTCGTGGCCCATCGTCTTCACGCGGGCTCGACGGTGGAACGACGTGCGAGCGTCGCCGCTTCGCTGGTCGACCTCGCCGATCGCTTGACCAACGAGCCCAACGATCAGACCTCGATCACTTCGCTGGCTCCCGTCTCCGTTCGGAACGTGTTGTTGGAGGTCATGCGCGCGCTCGCCGGCGACACGCAGCCTCTCTCGCTGCCCGCAGAGATCGCGTTCGTCGTCACTCGCTACAGCCGCGTGCTTCGGGCGAGTATGGACGAGTCGTCTCCTCGAGCTGCGATCCTCGAGCTCCGCGCGGACGCGAACTCCGGTCGAATCGGCGGTGACGTCGTGGAGGCCTTGGTCGACCACCTCAAAGACGTGATCTCGACGCTCGATCTGCCCGATCGCCAGCCGCCTCCGCGACGGCTCCTGCTCGTGGGCGACTCGCCGCTGACTCCAGAGCTCGAAGAGCGCCTCCGCGTCGCGGGATATGTGCTCGGCCGAGCGCGTGATCGCGGAGAGCGTGTGGTCGCGAGTCGCTTCGACGCCGTCATCGTCGATGGATCTACACGGCTCGATCTCGTGCATCGCCTGCGCGACGATGGAAATCGAGATTTCGTCGTCATCATCACGAACAGCGGTCCGACCCAACCCGTTGCGCTCGAAGGTCGCGCCGAGATCTTCGAGGGCGTGCCGCTGCCCGAGACGTTGATGGGCGCGCTCAGTCGGCTGCTCGAACGTTGACTCCCCTCGACGAGGCTCGCCATGAAAGTCACTCCGTTTTTCATCTCGTTCCTGCTGGCGTCGTCGGCCTTCGTGACGAACGCTCTCGCTCAGGCCGGCGGCTCGGCCATTTGCGGGCCCAACTGCGCGGCTCCTGGTCGTGTGGTTCTCTGCAACGACGCGGTAACGGGAAGCGGTACGCAGATGATCAACTGCGGCGCCAACGCGCTCCCGGGAGAGGCCACGTGCGCCTCGTTTACTGCGCCAGCCGGCTCTTTGTTGCGCGCCGTCTACTCCGTGCTGGGACCGCTCAATCCCGGAGGGATGCAGTTCGACCTCGAGGTCTACGTCGAGGCGGGGACGGCGGTCCCCGGAGCTCGTATCGCGGCGACAGCCGCAAACAGCTACGGTCTCGAAGGAGACCCCGGTCGTTTCCAACTGGTCGACGTCACTGCTTTGGGCGACATCTACCCGCTCGACGGACGCTTCCGAGTCTGCTTGCGCAAACAGTTCGAAGACGGACACAACGTCTGCCTCGACGCCAATGGTGAGGCCGGCGACAACTGGGTCTACGACGTCCTGTCCCGACAGTGGTTCGACCTCTCGCTGATCTCGAGCTCAGGAGACTTCATCATCCGTCCCGAGATCGAAGTCAGCGAGCTCGCGCCGTGGCTTCCCGGAGGCGCTTGCGACGCGATCCCTACGGACGCAGGCGTTGGCGACGCCACAGTCTCCGACGACGCGTCGCCCGCGGGTGACGCGACGAGCGCCGATGCGGGTGTAGATCGCGACGCGAGCTCGGTGGACGCGACCCCTGGCCTGGACGCGACCTCCGACCAGGACGCGACGGCCACCGACGCTCAGCCTGGGGCCGACGCTCAGGTCGCCCCCGACGCGTCGGTCTCCGTCGACGCGGGCCTGCCGCTACCCCCGCCCGAGATCACCGCGGTCTCACCAGGTCGAGGCTCGTCCGTCTCCTCGACCGACATCATCATCACGGGCCGCGCCTTTGTTGCTGGCCTCTCCGTGCGCGTGGGACAGATCCCGGCGATCGATGTGCGAGTGCTCGGCTCTACGACCATCAACGCTGTCGTCCCGGCGCGTATCTCGGCTGGCACCTTCGACGTCGTCGTGATCAACCCCGACGGCCAAACCGCCATCGCGGCCGCCGCGTTCGAGGTGATCGGAGAGAGCAATGAAGTCACCCCCGACGAGGGCTGTAATTGTCGCACGGGTCGGCCGGCCCCAGCTGTTGTGTGGCTGCTGGGCGTGTTCGCGGCGCTGATTTGGAGATCACGTCGTGGCTGATTTGGAAGAGCTCAAGAAGGATCTCGCGCGAACGTTGAAGCTCAAGGACGACGAGCGGGTGGCGGAGGTTCGTCGAACGATCGGAGACGCGTTCCCCGAGACTCCGGCCGGCGCGGTCGCCAACTACAAGCTCGGCCTCTACTTGCTCATGAAGCTCGGCAAGGTCGACGAGGCGATCGAGCGGTTCCGGCTGGTCACCACCCACAAAGACAAGGTCTACGGCCCGATCGCTCGCGTGACGATGGCGCAGCTGCTTTTCAAACGAGGAAAGTCGCAGCAAGCGATCTTCGAGCTGCGAAAAGCGGCCTCCGCGAGCCCGCCCACCGTGACTAGCGTCCAAGCCCATGCTTTTCTCGTGATCTTCCTGACCGAGCTCAAGAAGAAGGACGAAGCAGCGCGAGCGAAGAAAGACCACCTGGCCGCGCTCGAAGCGCTCGCAGGTCGTGATGACGTCGAGGCCTCGTCCTACGGGCACTTCATGCTCGGGCTCGAGCTCCTGCACGAAGGTCGAAAACCGGACGCACGGACGCGGTTGGAGAGCGCTTTGTCGCGCGGCGGCCTCGCGGAGGACGACGTCGCGACCGCTCGCGCAAAGCTGGCCGAGCTCGGCTAGCTGGAGCCTGGTACGAAAGTCCTCAGGACCGAAGGTCCGCAACAAGCCAGCCCGCCCCGGGTTGCGGACGAGATTACCTAGAGCCCCAAAGGGGCGACACAAATTCCCCGCCCGGACGGGTCGCGCCTCAGCGTCGTTCGAGGGCCAGCAGTGCGAGTTTCGGAACAGGCTCTTGCTAGGCGTGGTTCTGAAACCCACTTCTCATTCTCTCTCGGCTCATCCGTCATGCGTCTGATGGGTTCGGTGGGCCCGGTCCGGAAGACTCGCGCGTGTCCGGAGCAACGATGCGGCAATTGAAAATAGGTCCTCGACCCCTCGCGCTTTTCGTCGGCGCCGCCATGTCCGTCTTCGGATGTGACTGCGAAGAAGGGGGTGGCATTCAGCGCCTCGCGCCAGAGATCGCTGTCGAGCCCCTCGCGCTCGACTTCGGCGAGGTGCCGCTCGGCGCCACCCGGAAGCTCGCGGTCGATGTCGAGGACACCGGCACGGACGATCTCCATGTCTGCGTAGAGGATGGCGCGACCGCGTGCTCCGAGCTCTCTCGTGTCGATCCCTCGGACGCGCCGTTTTCGATGTCCTTCGAGCCGGTGATCGAGGGCGAGTTCATCGTGCCTAAGGGATCGACTCAGGACTTAGAGATTCGCTTCGCACCCAATGCGGAAGGGCGCTTCGAGGCCAAGGCTGTCCTCTCCCATGATGGAAAGAACGGGCCGACTACCGAGATTCTTCTTGTGGGCGTAGGCGTTGCGCCCAGAGTCACGGTGGCTCCGGAGCTCCTCGATTTTGGTGAGGTCACGGTAGCTCAGAAGAAGGAGCTCGAGCTCGTGCTCACGAACCCTACGGCCTTTGCCCAGCCGGTCGCGCTCGGGCCCGCTCCCGGCGACCAGGTCGCGTTCGGTGTGCGCAACGGCTCCTCCGAGCCCGCGCCCATGGAGCCACTCCGCGCGGTCGTGCCGGCCAATCAGAGCCTCACGATCACCGTCTGGTTCTCGCCTCCAGAGGAACGAGCCTACGAGTCGACTTTGCCGATCTCGTTTTGTCCGACCTGCTCGACTCAGGTCACCTTGCGGGGGCTCGGGACCAAACCGACGCTCGTGGTCGACCCGACGCTGCTCGATTTCGGCGAGTTACTTCCCTCTCAAATGCCTTCAGACAAGACTTTTTCGGTCAAGAATGTCGGCAACGTCACCGCGACGGTGTTCTCGGTCGGCCTGGAAGCGGGGACCTCGACTGAGTATGGGCTCGCCCCCCAGTCGTCGCTTCCAGCCATTTTGGCGCCCGGCACCGAGCTCATCGTCTTGGTCGAATACGCGGGAAATGCACCAGGACTCGACGAAGGCAGCGTGCGTGTCGAAACCAGCGCGTTCAACGACCCCAACACCAGCGTCGACGAAACGGTGCAACTCGTGAGTTTGCGGGCCACGTACTCGGGCCCCGACATCAACCCGCTTCCAGTCTCGGTCGGTTTTGGCACCGTACCCATCGCCCCGCAAAACCCCGCGATGCGGAACTTGCTGCTCCAGAACATCGGCAACACGCCACTCACCCTCTCGAGCATCAATTTCAATTCGACCACCTCCGAGCTCACCATCTCCGGAATCCCCGGGCTGCCCGTGACCTTGCCGCCCGCCGCCGACGTGACACTGCAGCTGTCCTACCGCCCCACCGACTCTGGGCTCGACATCGCGGAGGTCGTCGTGACCTCCGACGACCCCGACGAGAATACACTCGTCATCGACGTCCGAGGCGTGGGCGGCGTGCCGACCACTTGCTCCGTGTCGGTGTCACCCAGCGTCGTGAACTTCGGGCTCGTCGAGCGCGGCCGTACCGCTAGGCTCCCGGTCGACGTCAAAAACGGTGGAGCCGTCCCCTGCACGCTCGCCAACCTTCGCGTCGAAGGCGATCAATCGTTCGCTGCCATGTCACCCAACGCGGTCGCCGTCGGACCAGGAATCAGCCACCGGGTCGAGCTCTCCTACTCACCCGCGGCCTACGGAAATCATGCCGCGGAGCTCATCTTCGACTCCGACGATCCGAGTCAGTCCACCGTCCACGTACCCATCTCCGGGGCCAGCGCCCAAAGCGACGTCCGCGTGATCCCTTCGGAGCTCGACTTCAACGTCGTTCCGGTCGGGTGCGGCTCACCCAACCGTCCGGTCACGGTCTACAACACGGGCAGCAGCAACGTGACGATCAGCCGAGTGTACCTCGACCCTTCGACCTCTCCTGAGTTCACGATCAACCCCTTTGGAACGCCCATTTCCGTGCGGGCCGGCACGTCGGTCGACATGACTTTGCGGTACCGTCCGGCCGACATCGGCGAGGACACCGGTATTCTCTTCATCGAGCACAGCGCATCTCCCGCTCCTTTTGCGGTGCCCCTCCACGGCGAAGGCAAGGACAACGCCGTCGTGACTGATACCTTCGAGCAAGTCCCGATTCCCCAAGCCGATGTCCTGTTCGTCGTCGACGACTCGTGCTCGATGGAAGACGAACAAATGCGGCTCGGCGCCAACGTGACTCAATTCCTCTCCTACGCTCAAGCGCAGGCCATCGATTATCAGATCGGCGTGACTACGACGGACGTGGAGCTGAACATCCCCACCGGACCGTATCAGGGCGGCAAGCGGGGCCAGCTCGTCGAGTACGGCGGGACTCGGGTCATTACGCCGCAGACTCCGAGCGCGTCCACACTCTTCAACAACATGGTCACCGCCCTTGGTATCGACGGCTCCGGAGCGGAGGCTGGGCTAGAAGCAGCCTATCTGGCGCTCACCGATCCCGTGCTGTCGTCTTGGAACGCTGGGTTCTTGCGAACCGACGCGGCGCTCGCCGTCATCATCGTGTCGGACGAGGAAGACTCTTCTGACAATTTCCGCTCCGGAGGCTCGACCGCGTTCTACGAGAACTTCTTCCGCAACATCAAAGGCTTCGGGACCTCGCTGTTCTCGATGTCGGCGGTCATCGTCCGACCCATCGACAGCGCGTTCTGCTCGAGCGGCGGAGCCAGCCAGGGCCATCGGTATGCTGCGGTGGCATCGGCGACCGGCGGGGCCGTGGAGTCGATTTGCACCTCGAACTGGGGTCAGACGCTCTCCAACATCGGACTCAATACTTTCGGGCTCAAGCGTAAGTTCTTCTTGAGCTCGGTACCCGTCGCGATCACGCTACACGTCGACGTCGACGGCGTCGACGTGCCCGCCGTCGTGCCAGCAGGAGGCACCAACTGGACCTACGTGGCGTCCGACAACTCCGTCGAGTTCAGCCCCTCTCAGGTCCCAGACGCTGCGTCGGTGATCACGATGACCTACACAGTAGCTTGCCTGCCGTGACTCACCGCCCAGGCGCATGAGATTGCGCTGGACGTTTGCTGCGAATCCGGAGATCCCACTCGCGTGAACGAGCCCAAGGCCCCCGAGTCCGAAGAAAAGGAGAGCAGCGTCCCGCTCCCAGGCCAAGTCGAGCTTCAAGGTGTCACCGAAGCCATCGGCCGAAATGACATTCCCGAAGCCGATCGGCGACTCACTGCGCTCGAACCCTTCGACAAGCTGCCCCCTGCGCCCCGCGCGCTCGCAATGACCCTGCGCGGGCTGATTTTACATCAGCAGGGCAAGCTCGATGAAGCCGAAGCCGCGTGGAAGTCGGTCACCGGGATGGAGAAGGAAGTGCCTGGGCAAGCGGCGGCGGCCCACTTCAACGTCGCCGTGCTGGCGGCCACTCGAGACCAGCTGGATGTCGCAATCACCCATTGGAAAGAGGCAACTCGGTTCGCCGAGGTGGCGCCTCCGCTCGCCGTCGCGGCTCATATGAACCTCGGGTCGGCGCACGCGAAGGCCAACCGGAGGACCGAGGCCGTCGATGAGTGGACCAAGGCGACGAAGTTCGTCGACGTGGCCCCCGATCAAGTCGCGCGGGCCCACATGAACCTCGCCGACATCCTGCGCGACATGAACGAAATGCAGAGGTCAGTGGAGCACTATCTAGAGACGACGAAGTTCGAGCAGCAAGCCCCCGACGTCGCTGCCAAAGCCCATGCGCGCCTTGGCCTCTACGCGCTCAACGCCGATCGGAAGGAGATCGCCCAAGCGCACTGGACCGCCGCGGTGCGGTTGGTTCCAACGACTCCCGTTCATTTCGAGCTCGGACTGTTGGCACTCACCGCCGGAAACCGAGACCAAGCCAAACGCCACTGGGTGGTCGCGGCGTCTCAGTCGCAGGTCGACCCAGTCGCCGCGGCCAAGTCTCACCTGAATCTCGGCCAGCTCGCCCGCGACCAGAAGGCGCTCGATCAGACTCGCGCGCACTGGAAAGAGTCTTCGGAGCTCGCGTGGCACCTGCTCAGGAAGGGCATCAACGAGCGCGCGGTGGAGCTCCTCGAGGTCTTGCGCAAGTCGAGCGTCGGCGAGGCTCAAGTCCTCGCCGAGTTGGGCGACAAAGAGGGGGCGAAGTCTCGGTCGGAGGATGCGCTCGAAGACCTGGAGGACGTGCTCGGCTTCTTTCAGAAGGGTCTCGGCGCGGACAGCGCCGAAGTGGATGATTTGTTCAAGCTGCTCGAGGGTAAGGGGCCGGTCGAGCGCGCTCTGTTCGCGCGGCCTCTGGCCAACCTCGTCGCCGAGCTCGCGCGCGCACGCGTCGAAACCGGTCCCTTCCTCGGGGGCAACGAAACCGAGCTGCGCGCCGCGCTCGAAAAACAGGTCGAGCTCGCCAACCGAATCCTCAGGCTCGATCCGACCCTGCCCAAACCAAACGCCGAGCCTGCCCAAGCCTGAGCCGAAGAAACGCTGATCGGAGCGCCTCGGGCGCCTGCCCGTCCCTGCCTGTCCGTGCCTGTCAGTGTCGTGTCAGCGTCTTGTCAGCGTCTTGTCAGCGTCTGTCAGCGACCCCGTCCTGCTTCGGTCGATACCTTCTCCAACACGGCGCGAGCGCCGCTATCGAAGGAGATTTTCGTATGACCGGACCGATTCGCATTCAGGACCAAAACCTCTTCAAGACCTACGCCGCCCAACTCGGCAAGCCCAAGCTCGGACTCGGCGACGCCCAGCAGCTCGTCAACACGGCCAAAGCCGATGGGAAGATCGACGCGACCGAGGCCGCCGACTTGTCACGAATCGCTCGGGCGTCGAAGGGACGAATGGACAAGGCCGGGCTCGACCTCCTCGATCGGTCCACTCGACCCGCTCCCCAACCCTTCTCGTTCGTCGGGCTCACGACCCCGTCGCTCAACCTCCAGACCCTCACGGCCCCGATTTCGGTGCATGACCAGTCGTGCCGCCCGAGCCTGCGAGTCTCCCAACCCACGATGCCCGCCGACAACACTCGCGTGGCCCCGCGCGCGCCCAAGGTCGAGACCCCACCCGTTCGGCCGCAGCACCAGCTTCGACAGGGGCGAGCGCTGACTGAGTACGACAAAGAAGTGATCCGATATCAGGACAACCAACGCCGATTGCAGCAGTCGCGCAACGCGATCTGCAACGGCGACCCGGTCGCCGCGCAGATCAATGGCAACTGGCAGGATCCGGTGAGCAAGGACTGGACTCAGGTAGGTCCCGATCCGCTCTCGACCGCCAGTCAGATCGCCTTTGGCTACACGGTGCCGGGACAGATCGTGAACGCGGGGCTCGCGATCAAGTCCGTCAAACAGGCGGTCTCGGACCCCACCACCGAGAATATCGTCGAGTCCGGACTCAAGGTAGGCCTGACCGTGGGCGGACATTGGGCCAAGATCCATCACAGCCCCATCAAACATCCGATCACCGTGACCAAGGGCCTGTGGAACGCGCAGAAATCGGTTCCGCACGGAGACGAGTGATAGGCCGGCGTTGACCCTGCGACTCGGAACGGCGAGGGTCCCCCAAATGGCTCATCGACTTGCTGGCACTCTCGCCAAACCCGAAACGCTCGTCGACGTCCCCGCGCTCGTGAGCGCTTATTACACCGAAATTCCGAACGCCCACGTCCCCGAGCAGCGGGTCGCGTTCGGCACCTCGGGCCACCGAGGCGGCGCGTTCCGTGGCTCCTTCAACGAACGGCACATCCTCGCGGTGGCCCAGGCCGTGGTCGAACATCGCAAGGCAGCAGGAATCGACGGTCCCCTATTTCTTGCCAAGGATACTCACGCGCTCTCCGAGCCGGCGTTCCGGTCGACGCTCGAAGTCCTCGTGGCCAATGGCGTCGAGGTGCTCGTGGGCAACTCTCCGGCGCCCACGCCCACACCTGTCGTGTCCCATGCCGTCCTGGCCCACAATCGCGGCCGCAAGAGTCAGCTCGCCGACGGCATCGTCATCACTCCGTCCCACAACCCTCCGGACGACGGCGGCATCAAGTACGATCCTCCCCACGGCGGACCGGCGGACTCCGGAATCACGACGACCATCGAGCGCCGCGCGAACGAGCTCCTGTCCGACCCATCGTCGATTCGCCGCGCGCTGTTTTCGAAGGCCAAGTCCGAGGCGAAGACCTTCGACTATGTCACGCCCTACGTCGAGGATTTGAAGAGCGTCGTGGATTTGGACGTCGTTCGGAGCGTCGGGGTCCGGATCGGCGCCGATCCCATGGGTGGGTCTGCCGTGGCCATCCTCGAACGCATCGCCGAGCGCTACGGAATTCAGCTCGAAGTCGTGAACTCGGAGCTCGATCCGAGATTCGCCTTCGTCCCTCTCGACCATGATGGAAGAATTCGGATGGACTGCAGCTCGCCTCACGCGATGGCGGGGCTGTTGAGGCTTCGCGCCCGCTACGACGTGGCCTTCGGCAACGACGCCGACGCAGACCGACACGGCATCGTCACTCGAAGCTCTGGACTCATGAATCCGAATCATTTCCTCGCCGTCGCCATCGACCACCTGTTTCGCACGCGAACCGGCTGGAGCCGAGCGGCCGTCATCGGCAAGACGCTCGTCTCGAGCAGCCTGATCGACCGAGTCGCCACGGAAATTGGGCGCAAAGTCAGTGAGGTTCCCGTCGGTTTCAAGTGGTTCGTGGATGGGTTGTTGGACGGGTCCTGTGGCTTTGGCGGAGAGGAGAGCGCCGGCGCGTCCTTCCTGCGCTTCGACGGGACCGTGTGGACGACGGATAAAGATGGCATCCTCCTCGGCCTGCTCGCCGCCGAAATCACCGCCAAAACAGCCAGAGATCCCGGCGAGCACTACGAAGCCATGGTGGGCCGCTTGGGACGCCCGATCTACGCCCGCATCGACGCCCCGGCTACGCCCAAGGAGAAGTCGATCCTCGGCAAGTTGTCTCCGGAGCAAGTCTCGGACACGACCCTCGCCGGAGAACCCATCCTCCAAAAGCTGACCAAGGCCCCTGGAAACGGCGCGTCCATCGGCGGCATGAAGGTGTCGTCCGAGAACGGCTGGTTCGCGGCCCGCCCGTCCGGTACCGAGGATGTATACAAGATCTACGCGGAGAGTTTTCGGGGACCCGAGCACCTGGCGAAGATCCAGGAAGAGGCTAGGGCGATCGTGAGTCGAGCCCTCGCATCCGCTGGCTGAGTTCGGCAGGAGTCATCCCCTCGAGACCGATCGTTCGAGCGCCTTCTTGCGGCCGTATAGGCGCGGGTTCATGGGTGCGTGCTCGGCGTAGGTCGAAATCAGGTCAGCGACTCGGTTCAGCTTCCTCGCCAGGCTCTCGATCGTCATCAGGAACTTAGCGTTGTTCTGCGCGCTCTTGAATCCCCGCATGAACGCCTCGAAGGCGAGATCGGCGGCTTCATGATTGCGACAAATCCACCCTATTTGAATGGCCGCGCGCTCGGAGAGCTTCATCGTTCGCAGACGTTCGCGGGCACGCGGGCTCTGGGCGGTCTCGAGCAGGCTCTCGAAATACCGGGGCAAGAGGTGCTCCGGGAGGGCCTCGCCGAGGGCCTCCAACTGCTCGATCTCATCGACGATGACCTTGGGGTCGATCACCCTGGCCTTGAGGCGCTCGCGGGTTCGTTCACCGACCTCCGCGCCGGGGTGCCGTGCCACCCAACGCTCGACGGTAGCGAGCGCCACGCTGACGTCTCCCTTGCGTTCCTGCAGCCAAGCCAGATCGAGCTCTGCGTCGAGCCCTGCTTCGATCGCTTCGAGGAGCAGCGGCTCCGCCTCGCCAAACCGGCCGAGCTGAGTCAGGGCCTTTCCGAGCCACAGGCGTGACCACCGACTCGGGTGGAGTCGCTCGCTCTGTTCGAAGCGCGATCGCGCCGACTCATATTCGCGCGCCGCATACGCCGCCCGCCCGGCCTGAAACTGAATTCCGGCGGAGCTCGGATGGTCGCGTACCAAAACATTCGCGAGCTCGACAGCCTCCTGCGTTCGGCGCGTGTCGTTGAGCCACCGAAGCTCGAGCCCGCGAACCTCCGGGTCGAACGGCGCTGCGAGCTTGAGGTGCGAAAGCGCGGTGCCCGCGTCGTCCCATCGCTTGTCCGACAAGGCCGCTCGCAGACTCCGAACCAAAAGTGTGGCGTCGCCCGCCATCGCTCGAGCATTGTCGCACAGGCGAGCGAACGGCCAAAGAATTGCGCCGAACGCAGCGAGGCTTCGTCCGCGGGATTCACTCCCGCCGGGCACCGAAAGCTCGACTGAGTCATCCGGCCTCCGTGTCTTGACCCGACGTGACCGCCGCACTACCCACTGAACCTCTGGTGAGCAGCGACAGGCCTATCCGCGACTTCGTCGACGTCCGGCCCCACAAGACGGTGATTCAGCTCGAGAGCGTTCGCTCGCCCGACGCCGACTGGATCAGCCAGACCTACCACCAGACCCGCGAGGTTCGTGGCCACCTCGAGCTGCTCGCGAAGATCCTCGCGCGACCCGAAGGGCGCGGCCTGTTCTTGCTCGGGCAATACGGCTCGGGCAAATCTCACTTCCTCGCCTACGTCGTGCAGCAGATCGAACGGGGTCTGCTCGGGCCAAAGGGACTGCGCGTTCAGCCCCTCACCCTCGTGCCCTTTCGATCCTCCGTGGCGCTCGAGGAAGTGGTCTCGACGGCGTTGGGAATCGACACGACCTCCCCCGATCGGCGCTCGAGCTGGTCGCGCCTCGATCCCGAGAGCCGCGGGGTCGTGCTCCTGATCGACGAGCTCTCGGAGTTCTTGCGAGCCAAACCCGACGAGCGTGCCTTTTCAGAGGACGTGCGCTTCCTCCAATTCATGGGGGAGTGGGCCACCACGCACCGGTTTTTCGTCATGGCTTCGATGCAGGAGGAGATCGAGCGCACCGGAAAAATAGAATATTCTCTCTTTCGGAAGCTCAAGGACCGCTATTCGACTCGCCTCGAGCTCTCGAGCACTCACGTCCTCGATCTGCTCGCCGAGTGCTTTCTCATCAAGAAACCCGGCTACGCCGAGGCCGTGGGTACGCTGGCCCGAGAGCTCCGGGAGGCCTTTCCGAGGAGTACGGTCGACGACGCGGTGCTCACTGCCATTTATCCGTTGCACCCCAAAACGATCGAGCTGTTGGAGGAGGTCCGCGATCGGTTCTCCAAAACCCGCGGCGTGGTCGACTTCACCGTGCGACAATTGCTGGGTGACGATAATCGACGGCCGTTCCTCGATCGTCCCTTCGGCAACCTCCTGACGCCCGACGTCATCGTCGAACATTTTCACGACGTCCTCTCGCACCAGCCGGACCTTCGGATCATCGACGACGGGGTCTTCGCGTTTTACGCGCGCAACATGGATCGACTGTTCAACACACCGGCGCAGCGCGAGCTCGCGTGGCGCCTGATTCGCTTGCTCGTGCTGGGTTGGCTCTCTCAGAATCCGGATCGGCAGAAAGGCTGGACCGTCGAAGACGCCGCGTACGCGTTGCTCCACCGAGTCACTCGTATCGACCCAGCCAAGAATACCGCCGTGATCGCGCGGATCCTCGAGACCCTCGCACGCGACGGCCGGCACGTGAAGAACGCGGGAGGACGTTTTCACCTCGATGTCGGCGATGTGGCTGCCGCGGACCTCGATCGGTTGCTCGACCGAGAGCTCGCCGAGATTCAGGGGGCCGGAGAGTCCCTCTTCGACGGCCTCGTGGCCCTCCTGCCCGACGACAAGGCGAGTCCGCTGCACGCTCAAAGGGACGCCTGGCTCTCCAAGACCTTTCGATGGCACCACCACGCGCGGCCCTACTCACTGTACGTCGGAGAGGGAGACCCTCTGGCCACCCCTGCGGCCGGCGGCGTCTGCGTGTGTGTTCGGCTGCCCTGGGGCAAGGCGGGCGCAATCGATGGGTTCGTCGTGCGCCCCAAACCCATCGAGCTCACCCGCGAGCTCTTGGAGCTCGCCGCGCTGGTCCAACTCAGCAAGCGACCGTTGTCTCCCGATGTCAGAAAGAAAGTCGAAGGTCGAATCGAGCAACGTCGAGGTTTGTTCATCTCACTGATTCGGACGTCGTTCCTCGATGCGGAGCTTCACGACGCCTCCGGTGCCCGGGTCACGCTTCCGTCGTCGCGAGCCGAGAATTTTTCGGTCCGGCTGGAGGAGATGTTGGCGGCCATTTTCCTCAGAACGTACCCCGTATTTCCGAAATACGCCCCGAGTTATGGACCGCTTCCGAAGGGAGCGATCGGGGCGTTCCTTCGGTTTGCGCGCGAGCACGAGCTCGGTTCCACGGCGGGCGATGACTTGGTTCGACTCGTGCGGGATGGCTACCTCGAACCCATGGGGCTCCTCAAGCGGAAGGCGCAGGGTTACGAAGTCCCAAAGCTCGACAACCACGAGCTCGTCCGACGCCTCCTGCCGCTGCTTCCTCACCGCCCCGCGCCCAAGGTCGTGTTCGAGCACATGGCGGAGCCTCCGTTCGGTCTCGTTCACGACCAAATCGTGGTCCTCATGGTCTTCCTCCTCGCGACCGGCGCGCTCGAGATCGAAAAAGGAGGTCGCTCTTATCGGGAGCTCGTTGATACTCTCCCCGATCCTTCGGTGTACGACCGAGTCGTGCCGGCCGAGGCCCTCAGCCTCGACGACCAGCGCGCGCTCGAGCTCCTCGTGCGATCTCAAGGCGGGTCGCTGCCCAAAGAGTGGTCGGTCTTCAGCGAGCGCGCGGCGATCGAGTCGCTCGCCGCGAAAGCCGAGGCCGAGTCGCGGACTCTCTCCGGCCTCGCGATGCGACTCGAAAAGAAGGGCACTGCGGTCGAGCTGCGAGACAAACTCTTGAAGCTCGCCGAGCGGTGGCTCTCCCTACTCGGGTCGGGCGACCCACTCGTCCGATTTCGTCAGTTCTTGAAGGAAGGGGGCTCCGCCAGAGTCTTCATCGCCGAGCTCGAGGAAGTTCGCGGTCTGCCCGCCGAGCTCGATCGCATCTTCAACGAGCTCGATCGGTTCGAACACCTCGGAAAGAGTCCGGCGGCGCGCGTCGCGATCTCCAAAGCAGGACCGGTGCCACCCATCGACCGTCCCCCTGAGGTCTTGGCCTGGCTCATGCGGGCCAAAGACGAGTACCGAGCTTACTCACGAAATTACGCCGAAGCTCACGATCGGTTCTGGGAAAGTGCGCGTGACCGGGCGAGCTCGGACGAGGAGCCGAGCCCGCTCGCCAAGAGTCGCTTGCTCGGACTCAAAGCGGAGCTCGAGGCCCTGGCCGATCGGCGCGCTCGCGCCAAGCGGCTCGTCTGCGCGGAGTTGTCGCACCTCGAATTCTCACCGAAGTGTGCCTGCGGCTTCGACGGCTCGACCGCTCCGATCGTGGAGGAGCTCCAGCGGATCCTCGAGCTTCGCGCCGGAATCGACCAAAGCGTGACGTCCTTTTTTGCCAAAGACGAGGTGCGCCGCGCGGTCGCTTCCTTGGCCCGCGAGGACGCCCAGCTTCACGAGTCTACCCAGGAGTACGTCACGGGTCGCGCCGAGCTGCCCGCGGCCGAAGACCTCCCGGCCATCGAGCGACGACTCTCTGGCGTCGTGCTCGTTCGAGACGTTCCCGGGGCCGCGATGATCGAGATCCTCGACGACCGCGCTTACAGCCGCGAAGAATTGGTTCGCGCGGTCGCGAGCCTCTTCGAGCGTTGGCCTGGCGCCGAGCGACTCAGACTGAAGTTCGCCGATGCCGCGCCGAGGGACGCGATCGCCGCGTGGTGCGCCGAGCAGAGTCTTCGTTTCGGCGTACCTCTCCCTGGCGGCCTCCCGGAGTCCGAACGCGTGGTCATGACTTCCTCCATCCGACCCGAGTGGGTAGGGCCAGAGGCGATCGTCGACCTCGAGCGGTTGGGACTCGGTCAGGAGGCCGAGAAGCGCATCCTCTCTCTCTTGATCGAAGCGCGCATTCCCGCGCCAAAGCGGGCCCACGCCCGTGGAGTGAGTCGGGTCGCGCTCGACCTCGTGGAGTCGTCGAGGCCGTCGTCTCCGGCCGAGCTCGCCGAGCGAATCTCCGCGGCCTACACTCACACGCCTACTCTGCTCGAAGTCGCCGGGCCTCGCTGGTTGAGCTACCTGGATGAGCTCGCGATGGCGAGCTTCGACCGACCGGTGCCCTCTCTCGCTGAGGTCCTTCGCTCTCGACTAGACCGTGAGTGGCTCTTGGTCGATGCGCTCGGGCTGTCGCTCCTGCCGGCTTTCTTGGGTGCGGTCGCCGAGCTCTTTCCGCGGCGTAAGATCGTCGACGTGAGCTTCGCCGAAATCAGAGGCAGCACCACGACGCGAGGAGCTTACGCTCAGTTGGCCGCCGCCGGAATTCAGCACGCAGTGTCCAAGGTCGACGCGATCGATCGACTCGTACACGAACGCACTCTCCCTTTCGCCGACCTGCAGAAGATCGCGCTCGCCGAGGTCGGCGCAGAGCTCAGAAGGCTCACCTTTGGGTCGGAGACGCGGCTCCTCGTGTTCGCCGACCACGGTTTTCGAATGCTGCCCAAGGGTCGAGGATACGGGCACGGGGGCGACTCGACGATCGAGCGAGTCGTCCCGATCATCGAAGTCTCGGCGTCGGCATAGGCTCAAAAGAGGCGACGAGGTCAGTCCAGGTCCATTCATGACCGCGAGAGAAACCAGAGAGCACAGAGCCGAAGCCCAAAGAGCACACAGTTAGTGGAATCTCAGCAATTCTCTGTGTCGTCCGTGTCTACTCTCTGCGTCCCGTGTGATTTCAGCATGGACTTCTGAGGACGTGTACTCAGTACAGGTCCCCACAAATTCGTGACCACGGGAGAAACCACAGAGAGCACAGAGCCGAAGCCCACAGAGCACACAGATGATGGAATGAGCACTTCTCTGTGTCCTCTGTGTCTTCTCTCCGCGTCCTCTGTGGTTTCAGCGTGGTCATGGACTTCCACGGACGTGTACTCAGTGCCTGAGCCGTGGAGCTTTGGCTGAGCTTTGGCGAGTCAGAAGCCGAAGTAGCTGTCCAGAAACTGCCGGCCGCCCTCGATGATGATCCCGGTCGGATTCGCGGAGCTGGTGAGGCCGCCCTGGACCACGATGCCGCCCTGGACCACGATGCCGCCCGCGACCTGCTCGAGCTGGTCGGGATCGAGCTCATCGGAGCGCGGCTGAGCGGCGAGGTCGGCCACGAGCCGCTTGGCGTCATCGACGGTGAAGTTGAACCCTCGGCCTCGGGCGAAGTCGACGAGGATTTCGATGCGCGCCGCCTTGGAGGCGCCCGTGGCGGCCGTTGCTAGCTCGGCCCGGAGCGCCGGGTCGGTGGAGAGCTTTTGAGCAAATTCCGATAGACCGATCATGGCTCGACTGTCGCTGGGCTCGTGCGGCGCTGTCAATCGGTCTGGCTCCCCGCCTCCCCTAGCTGTGCGTCGTGCGCTCCCGTCTTCGAACAGCCTCCGGTTTTCGAACTGATGCGGTATACGTCTGGCGTGACCGGACTCGAAAGCCATCGACGTCTCCTAGGACTCGCGATCTTGACCTTGCTCGCCTGCGCGGAGAGCCGCCGGAGCTCCAATCGGCTGGAGTGTACACCACCCGAGCTCGTCGCCTGCACGTGCTCGGACGGACGTTCGGGTACCAAGGTCTGCGAGTCGACGGAGTGCCAGTGCCCGTCGATCGGGGGGCCGGACACCGGATCCGACGGCGGACTCACTCAGCCCGACGCAGAGTCCTTCGATTCGGGGACTCGACTCATTCGAGACTCCGGCTTCGAGGACGCCGCGGTCGAGACTTGGCCGGACGCCAACCAGCCTGTGGACACTGGGCCGACGCCCTCGGACGGGGGCCCGCCGCCCTGCTTGAACGACCTGGCCTGCAACGCGCCGATCGCGGTCTGTGAGTCCGGGTCTTGTGTCGTCGGCTGCGTCTTGCCCGGGTCTCCGATTCGGTGCGGGGCCCAAGAGGAGTGCGACTCATCGACGGGTCGGTGTCGAAGTATACCGATGACTTGTGCATCGGACGCGGAGTGCGGAGCGCCCACGGGCGTATGCAACAGCGATGGACAGTGTGTCCCCGGCTGCCAGGAACCGACCGGGACGGCCTGCGGCACGAGTGAGATTTGTAACCCAGGCACGGGGAGGTGCGAAGGGTGCAACTCGGACTCTCATTGTCAGCCCCCGTCGACGATTTGTGTAGCTCGATCGTGTACTCCGGGATGCGCAGAGCCTTCTGGCCAGGTCTGCCTCGGCGGAACGGTGTGCAACACGAGCTCAGGCAGATGTGCGCCGCCTCCGGCGGGTTGCTCGACGGACGCGAGCTGCGCTCCGCCCGCGACCGTGTGTGAGCGCGGTGCTTGTGTTCCCGGCTGCGGTGAGCCGCAGGGCCTCACGTGCGGGGCCGGTGAGTCGTGTGACTCCGCGACAGGTCGATGCGGTGTGTTGCCAGGGCTATGCCTCTCCGACGGGAATTGCGACCCTCCGAGGTACGTGTGCGAGAGCTTTCAGTGTGTGGAAGGTTGCACACCCGGATCCTGCGGAGTGGACTCCTGCAACCCGCTCACCGGTCGCTGCGGCGCCTTTTCGATCTGTATCTTGGATTTCATGTGCAGCCCGCCGGAGACGATCTGCGAGGGTAATGTGTGCGTTCCATCCTGCACGGAGCCGGGCGGTGTGAGTTGTGGGCAAACTCAGGCCTGTGATCCGTCCGACGGGCGCTGTGTATCGACGTGTTCGATCGACGAGGACTGCAGTCCGCCGTTTTCCGTGTGTTCGAGCGGAGCGTGTACCTCCGGCTGTGCCAACGGCGGACCGGCCTGCATGGGTTCGGAGGTGTGCGACTCGGCGACCGGCCGCTGCGGTCCGTGTACTCAGGACTCTCAGTGTGGCCCGCCGCAGAGCGTTTGCGAGCGCGGAGCGTGCACGCCGGGTTGCGGCGAAGCGGGCGGGGCGACCTGTTCGATCGGCCAATTCTGTCAGCTCGACCACGGCCGCTGCGAAGCCCCAGGGACAGGCGCCCTGGGCTCGAGTTGCACACGGGACAACGACTGTGGCTCGGGACAGTGCTCGGCATCGCTCGGAGTTTGTACGGCCGCTTGCTCCAGAGCGTTGGACTGCCCGGCTGGTTTCGGATGTGTTGAAGTCAGCGGAGGGCACCGGTGTGTGCCTGCCGCCGCGGTTTCGGGCGCCACGTTCTCGCTCGCCGCAGGGGCAGCGTGTTCGAGTCCGGGGCAGTGTCGTTCGAATCTCTGCGACGGTGGCGCGTGCGTGGACGTTTGTGCCGAAAACGGTGATTGCACCGGGGGCTTGGTCTGCCGGATGTCTGAGCGTCCGGCCGCGAGCTCGGACTTCGTGACCGCTTGTGGAGCGTCCGCGGGAACTCTCGACCCGGGTCAGGCGTGCACCGCCGGGGCCGATTGCAGGAGCGGTGTCTGTGACAACGACTCATGCCGCGCACTGTGCTCCAGCACGGCAGATTGCCCGGCAGGGTTGGCGTGCCTGCCCTCGGATGCGAGCGTCTGCACTCAGCCTCTCGGGACACTCTGTCTGGGTTACGAGCTCAACTTCGCGACGATCTGCCGGCCCGCGGGCGGCGGCATGTCACCGGTCGGAGCGGCTTGCACCGAGCCAGAGACTTGTCGCACGGGGCTGTGCAACACCGGCCTGGGTGAGTGCAGCGATATGTGCGGCAGGGACTCGGACTGTCCGTCGGGCTACGTCTGCAAGTTGGTCGAATTCGGAACGCTGGGCACGCTCGGGCTCGTCCCTTATTATCTGAACGCGTGCACGCCTCGAGGCGCGTGAGCTTATTTTGCCTGCGCTCCGCGGAAGCTCGCGCTCTTGGAGTTGTTCGAAGCAAGGTGGAGGTTGTTTCGACGGTGGGTGAGGCGTTCATCGAGGTCACAGCGCCCGCCGATGCTGCGATGCTCGTCGAGGAGCCGAGCCAGCGTGAGAAAGAGGCATGCAGCTCTATGCAACGTTGACCGGAGCCGGCGCAGCGAACTACGAACGATCATGGGCTTCGCGCGAACGTGCCTCGTCCGGGTGCTGCTCCCTGCGTCGCTCGCTGCTGCGCCCAACGCATGCACCGACCCGGCGTCCTCCATCTCGGACGCAGCCATCTCCGACGGCGGGTCGCCAACCACCGATACCACTTCGACGACGTCCGACGCGACCTTCGTGCTGGACGCGTTCGGCCCGATCGATGCCGGCGGACCCGACGCCGACGGTGATGGGTTGTCCGACGCCGACGAGAGTCGGCTCGGAACGAATCCGTCCCTCCCCGACTCCGACGGAGATGGGTTGAGCGACGGCGCCGAAGTCGCAATCGGCACGAACCCAAACCTCCAGGATACGGACGGCGACGGCCGAACGGACGGCGCGGAAGTTCTGGTGGGAACGGATCCGCGACGCGTCGATGATGCGTGCGCAGCGGATCGGTACGATGCGAGTCTCGGCGAGAAACCGGCCGACATCATCTTCGTCATCGACAACTCAGGAAGCATGGAGCTCGAGATCGAGAGCGTCGAGCGAAACATCAACGAGAGCTTTGCCGACATCATCCGGAACAGCGGCGTCGACTTCCGAGTCATCGTGCTCTCCCAGCATGGGGATTCGGCGGACCGTCGGATCTGCATCCGCGAACCGCTCTCGACCACAAACTGCGAGCCCGTACCCGCTCGGCCCGCAAACACCGACCAGTTTTATCACTACTCAGAAAACATCTCGAGTCATGACTCCTTCGTGAAAATCCTGGAGACCTATGACACGCCCGATCAATTTGGGCTCGCGCCCGATGGTTGGCAGGCCTGGCTTCGTCCGGAAGCCTTCAAGGTCTTCGTCGAAATCACCGACGACGATCCTTCCGGTAGACTGCCCGATCGGCCCTCAGGACAGAACTCAGCCACCGCTGCAAACTTCGAAGCGGCGCTGTTCGCGCTGGATCCGCCGCACTTCGGGCAGCCGGGCCAGCGGAACTATATTTTCCACAGCATCGTCGGCTTGGTCGCGACCTCGAGCGCTGACCCATGGACAGAGTCCGACCCGGTCCAGCGAGACACTTGCCCGACCGGCGTCGACCCCGGCGTGGAATATCAGGCGCTGAGTATCGCGACGCGTGGCCTCCGATATCCAGTCTGCAGCTTCGAGTCCTATGACGCGATCTTTCGTGCCGCCGCTCAAAGTGTGATCGCGACGGCTCGCATCGGCTGTGCGCTCGACCTACCCGATGCGCCCGCCGGTCAGACGCTGAATTTGAGCACGATCGCCGTCGAATGGACGCCAGCTGGTGGACCTACCCGGCTGATCCCACGAGCGTCGCAGGCTGGCTGTGTCGGCGACGGTTTCTTCTTGGACGGCGACATGGTTCGTCTTTGCGCAGGCACCTGCGCCGAAGTCGAAGTGGCGTCCTCGGGGACTTTGGCCGTCGTCTCTGGCTGTGGACAACCCGGCGCCGACGGAGGCACGCCGGACGTCGGGCCGGGCCGGCCTGACGCTGGCCAAGGAAATTGCGTACCGACGAGCCCTACGGAGACTGCATGCGCGAACGGCCTCGACGATGACTGCGATGGGTTCTTCGACATCGAAGACATCGACTGCCTGCTGTAAACGGATCGCCGACGTTGCCCAGGGAGACACGCAGAACGATTCAACGGCACGACGCCGACGCTCGAACGCTGACGTATGATCCTGCGGTGACCGCGATCGCCGAACACGCGGGCCTGCCTTCGTACCAGAGCCATCCGCCGCGGCAAGCGGCAGCCCTCACTTAGAGAATTCTGGGCGCTCGCCAAGTCGCTCGTCTCTCGGAGGAGCCACCGCGATCCAGTCGAGCAAGCGATGAATGCTGACGGGACCAAGGCACTCGGCCACGAACGGGTGATCCGAGTCTTCAAGCAAAATTTCAGGCGCGGAAATACACCCGTCTGACTCGAGCATGACGGGGAGACCGACGGTTTCTAGGTAGCCGGGGATGTGGTTAGCGAGCTTTCCGGGTACGATTGGAAACTGCGCTGCCGCTGCCTCCTCCTCCTCCATCGCTTCGAGGAGCGAAGGCGACCAGGCTGTCACCACGGCGTCGTAACCCTGTTGATTCACTTCGACCCAGATACTCCAAGCAATCGTTTTCGTCGGGTCCTCATTGAAGGCTACGTACAACAGTCCACAGACGAAGTATCGGGACTCGGAGCCGACAGTCACGACACAGGTGTTGCTGTCTTGCTTCACGGTCTTGCGCCGTACCGATGGCTTCATCGAGCGAACGGCGTCTGGGTGCAGAAACGCCGGGCTATCGAGTGGGTGATCTTGGTCGCAGACGGCGCACCTCATGTTGGCTGCGGACCGTAGACGATTCGACGAAATTCCGAAAGCCATGCCTCGTTCGGCCCTCGCGTTCTCCGTAGAACGTATGACAGCGGGCGCGAGCATTGGGTGCGTAGCTGAGCTCGGGTGTGCGACCGAGAGCTTCAGAGGCACAGCTCCCTTCGGGACGATGTCCTTGCGCCACTTGCTGCGGCTACGTCGTACGGAGTCCTTCGAAGTTGCCTTGGCGATCTTCGCGATCGCACATATCCAGAGCCGGGCCGTCATTTGAGCGGGCAGTCATTTGAGCGCAGAACGAGCCAGCGAGTCGCGGAGCTGCAGAATCAGCTTCTTCCCAAGCGCGGAGAACGCCATCTCGGTCGCTCGGCCCGCGGTGAGTTGACCGCCCTTTTGCCTCGGAATTTCGGCGCCGTGCAGGACCACGCCCTCGGGCAGCCTGACGACTCTGAACGACCCCTTCGCCCCGACGAACGTGATGCCCCCACTCTCGACCGGCGGCTCAGCCTCGAGCTCGATCTCGACCGCGAGGCCCGGCAAGACGCCAGTCGTAGACGTCTTCGCAGAAATTCGAGACTCCGGCTCGAAACCCATCCGAGCCAACCCCGCCATGACTTCCGATTCGACCCGCGTGCATGCCGGCTGGACGTCCGTGGAGCAGACCATATCGACCACGATCCTTCGCTCGGCCTTGCGCACGAGGGCCGCTAACCGCCCGAGCTCCGACGCGATCAACGTCGTCAAGGCCGCCGAAGTGCGGACGGTCGGGTGATCGAGCGCCACCGGGATTTGGATCTTCCCCGCGAGCGCAGCCGCTCTCTCGAGAGTCTCGCCGGCCTCGGCGAGCTTCCACTCGGAGATGAGCACCTGCGAGCGTTCCAGGCCCTCGAGGGCCGTCATGGCCAGGCCCCGGTTGAGATCCTCGCGGGCTTTTAGCACCGACTCCAGCTCGCTCCGCGCGTATGCCACGAGCGCGAAGGACTCGTAAGTCACGGACTCACCGTTCCGCCACTCCTCCCAGTACGTGTCCACGATGCGCACCCCGCGAAGCTCCTCGTCGCGACCGATCACCTCGAGCTTCAGCGACACCGACTGGGTCCGACTCAAAGAGCTCTCTACCTCGGAGGCAGCGAACACCGATTTCACCGTCTGACCGAGAAAACCGGCCACTTCCGCCGCGGCCTTTTTGACTGCGACATCCCGCGCCTCCGCCAGGGAGGGCTGACCGGACGCAAAGCCGACGAAGTACAGAGACTCGACGTCCTCGCGCGGCGGTCGCAAAGTCCACTCGGGCGACGCATCGCGGGAGGCTCTCGACCGTACCCGCTCCGCCCGCGCCGCGGTAGACCAGAGCTCCAGCACAGCCACCGTCAACAGCGTCACTCTCAGTCCCATACTCACATCTCCACGAACATGCCTTCGATGCGCTTGCCGAGGACTTTGAGCACGCTGGAAAAGCTCTGGGTTCGATCGAGCTCCAGGTAGAGACCGCCGGTACGCTTTGCGAGCTCGCGATAGAGTTGCTGATCGTCGTCGAGGGTCACACTCAGCACGATGGAACCAGACGCGCGAAGGTTCTGTTCGAGGCGTTTGGCGACGCCTCGGTCGAAAATCTGCGGCGCGCGCTGCCCGCTGCAAACCGCCCACCGCTTGCCGCAATCGCTCCCGATGGCATCGAACGCCGGCTCGTCCGTGATCAAGACGAAGACCTTCTTCGCCTCCGGGCGAAGCTTCAGCGAGAGCGCGCGATTCAGCGCGTCGAAGGGGCGCTCGTTGACCGCGCCGCCCGCTCGTACGTCCCGAAGCTCATTCTGAAGCTGCAGCGGGCTTGGCACTGGATCGAGGGACACGACGACCTCGTCGAGGAAAGTCACCAGGCCGAGCCGCACGTCGATCTTCGACTGAACGAGGAGGTCCGCAAAGTCCTTGCAGTTACGCACGATGCCGTCGATCTCTCCCTGCATGCTTCCAGATACGTCGAGCACGAACACGACATCGAGCGCGCCGATCGAGGCCGCCGCCGCTGGTCTGGGTGGCCCCGATGTCCCTACGATTCGCCCCACCGAGGTCTCCTCGAGGACACGCTCGATGATGAACTCCTCCTGGGTGTCCGTCGTTCGGTAGCGCTGACCTACACTGAGTCCGTCGACCCGCCCAGCCGCGACGACGATGCGGTCTCCGTCGCGCTTGACGATGTGTCCTTTCCTCTTTCTGAGTTGGCTCACCGCGTTCGAGGCGTCGTCGGTCAGCTTCTCGAGCGAAGCCTCGGGCCCGAGTCGAATGGACTGTCGTCCCATCGCCGCGCTCGAGAGCCAAAGCGCGATTTGATACCCGCTCGCGTCAGACGCGACGCTCGCGGTCAAGGTCAGCGCGTCGGGACCGCCGCCCTTCGCGATCGAGAATTTTCGACTCGCGACCAGCGAGTGAACGACCAGCTCCCGGGCGATGCGATGGACGTCGGCCTTCTGAGTGGCCTCGTCCGCGGCCACGAAGGGCCCGACCACCAACGGAAGCGGAGCCGTCGCCTCGTCAGCCCGAGCCCCCTGCGACATCCCCGTCGCGGCAAGAGCAAGCGCCAGAATGAGTTGAGCTCGCGTACTCATGATGACCTCGAATCGTCCTGGGCGCCACGACGCGGAGCCCGCTCCACCGTGTTGTCGAAGAGCACGTCGAAGTAGAACTCCAGGTAGACCTGAGACACGAAGCTCTGATTCAGCTCCTCCTTGGTGTCGAAGTGAACCATCACGTCTACCGCCACGTGCAGCCAGTCGTACACGTTGGACGCGATGCCCACGAAGATGTCGTCCCGTGCACGACCCGAAAAGCCGGTCTCGAAGTCCACCTTCAACCGAACGTCGTTGCCCACATACAACGCGATGGGAAAGTCGAGGTCCGGAGATAGGTCGAGGAATCGAACCTTGTTCCCGTACTCTATCGAGCCCAAATCCAGGGTGACTCGGTTCCGATCTTGAATGGCAAACAGGTTCCAGGTCTTCTTGAAGAACAGCGGGTCGACCACGAGCTGAAGCCGATCGCCATAGCTGCGCTCGTCCGTGCATGAAGGCACTGGAGTCGCTCGACACACCGGGCGGTCGAACGGATCGCCCGGCGCGGTGAGCGGCACACGCAGCTTGACTCCGAAGTTGTACCAGTCCGGGTCGTAGGTCGTGAATTTGTAGCCTACGATGGCGGCGACCGTGTCGAATCCCAGCTTCGTCCGGTCTCCAAACTCGACCGGCTCGAGCAAGAGCTCGGTTCCTGCGAATACCGAATGTACGTCCCGGTCGAACGTGGCCCAGCTCTTGTTCAACTGAGTGACGTTCTCGAGGTACAAGAGCTCGGATCCGTCCGCGATGCGGACTTCGCTCCCGACGATGAATTGGATCGACTCGACGGCCTTGGCGTCCGCTGCGGTCGAACCAAATAAGATGATGAGTACGATGGAAAGCCTCGGGAGACTCATCAGAACGTCCCCCCGACGCCGACCGCGGGCTCGTCTTTCCGAGAGACTGCTCCATACAGGTAGATGCCTCCCGACGTGAGCCACAGCGCGCCCGCGATCCCGCCGTAAATCAGCTTCTCCCGGTCGTCGCCCCAGGCCAATGCCCAGACTGCTGGTATCGTCGCGATCGCCGCGACTCGCCACGCGTACTTCTCGACCCAGGGCTGGTATTTCGTCTTCTCTTCGCTCACGTACCCGGCCACGATCCGATCGGTCGATCGCCTGGAAGTCACCTCACCCTTGGAAAGCGTTCGGACTCTCATCCCCTCGCGGACGGTTTCGGTCGACTCGACGACCTTTCCGAAGCCGGTGTCCGGCGTCGTGCGAACCGCGACGATTTCTCCGAGCAGGATCTCTTCGGTGCCCAGGACCTTCTGGGTTAGTGGATGAATCAGCGCCTCGCCCTCTCGATAAAGTTTCAGGACGTCCCCGGCCTTCACGCCCTGGAGGCTCCCCAAGTCGAGCGCGACGTTCTCGGTGTTTCGCACCTTGAGCACGAAGCCGGTCACCTCGTGTTCGGCGGCCAAGTCGTTGGCCACCTGAGTTGCCACCTGTTCCAGAGTGTCTCCCTTACCGTGCTGAGCGGAAACGACTCGTGCGGACTCCGTTTCGATGAGGCGCGCGGTGATGTGGACCTTGCCGTCGATCTTCATGACCGAGCCCGTGAGTAAGACGTCCGCCCCCACCACGTGGCCGACCTTGATCGCGGTGGACGCGTCCACCAGATCCTGAAGGCTCAGCCGCTGCTCCTCCAGAGCTTTGTCGAGCTGGGAGCGCTCCGTCATGAGGAAGCGCCGCGCGTCGAAAAGAATCGTGCCGAGCAGCTCGGCGGCGGCCTGCCCTGGATCTTCGACACCTAGCTCGGTCCCCATTGCTTCGAAGGGGAGCACCGCGAGGCGCCGCTTCAGGTCCTTGAGTGCGACCTTCTGTCGCACTACTTCGTACGCTGCGTCGTCTCCAGGAACGAAGCCGTCGATGCGGGTCTTCCAATCGATGACGGACTTGAGGAGCTCCGGGTCCCTCGACAGCTCGAACAGCGCACTTTGAACGGCCTCCACGATCGCCGGGTCCAGGTCCGAGCGTGCGACGTACGCGTCGTTCGGGATGGGTTCGGTGCGATACACGACCTGGAGCTCGTCTCCGTCCACGCCGAACAGCGCGCTGTTCGTCTCGTCCTCGAGCGCTACGTCCCAGGTCGCGCAGGCGTCGACGTCCTTCGCTGCCACACCTCGAATACATGCGTCATGAGATCCGGCGTAGTGACTCTTCGCAAAATACGCGTCCGGATCCATTCCGCGCGATACCAACAGCGCCCGGGGATAAATGAACCCGGAGGTCGAGTTTGGGTCGGTGTAGCTGAACGACCGGCCTCGAAGGTCTTCGACCGACCTCAGCCCAGAGTCTCGCCGAGTGATGATCAACCCATGGTAAAAGGGCCGACCCATGGTGAGCTCGGACGCGAAGATCCGTACGCCCATGGTCTTCCTCGCGACCACGTAGCCGTAGGGAGCGATCTTGGCCAGGTCGATGACGCCGGAGGCGATCTCGTCGAGCAACCCACCGTAATCCTCACTCACCCGCAGGCGAATCTCCTGACCCGTCTTCTCTGAGAGATAGTCGACCAGCGGCTGGAACATGCGCTGGGTGCGTTCCCGGGACCACTGCGGTTGTACGCCAAAAGTCAGTGGCTTGGCTTCAGCCGACAAGGGAAGGGCCGTAGCCGCGATCGCCAGAACCGCAAGGCAGGCACGAGCACCGCGAGGACCGTCGATGAATTGTTGCACTTGTTGGTAGATCTCCCGGCGCGGACACCTGCATGTCCCATACCGACCGGGGGGTCTGTTTTTCATGGTCGCGGTGCGTCGGTTGCTTCGCGGAGATCGGCCGCCGGTGCAAATCCGGCTTCGCGCCGAGAGGACTGCGTGAGAGGCGGGCGACGATCCAGAGCGGGCTTGATTGGTCGGTTCGGAGGGCCGGCGCAGGAATCAGAGTCTTACGTAGTCGAATTCGACGGGACGTCCCTTGATGCCCGTCTTCGGCGGGGCGATCCAGCTGGCGAACTTGCCGGGCTCGACGACGGGCTGCATCAGGCTGCGGACGTACTCGGTGTCCGCTCGCGACGGAAGAAACTCATCCCTTCGACGCTTCCACTCATCCTCGGTGATGGGATCGCCGGTCGGTGTGAAGAAGTGGCCGCCGTACACGCCGACCGCTCGATGAAATCGGGACGATGGTCGTGTGAATCGGAAGCTCGTGATGCCTTCTTCCTCGAGCACCTTGTTCCACCGAACGAGCACGCGATCGTTGTCCTCGTTGTAGTCATTTCGAAGGACCTCGTTCATCGCGTTGCGAAGGGGCACGGCTTCGGGAACCAGCCGACCGTCCTTTGGAACAGAAATCTCGAGGGTACCCTCGAGGGCGCGATGGTCTTCGTACTTCTTGGCCTCGTACGCGCGACCCTTGATTCCGGCCGCGAAATAGCTCGCCGCGTTCGACGAGATCTCTCCGCCGAAGAGGTCCTCGGACACCGACAGCCAGAAATTCAGGAAGCGCTGGATCATGTCGAGCGGCACCGCACCGAGCTTTCGGACGTCCTCGTTCGGGTCCTTTTTCATCAGCTCGGCGGTGCGCTGGATGACTCGACCCACGCCGGTCTCTCCCACGAACATGTGGTGCGCTTCTTCGGTGAGCATGAAACGACAGGTCCGAGCGAGGGGGTCGAAGCCAGACTCGGCGAGCGACAGGAGCTGAAACTTGCCGTCGCGATCGGTGAAGGTCGTGAACATGAAGAAGTCGAGCCAGTTGGTCACCGGCTCGTTGAACGCGCCGAGGATACGCGGAGAGTCCGGGTTGCCGCTGCGGCGCTCGAGCAGACCTTCCGCTTCCTCACGCCCATCGCGCCCAAAGTACCCGTGGAGCAAGTAAACCATGGCCCACAGATGCCGACCTTCCTCGACGTTGACTTGGAACAGGTTGCGCATGTCGTAGAGGCTCGGCGCCGACTTCGCGAGCAGCCGCTGCTGCTCCACCGACGCCGGCTCGGTGTCGCCCTGAGTCACGATGATTCTGCGGAGCATGGTCCGGTACTCGCCAGGGACTTGCTGCCACGCCGGCTCGTCGGCGTGATCACCGAAACCCACCTTCCGGTCCGCCATCGCGTCGGCCAGAAAGATCCCCCAACGGTACTCGGGCATCTTGACGAAGTCGAAGTTGGCCCAGCCGTTCTCGTCGACACTCACCGCGGTGCGAAGGAAGACGTCCCGCTCTTGGTACCCTTCCGGGCCCATCTGCTTCCACCAGTCGATGTAGTTCGGTAGCCACTGTTCGAGAGCGCGCTGGAGCTTCTTGTCTCCCGCGAGGTTGACGTTGTTCGGAATTTTCTCGCTGTTGACGACGTCGGACACTTCTTTTGCCTTTCTGTTCGAGTCCAAAAATCACGTGCGGACGGGGTCGTACTCCGGCATGGTCTGCTTACCGTAAGAGGTGAGCGCTCCCTTGGGCCCGACCGCATTCGGCCGCACGAAAATCCAATTCTGCCAGGCCGACAATCTCCCGAAGATCTTCGTCTCCAGGGTCTCCGGGCCGGCAAAGCGAAGGTTGTTCTCCATACCCGTGAGCGCGTCAGGAGAGAATCCCGTGCGCTCCTCGATGGCGATCCGGACCTCGTCCTCCCAGTCGATCTCGTCCGGCGCGAAGGTCACGAGCCCGAGCTGGTCTGCGGATTCCGTGTCGATCGGTTCCGTCGTCGCCAAGACCTTGCCGACCCGCTCAGGCTCCCCGAGGAATCGCGTCTGGAGTCGCGAGAGCCCGTTGGGCGATGGCAGGACGCCAGAGCTCATCGCATTCACTCGCAGGTGAACTGGGTTGCTCGAGTCATTGAGCATGTAAGTACGGTCCGCCGCGAGCATCAACTCGAGGAGCGAGCCCGCGAAGCAAGATCCTGGCTCGACCAGCGCGAACATCGACTTCGACGTCACGTCGACTCGCTTCAGCACTCGCTTCATGAGCCCGAGGATCTCGCGGCCGAGCCAGTCGCTCTGGGAGGCCAACACACCTCGGTCGGCGGCCAACACGGCGTCCGCGTCCCCTTTCGTGTGAATCGTGAGCAAACCCACCTTCGGGTGTTCGACCCGCAAACGTACGATCGCGTGGTCGAGCTCCCGAAACGCGCGCACCGCCCAGGCTTGGTCACCCATCGCGCGGAATCCATCCGCGCTCTCCGGCTGAGGCTCGGTCGGCGCGCACACGGTGAGCTTTGCGACCCGACTCTCGACCTCGAGGATGACATACTTCCCCGTGAACCCAGACTCACCCGGATCTCCGCCGACTGGTCCCAGGCTGATTCCCGCGCCAGTCCTCTCGGGCTTCTTGGCCGCCGCTTCCTTGGAGATGGCGTCGACCCGATCGGTCCACTTCGAGCGCGGCACCAAATCATCGACGAGGCCCCACTCGACCGCGCGCTTGCCGCGAATGCCTTCGACCAGGGTCGAGAAGACATCGGCCCTGTCGCGTCGAATTTTTCGTTTGTCCACCAACCGAGTGAGACCGCCCGTCCCCGGAAGCACCGCGAGCAGAGGTGTCTCCGGGAAGCTCACCGCCGAGTTTCCGTCGTCGATCAACACGATCCGTTCGCAGGCGAGCGCGAGCTCGTACCCACCGCCAGAGGCAGTCCCATTCACGGCGCAAAGCGTGGCGACTCCGGAACGCTCCGCGAGGTCTTCGAGCCCGTTGCGAGTCTCGTTGGTGTACTTGCAGAAATTGACCTTGAAGCTGTGAGTCGAGCTCCCGAGCATGTAGATGTTCGCGCCCGAGCAGAATATCTTGTCCTGCGCCGACGTAATCACCAGCGCCCGAACCTCTGGATGCTCGAAGCGAACTCGATCGATCGCGTCCGAGAGCTCGAGGTCGACACCCAGGTCGTAGGAGTTCAGTTTGAGGACGTAGTCGTCTGCGGGGTCGAGCGGTCCGTTGGGTTGGACGTTCATCGACAGTCGCGCGACCGGTCCGTTGGTCGCCAACTTCCAGTGGCGATATCGGTCGGGGTGAGTATCGAGCGGGAGCGCGCGATACGGCTTGTCCTTCGAGTGCTCGGCCATGGGCGCATCGTTTGCGGATCTGGGTGCCCAAGGCAAGCATTATTTTGCTTGTTGGCAAGAAATATACGCAGTATGTTGCGTCTCATGGTTTCGAGCCCAGATGAGGTCGCTTCGCCGCGGTCCGGCGCGTCGGCGCGGGCCGAGGCCAACTTGCACGCGCTCGGGGCCGAGGTGCGGGCTCGGCGACAGCGAGCGGGGCTGAGACTTAGAGAGGTGGCGGAGCGCTCCGGAGTGTCCGAACGATTTCTCTCGGACCTGGAGCGCGGGGTCGGGAACATCTCGGTCGCGCGCTTGCTCTCCGTGGCCGAGGCGCTCGATGTGCCATTGGCCGAGCTCGTGGCGCCGCTCGATCGAGCTCGTGGCGAGCGTTCGATCGCGTTCGTGGGCTTGCGCGGTGCGGGGAAGACGACGATCGGCGGGCGAGTCGCGGAGAAGCTCGGGTGGCCTTTCTTGGAGCTCGATGGAGAGATCGAGGCGCGCGCCGGCCTGCCTATCGCGCAGATCTTCGAGCTTCACGGGGAGGCGTACTACCGCAGGCTCGAGCGGCAGGTCGTGGAGGCCCTGGTGGCATCCGAAGGGCCCAGGGTCTTGGCCGCCGGGGGAGGCGTAGTCAACGATGAGGGTACGTGGGCGGCGTTGAAGCGGGGAGCGAAGACGGTGTGGCTCTCGGCGCCGCCGGAGGCGCACTACCAGCGCGTCTTGGCCCAAGGAGACCTGCGCCCCATGCGGAACAGGCCCGCGGCGATGGCGGAGCTATCGAGCTTGTTGGAGAAGCGATCGCAGCGTTATGCGCAGTCCGACCTCACGGTCGACACCCACGTCCTCGGCATCGATGGCGCCGCCGATCGGGTGCTCGAGTGGGTGACGAGCGTGACGTGACGCGGGTGACGAGCCGATCGTAGCTTTTCCGCGAGCGATTGTTGATGATCCAAGCGGATCGGCGCTCTAGGCTGCGCGGCCATGAGCGCGGCCAAGCCCCATCGACTTCCCACCCACGTTCTGCCGAGACGATATTCGGTATCCGTCGCGACGGATCCCAACAAGCCCGAGTTTTCCGGTCAGGTCGTGATGAGCCTGGAAGTCATTCGCACGACCGGCGCCATCGAGATGCACGCTCGAGAGCTCGAGCTCTTCGACGCGAAGGTGATCGTGGGCGGCGACACGTTGCCGGCGAAGATCGAGCTTCATTCGGACACGCAGACCGTTCGGTTCACGACCGAGCGCGACTTGCCGAAGGGCGACGTGAAGCTCGAGGTTTCGTTCAGAAGTGTTTTGAGCCCAAACCTTCACGGCATATACCTCGCTACCGATGGGTCGACCCGCGCAGTGTGTACTCAATGCGAGGCCACGGACGCGCGTGCGATCTTTCCTTGTTTCGACGAGCCCGAGTTCAAGGCGGAGCTCGAGTGGTCGATTCGTACGCCGAGCGGGATGCTCGCGCTGGCCAACGGACCGCTCTCGGACGCCTCGGAATCTGGAGGCCAAAAGACGTGGCGATTTCTTCCGACGCGACCGGTATCGAGCTACCTCGCGGCCCTAGTGGTGGGTGACTTCGAAGAGAGCGACCGCCGCGTCGTGCGCGGGATTCCGTTGAAGCTCTACGCTCCGCGCGGCAAGCAGGCCCAGACGAAGTTCGGCCTCGACTTCACCGCCCGGTGTTTTCCGTGGTTCGAAGACTACTTCGGCGTGCCCTATGCGTTCTCGAAGTATGACCAAGTCGCCGTTCCTGGCTTCGATGCCGGAGCGATGGAGAACGTCGGCCTCGTGTTGTTCCGCCAGAACCTGCTGTTGATGGATCCAGGCACGGCCTCGTGGCGCCAGGAGAAGCTCGTCGCGAAGGTGATCGCGCACGAGATGGCTCACATGTGGTTTGGCAATCTCGTCACCATGTCGTGGTGGGACGACCTGTGGCTCAACGAAGCGTTCGCAGAGTGGATCGCGCACAAGATCGTGCACGCGCTCGTGCCCGACTACGATGTGTGGTCCGACTTCCATGGCGACAAATCGCGCGCGCTCGGAGACGACGCTTTGCCTACGACTCACTCGATCTGGACGCAGGTCGAAACGCCCGACCAGGCGCTCGAAATGTTCGACGCGATCACGTACCAAAAGGGTTGCGCGGTCATGCGCATGCTCGAAAATTTTCTCGGCGAGGAGGCCTTTCGCGCGGGCCTTCGAAGATACATGACCGACTTCGGCGGCAAGAACGCGCGCGGCGCGGACTTGTGGCAAAGGCTCGAGGCCGCGTCGAATCTCCCCGTGAGCTCCATGATGTCGACGTGGGTCTCCACGCCGGGCTTCCCGATCGTTCGCGTGGGTCTCGAGGGGGCCACGTTGAGGCTCTCCCAGCGCCGCTTCTTCTCCGCTTCCGAGCTCGCCAAGAAGACGACCGAGGAGACCTGGCCCGTACCGCTCGTGATTCGTTACGCCGACGATGAAGGTGTGAAGACCCATCGCTACCTTCTCGAAGCGCGCGAGGGCAAGACGACGCTGCCAGCCGCAGGCGCGATCCGATGGTGTTATCCGAACGCCGATGAGATCGGGTTCTATCGCGTCGACTTCGATGACGCCGCCGCGACTTCCGTGATCGGACAAGTCGGGCAACTCTCTGCCGTCGAGCAGGTGGGTCTGTTGTCCGACCAGTGGGCGCTCGTTCGAAACGGTACCGCGTCCATCGATCGGTTCCTGCCGTTGCTCGAGGCCTTGTGCGCCAGCGATTCCACTCCCGCTCCTATCTCCGACCACAACGTGCTGCGCGCGGTCGTCGAACGCATCGGAGTGCTCGACCACCTGTTGCGCGATGCCGCCACCGAAGCCGAAACGAGGGACAAGGCCAGGAAGGCGAGGGCCGCGTTGTGGGTTTGGATCGCGCGATTGCTCGGGCCTTCGCTCGATGCGCTGGGGCTCGCGTCGAAGACCGGTGAAGCGCAAAACGACGTTCAACGTCGCCCGCTGTTGTTCCACGCACTCGGACGAATCGCGCGACAAAAGGATGTGATCGTCGCCTCCGAGGAGGCCTCGGCTTTGGAGCAGAAGGACGCCAAGGCGGTCGACCCGAACCTCGCGGGCACGTGTTTGGCGATCGCTGCGCGCTTTGGTGACGCCGCGCGATATGAGGTTTGGATGAAGACCTATCTCGATCGTCGATCGAGCGGCGCTTCTCCCCAGGCCACGCTTCGATATCTTTACACCCTCGGAGAGTTCCACTCCGACGAGCTCGTGACACGGACGCTCGGTCACCTCGAAGACGGCACGATCGCGCAAGAGTCCGTGGGTGTGGTGCTCGGGCAGTTGTTGGCATCGCGTCACGCGGAAGTGTTGGCTTGGGCTCACACCAAGTCGCGCTGGGCCGATCTACGAAAGCGCGTCGGCGACATGGGCCTGTCGCGGCTCGTGGAGGCGGTGGGTGCGCTCTCGCCCAAGTATCGCGCGGACATCGTGTCCTTCTTCGAGACCAATCCTCCCGCAGGCGCGGAGCGTGCGCTCGCGCGGGCCTTGCAGCGCATGGACGAGGGCGCCGATCTCGCGCGTCGGGTCACGCCGTCTTTGCTCACCCGGTTTGGTGGTTGATGGGCCTTTCGACTTCCGAGGTCGAGCTCCTCGCGTGCCCCGAGTGTCGCGTTGGCTTGGACGCGTCGGGTGTCAGGTTCGTCGACGAGGTCCTCGAAGGCGGCGCCTTTCGCTGCGCGGAATGCGGTCGACGGTACGAGGTGCGACGAGGCATTCCGTTCTTCGCTCCTTGGGCCGACGATCTATCGCGCGCGGAAGACCGCCCCACTGCTTTTGCCACGTGGGCCCGGGCGCACGCGCACTATCGCGATTGGCACGAACATCGCTGGAACGCGGAGGGCGCTCGCCGGGCGCGTCCGCTCTTCGATGCGTTTTGGGCCTTCGCTGGAGCGGTCGAAGGGTGCGGCGTCGACATCGGAGGCGGTCGCTCGCTGAACCGAGAATGGAATCCGAAGGCCCAGATCTGGTCGGTCGACCCTGAATCGAGCTGGGTGCTCGATCCGCCCCCGAAGTTCATGGCGTCGATGTATCGCTGTTGGGACCAGCCTTTTCCGTTCGTCCAAGCGGTCGGCGAACGGCTTCCGCTCAAGGCGCGGGCCTTCGATTTTGCCATCATTCAAGGCGCCCTCGACCACGTGGCTGATCCGGAGGCGGTGATCGCCGAGGCTCGGCGCGTGCTCCGGCCCGGCGGAACCTTGTGGCTCATGGTCACGACCGCCGACCTCGAGCGTGAGGTCCCACGGCTCGCCATGATGCGAAGGCACTTCGCGCGGGCCCGCCGGAACCCCAGACAGCTCCTGATTCAGGGCCCGGTGCGATTCTTTTCCGAAGACGAAGAGGCGATCGAGCATGGCCACGTCTCCGCCAAGGCGCTCACCCGCGCCAACCTCGACACGTGGCTCTCCACCTACCGAGACAAGGGGATGAAGGAAGTCTCGATCGACGGCATGCGCCAGCTCTTCGTCCGCGCCTCACGCCCCGAATGACGTCAGCGCCGCCACCGCCGAGCCGGCGAGGTTCGCGTGGTCGACCCGATGAATCGAGAAAGTCTGCCCGCCGATGAGTTGGCGGAGCGTCGCTTCGACACGAGGTTGAAAAGCAGGATCCCCGAAAAACAAGCTTCCCTCGGCCACCACCGAGACATGCCGAGCTCCTCGAACGTTCGCGACAGCCGCGAGCGCCGCGGCGATCAAGTCCGCCGAACGACTCAGCACCTCCCTCGCGAGCCCGGCGTGTCGGTCGTCCGTCGCGGCGAGCGCCACCAGGTCAGCGGAGCTCTCGAAGACCCGCCCGGTGATTTGTTTGAACACCAACGGAAGATAGTACCCCGACACGGCCTTCTCGAACCGTTGATTCTGCGGGTCCGGAAGGGACGCCGCGAGCGCGTCGTCGAAGGCCGACAGATGCGGAGGGTGAAAGTTGCCAGACTCGAGGTTGATCGCGAGGTCGCCGGGGAACGGCGTGGTCAGCTTCGGTACGGCCGAGCCGGGCACGAAACACGCGATGTTGGTGCCGGTGCCCGCGATGAGTCCGAGCAAGTCTGCGGTGCCGAGCGTCAGCGATCCAGCCAAGAGCGCGGCCACCGTATCGTTGAGCACCGCCACCGGTCCGGGTCGCAAGCCTTTGCCTTCGAGCGCCGCCTTGAGACCGGCGCCCACGAGAGTCCCTTCGACATCGGGCACGTCGATGGCCTTGGTCCAGCGAATGAGCTTGGCGTCGCGCGACGGTTGACTCTCCGAGGGGTACGAGAAGCAGTATCCGACCGGCAGGCCCTGAGTAGGTCCGAGCGCCGCGATCAAGTCGGCCTGCGCGTCGAAGAAGACTTTGCGCGACACCCGATGGCCGACTCCCGGCACGTGCGCCTCGGTCGGGCCTTGGGCGATCGTGAGTCTTCCATCGGCGAGGTCGACCACGGCGGCCCGCATGTTCGTGCCTCCCGTGTCGAGCACGATGGCGCGGCCCTCGGTCTCGTGGGTCGCCGGGCCCAAGTAGGCTGGGAGCGCCCTGATTTGCGCGCCGTGGGTCGCGAGGCCCTCGCGGATCCGCCGAATCAGCGTGTCCCGGACCTCCTGAAGTTGCCGAAGGGAGAGCTCGATGGTCACCGGTGCAGCTTTGGCGAAATCGGTGCGCTTGCCAACTCCCGATCCAAGAGCAGGCCGACGTAACCATACAGCCCGGAATCCACCGGCTGCCCCATCAGGTGACCTCTGGTCTTGACACCGAGCTTGGCGGTGACGCCGACCCCGCGAAAGACGCTCAAGGTCCCCCCGAGGCTCACGTTGGCTCCCCAAACATTGGGCCGAACGAACACGTTCCGATGTTCGAACAATATCTCGGGCTGATTCCACACGTCGACAGATCCGGCGAGCTCGACGCCGGAGGTGAGCTCGTACCCAAAGACACTCCCGCCGATCCCCCAGTAGCTCGCGAGCCCCGAGCTTCCGACACGGCCGTAAAAGCCGAGCTCAGCCAAGTCGACCTTCGACGCGAACACGTCCACGTAGTGCTCCGCACCGAAGGGGCTCACGTCGAAGCGTGTGCTCGTATAGAGTCGGAATCCACCGACCTCTAGAGTCGGGATACTCATCCAGCGGTTGCCCAAGTACGCGTGGTCGACGCCGACTTGCCAGAGCGCCAACCAAAACGTCGGGTCTGTGAAGATCCAGAGCCAAGCCAGCCTGAGTCGGTCTTCGATCGCCGAGCGATCCTCCGGACGCCAGCGGTTGAAGCGCTCTTGAAGAGCGCCGATGAAGTAGTGGACGTCGTCGATGTTATTCGCAGAGTCGTTCCGACTCCCAAAAAACGCGACGTTCGCGTAGTCGACCTTCGAGATCAGATAGACGAGTGACTCACTGTAGTGGGCCCGTCCCCGCGGGACGAAGAACTCACGGCTGAGCCACCACGCGCCGAGGTGGCTCGATTCGATCCCGCCGGTGACGAACGGGATGTTGGACTCGAGGCTGTCGACACGTCCGTTCAGCGCGATGCCTCCGTGCTCGACGTTGGGATCGAAGATCCAGCGATACGGGAAAGGGAGCGAGAATTGGAAGCTCGGGTCTTGGCCGTTCTCGCGAGCTCGGGCGCCGTGACCGAACACTTCATGGGTCAGCGTTCGTTCGGTCTGGGCCATTGGTCCGTCGATGAACGCCAACTTCAGGAGCCGACCGAGCATACCCACGAAACGACCGCTTGGCGCGGACTCATCGAGCTCGAAGCGTTTCGAGAGCGCCGCGTCGTAGGAAAACAAGATCCGACCAAAGCTTCGCACGGTGCGGACCCCGGCTTCCATGCCAAACTCGGGGTCGCCCAGAAACACGAGGTCGTCGTCCAGCAAGTCCTCGGAGGTGGTACTCTCTGTGGAGGTCGTTACGGCGCACAACAACGTCAACTCAGCGATCACAAGCCACCTCGACCGCCTCGAGCCCGCGGTCGGTGAATTGGACGAGCTCGAGGGTACTCTCGGATCGCGTCTCGAGGAGGCCCGGACGCGCCGTCAGCGGTGCGTCGGTCGAGTCATCGAGCGGCAAGTCACCCCCGACCTTGGACCCGTCGGCCGAGGTCAGAGCCAAGTAGGTCCCCGCCCCGTCCGTGAACGCGACGGCGTGACCGCCGAGGAAGGGTCGCATGCCTTCGATCGTGGACGCGGTCGAGAGCCGATTTTCGTCGGAGAGTGGGTTTCCTTCGAACGAGTACGTCTGGATGAACAGGTCTGCGTTCGTCGCGAGGGCCGAGCTGAGGATCTTGCTGGTCCAGGCGAGCGCGGCTCGATCCGAGTCCCACGAGACGGCCGGGAGACCTTTGGACGAGTAATGGATCGGGCCCATTTGGACTTCGAAGGTCGAAGTGATGCGTTGGGCGAGCAGCTTGGTCTTCAGGAGGAGAACGTCTCGATCGGCGACCAGCTCGAAGCTGGCGGCGCCCCCGAGCGGGGCGGTCTCGATGGGGCCCAGGGTGCCGCTGGCCAGGACGTCTCCGGTGCGAGACAGGGTCGCGAATCTCAGCGGGAAGTCTGTGGCGTCCGTGCTTCGCGTGAGCGCCCGGCGCGCGTAAACGGTAACGAAGTGATCGTCGAAGGAGGCGGTGGACCACTCGAACGAGCAATTGAGACACTGGGCGTCGGGGAGGGTCCCGAGAGTTTGGGTAGGCTCGAAGGCGAACATGAGCGAAGTCATGTTTTCGGTGGATACGGGAGTGGTGGTGGTTCGGGTGTAGACCAACCCGACTCCGTCGTTCATCCACGCGAAGTCACGAATACCAAAGGACTGTCCGATCGTATGGGCGGGAACGAAGGAGTGACGTGTCTCGAGGACACCCTGCGGATCGAGCACAGCGACTTCGGCGGAGATGGTGGTGGTCGCGGCGCTCGGGATCGAGTCCGAGTCGACTTGAATTCTCCACCACCGGAACACACTCGACCCGTCGGAGCGGAGCAGAGGTCGTAGCGGGCGAGAAGAAAGACCGACGAGGCCGATTCCGGCCAGAGTCGCGGGAGGCTCGTCGAGTACGACCCTGCGGTCGGTGACGCGGCAAGGCGGCTCGAAGCCCGAGCTACAAGCGACGAGGCCCAACAGAGCGTATGAACCGCGAGTCCTCGATGGCAGCATGTGCGAGCCACATGTTCACGACGCCGGGGTCGCGGCAACGCTCGAGCTCGAGCTCCGGTCGTTCCAGCGGATTCCTCGCACTCTTCGGATTCCTCGGATTCGCTCGGATTCCTCGGATGCTCGGATTCGCTCGGAGCCACTCCGAGCCATGCCCGACCCTGTGCGATTCGGTCGCCGGACGGAAATGTTCAGTAGCAACTCACCCGAGTTTCGCGTCACAGCGCGGGCCGCCGTGACACCCAGGGCCCGGATCCGAGTCGAACGACGTCAGCGAGTCGTCGGTCGGTGAGTTCGTCGGGCTCCGGAGACTGCTCGCACAGCCTCGGGCGCACCTCTCCCTTGCGGCGCCGCAGAGTCGATCGAGAGGCGATGCGGAGCCTCGAGCGCCGTCGGAATCTCGCCGGACGCTACGTCACGCCAAGAAGTCTTCTCACGTAGGTCGAAGGCCGGTGGCTCCAGTCCCGGAATATCGCGTCGAGTCGGCCGGCGCGGAACACGCAGACGATCCGACGGACACGATCTGCCGCGCAGACGAACTGACGCAGACGAACTGACGCAGACGATCTGACGCAGACGATCTGACGCAGACGATCTGACGCAGACGA
>CAYXDO010000009.1:87034-122657 GCA_964463485.1 uncultured Myxococcales bacterium | reverse complement strand
CAGACGCAGACGATCTGACGCAGACGCAGACGATCTGACGCAGACGCAGACGATCAAACGCAGACGAGACGGTCAAACGCAGACGCAGACGATCAAACGCAGACGATCAGATCGGCTCGAGCACTAGGTGAGTCCGCCCCGAGCTGCCCCGCTCGACCGTCTATCCGGCATGTTGTGCCTCCGGTACCGACTTGCTCGTTGAATATGACACGCGCCCTGGTGCGCACTGAAACCCGCCGGTCATCGATCGAGCGAGTCCGGTCGCTGCCACTTTCGGAGCTCCCGGTGAATGTTTCCGTAGACCGACTTGGCGGCCATCGAGAACCATTTTCGCAGCTCCGGGTCTAGGAGGTCGAAGAACATCCTCCGCTCGTGAAACGACGCCTGAAGTCGGAATTTGGTTTCATAGGCCGTCGGGCCGAGCCAGATAGAGTCATACTTTCGCTCGACAGCGAGCTCGTAGGATCTGAACAGCAGCGCAAAGTACTCGTTGGCGGCGCGATCGTCGGCCATCCCCATTCGATAGTTCAACCAGTCCGGACGTCGATCGACCATCAGCGCGAAGCCGACGACGTGCGTTCCGCGTCGTGCCACCAAATATGTCGCCGAGCGCTCCGTCCAGGGACTCGGTGTAAAGAACGACTTCGGCATCTGGAGCCACTTCACCGTCGCGCGCTCGTAGGACCGCTCGTAACACTCATACAGCTGGTCCAACAGCTGCGAGGCTTCGGTCGCGCCGAGAGTATCGACGCGGAGGTCGTCGTCTCGAATCCGCCGGAGGCGCCGGCCGAAGTTACTTCTCGAGCCGGGCCCGAGGTTGCGAATGAAGTCCTCGATGGTCGGGCTCCGAACCAAGAGCTTGGCCTCGGGATAGATTTGTTCCCAAAGCCAAAGTCCACCCGCCTCGAGGTCGGCCGGAGTAGCCATGCCGATCAGGCCCTCGCAACCCAGCTCGGCGAGCACACGGCGCAAGGCCTCCTGAAACGCCAGCAGGCGGCCCGCGCGTGAGACCTCACTCAAGAGCTTCGTGGCCGAGTTGAACGGCTGGTCGTAGGGCAGGCCGAGAAACAGAATGGAGCAAGTCGTCAGGGGATTGATGCGTCCGGGCGGGAAGCCGAAGAAATCGGCGAGGTCGTGGAGCCGAACGTAAAAAGGACAACTCATGATCCGATCGCCGAAGTCACAAGAGAGCAGGCCGAAGTTGCCGAGGGCGCGACAAGTGCGCCCGAGGTGGCCGAACTCGAACGCGACCGCTGGATCGAGCCCCGGTGTTTCGGTGGCCACCCGGAGACAGTCCTCGGGAGCGATCGGGTAGGTCCAAGATAGGTCCACGCCGTCGACCATCGCCGGAAACTAACATGGCGCGGCGACGGGCCGAAACCAATTGCTCACAACTCAGTGACCGGCCGTCTCGAGAGACCTTCGAACGATTCGGATACTCAGCCCGCTCTCTGGCAGGTTACCTGGCGCGCGGTCGTCGGCGTAGCCTTCGATGGGAATTCTCGCTCCGCTTTCGGGCATACTGTAGTGGACATGGATCCGTTCTGGGGTCGAGAGGCGCGGAGGCTGGCTTGGTCCGCGAGCTTCGGGTGGTGGCTCGAGGCCTTCGCGCCTGCTTTCGCTGTGCTCGGAGCGCTCGACGCGGCGCTGATCCTGGCCCTTCGGGAGGGCGGACGCGGGGTCGGCGGCGGTGTGCTGCTCGGAGCGGCCGGGGTCGTCGCGATCGGGATCCGCGCCTACGTCCGCGCGCGCCCGCGCTTCCTCGAAGTGCCAGACGCGCTCGCCGAGCTGGACTGGCGCTTGAGGCTCGATAACCAGCTTAGCTCTGCCTTGGCGGGGGTTGGCGCCTGGCCATCGCCGTCGCGATGGCGTCCGGTCGTGACGTGGCGGCTCCGGGGAGCCGGTCTGCCCGTGGCTGCGGGCCTCGCCATCGTCGCGCTCGCGCTCCGCGTCCCGACCCCCGACTCCGACCGGAATGTCGCACCCGCGTTTCAACCGGCCGCTTGGGCCCAAATCGAGGGCGCGATCGAACGGCTCGACGATGAGCGGATCGCCGACCCGCGGGCGCTCGAGACTTGGCGAGCTCGACTCGCCGAGCTCGAGAGCAAGCCGGCTCGCGAATGGTATGAGCACCAACAGCTCGAGGCGACCGACACGCTCAGCGAACAGCTCGACCGCGCCCTCACCCGGCTCGCGAATGGCCTCGGCGACGCCAAGTCGGCGCTGACGGAGCGGCAGGCGAGCGCTCGGGGGCTTGGCGCAGAAAGGACCGCCGCCCCAGGCGACGCCGCCGGGAGGCGACTCAGCGGTACGGGGCCTGGCGACGGTCCCGCAACCCAGACTCCCGCAACCCAGAGGCCCGGCGCCTCCGAGCGACTGAGGAAACTCATGCGAGCCATGGAGGCGAGCCGCTTGCCGCTCCATCCAGACCTGAGACGGCAGCTAGACAGCGCGACGGAGTCGCCAGCGATGTCGCAGCAGGAGCTCGAACAACTCATCGCGCGCCTCGAGGAGGGCCAGCGGACGGCCCTGAACATGCGTTCGCAGAGCGCCTCGCGTCAGCTTGACGAGATCGCAGAAAGGGTCGCGGGCGGACCGTCCGACGGCGAACGCCCCACGACTCAGAACCGATCCGCCCACGGGACCGGATCCGGCCGCGGACCCGGGACGGCGCCGCTTCTCATCGGCGAGGTGAAGACCGCTCACGACGGCAAACCTGAGGAGGTTTTCGGGAAGGAAAAGGCGAAGGCGGCGCTCGGAGATCCGGCCGGCCTCAGCCAGAGTGAGCACACCGTGGACCCTTCAGAGTATCGCGGGCCCACGCGCGCCGGCGCGATCGCCGATCGGGGCCGCGGCGGCGAGGCCACCTGGAGCGACTCTTTGAGCCCCGACGAACAGGAGTACCTGAAGAGATGGTTCCGATGAGTGTGACCCACCCGACGCCCGCGGAGCTCGAAGGCGCGCGCCGCGAGCTCGACGCGCTGTCACGCGCTCTCGGCGAGGTCCTGTTCGGACAGCCAACCCTCGTCGAGAACGTGCTCACCGGGCTCCTCGCCGGCGGTCATATCCTCCTCGAAGGCCTCCCGGGTCTCGGCAAGACGCAGCTCGTCAAGGGCCTCGCTCGTGCCCTCGGCCTCGAGCAAAAGCGGATCCAATTCACCCCCGATCTCATGCCTGGCGATATCACCGGGACACTCATCCTGCAGGAGACGTCGGCGGGTCGACGCTTCGAGTTCCACCGGGGGCCGATCTTCGCGCACCTCGTGCTCGCCGACGAGATCAACCGCGCGTCTCCCAAGACTCAGTCCGCCCTCCTCGAGGCCATGCAGGAGCGGAGCGTCACGGTCATGGGTGAGTCGCACTCGTTGCCTTCTCCGTTCTTCGTGCTCGCTACTCAGAACCCCATCGAGCTGGAGGGGACCTATCCCTTGCCGGAGGCCCAGCTCGACCGGTTCCTGTTCAAGCTCGAGTTCGGGCGGAGCGACGTCGCGGTGCTCGAGCAGATCATTCGCAAGCGAGAGCTCGGCCGGGACGTCGAAGTCCCTCAGGTCACGGATCGAGATCGTTTCGTGGAGCTCATCGGGCTGGCGCGCAGGGTTCATCTGCCCGACGTCGTGGTTCGCTACATCGCGCGCCTGGTCGACGCGACTCATACTCAGGCTGCGATCCGCTTCGGCGCGAGCCCGAGGGCGGCGCTGAGCTTGGCGGGAGCTGCCAAGGCCCGCGCGCTCCTCGCCGGACGCCCGAACGCGAGCTTCGAGGACGTTCTCGCGTTGGCCAAGCCGGTCCTGCGGCATCGAATGATCCTCGGCTTTGAGGCCAAGCTCGAAGGGCGGCACGTCGAGGATCTCGTCGATGAGTTGCTCCGGACGGTCGAGGTTCAGGAGCGCGGGCTCCCCGCGTCGCTCGGCGCGGTGCGCTCGTGAGAGTACGCAACCCAGGTGTCTTGGGGGCCCTGATCTTGATCGTCGCTGAAGGTCGGGCCAGCGCCGAAATGCCCGGGATCGCCGTCCGTGGCGGGTCGACGATCAGGCTGGGCGATTCGGACAGCGTGACGAGGTTCGGTGCGTTCCAAGCCTCGATTCGCAACGACTCGGCGGATCGAGCGAGCTTCGAGCTGACTCTGCTGAGCAGCGTGGGCCCTTACGGTCGCGCCTTGCGGGTGTCGGTGAGTCGGACGTTGGTGCTCGAGCCTGGCGCCCAAGCGAACGTCCAGCTCGTAGCTGCGGTGGGCCTCGACCGCTCGCACCCGGCTAGCGGACGCATCGAGCTCATGCATTCGGGACCCTACGATGACAGCGTGTCCTTCTCGGTCGCCGAAAGGCCGTTCGCGTGGACCTCATCGGTGGCCAAATTCGGTTCGCCGCTCTTCGCCTCCGGCGACGTACCATCCGACTGGCGCAGCCTCGCCGCGTTGACCCACCTATGGATGAGTCCTGCTGACTTCGACACCGCGCCGCCGGGATTTCGACGCACGCTGGGTGAGTGGCTCGCCCAGGGGGGGCGCCTGCGTATCGTGGTTGACGGGTCTACGCCCCTACCGAGCGGCCTGCCGCCGGAGGGTACGGTTGGCCTCGGGTCCGTCGACCCATTGCGTTCGTTTGAAATGGCCCCGCAGATCGAGCTCACAAGAAGGACTTGGTTCATGACGTACAACGGGTCGCCCGAGCCCAACCACGAGTTTCTCGCGCTCGTGGGTCGGCCCTCGATGCGGTGGCTGCTCATCGTCTTCCTGGGCGCTTTCGGCATTCTCGTCGGACCGATCAACCTCGCGTGGCTCGCGCCGCGGGCCCGCCGCATCCGGGCGATCTGGACGACCCCGCTGCTGTCCGTTGGATCGGGCTTCGCACTCATTGCCCTCCTGCTCTCCCAAGAGGGTCTGGGCGGGCGGGGTGAGCGACGCGTCGCGGTTCGGCTCGTGCCCTCGGAGGGCCTGGAAGTCATCTTCCAAGATCAGATCTCGCGAACCGGCTTGCTCCTGAGCTCCTCGTTCGAGCTCCCGAAGGATAGTCTCCTCGAAATCATCCCCATCGACGACCCGAGCGAAGTCCGGTTCGACGTCGCGGGATCCCGGTGCTCGGGAGGCTTCTTCAGCTCCGTGAGCACTCAGGCGCAGCGCATCGAGCTCGTGCGTCCCTCTCGCGCCGGGTTGGACGTGGACTGGACTGGAGACAAGCCCAAGCTCGTATCTCGCCTTCCCGTCCGCGTCACTCGAGTCCACTGGCTCGATGACGCGGGCAGAGTTTGGCGGGCCGACGACGTGGCCCCAGGCGCGCGGGTCGAGCTCGTCGCGGTCGAGGTCGACATGGAAGTCTTGCTCGTGAATCGAATGGCCACGTTCACGACCTTCACCAAAGATCGGTTTCTTCAGCCCATCGAGCCGGGGACTTTCATCGCCGAGGCCCGGGACCTGGGTTCGTATGTCGCACCTACTCTCGAAGGCATCGAGTGGAACACGGTCGGGGTGATCGTAGGCTCGGTCGGCGAGCTCGCGAAACGCGAGCGCGGCGCCGCGGGAGAGTCGGGCGACGGGGGCGAACGATGAGTACGGGGGGACCAGGACCATCGCTCAGCCGGGCCCCGATGATCAGGCTCGAGCGGGTGCGGCGCGAGTTCGGGCCGCTCACCGCCGTGGACGACGTGAGCTTCCAGGTCCAGGCGGGCCAGGTAACCGGGTTCGTCGGCGCCAACGGCGCGGGCAAGACGACGACCATGCGGATGATGGTCACGCTGGATCTACCGACGCGGGGGTCGATCGAGATCGGAGGGTACGAGGTCTCGACCGCGCCTGCCAAGGTCCGGGAGTTGATCGGTTATGCACCGGACAGCTTCGGAACCTACCCGCACGTGACCGTGTTCGAATACCTCGACTTCATGGCTCGCGCCCATGGGTTTCGCGGCAGGGCGCGGGACCAGCGAGTGACGGAGGTGTTGAGCCTCACCGGACTGGAGTCCCTCGCCGAGAGAGACATGGACAAACTCAGCAAAGGTACGCTCCAGCGCCTTTGCCTGGGTCGTGCGCTGATCCACGATCCCGAGGTCCTCGTGCTGGACGAGCCCGCTGCGGGGCTCGACCCGGCCGCCCGAATGGAGCTCAAGGCGCTCATTCGTCGGCTGGCTGGCAAGGGCAAGACGGTGCTCATCAGCTCCCACATACTCACGGAGCTCGCCGAGCTCTGTGATCACTTCCTCTTCATCGACCGCGGTCGAATCATCCACTCAGGCCCACCGGAGTCCCTTCGGGCGCAGGCCGGTCTGCGAGTTCTCGTGCAGGTGGTGCGCGACGCGGAAGGCCTCGCCGCGTGGTCGGCGCAGGACCCCGCGGTGAGGTCGGCGACGGCCTCGCGTGTCGGCATCGAGCTCGAGCTGACTTCGGGCGACGGTGACCAGCTCGCCGCGCTCCTGGCTCGCATGATCGCGGCTGGTTTCCTCGTCACCGACTTTCACCAGGCCGACGGGCCGTCACTCGAGGCGGTCTTCGTCGAGACGGTGGAGCGCCGCCGAAGGGATCGTCCATGATTCGGACGTGGTTGCTGCGCCTCCGTGCCGACGCTGGCGACGGGAGCGACCTATTCAGTCCCATGCTGGTCAAGGAGGTCCGACAGGGGCTCAAGGCCAACACGTTCGCCTTGATGCTCACAGTGATCCAGGTGCTCTTCTCTTCCGTCTTCTTTGTCGCACTCATCTTCGACGACTCGAACGATACTCGCAAGATGGCGGGGACCGGCTCGTACGTGCTCGTCCTGGGCCTGCTGCTGCTGATGCCGATGGTTGCGCTCCAGGCAGTCTCTTCGGAGGCGAACGGAAAGACGCTCGAGTTGCTGCGGCTGACGAAGATGGGGCCGATCGAGATCGTCAGAGGGAAATGGATCTCGGTCGTCACGCAGACGCTGCTCATCCTCTCGACATCGTTCCCGTACCTCGCGCTCCGAATCTTTCTCGGCGGCTTCGACGTGCAGCGGGAGGTCTACATGCTGCTGCTGGCCTTGATGGGGAGCTTCGCGCTGTCCGCATGGGCGATCTTCACCTCCACCTTCAGCGCGAGCATTCTGCGCATCAGCGCTTTCTTGGGTCCGCTTTGCCCAGCGGCTGTGGTCGGAGTGGAGGAGCGCGCGAGGCTGTCGTGGTTCGTCACGCAGTCGTCCGTCGCGCTCCCGGTGGCGGCCTCATCGAGCGCCCTTCTGACTCTGTTCTTCCTGGACGCCGCGGCCTCGCGCTTGGCACCTCGAGAGGGTCGGAGGTGGGTCTCGAGGCGAGTGACCGCCGCGGCGTTTCTGCTCCTCGCGATTGCGGCCGCAGGGACCGACGCAGCGAAGTGGACGGCCGTCCAGAGCCTCGTGGTGGCCTCGTGGCTCATCGTCGAGTCGCTCGCCGAGACACCGATCACGACGGCCGCCGGGCTCGCTCCGCACGTCCGGCGAGGCTCGGGCCTCGTCGCGCGAGCTCGGCCTTGGCTCGCCGCGCATGGGGTAGCGACCCTCCTCGTCGCGCTCGCGCTCGGTCCCTCTGCGCTGTTGATGGTCGCGAGCGCCTACGCTGCGCTTGCACCCGAGTGGCTCGTCCCGATGTCCCTGAGTTACCTGAGTACCTTACTCTTCCCGTTCGCGCTCTCCAAGGCGATTGGCCGAGGCAGGGTCGTGGTCTATTACGCGTCTTACACGGTGAGCTCGGTCTTGCTCGCGATCCTCACGCTGACTGGCGCTCGCGCGGCCGGTTTTTCGTCCGACGACGCGCTCCGGATGATGGCCTGGGTACCGCTCGCGGCCTTCAACGACGCCGTAATCGCGAAGCTGGATCCGGAGCTCTGGACGATAGTCGTCGCGGTGAACTCGGCCTTCCTGATTTGGTCAGCGGTGTCACTCTACCTTTTCATGAGGCAAGCGGTGCTCTCGCATGCACACCTGATCCGCGAGGCGAAGGCGATCGCGTTTGGTCCGAAGTGGACTCGTCGTGCCTGACGGACTCCGAACGTCCTCCGGCGAGCTCGGGGAGGAGACGAGAGCCGCGCGGGAGCGCGCCTACCTCGCCGCGAGACGGATCAAATTGTCATTTGTGTCCCAGCGAGATCGGGTGGGTTCTCAGTTGGGGGCGGGGACCGGCGCCTCGACCGAGTACCTCGACCACCGGCCCTTCGCGCCCGGCGACGACCCGCGGTACTTGGACTGGCGAGCCTTTGCGCGGAGCGGCCAACTCATGATGAGAGTCTTCCGCGCCGAGGTCACGCTGTCTCTCGACGTGATCCTCGACGTCTCCCGTTCGATGTTCTTCGAACCCGCGAAGCGAAGGCGGACGCTGGAGCTCTTCTTCTTCGCGGTCCAGAGCGGCCTCGGCGCGAGCGCCTCGGTCCTGACTTACCAAGCCGACGGCGAGCGAGTGAGTCCGCTCGAGGCCGGTCTGGTGGATCGGTCGGTGAGTCAAGCGCTCGAGGCCCGATCGCGCACGGCTTCGACGCCAGCGCCTGCGCTGAGTCGCCTTCCCCTCAGAGCTCGGGCGCTGCGGGTGCTGATCAGCGATCTGCTCTTCCAGGGCGACTTCGACGGGCTCCTGCGGGACCTGACCGCCGGCGACGGGCCGGCGCGCGTGCTCGTGCCGTACTCGCCCGCCGAGTCGAACCCGACCTGGGTCGGAGACTGCCAGCTCGCCGATGCGGAGACGACGCTCGCGCGATCCTTTCACTTCGACCGATCGGCCCTCGCTCGCTATCGACGGTCCTACTCGAGTCACTTCGAGCACGTGGCCGAGCGCGCTCGACGCCGAGGCGCGCTGATGGCGCGGGTGACTTCGGAGGGAGGCTTGGTCGACGCGCTGGCGCAGGACGGAGCGCGGCAACGGATCGTGGTCCCTTGCTGAGCTCGCTCCTGTTCGCTGCGCCCGCGGGCGTCTGGGCGCTGCTCTTCGTCCCGGCCCTCTTGCTCATTCACCTTCTGCGCCGGCGCGCCAAAACGATCGAAGTCACTACTCTCTTTTTGCTCGACCGAAGCTCGACTTTGGCGACGCCGGGGCGTTCGATCGAACGGCTCCGGAGCTCGGCGTCGCTGTGGCTGCAGCTCGTGGCCATACTCATCTCCACCTGGGTTCTGATGGAGCCGCGATTCGTCGAGCCTTCCTCGGTGTTGCGGGTGGTCCTCGTGATCGATGGCTCCGCGTCCATGTCAGCCTTTCGTGAGCAGCTCTGGGTCCAACTCGACCCTTTGCTCGATCGTCTCGAACGCGCGGCGAGCCATACGGAGTGGATTGCGATCAACTCGGACAGTCGCAGCGGCACGATCTACTCAGGCACGGACCGGAGCGCGCTGGCCTCCGCGATCCGGCGCCTCGAGCTCTCCGCGGGGACACACGAGCTCGACCCTGCGCTCCTGGTCGCGCGGAATCTAAGGCGCGGTCGCGGGCCGGTCATCGTGGTCACGGACCACTCGAAGGCGTACGGCCCGGACGTGCACGTACTCTCCGTCGGGTCTCCGCTTTCGAATGTGGGTTTCGCGGGAGTCTCCGTGGCACGAGGAGATAGCGAGCTCGAGTGGACCGCGTTGGTGAAGAGCTTCTCCAAGGTCCGCGAGCGACGATCGCTCAAACTGATTCGGATGGGTTCAGGCGCTGCGGAGCAAAGAGACATCGAGCTCGAGCCCGGGCGGGCGACGCTCGTTCGCGGGGAGTTCGGCCTGGGCGTGGACTCACTCGTGCTGCGTCTCGAGGGTGACGCTTTCACTTTGGACGATGCACTCCCGATCGTACGCCCGAAGCCGAAGCGACTGAGGGTGTTCGTCGACCGCGAGCTTTCGAGCCTGGAGGTCGTGACGCACCTCTTGGCGAGCCTGGAGAACGTCGAACGCGTCGAATCCCGAGAGAGTGCGACCTTGAGTCTCGTGCGGGGCGAGGCGCCGACGCGCGGCGACGCGATCTCTTTCGGGCTCCCCGTCGAGGGTGTGCGATCGTTGACGACCGTTTTCGCGGCGCCCTCGGCCTTGACCGAAGGGCTGAGTTGGAGCGCGCTCGACCCGGGGCCGGTGGTGGACGTGCCCGAGGTCCCTGGCGAGGCTCCGATCCTCTGGCAGGCGGATCGCGCCATCGCGCTCGAGCGCGTGGCTCCAGACTCGGCTTCGCAGCTCGTGTTGGCGTTCGCGCCCGAGGCCTCGAACGCGGCCCGTGTGCCGGCCTTCGCGGTCTTGCTGTTGCGCTTCTGCGAAAAGGTCAGGGGGCGCCAGCCTGAATTCGAGGCTCGCAATCTGGAGACACGGCAACTCTTGGGGCTGGCCGCGGAACCCACCGCTCACGCGGAGTATCGGAGTGTCGAGAGGCTCGAGGATCCTGTCACTCTAACGGGTAGGGAGTCGTTGGATCGCGCGCCGAGCCGTCCTGGGTTCTTCGTCGTGAAACAAGACGATCGCACGGTCCTTGCGGCGGCGGTCGCCTTCGCGGACCCTCGCGAGGGCGACCTCTCGTCCGCAGACTCATCCACTCCGGCGATCTCTGCGGAGGAGCTGAGTCGTGAGACGACCCGACCGGACCCACTGCGCTCTTTTTGGCTCGTGGCCGCGGCGGCCCTGGCGCTGGCGTCCTGGCGTCAGAAGCATGACTTCGGAGGCCGACGGTGAAGCTCGAAGGGCTCGCTTGGTTGGTCCTCGTGCTCCCTGCCGTCGTCATCTTCGCGCGCATGCCCATCCTGCGGGACAAGCCGCTGAGGCTGTTCGCATTCGCGGCCGTGTCGCTCGCGCTCCTTCGTCCCGTGATCTCATCGAAGTCGGGAGGCCTCGACCTGTTCGTCCTGGTCGATCGCTCGGCCTCCGCGCGAGCTCACCTCGACGTGCTGCTGCCGGAGTGGGTTCACGTGCTCGAGTCGTCGAGGGGGAAAGAGGATCGAATTCTCCGCGTCGAGTTTGGGGCCGACGCCGTCGTGCTCGCTGAGGGTGAGTCTCCCCCCGCACCGATCAACCCATCACTCACGGCGACAGGGCTCGCCCTGTCGACCGCGCTTTCGAGTCTCTCGAGCGATCGGGCCGCGCGCATCCTGCTCCTCTCGGACGGTTTCGCGACGCAGCCGATCGAGCCCCAACTTGCCAGCCTCCTGGCCGAGAATGTCGCACTCGACTACCGGCTCGTCGAAGGCGCAGACGAGCTCGACCTTCGGATCGCAGGCCTGTCCGGACCACAACGCGTCCTCGCGGGAGAGCCGGTGGTCCTCGAGGTAACACTCGAAGGAAATCGCTACGAGGTCGAGGGAGACGTCCCGATCGAGGTCGCGCGCGACGGCGTGGCGATTCACGAGGGGCTGGCGTCCGTGAGGCAGGGCCGAGGTCGAGTCGTATTTGCGGACCGCCTCGAGAGTCCCGGCGCCCATCTGTACGAGGCTCGGATCGATCCGCGCGCGGCTGGGCTGCGGGACTCGGCCGCGGAGAACGACCGAAGGGGGCACTGGGTCGAGGTGGTGTCTGGCCCGCGCGTGTTGCTGCTGACCTCCTATGAGTCTGATCCTTTGGCGGAGATCTTGAGGCAGCAAGGGTTCGAGGTCGCGACGTTGATCGACGCGCGGGAGCTTCACGTCGGACAGCTCGCCGGCGCGCGCGCGATCGTGCTCAACAACTTTCCCGCCCACCGAGTGCCGAGCGAGTTTCTCGAGGCTCTGCCGTTCTACGTTCGCGGCCAGGGTGGAGGTCTCGCGATGGTCGGCGGCCGATTCAGCTTCGGGGCCGGCGGATACTTCGAGTCCGCGATCGACCCGCTGCTCCCCGTGTCGATGGAGCTGCTCGCCGATCACCGAAAGCTCCAGGCGGCGATGGCGGTCGTCCTCGATCGTTCGGGCAGCATGAGTGTGCTGGTGGGTTCGGGAGTCCCGAAGATGGAGCTGGCGAGCTCGGGCGCGGCGCGAGCGGTGGAGCTCCTCGGACCGTCCGACGAGATCGCGGTGCTCGCGGTCGACGAGGCTCCGCATGTCATCGTGGGTCTGACCCGAGTCGGTGCGGGCGCGGGCGCGCTCGCCCAGAGAGTGCGCGGCATCCACAGCCAGGGTGGAGGGATTTATGTGCACGCGGGGCTCGAGGCGGGCTGGTCCGAGCTGAAGAAGTCGCAGTCCGGCCAAAGGCATCTGATACTCTTCGCGGACGCGGCGGACGCGGAGGAGCCGGGAGACTACGAGAGGCTCGTGGGAGACATGGTCCGCGAGGGCGCGACGCTGAGTGTGATCGGACTCGGGACGAGAAATGACCCGGACGGCGAGCTCCTCGCGGAGCTCGCCAGGCTCGGTCAGGGCCGGATCTTCTTCACCGATCAGGCGAGCGAGCTCCCGGCCATCTTCGCGCAGGAGACCGTGGCGGCGACGCGGTCCGCGTATCAGAGAGCTCCGACCGGCGCGCAGCCCTTTGCGGGTTGGTTCGAGCTCTCGGCGCGTCCGATCGAGCTGCTCCCGAGCGTGGACGCCTACAACCTGAGTTACCTTCGACCTGGAGCGACCCAGGCTGCGGGTACGACGGATGAGTATGAGGCGCCGCTGATCGCGTTCTGGCAGCACGGGTTGGGGAGAGCTCTCGCGGTCTCGTTTCCGCTCGGGGGCCCGGACTCGGAGCGCGCGCGCGCTTGGGGCGGTTATGGAGACTTCGCGGCGACGCTCGCCCGCTGGCTCTCGATGCGCCCCGTTCCCGCGGGGCTCGGACTGTCGACGGGGTGGGTGGGTAACCGGCTGCGGGTGTCCTTTCTGTTCGGGCGAGAGTGGCAGGAGGAGCTTGCCAACTCACCGCCGAAGTTGCTCGTGGCCCAGGGATCGTCGGTGCGCGAGCTCGCGTGGGAGCGCACCGCGCCGGGCGCCTACTCGGGTGAGGTCGACGTGGAGCCTGGCACGACCGTTCGCGGCGTCGTGCAAGCCGGACCGCATGCGCTGCCCTTCGGGCCGCTGATGTCGGTCTCCGAGGTGGAGTGGGACTTCAATCCCGCAAAGGTCGCCGAGTTGCGGGCGTTGTCGGAGGCGAGCGGCGGGCAAGAGCGACTCAACCTGGCGGACGTGTGGAAAGCGCCAAGGCGAGGTTCGAGCCGCGACCTGAGTCGAGGCCTGCTCGTCGCGTTCCTCGCTGCGCTCCTTCTCTCGGAGTTGGTCGACCGGCTCGGCATCGACTTCGGCCGGATCCCGGGGTCCGCGAAGCCAGGCGCAGGCAAGATGCCTGCGGTCCCAGGGGTCCGCGAAGCTTGGGCGCGGACTCGGTAGCTGTCAGTTCTTCGTCCTCGCTTGAACCTCGAGGAGCGCGGCCACGATTCTCTTTTCCACCGAGACTCTCGCTCCGGCAAATTTGCTACGGGGCCCGGCCAAGGTCACCAGGAGCGCCGGCCTGCTCGGGAGCAGCAAGTAGCGAATTTCGAACGCGTCGGAGACCGGGCCCCGCAGGCTCGCCGAGATTTCGGGTACGCCAGAGAGCGGGCTCGCGACCACGCCTGTCACGTCCAGCACGCCTGCGCGAGCCTCCACGGCGGCGGAGAGCTCCTTTCTTCCGGTCTCCGAAAAGAGCTCCACCGTGCCCGGCGGATCGTCGATCTTCCGCACGCCCACGACCATTCGACCCGCCTCGGTGTCGGGTCCGAGAGCCAAGACGGCCAAGGGCGCGGGCGCTATGCCGAGCTGCCAGCCCGAGGGCAGCGCCTTTTGGACCGCGACCTCGAGCGGGCTCCTCGGCTCCGGCACGCCACCAGGCACCGGGGCTGGGGTGAGTATGAGCGCTGCGGCCAACACGGCTCGCGCGGCGCTCACTTCTTCCTCCCGCCGAGCAGTCCGCCGAGGAAACCTTTCTTCTTCGCGGCCTCGCGCTTGTCCGCGTCCGCTCGCGCCGCCGACCGGGCCAGGACCTTCTTCAGGTTGTTTTCGTAGACCTGATTTCCCGGCGACAGTCTGATCGCCTCCTGAATCATCTCCCTCGCGCGCTTGTGCTCCTGACGTTTCATCGCGAGCAAGACACCCAGGCGATTGAGCACGGCCGGATCTCGCGACTCTTCGAGGGCCTGCTCCAAGAGGTCGATCGCGTCGTCGACCTGTCCGAGCCTCTCGGCCTGAGTTGCCCGGTCGTAGAGAGATCGAGCCTTGGTGTTGCGTTCTCCGGCGTTCTGAATCGATCCCGACATGGCTTCGAAGGCGTTTTTGTAGAGCGCGTTCGTGGGATCGAAAGTCATCGCGAGCTTGAAATTCATCTTGGCCGAGACGAGGTTGCCGGCGGCCTTCTCTTCGAGGGCGGCCTCGTAGAGTTTGGCGGCCTTCGACATACGCGCTGGGTCGACCGAGCCGTGACGTCGTTTGTTGCTTGCCGCTCTAGGAAGCGGACGGGAGGGCGGAGGTTCCGAGTCCCGCGGGCCGAGGGTACGGGGCGGTGGCTGGATGGGCTCTGGATCGGCCTCAGGCTCTTCCTCGGGCGCCGGCAACCCATGGATGGCGGGCATGCCGAGCGAGGCCATTCCGATGACCGGCGCGTCACCGAGATCCGGATCCGGGAGATCGTCCGTCTGGTAGCGATCGACTTGGTCGCCGATCTCCGGTGGGAGCGGAATCAGCGCGCTGATGGGAAGCAGGGCGGGCGGAGGTTCTACCGGGGGAGGGACCAGGGGCGTCGGTGGCTGCGACAATACGATTTCGAACCCAGACTCTGCGCGTGCCGCAGGGAGGGCGAGCTCGAGCTCGGGCAGCTCGGTCGAGATGTCGGCGGAGGCGGGCGGAGGCTCCGGCTCCGGCTCGGAGGGCCTTTCGGACTGGCGGTAGGATTCGATGAAGCTGTCGGAGACATCGATGGAGAGCGATCCGGTATTGGCCCGGAACGTCGACATTTCTTCTTCGGCGCGTTCGTCGAGATCGGCGGTGGACTCGAGGAGCTCTCGTCTGGGCGTCGGGAGCTCCGCTTCGCCGGTGGGAGGCTCGTCTTCCACCTCGGAGGGCTCGCGCTCGGGTGGGTCGATGGGTCGGGTGGGTCGATCTGGCGCCCGACCTTCGACTCTCGGGATCTCTCGGGTCGTACGGATCGCTCGGTCGTCGTTGAAGGGCGAGCTCCAGGCCGAGGCTCTGGGGAGGGCCTCCATACCGTCGCCCAGAGTTGGCGTAAGATTGGGAGCGCGGATGGGTTGCTGAGTGGGGGGCTTGGGAAGCGGCGGAGGTACGCTTCGAGTCTTCGGAAGGGGCGGGGGCACGGGCAGCGGCCGCTCGGTGGTGGAGGCGTTGCGGGAGGGCTCCGAGGCCTCGAGCGCGGCGCGAATTTTCGCGGGTATCAGGAGAGCCTGAGTGACGGTGTTGTCGTCCTCCTCGATGTTGGGAATGGCCGCGCCTTGGTCGATCCTCGGAGTCTCCGCGGTGATCGAGCGCCTCTTCGGCAGCGGCGGAGGCAGCGACGGAGGTGGGCTTGGCAGGGCCGGCGGGAGTGCGGGGAGTGCGGGCTTCTGAAGCGAGGACTTCTGATTTGCGGATCTGTCCGGCTTGAGGGTGATGGCGATGGTGTTGTCCTCGTCTCCCGCCGAGGGCCTGGACTTCGCGCGACTCTTGGAGCGGCTCTTCGCTCGCTTGGGCCTCTTCGAAGACGAGTCTGGGCGAGGTTTGAGGTTACGGTTGTGCTCGACGTCGTCGGCGCCTTCGAAACGGACGAGCCCCTTGTCCATGAGAGTGAGCAGAGTGATGGTGACTTCCTGAGGGGTGAGTCCGGAGTCTACCTGGATTTGTCGAACGGTGAGTCTGCCGTCGACGCAGGACAGGAGGAAGTCTTCGTAGGGTGTGGTCGGGACCTTTGGTCGGCGACCGACCGAGTCGAGGAGCGGCACGGCGTCTGGGCGTACGACGCGGGTGGTCGCGGTCGACGTGTAAAAGAGCATCGTCGTGGTGCGGCCGTCCGCGGAAGCGCCGGCTCCGGGCACGACGCGAAACCCGTCCGGGTCGACGTCGACGTCACCCAAAATCATCGCGTCCGGAGTCTCGTTGGACACCGGCCCCTTGTTCGTCCAGGCAGAAGGCTCGGACTCGTCTTCGGAGCCTTCGAGGACCGAGGGGTCGAGGATGTGGTCGCAATACGCGCAGATCCAATCGAGGGCGTCGACCTCGGCGTCGCAATTGGGGCAGCGGCTGCGACGAGACGGGGTTCTCGAGCGGACCCGGTTCACTTCTGGGGGGCTCCTGACTTCAGGCGGAAGAAGCTGTTCCCGTCGTAAATGACGGAGTCCCGATCCTCGCCGAAGTGAGTATCGAGCGTGAGCTCGCCTTCGATGAGCTTGAGGGACTGGGTGATTTGGATCTCCTGACCGTCGTCGTCTTCGGCCTCACCCTCCCAGAAGAGCTCGACGCCGCCTTTCTTCCCCTCCGGCACCCAGATCTCCCAACCCGCCAGGAAGAGCCTCCAGGGCTCGGAGAGGCGCGGGTCTTGGTAACCCACGAGGATGGGTGAGTCTGAGTCGCGGACGTGAGTGAAGATCGAGCCTTTGATACGAGCCTCCGGTTTTCGGAGCTTCTCGGAGTCGTTGTGGAGCTCGCCGAGGATGTGGACGAGGTCTTCGAGGTCCGTGCCGCCGAGGAGCTCCAGGGTCTTGGGGCTCGCGCGGCCGCGAGAGCGCATGAAGATGTCTTTCATCGCCTCGAACGGGGAGAGAAACGGGGGTGGCTGGAGCTCGGGCTCCTCGAGCTTGTTCGGGCCGCGCGAGCGGGCCCCCGGAAGGAGCTCCGCGAAGGAAGCGCCCATCCTCTCGGCAAGCTTTCCGGCGATCACTTCGCGCGTGCCAGGGGACTGCGCGAGGCCCATGGCGCGAGCTCGATCGACTTGGACCGGCGCGTCGCGAATGAACCCCTGGTTGACTTGCCCGGGCTTGAAGCTGGGCATGGCGGGTCGGTCCGGGGGAGGTTGTTCCTGACTTTGACCCTGACTTTGGCCCTGACTTTGGCGGTCACTCTCTTCGCCTTTTTTGGGCGGAGACTTCTGGGCTCGGGGGAGCTCGCCGACCGCCCGCTCCTGCGCTCCCTTTGGGGCCGGCGCAGGCTGGGCGGCTTTGGGGGCGGGTTTTGGGGCAGCTGCTTTGGGCTTGTCCTTGGCGCTTTCTTGGGACTTGCCCGAGGCGCCCGGAGCGTCACCTGGACTCCGGTTGGCCATGTTTCAGCTCACCCTCGAAGAACAGCTCACCCTTTGAAGAGAATGAACTTCGACAGATCGACACCGAACTTTTGGTTGGTCTTCTTCAGGTAGTCCTGGTGCTCGTTGAGCATGTTCATCAGGTATTCCTGGAAAATGTCGGTGAAGAGGCAGACTGCGTTGTAGGTCGTCTCTTCGAATTTCTCCATCGCGGCGTTGAATTTGTCGCGAGCGTCTTCCGAGTTGTCTTCGCGATACTCAGCCTGGAGTCGTTCTCGGAGCGCGGGAGGAATGAGGAGCAGAGATCGGAGGACGTCGGAGAGGCGGAAGCTCTGTTGGGCACGGACCTTCGTGATGTAGCGGAGCACCGAAGTCATCGTGTCGGGCTCGCCGGTGACGAGAAAGTCACCGAAGGCCTCCATGAGGTGCTCCATCGTCTGACGGATTTCGGTCTTTGGGACCTTGCGAAAGGCGGGCACGGTCGCAGGAATCCGCTCGACGAGATCATCGACGATCTCGGCCTTGTTCTTTTCGAGGAAGGTGAATAGCTCGATCAAGGCGTTTGAACAGTATCAGACGAAGCTGTCGGCGTCACCCCCTGTTGCCGGGGCAGGCGCTTGAAAGCGTGTGGGGGTCAGTTCGGGAGCGCGTGGTGACCGAGGATTTCGCGCATGCGGGTGTGCAGCCGTAGGGATGCGGTGGCGAGCTCGACCTCGAGGGCGCGCTGAGCGGCCACGACTTCGTCGATCTCGTCGGGGCTTGGCGTGGCGGAGACCAGGCTGCCGAGCAGGGCCCGTCGCTCGTCCATCAAGTCACCAAGGCGGCGGTGGTCGGGTCGTTTTGCCCGCACGCAGCCGGTGAGAGCCGAGTGATTGGCGCGGAGGGCGTCGAGGAGGGCAGGGCGGTCGAGCATCATATCCGATCCTCTGGGCCGAACGAGCGGGCCGTATCCGAGGTCCCCATTGGGGGACAAAGGTGCGGCGCTGCTTTTTTCGAGCCGGTCAGGAAGTGTTTGTCCTCCGGATCGCTCGTCGCGGCAAGTTTTCGACTACTCGACAGTGAGTGAAACGGCGGCCTCGCGGTCCAAGGCGAAGGTCGAGTGCAGGACGCGGGCGCCTTTGGCGACTGAGGCGTCATCGACGACGAAAGTGATCCGAAACGTCGAGGTCGCGAGCCCGAAGACCTCGAGGCCTTCTGCGCGTAGGGCGCCGGCCGCTCGCTCGATCCGTTCGACGCGGCTGCCGACGCCTTCGCCGACGAGGGAAAGCGTGCCGCGATCGGACCGATAGCTCCCGGCGCCGAGAAACGAGTTGGCGCAATCCCGCAGCGCCTCCTCGGAGTGCACATCGAACAGGCTGGAGGTGAAGTCGAGGTGGAAGCCGTCGCCGTGGCGCACCATCCCGATGTCGCGAGGCTGAGCTCCGAGCGATTCCAGCGCGGACAAACACGAGAGCGCTCGATCCGCCGAGCTCACTGGGCCTGCGACGACCGCGACGCGGTGCTCATGGGCGATGCCGCGGACGCCGGAGCTCGGGACCGGGACGTTTCTGCGGACGATCGTGCCTGGGAGACCGGAGCCGGTCTTCCGGGCGTAGATCGCGATGCCCTTTTCTTTGGCGAACTCGACCGCGGTCGCGTTGAGCACGCGCGCGCCATGCACCGCCATCTCCTGCATCTCTTCGTAGTCGATGGCCTCGAGCTTCTTCGCGTCCGGCACGATGCGGGGGTCTGCGGTGTAGACGCCGTCGACGTCGGAGAAGATCTCGCAGGATTCCGCGTCGAGCGCGGCCGCGAGCGCTACCGCGGTGGTGTCCGATCCGCCGCGGCCGAGGGTCGTCACGTCGCGCCGGTAGCTCACGCCCTGATAGCCCGCGACGATGACGATCTGCCCGGCCTCGAGCTCGTCGATCACCCGGAAGGGTCGCACCTCCATGATGCGGGCGTTCGTGTGGCTCGACGAGGTGATGATGCCCGACTGGCTGCCGGTCAGAGACACGGCGCGCTCCCCGAGGCCCTCGATGGCGATCGCCAACAGCGACATGGAGATCCGCTCACCGGTCGACAAGAGCATGTCGAGCTCTCGGCGGTTGGGGTTGCTCGAGATCTGCTTGGAGAGCTTCAGGAGCTCGTCGGTGGTGTCGCCCATGGCCGAGACGACGACGACCATGTCGAAGCCTTCGCGTTTCTTGGCGACGACGAGCTTCGCTACAGCGCGAAGCTTCTCTGCGGTGGCCACGGAGCTTCCGCCGTATTTCTGAACGGCGATGCGCAGGGGCTTGTTGGGTGCGGAGTCGAGGCCCGAGTTGGTGTCGCCCACCGTGTCCTCCAGTCTTCGGCTAGCCGCCGAGCAGCGAACGAATGAAGTCGCGAGAGATCCATAGGAGCCCGAGCACCAGCAGCGCCACGACGATCGCGATCAGCACCACGGGCCGCTGCCTCTGCTCGGATGGCTCGTCGGAGGATCCGGATTCGGGGAGGTCGATCTGCGGCGCCGTACGCCCCGACCGCTTGAAGCGCTTGAGGTAGGCCGGTTCGAGCTCGAGCGGAGACGTCTCGGCGTTCGTCTCGGGCGGGGGAGGCTCCGATGCGGCGGGCGGAGCGACTGGCGGGACGGGCGTCTCCGCGCGGCCGAGGGGCACGAGCGGCTCGATCTCGCGGATGGGCGAGGGTTGCTTCTCGGAGAAGGACGGGAAGGCGTCGTCGGCCTTCTCTTCAGGCGTCTCCATCGCGGCGCGCAGGGCCTCGACGTCGAGGCCTGCTGGGATGGCCTCCTCGATGGTGTCGTTGGAGTCTTCGAGCCGCGAGTCGACCGGCCGCACTTCGAACGGCATCGCCTCGTTGAAGAGGGGCTCGTCGTCGATGTTCGAGATGCTGAATTGAGGAGACGTCACGACGTCGAGCAACGTGGCCGGAGGCGGGGGCATCGGAGGCAAGCCGGGAGCGTCGCGGTCGATCTCGAGCTCACCGGGTTGCGTGCGGTCGACGATGGGTCCGTCGATCTCGCTGAGGCTCTTGGTGGAGAAATCGTCGCGCTCCCCGGACTTCTTTCGCGTGCGTACGACCTGAGTGACCTGCACTCGGCTCCTCACTGGCTCGGCAGGCGTGAGGCCGAGGTCGCTCGTCAGCGCGGCGAACAGCTGGGAGACGGGCGAGGCCAGATCGGGCTTCGTCTTGGAGATCTCGAGGTCAAGCCGCAAACCGCCGCCCAGCGGCACCCGAGGCGCATCCAGCCTCGGCGCCTCGGGTACGGTCGCGGCCTCGACGAGCCCGGCGGTCAAGTCCGGCGCTCGGGTGAAGTGGGGCGCTTCGAGCTTGGTTTTGGGAGCGTCGAGCTTGGGCTTGTCGCTCTTGGCTTCGGGCTTGATCGACTCGGGCCTGATCGACTCGGGCCTGATCGGCTCGGTCTTGATGGGCTCTGAGCGCGCGGGCTCGGGTCTCGACGCGTCGCCGTCTTTCGCCTTGGGATCTTCGTCGAGCTGCACCTTGACGCGATCGGCCGTAGCGTCCGTGGGCTTGGCGCCAAGTCGCTTGGCCAGGAGCTTGGCGGCGCGTTCAGGCGCGCCCGCTTCCACGAACACGCGGCCGAGCAGCCGCATCCCACGATGGTGGTGAGGCTCGATGGCGAGGGCGCGCAGGAGCTCCACGTACGCCACGCGGGGTCGACCGAGCGCGATCAGCGCCGCCGCGCGCTGGATGCGGACCTCTGGATCGTCGGGCTTGCTCTGGATGCCGAGCTCCGTGACGTGCAAGGCCTCATTGGCATGCCCGCGCGCCAACAGCGCTTCGGAAAGCTCCCGAGAGAGCTCCGACGATTGGTTCGCCTTGAACCGGTCGAAGAGCGCCTTGAGCGCCTCGTCCGCGAGGGCGACCTCCGAGTGGGAGCCCACGGCGGCAGACTGTATCAGCCGCGGCGGAAACGCAAAAGCGCGCGCGCTGCTACGAGCAGAAGAAGCCCAAACAGAATGGGTCGGGCGTCCCCACCCGCGGAGTTGCAATTACAGTCTTCGCTGATCGCCCCTTTGCCGGCGAATTCGGGGCAGGAGGAGTCACACTCGGGATCGCAGTCGCAGCCGTCGTCGCAGCCGAAAAATTGATCACAAGCGCATTGACATTCCTGATCGCAGCTACAGTCCGGCGAGCAGCAGTAGTCGGTGTCGCACGTACAGGCTCCGGCGTTGCAGGTCGTGTCGCACGGGCAGCCCTGGTCGCAGCTCGTAGAGATGTCGCACGCGCACTCGACACAGCGCGGATCGCAGTTGCAGCCGAGGTCGCACGCGGCGGTCAGATCACAAGCGCAACCGACGACGCCTCCGTCGTAGGGAGGCATGGGGACGCCGGAGTCGGGCGCTGGGGCCGTACCCGTGTCGGGCTGAGCCACGCCCGCGTCCGGAAATATGGGATTGGGCGGCACGCCGGCGGGCTCGCAGATGCCCACGGTCTGGTTGCCGACGCGGTAGCGGTTGCAGGTCTGGGCGTTGTTGCACGTGCTCGCGGTGGTGCAGTCGAGGTAACAAATGGAAGGGCCTTGGCCGTCGCCGAGGCACGGCCCGGTCTGGCACGCGGTCAAGCCGGAGCAGTTGTCGCCTTCGGTGACCGCGCGGGCGCACCAGTTTTGTTCGAAGACGCGGCCGCTTTGATCCTGGAATTGAAAGGCCTCGCACGCGTACCCGGACGGACACGAGCTTGGGTTGTTCGTCTGGCACTCTTGCGAGCAGATTCCGATACATTCGTACGGGCTCGCGCAGGGCGGATTGCCTTGGCACGCCACGCCGAAGCCGATCTCGGTGAAGTTGTCGAGGTTGCCGCAGTCGCCGGATTTCGGGCCGCAGTAGTTGCTGCCGCCCTGGAAGCTGTAGCACGTGTACTTTTCTGGGCAGCCGCCGTCAGGAACGCCTGGGTTGGGGCAGGGCGTGACGCAGTGCCCGTCATTGCCCGGAAAGCCGCCCACGCAGACGCCGTTGTTGGCGCAGGCCGCGGCGATGTTGCCCTCGCATTGCTCACACAGCTGCTTGTTGGTGCCGTCGTCGCGAACGCAGACTTGCTGTCCGGGGTTCGTGGGGTTCGCTTCGCATTTGTAGCCGTCAGGGCACGTTCCGCAGGTCTGCGTGCAGAACCCGCTGCCGCCCGCGGCGGGCACTACACAGATTTGGGAGTTGCAGCTCCCGCCGCCGTTGCACGGATATCCGAAGCCGCCGACCTGCCCGGGGTACATCGAACAGACGCCGGTGACGTCGTCGGGAAACAGCGGCGGCATCGTGCCGCCCGAGTAGCTCGCGTACATCACGGCCTGCCCCCAATCGCAGGTCCCGTTCTCGTTGCAGTGGCCCATGCCGAGGAAGTGGCCGTATTCGTGTTGCGCGATCGCTGCGATGTCCGTCTGCCGCCCCTGGTTGTCCCAGTTGACGTCTTGGTCGTTGAACTCGATGTCGGCTTCGGCCGTGCACTGCAGCGACATGGACCCGCTGCGGCAGTTTCCGGAGCCCCAGTAGTGCGTGACCCCGAGCGTCGTTGGGCCCTGGTTCCAGTTCGAGCTCTTCCAGAAGATGTTGTTCTGCCCGTCGTTCAGGTCGACCGCGGCTCTACACGCAGCGCCCGTGCCGGACTCGACGGCGTCGTAATACGTGCAGCCGGTCTGACCGCCGGCGCCCTGAGACTCCCACGTTCGAATCGCACGCCGAAGCTCGCTCAGCTGCTGCTGCGAGCTCAACGTCGTGCTCGTCGCGTTTCCTATGGCGCAGTAGGGAACGGGGAGCTGTCCGTCGTTCCAGCGATAGCCGGTGGGGAGCCAACCCAGCACCAAAGTCGAGAGCACGAGCTGCGAAATGATCATGGTTCGTGTCTCCTCAGCGCCTGACCGCTACGCGACGGTGTTGGGGAGCCGCGAGGAGCGGACGATATTTCGTCGGCTCGGAGCTCGGCGCCTTCTTGCCGGAGAAGGCGCGCACGCGATCGAGGAACTCCGCGAGCTTCAACGGCGTCATGGATTGGATCGGGCTGATCTTGCCGCCCGACGGAGACATTCGAAGCTCCGCTACGCTCGGCTCGAAGCGTACGTAGGGCTCGCCGTCCTTCGTCCGCACCTCGTATTTTCCGATGCCCACGCCGACCTCGACGTACTCGGCGCCGACCGGCTCCAAGAACAGGACCGCGAGCTCGCCCCTTTCGTACGTCGAAGCGCCTTCGATCCGATGTTCCTTGGCGCCAATGCGCCCGCCGGAGCGACGTACGATCACCTTGCCGCCCGCGGACACCTTGCCCTTGAGCGTCTCGGTCACCTCGAAGGTCACCATCGTCTTGATGCTCGATCCCGGCTTCTCCCAGACGGCCTCCACGGACGCGACTCGCCCGAAGACCACGAGGCTCGAGGCCTTCGTTTTTTCTTCGAGGGTCAGCGACTTGACGACGGTGGCGGTCGCGGGCCGAGCCGCGAGCGACCCGAGCACCAACAGTCCGGCGAGCCAGAGGCGAGGCATGCTTGGAGAGTCGCTACCGCTCCCGCCTTGGGCCATCGGTCATCCTTCCGGCGGGCTTCGCATCCCGAGCGCTCCGTTTCCGTCTTGGCGATCACGAACGCGCCGCCCACCATGCCCGCGTGCGTACGCACCTCGCGCGCCTCGGCGGGATGGTCGTCTCGCCCGTCGAGACGCTTCAGAGCCTCGCTCGAGGCGAAGGCGACTCCAAAGAGATGTTCCTTTGGAGCGTCGTCGTGGCCGCCGCAGCCGCGCCCACGCGCTTCGGGCAGGCGATCTTGCTCGCGCGGACCGATCTCGTCGCGGGTTTACTCGATCTCGTTCGCGTGCTGGCCGAGCGGTTCGGCGGCGCCTTGATCGGCTGCCTGGCGGCGTCGGTGGTCGCGTTCGTTTTCGAACGTCGTCGGTCGGCGGAGTCGCGGATCGGCTTCGATCGGATCTTCGACATCACCACGTTCATGCTCGTGCCTCATTTCTCGCTGATCGCCGTCGGGGTCCTCGCTTCGCAGTTGGGCTTGGAGCTTTGGTTCCTGCCGCATCGCCTCCCGAAGGGTCCCGTAACAATCGTCGCGATCCGGTTGGTCGTGGCGTACGTTTGGTCGGTGGGCCTGTTCGCGGTCTTCTTGAAGCTCCGATCCAATCCCACCCAGGAGGCCGCTTGAGCGCCTCCGCGACGTCCGGCGCCCCTCGAACCGGCCTTTCCATCGCGCTGTTGATGCTGGCCGCGTTTGCCATCGTGGGCGGACGCATGATCGAGGTCGCTCGCGGTCCCCGGCCGCCTGGGCCCGGCGACGCGGCGCCGGCCCTCGAAGGAACGGGGCTCGCCGACGAACCGAGCGGTCTGTCGAGGTTTCGCGGGAAGGTTGTATTGGTCGATTTCTGGGCGACGTGGTGTCCGCCCTGCGTGGAGATGCTCCCGACGCTCGAGCGCGTGCACGGCGACTACGGAGCTCGCGGCTTCACGGTGCTCGGCGTCAATCAGGAGCCCGACGAGCGCGCGCACGTCGAGGCGTTCTTGAAGCGGCGCGGCATTACGTTCCCGCAGTTGCTCGACCCCGGCACTCGCGCGTCGAGCTACGGCGTGTTCAGCTTTCCGTCGTCGTTTTTGATCGGGCGCGACGGTCGGATCGTGGCGGCGCATCGGGGACCTACGCGTGAGGCGACGCTCCGCAAGGAGATCGAGGCGGCGTTGACGGAGACTTCGAGCCCCGCGGCCTCGGCGCGACGATGACCTCGCGCCAAAGCCAGCGACGATTTGCCTTCGACGAGTGGTGTGCGCTCGCGGATCGGCTGCCCGGCGGGATCTCGACGACTTCGCGCGTTTGGATCTCGAGCCGAGAGCCGGCTGGCGCCGTGAGGCTCGCACCGGGATCGGCCTGGCTCAGCGTTGGGTCCGAGCTCGTCGTCGTGGTGGGTGGCCCTGCGGAGCGGGATCGAACGGCCGCAGACCTTCTGCGCTATCTGCAACTGGCCGACGCGCTCGCCTCGGAGCTGCTCGGCCGACCCGATGTCATCGAGCTCCTCGAGGACGCTCAGCAAGATCCTCGGCTCGAGCTTTACCTCGGGACACAGCCGGGTCAGCTCGCGGAGCTCCCAGCAGACCTGTTCTCGGAGCTCGCGCGGATGGCGCGCGGGAGCGTCTACTTCGACGTCGCTGTGACTCCCGAGCTCGACGAGGACCTCATCCGTGCGGAGGGGCAGGCCTTCGGCCAGGCGCTCGTGAACGCTGCTCCGTCTGGGAAGCTGCTGCTGGTGGTGACCGACGCGCCGTGTTTGGTCGATCTGTTTGCGGGCTTGGAGCTCGGAGGGTGGTTGGCCGAATGGATCGTCGCCGCAGACTGGCCGCCTGGGATCGTGCCGGCGCTTCGGGACGGCGATCCCGAGCTGGAGGCGGTCGTCGCTCGTCGTCTCGCGGCGACGAAGGTCGAAGTGGGGCGCGCCCTTCGCGAGGCTCGTCCCTCTTTCGTGTACGCCGGACCTCTCGAAGGCGGGTTCGTGGCGGACGCGCCGAGGCTCGGGATCTCGCGGTCGGAAGCTCACATCTGCGTCGTGGCGGCGCCGCCCGGATCTCAAGAGGCGTGCGTGGGCGCCGCCGGGACCATCCTCGGCGCTCGGCAGGTTGTCGGGATCGCGGGCGTTTTTGCGGCGAGCGGAGGGTCCGGGATCGTGGCGCCGCGAGCGATCGTCACGCAGCACGACGGACACGTGTTCAGCAACGAAGTCTCTGACGCATGGCGTCGAAATCGAAACGTCCGCGTGGTGGATCGCGCCGAGCTCAGCGCTCGTTGCGGCCCGATGGAGCTTGCGCGCGCGTTTCGACGTGCACTGGCGAGCGGACGGATCGACGCGGCGATCCCGTTCGCGATGGTGCTGTACGAAGCGACCTCGCAGACCCTTGTCGAGGCCCGCGCCCCTGCTGCGGCAGGTCGGATGGCGGTGGAGCTCGTTTTGGGGCTGCTCGAGGGTCCCGCCAAATCGTCGAAAACAGTACGATTTAGGGCTTGATCGAAGATCTTGCTTGCGAATTACCTCCAAATCATTACGTTAGGGATTGCGCCTCCGAATAAGCATGGAACGGGGTACGCCTCTGCTTTGGCGAGCCCTCAGGTGCGTGGCAAACAAGCGAACCATGCTGGTTTAGGGTGCGTGTTTTTCAACAAGAAGGGGGGCCGAAGGAGTCGGCAATGAACATCGAAAGCAATCTGGCAACCAATGCGACCATTACTCCGGGTGACGTGAGCGCGCCCGCGGAGCTTCCACCCGTCGATCGGATGATCGCGTTCGCTTCGGGGTCGCAGGTCCCCGCGCAGCTGGAGCACTGGCTGCGCAAGCGGCAAGTCGCGCTCGAGGTCGTCGACGGGGCCCTGGACGTGGAGAAGGTCAAGTCGACGGGCGCGCGGTTCGTGCTCGTGGATTTGGACGCTCACGGCCGCGACGCGGAGGTGCTCCGGCGACTGCGCGGAGAGCTCCCGAGCGCTCGCTTCGTAGCGTTGACCTCGAACGGGGACCCGAAGTTCCTCCAGAGCCTGGCCGAAGCGGGCGCCAACGGCGTGATCCTCAAGCGACCGTACGTCGCGGATCTGGCGCTCGCCATACAAGCGGCCACCGACAACAAGAGCTACGTCTCGGGCATGCCAAACCAGCGTGACGGCTCGCAGATCCAGATCACTGCGCGTGAGCGGCAAGTGCTGGAGCTGATGGCGAACGGGTTCAGCAACCAAGCTATTGGCGAGAAGCTGTCGATCAGCGTGAAGACGGTCGAGGCCCACCGCGCGCGGCTGTTCAAGAAGCTGGGAGCGTCCAATGTGGCGGACGCGGTGCTGCTGGCGATCCGAGTTGGGCTCGTGATGCCTTAGGGACCCAGACCCGGTCCCCTTGGTCTCGGTCCGAATGCTTCATCCATGAGTTCGGGCACGGGCACGGGCACGGGCACGACGGTCCGCGCCACGCGTGTCAAACTTGTAAGTCCTCGAAATCTTTCGAGCACGAGCACGAGCACGAACGAGCACGAGCACGAGCACGAGCACGAAGGTTTACGAGACTTCGAACGAGTTCACTCTTGTCCGTCCCAGAGCTCGACAAGTCTGGGAATTCGCCCGCAGGAAATCGTGCTCGTGCTCGTGCTCGTGCTCGTGCTCGTGCTCGAAAAACGTGGGTCGAAATTCGGCGCGGCGCTGCGAGGACTTCGTGCCCGTGCCCGTGCCCGATCCTGGACCTGATCCACCGCGCTGCGACCGACTCGCTTCAGCTCAGCCGAATGCCCTTCACGGCCCACGCGGGCACCCAAATGTAGTCCACCTTGCCCCGCTGGTCTGGGACGATGGTCATGGCCTGAACTCCCGGGGCGTAGTCCGCGGAGCGCCCGCTCACCTCACGTCCGTTGATCAACGTCACGACGAGGCCCTGGCCGACCGACTGTCGGGACTGGGTGCCCGGCGCGGGGGCGACGAACACGGTGAGCACCGAGGACATCGGGACGAGGTCCGGCTTTCCGGCGGCGAGGAGCGAGACGACGCCTCCGGCGAGGTCGATGTTCACGAGATCACCCCGGCGGTGGCCGCCCTCCATGAGGTGGACGACGGCCTGCGGAGCTCTCGGGGTTAGTTGAGGGATAGGCGTCGGCTGGGGCATTCCGACGGGCATGCCACTCATGGGCGGCGGGATGCCCATTTGCGGCGCCGGGGTGACGACCGGGATCGGGGTCACGGGGACGGGATCGATCGGAGTCAGCGGGATCGGTGCGGGCTCGTCGATCGGGGTGAGCACGAGCGCAGGCGGCTGTACACCGTAGAAGAGCTGCGCTTCTTTGGAGAGCTCGACGGCAGTTCCATCCGCGGTGCGCGCTCCGGACGGCGCGCCGCGCGCTGCGGGCGCGAGCTCGGCGCCGAAGTAGTCGGAGAACAAGAACGACACGGGCGGCGTGTACCCCGAGGCGGCCGGTGCGTTCACGGACCGAACCTTCTTGGCGTCCTTGGCCGACATAGCGGGCATGGCCGGCGTCGGAGGCCCCGCGCGCGCTCGGACGGGTTCAGCGGCTACGTGCTGGGCCGCAACGGGTTGAGGCGCAGAGGGGTGAGCGGGGTGCGCGGCAGCGGGGTGCGCGGCAGCGGCGTGTGAAGCGTCCGGCTTGGCGGCCGGGGCTTTCTTGGGGCCGCCGCGGGCGCCCTGAATGTTGCCTCGCAGGAGCGTCTCGAGCTCGGTCAGCTGGGCCTTGTGCTCGCTTTGAAGCTGGCCGCGAAACCGGCGCACCGTCAAATCTGCGAAGGTCTCGATTGCGGTTACAAGCTCACTCATCCGGAACCTCGATGCTCAGTCGGTCGAGATAGTCTCGTCCTCCGATGTGGCGCCAGAAGCGTTGCGCCGAGTCGTTTTTTCGAGCGACGTAGACTTCGATCGACTCGGCTCCATTCTGTTTGAGCCACCGGAAGGCGTCGACGGCCAACAGCCGACCGATCCCCTGGCCGCGTCGAGATTCGGTCACGCACAGGTCGTTCACGTAGCCGATCCACCTCGTGCGATACACCGCGCTGTTCGGGAGGATGCAGGCGACCGTGAAGCCCACGACCGTGCCGTCGGATTCTTCGGCGACCCGAACGAGGTAGTCGTCTCGCGACACGGCGCCTTCGAAATACGACATGAAGGCCTGATCCGAGTCGTCGGAGAGCGCGAAGCGCGGATCCACCCTGGAGTGCACGGCCATGAGCTCCTGCCACAGCTGAAAGATATCGAAGGCGTCCAGCGAGTTTCCGTCGCGGATCGTCACCGCTCGGACCGGCATTCGGTCTCGCCGCAACACTGCGACCACTTGGATGGGGTACCACGCGGCCCCTTCTGGCTCAAGCCGCGGGCGTGGCGGGTGAATCGGCGGATCGCGCTCGCCGTTCGTTTGTCCGGCGCCTGCGCGCTCGCACGAGGCCGATCCCGAGCACCCAGAGCGCGGTCGTAGCTTGTTCGCTCGAAGCCCTGCATCCGCATCCGCCTTGGCCGGCGAGCGCGAGCGCTTCTTCGAGAGCGAGGCGTCCGCGTCCAAAACGCGGGTCGTCTTCACTCGCTGCGCTGGCGAGGAGCCACGCGCGGACGGTTGCGGAGTCTGCGTCCGAGCGCGCCGACAGCAGCACGGCCGCGGCTCCGGCGACGTGAGGAGCGGCTAAGCTGGTGCCTGCGGCGGCGCGATAGAGCGGGCCGATCGCGCCGATCGCCGATCCGCGCTTGGCGCGCGCGGCGACGACGATCTCTCCAGGCGCCGCGAGATCCGGCTTCGGGCCTGTCTTGGCCTCGTCGAGCGTGGGTCCGCGCGCGCTGAACGAGGAGATCGGACCTTCGATACCCGGTGGGCCAGAGTCGGAGGTCGGCGCTTCGGAGCGGCTCTGATACGACGTCACGGCGATCGATCCCGGAGCGGTCGCTGGATCACTCAGCGTGGCCAGCGAGTCACCGAGGATCTGAGACGATCCCAACGTCGCGGTCGTCTCGAAGCGCGGCACTTCGGGCACGTCGGCGGGCGCGTCGGTCCAGGCGTCGAAAGAACCGCGGCCCGACAGCTCGACGACGACCTTCAGGGCCGCGAGCTCAGCGAAGTCGACCTCGAACGCCACGCGCGCGCTCGGCCGACCGTTGGCCACGCTCGGCTCGGACGCGTCGACGTCGACGGTGAGCACGGTCGCGCCCCCGACCGTCAGAAAATCGGTTCGCCCGGAACCCGCCGTGACCGTGCCGCTTCGCGCGACCACGACGCCAGAAGCGTCTACGAGCTGCACTTCGGGCAGCACCGAGCCCTCTTTGGATCCCCACACTTCGATCGATCCACGATCGGAACCTTCATTTAGTTTGAGTACCAACTTTTTGGCGCCGTCATCGAGCGAGCCCTTCGCATGAATCGGCTCCTGGCCGTCGTTGCCGGCCGCGGCCACGACGAGCGATCCGAAGCTGGTGATGGCGGCGGCCTCGATCGACGTGCCGTCGTGAGGGCCGCTGTGACCCCCGAGCGAGAGGTTGACGACGAGCGGCTTCTTCTCGGCGAGCGCGATCTCTTTCATGTGCGCGAGGGCTCCGACGAGATCGTCGAAGGCGTCGCTGCGAACGACGATCGCCTCGGCCTCCGGAGCCACTCCTCGGTAGCGCGGTCCGCTGCCCATCGCGACCGAGAGCGTGAGCGTTCCGTGTCCGGTGGGATCGTCTTCGTTACATCGACGCTCTGCGATCTGCGCGCGATCGCACTCCGATCCGCTCGATTGATCGAAGGAATGGATCACGCGCGGTTTTCCATCGAGCGTCCAGAAATCCGGGTGCAAGAGATCGACCCCGGAGTCGTACGTGCCGATCAACACGCCCTGTCCCCGAAGCGGAGCCTCGAAGCCGTCGGCGAAGTCGGCGGCCTCCGCGCCGACCAGCGCTCGGCTCTTGTCGAGCGTCGGGCGAAGCGAACGTGGGAGGTCGACCCGTCGGGCCCGTTTCGAGATCGTGAGCAGGGGACCGCGACCAGCGTCGACCGACGCGATGGAGCCGACGGTCGCTCGGACGCGTGCGCCCGCGGCCTCGAGGTCCTGCGCCGAGAGTCCCTCGACGAGCACCCGGTGCGGACCGTCAGGATCGCGGCGAAGCTTGGCGCGCAAGGAAGCGCCTACCGAAGAGGGCCACTCGTCCGGAACGACGATCGACGTTCGTTGGTACACCAAGGGACTTGGCGCCTGTACCGAGCCCTCCGGCGTCGGCAGCGTCGCCACGAACAGAGAGACCAGAGCGTGCACCTCCGTACGAGGCCACCCGTTGGCCGTCGCGTCAACGGCTACACGAGGATCAGATCGTCGGCGTCGAGCACTTCGCCTTCGCCCATCACGCGATCGGTCTCGGACTTGCGATCCGAGGTCAGCGCTTCGAGATACTCGCGGACCTTGGGGTGGGCTTCTCGAATCTTTTGAAACGCAGAGGCGCCGAGGCCGAGCAAGACGGTTCGTTGCGTCGCGACCGCAGAGGCGGTCGTCTTCGATCCTTCGACCAGGGCGATCTCGCCGAACACCTCGCCCTCGCGGAGGTGAGCCAAGACGATCCGATCTCCGCCAGGCTCGGTCTTGCTGATCTCCACCTCGCCGCTGGCGACGACGAACAAGCCCACCGGCTCCGATCCTTCGCCGATGATCAACTCCCCGAGCCCAACCACGCGCGAGGTGAACGCTTTCAGGACCTCCATCTTGGCCGACTCGTCGAGGCCTTTGAACAACGGGGAGGTCGCGAGCAGGTTGCCGACCATCCGTCTTCTGGCGAACCGAACGAGCTCGTCGGTGAACGCGGGGTGGACCGCCGCGACGTGCTCGACGTGCGGTCGATCGATCTCGAAGATCTCGGTGGGCTCGATGGCCTTCACGGTGGCGCCGCGCCGCGGAGACGCGACGAGCGACATCTCTCCGAGGATCGCGCCGGGCCCGAGGCGCGCCAGCACGACGGGCGCGTCCCGGATCGTGCGCGAGACCTCCACGCTCCCGTGAACGACGATGAACAGCGACGATCCGGCGTCGCCTTCGGACACGAGCACCTCCCCGTCGCCGAGGCGGCGATGGGCCATGGTCGAGGCGAGATCGAGAAAGCAGCCCGACGAGACCTCGGAGAACGGAGGCAAGGGACCGGCCTCCGCGCCGATTTCGTTTGTGTTCAAATCAGTTGGGAGCGCCGCGAGAATCGTCGCCAAGGGCTCGCTTTCGGACGAGGAGATCGCCATCGGAAGGGGCGGTCGCGGGACGTGAACACGTCCGGCGGCGCGCCCAGCGACGCGGCTGTGGAGCTTTTCCAGCGCAGCTTTGATGGGGGCTTCGAGGCCCGCGTCCGTGCGATTCGGGGCGAGGTCGAGCACGTCTTTCAGCGCGCCTAGGGCGGCGAGCGGATAGCCGCGGTCCAAAAGGGCGCCCGCTACGGCCACGAGGGCTCGAGGCCCTTCGTCGCGGCCTTTCTTGGCGGTGAGGCGCGCGGCGGTGCGGAGCGCCTCGAGGTCTTCCGGGACGGTCCAGACGACGTCGGCGACGGCGGCGATGGCCTCGTCGATCTTCCCTTCCAGCTCGGCTCGAGCGGCGTCTTTGGCCCGGTCCAGGGTCGTAGCCTCGAGGGCGGACATTTGACGAAGAGCACTCTGTGGGACCCGGCCGAGTCAACCGGTCCGAGCGAGACCCGTTTTCGCGTGCTGTGGGCGTCAGAATGTACCTTCGGGGCCTTGCTTTGAAACGTGCGTCTAGGGCATACGTTCCGCGTCTCGAAGACCCGAAGGGGATATCACATGACGAAGATCTCGATCAAAGGCCAGCAACTCTCGCTCGAAGTCGCCAAGGACGTTCTCAAAGACCACGAAATCAAGCCGACCAAGACGAACCTCAACAAGCTCGTCGATTACACGGTCGACAAGAACGACAACAACTACCTCGCGCGCCCGGAGCTCGAGAAGGGAGCCAACGAGCTCGCCAAACACCTCGGGCGCCCTGAGACCCATGGGTCTGCGCTCAAGCCGAACAAGCCCCTTCAGACGATCCTCGGCGACGCCGTTCCGCCTTCGGTCTCGAAGCTCTACGCGGTCTCGCTCTCCGAGGACCGAAAGGAGCTCACGTTCGATCCGGCGATGGTGAAGCCGAAGGTCCGCGCGCTCGGCGCCACCGCCCACGGCATCAACGTCGAGGACACGATCTTCGGCGGAAAGCGAATCGAGCTCGAAGGCGGACCGTTCAAGGACGGCAAGTGGGTCACCAAGTCCCTCGCGAGCGTAGTCAAAGATTCCGCGCAGCTCGACAAGCTCAAGGACGCTGGCTACGACGTGGACGCCAAGCGATCGCTGCTCGTCGTCAACGGCGACCACGATCCGTTGCCGACCATCTTCGCCTTCTCTCGCGACCCCGACTCCAAGGGCGCCATCGCGGTGTGCAGCGAGGTCACGCTCCTCGACTTCAGCGAGCACGGACCGATCTACACGATCAAGAAGCCCGTCATTTATCTCTACCCGGAGAAGGTCCAACACGTGACGGTCTCCGTGAAGCTCGACGGCGAGATGATCGCCGAGTATCCGAAGTCGAAGAACGGCTCGTGGGAGATGATGGCGGGGCCAGACGGCACGCTGTTCGATCGCGCGACCGAGAAGCGCTACGGCTACCTCTTCTGGGAGGGCTCGTACGCGAAGGGCTTCGAGATCGATCCGCAGCAGGCCTTCATGGTCGCCTCGAGCGAGGTCGAGAGCTTCCTCGATCGCGTCGCCGACGCTTACGCGCTCAATGCCAAGGAGCGCACGGACTTCGTCTCGTACTGGATCGCGCCGATGTCGAAGAATCCGTACAATCTCGTCCAGATGCTGTCCCCCGAGGCCTACGGGCAGTACGCGGACATGACGATCGCGCCGAAGCCCGAGACGACCATTCGGCTGTTCATGGTCTTCATGCGCGTGCCCGAGCCCAAGGTCGTAGGCAGCCCCGAGCTTCCGACGATGACACGAAGAGGCTTCACGGTCGTCGAGTGGGGCGGCACCAACCTGGACGAGACCTGAGGAGCGCGGAATTCCGAGCACGAGCACGAGCACGAGCACGGAATTCCGAGCTTCCAACCCGTGTGGTGTCCGAACACGTCGCTCTTGCGCGGCCCTCGCTCGAGTCGAGCTCGAGTACGAAATCCTGACCTTCCAGCCTGTTCAGTGCTCTAGTATCGAAGGGTGTCGACCGACCCCCTCGAGAGAACCGTCCTCGATGAGCGCTACGACGTCCGGACCCTGATTGGTGGCGGAGGAATGGGGCTCGTGTATCGAGCTCGCCAGCGCGGGATCGTCAGCCGGGACGTAGCGATCAAGGTCCTTCGTATCGGGACGTCCGATCCTGCGGCGCGGGAGCGATTTCATCACGAGGCTCGCATCGTCGGTTCGCTGCGGCACCCCAACACGATCAAGTTGTTCGATGCCGGGCAGCTGCCCGACGGGCGTCCTTACGTGGTGACCGAGCTTTTGCGGGGGCGCCCGCTCGATGTGTTGCTGAAGTCGAAGCCCATCCCGGTCGACAAGGTGCTGCGCTTCGCGTTGCAGGCGGCGGGTTCGTTACGTGAGGCTCACGAAGAGGGGATCGTTCACCGCGATCTCAAGCCCGCGAACATCTTCATCGAAGACATCGGGAGCGAGGAGGTGCTGAAGGTCCTCGACTTTGGGCTGGCGTTCGATTCGCGAGGTGCAGGCCAGGCGTTGACCGAGGCCGGGTTCGCGGTGGGTACGCCTGAGTACATGTCGCCTGAGCAAATCCTCGGGCAGGCGGTCGGGCCGCGGTCCGACATCTATTCCCTCGGGGCGACTCTTTACGAGAGTCTATGCAGCGAGCCCGTCTTTGCGTTCGGGGCGCCTTACGTGACCATGGCGAAGCACGTGAACGAAGAGCCCGTGCCGGTCCATCTTCGCGAGCGCGGGAAGTCTGTGCCCATCGAAATTTCGGATTTGGTCAGGCGCATGTTGAGCAAGTCTCCGGACGGGCGACCCGGCTCCATGGCCGAGCTGAGGGTCGAGCTCGCGAGGCTCCTGCGGCCGCTCGAGGCCGCGCTCCCTGAGGCGAAGTGGACCGAAGTCCCCACGCTGCTCGAAGAGGCTCCCGAAGGTTTCGATCGTCAGTCGCTCGAGGCGCTACGGGCAGAAGCACATGCGCGGCGCAACAGCTCGGCCGTGGCTGCTCTGCCGACGCGAGACGCGGAAGACTCCGAGCCGCTCGTGCCGATCTCGATCGTCGAGACCTCCGAGCTGACGCGCCGAGACGACTCGCTCGCACGCGGTTTTTTGCCCGACCCCAAATAGGCTGTCTTAGGCCTGGGACCGCAGGCATCTTCCTGCGTTCCTGAAGCGTCGTCGTTCCAAGATGGAATGGTTTGAGCTCAAATGGGTCGAGACCTTGGTCGCGGGTCCACTACCCACCGGGAGTGGGTCGCTCGTCGCGGCCGGGCGAAGCTTCGCAGCTTCGCTCGTCGGACTGGGCTTGGCGCCAGAATAGGCGTAGAGTCGGCCCGAAAGGTTGCATCGTCCTTGGCCGTCTGGATCGAGAATCGCGTCCTCATCGACGCCTCGGCCCTCGACGAAGTGCTCGAGACTCTCACGTCCGACGGCTCCTTTCTGCTGCACACCGATGACCTCGCGGTCTGGGAGCTGAGCGAGTTCGAGCTCGTGCTGGCCGGCGTCGAAGGCACGGTGCGCATAGAGGCCGAAGCCGAGCCCGTGACCAAGGACGTGGTCCTCGTGCGGCTGAGCTCGTCCGAGCACGGCGTTCGAGCCGCCGAAGAGCTGTCCGCGCTTCGCGGATCTCCCTTGCAAGTCGCGGGAGCCGCCGAGCCCCTCGCCCCGCGATCCCCTGAAGAGCCCTCCGAAACAATCGCTGCCTACGAAGTGCCTCCTCCCGAGGAGTCTCCGTTGGAGGTGCCCCCGCCGGTCGAGCCACCTTCGGAGGTCCCTCAGCCCGAGGAGCTGCCCCTTCATGTGCCTCCGTCGGAAGAGCCTCCGGTCGAACAGACTGCCTCCGAAGAGGCTCAGCCCGAAGAGACTCAGTCCGAAGAGACTCAGCCCGAAGAGACTCAGCCCGAAGAGACTCAGCCCGAAGAGACTCAGCCCGAAGAGAC
>CAYXDO010000009.1:49296-86934 GCA_964463485.1 uncultured Myxococcales bacterium | reverse complement strand
TCAGCCCGAAGAGGCTCAGCCCGAAGAGACTCACTCCGGCGGAAACCATGTCCCGCGAACGCAAGCGGCGCGAGGGGTCCGCCGGCCGAATCATTCGCAGAGGTCGGAGCCGACCAAGTCAGAGCGGGCGCCCTCCGCGCGACCGCATCGCCTCCCGCCCAAAGCGGTCGCCCAGCGAGGTGGGCTTCGCTCGGGGGTGCGTCACGCGCGTCCCGTTCCTGCGTGGGCCGCGATCTTGGCGGAGGCCGAAGAGATCGCGAAGGTCGAGGCCCAGGTCCTCACCCGACCCGTGCCTCCGGCCGCCGAAGAGGCTCCCGAAGCGCCTCGCGAGCGCCACGCCGACGAGGCCGTTCGGGGCAGTCGGGCCGTCCGCGAGAGTCAGGCCGACGTGGCTCGGGAGAGTCGCGCTGTCCGTGAGAGCACCGAGGACGTCCGGAAGGATCGCGCCAAGGGCGACGAGCGGCGACCCGTCCCGCCGCCGAGCCCGCCGCAGGATGCCGCCCCTCGCACCTTCATCGAAGACGACGAGCCCGAGGCCGGCGGAGAGACCGACGACGAGCTCCTCGGCGGCAAGAGCGCTTCACCGCCGAAGCGACCTGCTCCGATTCAACACTCGCCGGCGCCCGAGCGGAGGTCCGTGGGCATCTCCGGCGCGATTCGTCCGATCCAAGGCGTCGAGGACATCCTCGAGTCGCCGCAGGATTGGTCGACCGGACCCGCGGCGTCGGTGCCGATGCTGTTCCTCAAAGCCGGGCGCGAATCCGAAGACGTGCTCCTGCAGCTCGATCGTTATCAGCTCTACTTCAGCAGCGGGCACCTCGTCCGACTGAACAGTCCCGACGGCGACGGAGTGGTCCGACAGCTCGTGCGCTCTCAGGCGCTTCGACAGCAGGCCGCCGACAAAGTCCTCGCCGACGCCAAGGGTGACTTCGGCGCCGCAGAGAAGGCGGTCGCGGACCAAGCGTTGGTTCCTCCGGCCAAGCTTCTGGGTGCTTTCTGGGATTTCCTCGTGCACCACGCACCGATCCTCGCGAAGACGAGCGGCCGCTATACTCTCCGCGCCGCCGGCGAGCCCACCGCCTCGCTCGCCATTTCGCTCGACCGAGCTGGCCGCGAAATCTTCCTCCAGACCTTCAGGTCGCTGCCACCCGACAAAGTCCGAACGTACGTCGAAGGCCGTCGCTTCGAGCTCGCTCCGACGTTGACTCCGGGTGCGGACAAGCGGTTGCCGAGGCTCAAGCTGAGCTCGCGCGACGAACGCTTCGTCGAGAGGCTCGACGGCTCCCGCCCGCTCAGCGAGGTCGCTCAACAGAGCCCGATGTCCAAGGAGACTTTGTATCATTTGCTGCTGAGTCTCGTCGGGCTGGGTTTGCTCGAGCTCGGCACGAGCTCCGGCGTAGTAATGTCGATCGAAGAAAAGCTCCGGGCGCGGCTGAGCAAAGCCAAGGGTGCCAATCCCTTCCGAGTGCTCGAGGTCCACTGGACGATTCATCCTGAGGAGGTCGAAGAGAAGCTCGAGAAGTTGAGAAAAGAGCTCGGTGATGACCTCGCCTCCGAGTCCGCGGAGGCCCGAGCGCTCGGCGCAGAGCTGTTCGAGATCAGCGAAACGGCCGGCCTCACACTCATGCACCCCCAGGGTCGACATCTGGCGCGAAAAGAGATCGTCGGCGAAGACGAGATGCACGCCGCCTTCTTGCTCTTCGAGAAACAGCTCGCCCTCGAAGAAATGCGCACCGACCAAGTGAAGACGCGACGCATGCGAGCCATCATGCGCGAGATCGGACACAAACCCAGTAAGTAGCGGCGAGCACGAGGAGACCCGGGGTTGGCAAGCCGGCCTTGGCGTCTTCCGAGTTGGTGCCCCCGAACCCCGAGAGTCCGCGCAGTCATTCCCCTTTGGGAGTGCTTCGACCCTCGAGCTCAGCTAGGCGCTGCTCCAAGGACCGCAGCTTCCGTTCCGCGTCGGCTCTCGCCTTCGCTTCCTCGGCTCGCGCCTTCGCTTCTTCGGCTCGCGCCTTCGCTTCTTCGGCTCGGGCCTTTGCTTCAGCCTCGGCCCGCGATTCCGCATCGGCCCGTGCCTTTGCCGCGGCGTCGGCGCGCGACTCCGCAGCGGCGCGTGCCTTCGCCTCGGCGTCGGCCCGTGATTCCGCATCGGCCCGTGCCTTCGCCTCGGCGTCGGCGCGCGACTCCGCCTCGATCCGCGCTTTCGCTTCCTCGGCGCGTGCCATGGCCTCCGCTCTCTTCTCTTCGATCACCGAACCCACCATCGATTCGAGACTCTGAATGAGTTGATCGGCGCCAGGGAGTTGCGCCGTGCCCGTGTAGAATCGGAGCGCGGACCCTACCACCGCGAGGTCGAGACCCAAGACGGACGAGCTCAGTCGAAGGCCAGACGGAACGATGGCTGAGTACACCGACGCTCCGGGCCCGAGTCGATGCCCCCAGAGCGCTCCGGTGGGTTGGTCGAAGACGAAGTACTCTTGAATGCCCAGTCGCGCGTACGTGGCGGTGTTGCGGATCGTGTCTTTTCGGCGGTGGCCGACGACATGTACTTCGAGGACGAAGTCGAGCCCTCTCCCCTCCAAGCTCACGACCCACGTATTTCGCTTGTGGTCGTCGGCATCCAAAACGGCGAGCAAGTCGGGGACGATTCGGGGCTCGTCCGGGTAGTAGACGGCCAAGTCTTTCGAGATGTAGATCTCTTCCGCGAGATCTTTTTGAAGTACCGCTCAAGCTCGTCCAGGGCGTCCTCGCAGGCGTTGCGATGGACATCGCCCTCCATGGCCATGGCTTCGAAGGGGATCAGCGCAGGGAGCGCTTCCACGGCCGCTCTGCGTTCGCGTTCGGACATCGACGCCCAAGCCGAAGCGCTCGGAGCGCGAGGGTCGTCTGCGTTCAAGGACCAGCGGTGGGCAAGAACCACCGCGTCATTGTCGGAGCGTGTCGCAGGGATTTCAAGCAGCAAGATTGGAGCAACGGAGCGTTGGAGGATTTGAGCGTTGAAGCGGCTGAAGCGGCTGCTGTACTCAGGGCAACGGCTCGGGCAAGGCCCGGCGGTACCTCCCGGCGAACCAGTCACCCATCCCGTCCGAGTAGTGCGGCGAAGCCACGTGGCCGGATTGTCCGACCGGGACCGACCACTCGCTCTCGCGCGGATTCGACGGGGACCAAATCAGCCGCACCGACGCGCCGAATTTGGGAGACTCCGATCGAACGAGCTCGTCGAAGCCGACCTGATCCACCTCAGGAACGGCAAACAGGCTTCCAACCACGGGGATGCGGCCCACGAAAGGGTGCTGGGCCTGCCAGCGGTTGGCGCTCGTGTAAGTCTCGGAAGGCACCGGGAGCTGCCCCAAGAACCGCGCGACCTCCCCCACCTCCAGCCCGAACAACTCCATCCCATTCGGAGCCGCGAGCGTCGCGAGAATCCACGCCCTCGTGAGTCGGCCGGGAAACGGCCAGTCCTTCGAACCAGGCGGCATTCGCTTCCTGCGGACTCTCTCGATCAGCAGCGCGGAGAGCTTGTCTTCGAGCTCGACGGCCTCGGTGAAGGTGACGGCGTCGTCTACGGCGGCGCCGGTCCACGCACGCCAACGCGAAGCGCGAGCCTCCGGGACGCTCCCGTGAGTGAGCACCCAACTCAGGAGCTCCTGGTGAAATCGGCTGTGAGTATCCCGCTGGAGCGCCCTCATGTCCTTTACGCCGAAGTCCTCCTTGGAGCTCAAGACGGTGCGAATGCGGTCTTTGCGGGCATCGTCCCCCCAGCGGTGTCCGTACTCGTCGACCCAGATCCGCTCGTTGGCCGTCGCGAGGAAATGGGAGGCCGAGGAGGTCTCGACGATCAGTCGGCGCCGGCGCTCCGGACCCAAGACGCCGACCCACTCCCCGAGAACGGCGTCCTGAATCAGCTGACCGGAGACTCTACGAATCACCGTTGTTCCCGAGGCCCGGTAGGCGAGGCGACCGCTCCGATCGGCCATCAGGACGTTCTGCGCGGGCAGAGTCATGGCGTCGAGCGCGGTCATCATCGCCTCGATCGAGCCGGCGCGATTCAGCTCGACCGGCAGATGGATCATGTGCGGCTGGGACCCGAGCCACTGCCTGGAGTAATAGTGTTCGGTCCCCAGCATCGCGAACGGGCCACCGGGTCTTCGGGCCGGGTGAGTCGGCTCCACGAGGGGCCCGCGATGAGTACGCAGGGCTTTGACGGTGACCTCGGGCGCGCCGCGGATTCGGATCACCTCGTCCGAAGACTCGATGGCGCGCCATTCCTCGGACCCGTCGGCTCGGATGGAGGCGAGGTATTGCTTGCCGTCCTCGCTGACTCTCTCGCGGAGCCAATCATCGACGTCCTCGCCCACGTTCGTGAAGGCCCACGCGAGGTGTGAGCTCATGCCGAGGGTGACGCCCGGCAGGCCTGGGATCGTGACCCCTACGACCCATCGAACGTCACCCTCTGGCGCGCCCTCGAGCACCAAGCGCACGGCGTACCAAAGCCCCGGGACGGACAGGCCCAGGTGAGGATCGTTGGCGACGAGGCATTTTTGGGCTTTGCACCAAACCCAGTTGTTGGACCCGACCGAAGCTGGTTCCTCGAGGACGAGCCCAGCCGACTTCAGCTCGCCCGGCTGGAGCGGCTCCCGTTCGAGCTTGGCGTCCCACGGCAACTCAGGGCCGGGCTGAGGATCTCCGAAGAGGGGCACGTTCCAGGGGTGGTTCTGGGTGAAGAGAAACTCACTCCACTTTGGCCCGAGGCCCTCCGACCAGCGCGTCCGCCAAGCCTCCGAGTCGGCCGCGCGGGTGAGTTGGTCGAGCATCGAGAGCAGGACGAGGAGACTATCGGAGCCCTTCCAAGGCTCTGGCTTGCCGAACGCGAGATATTCGAGCCCCCAGCGTGAGCGCCGCCCTTCGATGAACGCGTTCACGCCCTCGGTGTAGCGATCGACGAGCTCTTTTTCCACGGGAGTGAGCTCGGCGTAGCCGCGCTCGGCCAGCCCTTGCCAGCCCTCGCGTCGTCGCATTTCGTCGAGGCGGAGGACGGCCGGCCCGATCCACTCAGCCAGGCGGCCCGAAGCGGCGTGGCGCATCAAGTCCATTTGAAACAGGCGCTCGGAGGCGACGACGTACCCTTGGGCCTTGGCGAGCTCGCCCCACGTCCGCGCGCGGATCGTGGGCACGCCGTCTCGATCGAAGCTGACGGTCGCGGGGGCGATCGCCGCCGGGTCGATGCCGCCCATCGATCGGGTCCAGGCCCAAACCCCGAGCACGAACAAGGCGAGCACGAGAAGCAAGGCCAGGATCAGCTTCTTCCGCACGTCTTTCGGTGGTCCGCGGTGCGAACGAAGTCAACCGCGGCGCCCGCGTCGATCATCGGACCGCACAGCTAGGATCTGCGCCGCTGGGCGCTTCGCAAAGAACGTCGAAATTTTCAGGTCGAAACGCCAGCCCAAGGCGCTCGGCCCGAAGAAATCCCGAACCGACCAAAATGTCTTCGGCGAAACTGCGAACTCAGATCACGGATGCCGTACAGACGATCGTACAGCTCGGCAAGGACCCGAACGGACGGCGCCGAGTCACTGTCATCTCGGAGATCGCGCCGGGAGGTGAAGTTTCAGACATCTTCGAAGTCAGGTCAGCGAGGCGAGCTCGTCCGGACCGGCCAGGTCTCGCGGTTACAGCACCGAAGCGTGCAGGGCTCGCCCTGACTCGAGCGCCCAGGCGAGGCGCTCGGGGTGCGCTCGCAGCGTCGCAGCCTTCTGCCCGATGCGCTGCAGCGAGCGCCCCGAGAGGCGCGCCCCTGCGCTTAGGCCGGGCAGGGAGACCGGCGGCGAACGGCCCACGAGCGGCGTCCTTCGCCGTGTTGGCAAGAGAGGGGCGCGGAGCGGAATCCGAGGTTGTCGTCGGTTGCCGGGATCGTTCCTGTTGCGGTTCGAAGCCCGGACGTCGCCTCCCGCGAAGCTCCGACCCGGGGAACAATGACCCGGCCGAATCGGGGCTCGGCCGGCCGGCAACGAGTCGCGCCCAGCGGGTTGCGACCCGTCCGCCGCGCTGTAGAATGGGGTCGTGACCCGGCCCATCTTTGCGGACCCGAAGACCGACTTCGTGTTCAAGCGGATTTTTGGCACCGAAACCCACAAAGACCTCCTCATCGAGCTCCTGAATGACCTCCTCGAGCTTCGCGGAGCTCACCGCCTGGCGGACGTCACGTTTCTTCACCCGGAGCAGCGGATCCCGATCGACGGGATGAAGCTCTCGATCGTCGACGTGAAGTGTACGGACGCCTCGGGCACGACCTACGTGGTCGAGATGCAGGTCCTCAACGTCGAGGGGTTCGAACGCCGCGTCGTCTACAACGTCTCGAAGTCGTACACGACGCAGCTCCGGACCGGCGAAGGCTATCCGCAGCTATCGGACGTCGTCGGGGTGACGATCTGCGACTTCGAGCTGTGGCCGGAGCCCGTGCCGATGCTGAGTCGTTGGCGGATGCAGGAGCAGCCCACCGGCAGCCTCTTGGGTTTGGGCCAAATTCAGTACGTGTTCCTCGAGCTCCCCAAGCTCGTTCGGAGCCGGGACCCACGAACCGCGGTGGAGAAGTGGGCCTACTTTTTCTCGGAGGCCGAGAACCTGAGTATCGTGCCGCTGGTGCTGGCGAGCGCCCCCTTTGAATCGGCCCTCGACGTGGCGCGGATGAGCGCGTTCACCGACGACGAGTGGGAAGCCTACGACCGCGCGAAGATAGCCGAACAAGATGCGCGCGGCATGCTGAGCCTCGCACAGCGGCTTGGCTTCAACGAGGGCGAGAAGAGCGGGCTCGAGAAGGGCCAGAAGCTGGGGCTCGACGAGGGAAAAAAGCTCGGGCTCGACGAGGGAAAGAAGCTCGCCATTCGCGCGCTCGCAGAAGTTCTAGGGATCGAGTTCGACGAGGCCAAAGAGGCGCAGCTAGCCAAGAGCTCGAGCGAGGTGCTCCAGGCGATACTCACTTCCCTGAGGAACGATCGCCGCTGGCCCGAGCGCCCACCGCCGGACCCGAGTTGAGCGAACGAAGTCAACCGCGGCAAGGTGTACGCTGACCTTCCGCGCGGGGAAGAGTAGGGTGCAAAAGTGCCACCCAAGATCGACTCGAGGTCCAAGACGGCGTCGAAGTCCACCCGGGCCCCGATCGACGCAACGCCTTCGAGCGAGCGAGCTTCCAAAGCTGGGCCTCCGCGCAAGAGCGCGCCTTCGCGAGCGGCCGCGCCTAGATCGGATCGCCCGCTGAGTACGTCGAGGAGGGCGCGAGCAGCTCAGGCGCCCAAGGCGGACGCGTCGGCGGCCGAACCTCGTCCAAAAAAGACTCATTCTCCTCTCGAGCCCACCCAGCCAGCAGCCGTCCCCGCCCGTCGCTCCCGGAAACGCGCGGGCGTTGCGCCGCGAGCTACGGCCCCTGCGCCTCTCGAAACTCGCCCGGAGCCCACCGGCGCGGAGCCCACCGGCGCGGAGCCCACCGGCGCGGAGCCCACCGGCTCGGAGCCCACCGGCTCGGAGCCCACCCGCGGGGAGTCGTCGCGGCCCGCGGACTCGGAGACCGCGCCTGCGACCTCATTCGAGGTGGCGGTCGTGAGTGACATTTTCAGCCACTCACGGGCGCTCGAGGCGGTCCTGCGGGCCATTCGCGGTCGCGCCCAGCTCTTGCTCGTAGCCGGTGGCGTCGTCGGACCGGGACCGCGGGCCAAAGACACGCTGCGAGCGCTCGATCGCGTGCCCGCGCTGATCATCGGATCGGACTGGGACACACGAATCTCGGGCGGCAAGCCGCGCGAGCCGCTCGATCCCGCGTTTTTGGAGCCCTCGCTCGCCGAGTGGGTCGCGGTGGGTCGCGCGGTCGGAAAGTCGGAGCTCAAACGAATGAGTCGCTGGCCGGCCGAGTTGGAGCTCGAGCTCGGTGGGCGCCGCGTACTCATGACGAGCGCTCGCGCGATCGGACTGCCAAAGGAAGTCACCCCGGAGTGGGCCGACGAGTTGCTTCGACGACGGTCGGTCTCCGGGGTGGTCGTCGGCGGGCCGGACCCTTGGGTGTGCGCGACGGAGACTGGGTTGGTCATGTGCCCTGGATCGGTGGGCGCGGGCGACCCTCGCGCGTCGATGGGTTGGCTCACGCTCGGACCGAAGCTCGAGGCGCGGTTGGAGCGGGTCGAAGTTCCGGTTCGGCGACTGGCTCGGCAGGTTCGGTCGCTGGTCGAGCGTGAGTTGCTCAGCGCCGAGACCGCCAACGGCTACTTCGCGCGATGGCTGGCTCGGTCGAGCCCCGGTTCGAGTCCGAGTTCGAGTCCGGGTCTGAGTCCTAGTCTGAGTCCTAGTCTGAGTCCTAGTCCGAGCCAGAGTCTGAGTCTGAGTCCGGACGTGGCTGGCTCGGAGCTCGCGCTCGCCTTGGCGAGACAGAGGGTGGCCGAGGTCTTCGGAGCTGGGATTTCCGTCTGGCCCGAGCGCCATGAGCTCGTCGACTTCGTTCACGACACTCGCGTGGCGACCCGAAGGCTCCGCGAAGGGCTCGCGATGCTGGAGCCCGTGCTCGGAAAGCGCGCAGGTAGGGCTCGCGACCGGTTGGCGACGCTCGGCCAGGCGTTGGGGCTCAGGCGCGCCGCCGACGTGCTCGCGGCGAACGTGAAGGCGTTGCTGCGCGGCGCAGTGAGCGACGACATGCTCTCGGCCGTGCTCGCGCGGGTCGAGGTCCGGCGCCAGGACGCGCTCGTGGCGCTCAAGGCTGCTTTTCCGCCCGATCGGTGGATCGAAGACGGCATGTTCGTGCTCGACACCCTCGTCCGCACCAAACCCGTCCGCACCAAACCCGTCCGCACCAAACCCGTCCGCACCAAACCCGCCCGCGCCAAACCCGCCCGCGCCAAGCCCCAGCTCACGCTGCGTAGGATTGGGGCGCGACATCTCACGCGGCGGCTGGCCGAGGCCGAGTTCTTGCTCCCGGTGATCGATCAGCCGACGATGTACCAGGCGCACCACGAGCTCCGCATCGCGCTGAAGCGCCTCCGCTACACCTCCGAGCTCCTTCGGGCCACGTTCCCCCAGGCCGACGCTGTGGGTGCGCTCAAGCGTCTTCAAGACGACCTTGGCGACAAACACGACCTCGAGGAGCTGCGGTCGTTCCTGGCCGCGCCCGAGATCGTCAGCTCGCTGGGCAATGTGCTGGACCATGTTCACGTCGAGCTCGAGGCTCGAATTCAGAAACACTACGACGCGGCCCAATCGACGCTACGGGAGGAAGGTCCGGAGCTCTTCGAACGGCTCCGCGCGGCGGCGGGACTCATCGATCCAGAGGTCGTGGACGGTCCCACCGACGCGGATTCCTCGGGCAAGTCCCGCCGCGAGGGTCTGGCGGACGCGAGTTTTTCGGGCAAATCCGAGCGCAATGAGGTTGAGCGATAATCGAAGGAAAGGATTCAACCACCCGTGGAACGATGAATTCGCGGACAAGTCCCCTGTCTGCGCTCTTTCGCCTGGAACAAAAAACCGGGGGAGGGGTGTTGCTCCGATGAAGCCATGCGAACCATAGCCAACGACCCCGAGTACCAAAGATATTTTGCCGAAATAGAGCGGTACCCGCTGCTCGATCGACAAACCGAGGTCGAGCTCGCCCGCGCAGCTCGAAACGGCGACAAAGAAGCCGCCGAACGCCTCGTTACGTCCCATCTTCGTTTCGTAGTGAAGGTCGCGCTCGAATATAAGGGCTCAGGCCTGCGATTGCTCGACTTGATTCAAGAGGGCAGCGTCGGCCTGATGCGAGCCGTCGAGCTCTATGACCCAGAGCGCGGGAATCGCCTTCTCACCTACGGCGTCCACTGGATTCGCGCGTATATTCGAAGCTTCGTCGCCAAGCACAAGAGCGTGGTCTCACGACCCGTGCCGAAGTCCGATCGGCCCAAGATCCCGATGGGTCGCGACCTGTCGCTGGCCGAGCACGGCACGGACGACGAACGTTCCCTGGAAGAGTTGCTCCTCGTAGACGACAGTGAAACGCCCGCGGAGGCCCTGATTGAGCGCGATCACGACCGCGCCGTGGCGCTCGCGGTCGAGCGCGCGATGAAGAGCCTAGGGGAGCGCGAGCGGTACATCATCCGCCAGCGTTTCCTCGGTGAGGAACCGACGACGCTTCAGGACATCGGCGTGAAGCTCGGACTCTCGAGGGAACGAGTCCGGCAGCTCGAAGCGCGCGCCAAGGCGCGCCTCGAAAAAGCCCTGCGCGCGCTCGCGCCCGAAGTCATCGATGACTTGGCCGTGCCCGCCTGACGCCCGAAGTCGCACTCTTCATTTGCCCCACTGATAAAGCATGAAGGCCGTCATCTCGAGCACGAGACTCACTCGGTGCTCCGGAAACCGCCGATTCATCTCCGCCTTGAACTCATCCGCGGTCGAACAGCGCGCGATGGCTTGCTTGGCGAACTCCAGATATTCGATCACACCTCGGTACGGGAGCGGGTCGGTGATCGGGCCGTGGCCGGGCACGACACGCTCGAACCCTTGACGCTCTAGCTTCTGGACCGCGGCGATCCAGTTGTCGATCGTGAGCCGCCCTTTTGCGTCTTTGGTGCCGAGGTAGAGGTGGCAACCCACACAGACGAGGTCCTGCGCGAGCATCATCTTGATGGCCGGAAGCTCCGTCACCATCAGCGCGGAGTCTTCGGTGTCGGCGAAGTTGTGGAGCTGTAGCTGCAACCCATCGATTTCGAGCGGACCGGGAGTGATCGTCTCGACCGGAGGAGTGATCTGTTTGGCCATGAGCGCGCCGTGGAGTTGTTGGTGATAACCGATTTGCAGCGGCATCAGGACGGCGATCTCGTCGATGGTCTCCTTGAAGGCCTGGCAGCGAACGCCCTCGAAGACGCTCCGCGTGAACCAGTGATCCGGGTGCGCGTGGGTGACGAGGAGTCGATCGACCGGTTTGCCGAGGCTGGCCACATACTCAGCGAGCTCTCGCGCGTAGGGCTCGAGCAAGGGTACGTCGATCATGACCAGCTTGTTCTTGGTCTCGAGCACGAGCACGTTGGTGAGCTCGGCCTCCTCGGGCACGGTGACCACGTGAATCGTGACGACTTTGGTCTCGATTCGCTGAACGGTATTTTCTTTCATCGAGCTTCCTCCGCGATTGGTCTAGCGGAGGCGGCTGACTTGGGTCAACGCGTCGCGTATGCGTCTATACGCATACTTTTCGCGTCGAAGGGGAGCCGGATCACGAGCGCCCGGATCGTGAAAAGACGATGAAGGCCATCGCGGGTCGGCGAGAAGTCTCTCGCATGGCGAACTGGATACCGTCGAGGTGCCAACCCTTGGGGGTCCATTCGTTGAGGACCTCTTCGAGGGCTTCGTCGGTGACGGTGCTGAGCTCCACGACCTTGTAGCGGACGGTCGGAGCCGCGGGGCCGGCCTCGGCGGGTTGCTCGAAGGAGCGGAGCTTGAGATCGGGGTCGATCGCGGTGGGCGCTCCGATGTGGGCGTCGTTCACTTCTTCGTCAGCCATCCGGCTACCTCCGTGGCCCAGTAGGTGAGGATCATGTCGGCGCCGGCGCGGCGAATCGAGGTGAGGGTCTCGAGGATCACTCGGTTTCGGTCGATCCAACCGTTTTGGGCGGCGGCCTCGACCATCGCCATCTCTCCGCTGACGTTGTAGGCGGCGAGCGGGTGCTCGAAGGTCTCGCGAAGCTCGGAGAGGATGTCGAGGTAGGGGAGGGCGGGCTTGACCATGAGCATGTCGGCGCCCTCCTCGACGTCGAGGGTGGCCTCGCGGATGGCTTCGCGGGCGTTGGCAGGGTCCATTTGATAAGTGCGGCGGTCGCCGAACGAGGGAGTGCTCTCGGCGGCCTCGCGGAAGGGTCCGTAGAAGCCAGAAGCGAATTTGACGGCGTAGGACATGATCGAGACGTGGTCGAGCTCGTGCTCGTCGAGGGCTTCGCGGATGGCGAGGACCATGCCGTCCATCATGCCCGAGGGAGCGACGATGTCCGAGCCCGCCTCGGCCAGGGAGATGGCCTGTTTTCCGAGATTTTCGAGGGTGGAGTCGTTGTCGACGTCGCCTTCGACGATCACGCCGCAGTGCCCGTGGCTCGTGTACTCACAGAAGCAGAGATCGGCGACCACGCAGATTTCGGGGGAGGCTTTCTTGATGGCGCGGACGGCCTTTTGAACGATGCCGTGATCGTTCCAGGCGCTCGATCCTTCGCTGTCCTTGGTCGAAGGGATGCCGAAGAGAATGACCGCAGGCACGCCGGCTTCGTAGGCGCGTTGGGCTTCCTCGACCACGTAGGGCACGGAGAGCTGGAACACGCCGGGCATCGAGCTGACGGGTCGGCGAGTGTCCTTTTCGTGGGTGACGAAGAGCGGCTGAATGAGGTTGTCGGGGGAGAGTCTTGTCTCGCGTACCATCCGCCGAATCGCGTCGGTTCGACGCAGGCGGCGCATGCGCACTCCGGGGAACTCCATGGCGAGACCAAACCAGAGAGCCGGGCCGTGGGCAACCGGGATCGTGGGCGGGCTGCGTGAATCCGAGAGAGTTGAGGCTCCTTGGGGAGTAGGCGCTCACGCTTTGCGATGACGAAGCTCATCTCATTCGATCGGCCAGGGCTTGGATCAGAGCCTCGGCGGTCGCTATTTCTGGCACGACGTCGACGCGGACTCCGAGCTCGTCGGCCTTCTGTTTGGTCACGGGCCCGATCACGCCGACGAGAGTCCGATCGAGGGTGCTCTTGGCGAGTCCCTCGCCGACGACCTCGAAGAAGAACTCCAGGGCGAGGCCCGACATGAAGGTGATCGCGTCGGCCTGCTCGAGCTCGCGGAGAGTTTGATCGGGCGGTTTTTCTGCGGGGGCGATTCGGTATGGGTTTGCTTCGACGACTCGACAGCCTGCGGCGCGCAGGCCGTCGCCGAGCTCCTCTCGGCCTTCGGGGGCGCGGATCAGCAGAACTTTGGCGTCCAAGAGAGCTCCTTCTGCGGCGAGCTCCCGCACCAGAGACTCTCCGTGGAACTCACTCTTGGGGAAGCGGGCAGGGCGTCCGGTGGATTTTTCGATCGCCTTGGCGGTTTTTTCTCCGACCGTGGCGAAGGGGACGCTGAGCTTGACGTCGAGCTCGTGAGCGCGAGCTTCGAGCGCTCGAAACGCGCCGACCGAGGGTACGACCACGAGCTCGAACTCCATGAGTTGCGCGAGGGCTTGGTCGAGCCGCGGGTCGACGATCGTGATGGTTCGGACGGTGGGTAGGACGATCGCTCGTCCGCCGAGCCGCTCGACGAGCCCGACTGAGTCTTTGGATTGTTCGATCGGTCGAGTGAGTACGAGCGTTCGGCCGGCGAGACTCACTCAACTCTTCCCGAGCAACTCATCGAGGATACGATCGGCGCCAGCGCCGAGGACTTCTTCGGCGAGGGCTCGACCGAGCTCTGCGCCGAGCTCCCGCGGCCCACTTCGCTCCCGTCGAATGACGGTCTTGCCGTCCAGGCTGGCGACGAGGCCGACGAGGTGGACGGTTGGGCCTTCAAAGGTGGCGTGGCCGGCGATGGGGACCTGGCAGCCGCCGCGGAGCTTGGCGAGGAAGGCGCGCTCGGCGGTCGCGGCGTCTCGGGCGTCGCGGTCGTCGAGGGCACCGACGACGCGGAGGAGCTCGGGGTCGGCCGCGCGGGTCTCGACCGCGAGGATCCCTTGCCCGATCGCAGGCAGGCAGGTCGCGGGATCGAGGACGCCGGAGACGCGATCGGCGAGGCCGAGGCGCAAGAGGCCTGCGTACGCGAGGACGACGCCCGCGAGGCCGAGCTCCTGAACCTTCGAGATCCGTGTTTGGACGTTACCGCGCACGGAGACGATCTCGAGGTCGGGGCGCCGGTGCAGGAGCTGAGCGGCGCGGCGGAGCGACGAGGTGCCGACGCGAGCTCCTTTGGGGAGCCGATCGACGGGATCGTCGGCCGGTGGCAGGCCGTCGGCGAGGATCAAGGCGTCGCGCGGATCTTCACGCGGTGGAAAAGCTGCGATCACGAGCTCTTTGGGGAGCTCGGTGGGCATGTCCTTGAGCGAGTGGACCGCGAGCTCGGCGTCACCTTCGAGGATGGCGGCTTCGATCTCCTTCACGAAGAGATCTTTGCCTCCGACCTTCGAGAGCGCTTGGTCGAGGATCTTGTCGCCTTTGGTCATACGCCCGACGAACGACACGTCGGCCTCGGGGAAGCGGGCCGAGAGGGACGCGGCGATGTGCTCCGCTTGCCACATGGCGAGCGGGCTCTTTCGAGTAGCGATGCGGAGCTTCACGATTGGCTGGCGCGACGGAACGGGACGACGTTGTCGCTGTCTCCTTCGGTTTCTGCGGCGGGTTTGACTTCGGGCGGAGCGATCTGGAGCTCGAAGAGGTCGGTGAGCGCGTCGACGTAGCCGGTCGGATCGCCTTCGGCGCCTTCCTTTTTCAGGCGTGTGAGCACGGTGTGGAGCGCCTTGTTCACGATGGCCTCGCCCATGCGCTGCACGCTGGCTTCGACCTTCTTGTCCTCGATCTTCGCGGCCTGGATCGTGCGCTCGGCTTCGGCACGAGCGACGTCGAGGAGCTTCTCGCGCAAGGCGACGATCACCGGCTTCACTTCTTGCGAGCGTGACCAGCGAACGAAGGTGTCGAGCTCGGAGGCGACGAGGCGCTCGGCGACCTCCGCTTCTTTGGCTCGCGCGAGCCTTCGATTTTCGAGCACGCCTTCCAGGTCGTCGACGTCGTAAACGAAGACGTTGTCGATGGTCGCGACGGTCGGATCGATGTCGCGCGGAACGGCGAGGTCGACGAAGAGCAACGGCCGATAGCGGCGCGCGCGCACGAGCTTCTGGACCATCTTCTTGTCGACGACGTAGCCGGGCGAGGAGGTCGACGAGATCACGATGTCGGCTTGGACGAGGAGCGACTCGAGGTCAGCGAGGGAGGCGGGGATGCCGCCGACCTCGGAGGCGAGCTTCTCAGCGCGCTCGAGGGTGCGGTTGGCGACGCGGATCTCGGACACGCCGTGATCGCGCAGGTGCTTGGCGGCGAGGGCGGACATCTTTCCCGCGCCGATCAGCAGGACCTTTTTGCCGGCCAAGGAAGAGAAGATCTGTCGGCCGAGCTCGACCGCGCCGTAGCTCATGGAGACCGCGCCGTCGCCGATCCCGGTGTCGGTGCGCACGCGTTTGGCGACGCCGAACGCTCTTTGGAAGGAGGCGTTGAGGATCGGTCCGACCGTCCCGAGGTCGAAGGCGACGCGATAGGCTTCCTTTACCTGGCCGAGGATCTGAGGTTCGCCGAGGACCATGGAGTCCAAAGAGCTCGCGACGCGAAACAGGTGCAGGACGCCGTCGTTTCCGAGCTTTTGGTCGAAGTGCTCGGCGAACTCGCGTGGGCTGAGCCCGACACGAAACTCGACGAAGCGCCTCGCCGCCGCGGCGAGCGCGGCGGGATCGGCGTGACCAGCTACGTAGATCTCGACGCGGTTGCACGTCGAGAGCACGCAGACCTCGCTGGTGACTCCGCCGGTGTGGAGCGCCTTGATCGAGTCGGCGAGGTTGGCCCCGCCGATGCTCTGCGCGACGCGTTCGCGCAGCTCGATCTTGGCGCGCTTGTGGGAGAGGCTCGTGCTGACGAACTTCATCTGACGACCTCCACGGGGACTGCCGCGGAGAGAGCGCGGCCGTGGGAGCGACCACCGGCGAGGCCGAAGCCGACGAAACCGAGCAGGATCGCGCCGACGCCGAGGAGCGTCAGGAAGGCGGCTTTGCGACCGTGCCAGCCGGTGACGAGCCTCGCGTAGAGCATGACGGCGTAGAGGAACCAGACCGAGACGTGCAGGACGTTTCGAAGATCCCAGATCCAGTACTCTCCGAGGACTCGCTTGTTGTAAACGAAGCCCATCGACAGGGCGATCGTGAGGGCCGGGAAGCCGACCTGAAAGAGCAGCACGCTCACGCGATCCATGACGTCGAGCGCCGGAAGATCGTGGAGCGCGGTGGGGCTCTTCCTGGCCTTTCGGTGCTTCAGCCGCGACTCTTGGACGAGGTAAACGACCGCGACGATCCCTACGACGAGGAACGCGGCGTCGGCGAAGAGCGCGAGGACGATGTGGACCACGAGCCCGAGCGATAGATCCGGAGCTCCGACCGGGAACTCGTTCAACGAAGCGGCCACCATGAGCAGGAACACGATGGGGGCAGCGATCGTCGCGACGTGCGGAACTCCGCCGTCGCCTTTGGGACGAAACGCGACGACGAGCGAGAGCAGGCCGACGAGCGCGGCGAAGAACGAGAGCGCGTCGGGCGCGGAGGCGATCGGAAAGGAGTGGACCTCCACGGCCCGACCGCCCAAGGCCACGGCGTGCGCGAGGATCGCGGCGAGGAAGGACCCGCGCACCGCGCTGTCGCCCTTCTCCTTGGGCCGCAAGAGCTGCATGCCCGCGATGAGCGCGGCCGCCAGATAGAAGGCCGCGGCGATCTCGAGCAGGACCTTGGGCATCTAAGAACCAAGACCGTCGAACAGGTCGTCGGTGCGGGGCCTGCCGCTGCGCGCGGTGGCGAGGTGTCCGGGTCGAATCTCGTAGGCGCGCTCGCCGAACACGACGGATTCGCCCAGGAGCTCGCCCCCGAGCTCCTGAATGCGCGCTTCGCGTACGACCTTGCCTACGGCGATGCTAGACGTTCCGCCTTCGACGAGCGCCAGGATCCGCACGGCCGGCTCGAGGTCATAGGACCGTTGCCAGGACGGAATGGAGATCGAGTCTCCGCTGAAGTCGGCTTGGCCCGAGTCCACCCACGCCTCGAGGGTGGTTTGGGGAACGAACATCTGCTCTGGGCCCTTTGCCATGAGTGCCGAGAGTATACCGCAAGGCCGCCCCGATTCGCCTGGAAGGAAGACTCGGAACACAATGTTTGCTAAACCTCGCGCATCGAGCGCGTCGCGCCGTAGAGGAGAAAGCCGTGACGGGAAAGCTGCCCGACTTCAAGGACACCACCTTCGAGACCGAGGTCTTGAGCTCCGACCTCCCTGTTCTCGTCGATTTTTGGGCGCCATGGTGCGCGCCGTGTAAGGCCATGACGCCTTCCATCGAAGCGCTCGCGGGCGAGTACGAAGGACGCGCTCGCTTCGGGATGCTCAACATCGACGACAATCCTCAAGTGCCCCAACGGTTTGGCGTTCGAACCCTCCCCACCGTGGTGATCTTCAAAGGCGGCAAACCCGTCGACCAAATCGTCGGCGCCCTGCCGAAGAAGAAGATCGAAGAGATGGTGAAGCGCTCCTTGTGAAGCGAGCGGGTGCTCGACGGTGAGCCAAGGGCCTCTGCACGACCGAAGGCTCCTGGAGCTCTCGAGGCTCGTTGGAGCTCCCACCGATCGCACGACCCTCGAGCTCCACGCGTTTCATCGGCTCAGGATCCTCGCGCGGCAGCCGCTCTCGGCGCCTCGGTGCCCGCTCGACGACCAACCGCTCACCGAAGGAGTCTGCGCAGCCTGCGGACGGACGTTCGCGCGTGAGCTCGCCGCGCTGCGAGGTGCGCTCGCGGCGCTCGCCGGGGCCCCCGATCCGGCGCCGCGTCGAGTCCCGCCTTCGGCTCGCACGAGGCACGAAGCCGATCGAACGGATCGGGCCGAAGGCTACTCGCTCGAGCTCTTGGTCGATCTTCACCAGGCCTTCGAGGCGATGGCCCTCGAGCATCGGGTCGGGTTGGTGACCGGCGACCTCGACCGCGCGTCGAGCGCGCTCGCCCGCCTCGATCGGTGGCTCCAAGATCACGTCGCAAAGGAGCGCGCGCTCGTCATGCCCCGTTACGAGCCGCTCGGATCGTTCCCACGCGGAGCAGCTCCAGAGATCGTCGAGAACGAACACGTGAAAATCCTGGCCGGGCTGGCCGAGGCGCACAGGGGCTTGGACCAAGTGCGCTCGGCTAGAGGAGATTCACGCGCGGTGGCGATCGTGGAGCTCTTGGATGCGGAGCGCCTTTGGCTCGGGCTTTTGGAGCACCACGACCAACGCGAGCGGGCGTTCGTGTACCCGCGCCTCGACGGAGCGCTCTCCTCGGCAGCGAAGCAAGCCTTGATCGCGGAGATGACCACGGCGTTCTGCGAGTGATCTTCTGGATTCTTCCTTCTCCTGCTAAGGTGTCGCCGCTTGGCCACCAAAGCGCAGCTCAAGCTCGCCCGGGAGCTCTTCGACCGATTCTTCCGCGAGTCGGCGGGCAAGACTTCGACGAAGCTCGACCTCATCTACCTTCTCGAGGACATCGGGATCGCGTTCGACAAGGCAGAGGCCTCGCTCGAGTTTCTGAAGAGCCGCGGTCTCATCGAGCTGTACGACGACCGCGTCTTCATGACGGACTTCGGGCTCGAGACAGGCCGGAACGAAGGAGAGATCACGAGCCTCCCGGTGCGGGAGCGCGAGTGGGGCGGCGAAGCGGCCCAGCCGCAAGCCACTTCCGAGGACGATCGCCCAGCTCGCGCGCAGATCACGTTCATCGACGCCGACGGGAACCCTCAAGTCGTAGAGCTCGGCTGGAGCCTCGTGGTGGGTCGCGGAGCGAACGCGACCATCCAGATCGCCGATCCACGGGCGAGCAAGCGGCACTGCGAGTTCAAGTACGCAGGCGGCCGCTACCTCATCAAGGACCTCGGGTCCGCGAACGGGACGATGGTCAACGGCGCCTATATCGAGGAGCAGGAGCTCAACCACGAGGACGTGCTGCTGGTCGGGCGCACGGAGTTTCTGTTTCAGACGCCGCGGGTCATCAAGGAGCCCACCGGGCCGCGGCCTGACGAAGCTGAAGACACCGCCAAGCCACCCGAGCCAAAGCCTGCGGCCGTGCAACCGCCGCCTACGGCCAAGCCTCGTCCAGTCACCACGGGCACGGGCGCGAGCCCGATGCCGGCGGCGGTCGCCGGACGAGCGCCGGCGGTGATGCCTGTGGCACAGGCTCACGGCATGCCTTCGGCACAGGGCATGCCTGCGGTACAGGCCCAAGGAATGCCGGCGCCCCAAGGGATGCCTGCGCCCCAAGGCATGCCCGCTATCGCTCCGCCGTCCCCGCAGCCCGTGCCGGTTCCCTCGGCGGTCGCGCGAAGAAAGCCCGTCGAGCCTTCCAGACCGGAGCCCAAGCCAGAGCCCAAACCCCCGCAGGTCGCCGAGAAAGCCGAGCGTCCGGAGCCGGCGAAGAGTGGATCGGGCGCCCAGGACGTTCGGATCGTAAAAGGAGAGCCAGCAAAGCCTCCGTCCATGCGGGCGGAAGGGCGCGGACGCGCCGATGATCTGTTCGCGGAACGCAAGCCCAACGAGCCAGCCGATCTGTTCGGGGCCGAGGACGAGCCCAAGCGCAAGGAGGAGCCGGAAGACGTCATCGTCCTCACGGAGCTCTCTCAGCGCGAGCGCGAGAAGGAGAAGGAGAAAGACAAGGAGCGAGATCGCGACAAAGACCGGCGCGAAAAGAAGTCGGATATTTTCGACGCGCTGCGGAGCGTCCCTCCGGAGCCAGAGAAGCGACCCGAAAAGCGAGCTCCGGACTCCTTTGGCGCAGAGCCTTCCCGGCCTCATCGGATCCCGGTGGATGCGACGCTCGAGCCGCCGACGGTCGGCGGGGATCTGTTCGCGCCGGAGCCTCCTCGAGCGGTTCGAGTCGAGCCCAAGCCTCCGGAGCGCGGCGTGGATCTGTTCTCCGCCGACTCCGCCAAGCACCCCTCCTTTGGTGAAGAATCGACGCCACGGCCGGCGCGTCCAGACTTGCGTCCCGCACAAGACTTGTTCGGGGCACCCGAACCGTCGGCCCGCCACAGCCCGCTGCCAAAGACGGGCGCGGACTTGTTCGGGGGGCCCGAGCCTTCCGCTCGCCACAGCCCTCTTCCCAAATCACCTCCCGACTTGTTCGTCGGCAAAGCCCAGAGGGCCGAGCCAAAATCGGATCTGTTCGGGAGAGGCGAGGCCTTCCGGGAGCCCCCAGCCGCGGACCTCTTTCCATCCGCCAAGACCGAGCCAAAGGGAGACCTGCTTGGGGCTCGCGGGGTCGTCGAGCTCCCAGCACCTCCGCCACCCGCGCCAGCTTTGTTCGCTCCGGCAGCGCCGAGCGCGGAGCCCAAGGACGATCTTTTCAGCGTGCCGTCGACCTCCAGCGAGCGCACCATGGCCGACTTCCCGTCGGCGGAGATCTTTGCGGCCGTAGAAGCGCGCGCCGAGGTGGAGCCGCCCAAGCGCAGGAGCGCGACGATCGACGACATCCCCGAGATCGGGGGCGACGACCTCGTCCCGATCGACGAGATGCCTCGCGCGTCCGCGCCGGTGGAGCTGTTCGAGGTCGTGGAGGCCCGTTCGTCAGCGCCGCTGCAAGTCGAGGTCGAGGTCGAGTCCGAGAGCCCGACCATCCCGCCGCCTCCGAAGCCCGCCGCCGTCGCCGCGCCGCCGAGCAGCGAGCCCTTCTCCGCCGCCGACTTGCTCGACGTCCCCGACGCGCCCGAGAACCTCGACGCGTTCACCGACGACGCCGAGGATCTTTCCGCCGAGCTCGCCGCGCCGCTTTCGCACGCGCCTCGCGCCAGCGAGCTCGAGACCGGGCTTCGAGCCCTGAAGGAGCGAGTCGAGGTCGCTTCGATCCCCGACAAGGACGACCTGCTCGCGGCCATCGATACGCTCCTGCGGCATCCGTTCGTGCGTTCGGTGATGACCAAGCTCGATTGATCGAAATTCCGGGAACGGGGACCCTAGACGGGCTAGACGGGCACCGGGATCGACTCGACGATGCCCGTGATGATGCCTTCGGCTTCCATCCTCGAGATTCTCCGCGCGCCTCGCATCACCACCCGGTGGGCGCAGATGTGCGTCGCCAAAGCGCGCACGTCGTCCGGCGTCACGAAGGTGCGCCGCTTCAAGATCGCTCTCGCGCGGGCTGCGCGGGCGAAGGCGAGCACGCCGCGTGTCGAGACGCCTGTTTCGAGCTCTCGCGAGGCGCGCGTCTCTCGCACGATCGCGTGAAGGTACGCGGCCACGTCCTCGGACATCGTGACGCTCTCCACGCCCGCGATCAGCTGAGCCGTGTCGTCCGCGCTCAGCTGCGGCTGTAGGTCCGCCACGGGATCTTTGAGCTCCCCGCCGCGCCCCGCGATCAACAGCGCACGTTCGACGTCGTCTCCGGGATAGCCGATGGCGGTCCGCAGCAGGAACCGATCGAGCTGCGACTCGGGGATGGGATAGACGCCGTGGTGCTCCGCGGGGTTCTGCGTCGCGACGAGCAAGAAGGGCTCCGGGAGCTTGTGAGTCGTCCCGTCGACCGACACCGAACGCTCGGCCATCGCTTCGAGCAGGCCGCTCTGCGTTCGCGGGGTGGCGCGATTGAGCTCGTCGGCCAACACGACGTTCGCGAACACCGGACCTTCGCGAAACGCGAGACCACCCGACTCGCGACTGATGACCTGCGCTCCGAGGATGTCGGCGGGGAGCAGATCGCTCGTGAGCTGTATGCGCGAGAAGGATCCGCCCACGACGCGCGCGAGCGCTCGCGCGAGGGTCGTCTTGCCGACTCCGGGCACGTCTTCGATCAACACGTGTCCGCGTGCCAAGAACCCGATCATCACGAGCTCGACGACTTGCTCCTTGTCGCGAACGACGCTGGAGATCGCCTCGACGGCGCGAACGAGCGCTTGCTCGGGCGCGGACACGCCCTTCGATGTGCCGGTCATTTTCGAGACGAGACGCGCTTCACTCGAAGCTGGCGAGGATCTTTCGGAAGGAATCCTTCGACCTGTCATACGCGGGGCCGTCGAGGTTCGACGCGATCAACGTGAAGGCCACGCCGTTGCGGATCGAGACGAGCTGGAGCTGGCGGACTTGCTCGCCGCCCGGACCGGTCACGCTCTGCTCGGTCAGCAGGCCCTTTTGGCCCTTGCCGAGATCGAGCGTCTCCGGCGTTGCGGTCTCTTTTCGGATCACCTTGGCCTCGAGCAGGCCTTGGACCTGTCGCCTGACGTAGCTCTCGGGCGTCTCGTCTTTGCCGACCTGCTCCATCGTCACGATGATGTTCTGCTGGAACGGCTTTTGGGGCTTGGCCGTCTTCAGCTTGAGCTTGTCGTTCGGCTCCTCGACCGGGCCGGCGAGGATGATCGTGGAGAGCGTCCAGACGTCGGGAGCATCGATGCTGAAGGTGCCGAGATTCACGCGCGCCATGGTCGGTCCATAACACAAGCTCGCCGGGCAAACTACTGGGGCATGGGGCACTACTGGGGCACGACGCCAGCGCAGAGACGTTGCGCCTGGTCGTAGAAGCGCTGCGTGGGGCCGGCCTGGAGATAGCGTTCACACGCGTCTTTGAACTGCTCCTTCTCCTTCTTCGAGCCCCGTCCGTCGAGCGCCTTGGCGATGCGATACCAAGCTTCGGTCGCGCCGAGGTCGGCCGCCTTCTTGAAGGCCGCGAAGGCCTTGTCGTCGTCCACCTCTCGCAGCAGGTTGCCGAGATCCAAGAAGACCTGAGCCTGCTGCGTCTGCGGAAAGCGCCCCATGTCTTCGGACGCCTTTTCGAGGGTCTGTCGGGCTGCGTCGAGGCGATCCTTCTGGCGGTAGGTTCGGGCGAGCTCGAGGATCGCGCGCAGGTCGCCGTTCGACCACTTGATCACGTCTAGCAGGTACGCCTCGGCGTCGATTCCTTGGCGCCGCATGAGCTGGGCCTTGGCGATCGCGGCCTCGAGATCGTGCGGGTTCGAGGCCAGGGCCTTGTCGATGTGCACTTTGGCCTCGTTGAGGTTGTCGAGCTCGAGCAGGCACTCGGCCAGCGTGACCAGGAAAGCTCGCCGGTTTGGCTCCATCTGGACGGCCTTTTTCAACGACGGCAGCGCTTCTTCGCCACGACCCTGGCTCAGCAGCGACTTACCTTTGCCGTGCGGGAAGTCGGGGTTGGTGTCGTCGTAGCGGGTCGCTTGTTCGTAGGCGCCTTCCGCTTTTTCGTCGGATCCGGCGGCTCGAAACACTTCGGACCGCGCGAAGTAGACGGCGGCCCGATCGTAGGCGGAGACCTCTTTGCCGTGCTCCTTCTCGAACTCGTCGAACTTCACGATGTCGTCGGCGGCGCCGTCGAGATCGCCCTGCCTGAGCCTGACCAGCGCGCGACCGGCGCGGGCGCCGGGGTGGTCGGCGGCGCGAAGGGCGGAGGAAAAGGCGTTCTCGGCGACGTTGAGGCGACCCGCGCGGTAGGCCGCGCGAGCGAACCAAACCTTGGCCCGAGAGCTCTGCTGCTGCGCGTCCTTGGCCACGCGGAGCGTTTCGAGCGCGGTGTCGTAGTTGCCGAGGGACAAGTGAATGATCCCGAGGGCGATGTCGACGGGCCCGCCGGGCCCTTTTTCCAGGGCGAACGCCTTTGCGTCGGCGTCGATGGCGGCCAGCGCGTCTGCCGCTGCCTTGGGGCTCTTCTTGCCCTCGTACAGGATCCGCAGCCCGCGTGCGGCGAGCGTCTCGGCGCGACCCGGCGCGAGCTTCTCGGCGCGCTCGACGGTCGAAGCGATCTCGGCGCGAGCGTCGGTGTCTCCGTGCTCGCCAAACAAGATCACGTTGATCAACGCGATCCGCGCGACCGACACGTCGTGTTTCTTCTTGTATTCGTTGATGATCCGCTGGTAGTCGGCCGCGGCCTTCTTGTAGCCGCCGTAAGTGTCGTTGTGAAACGGGCCTTGCGCGGACTTGGAGAGCGCCTCGATCCCCTCGGCGACGCGCTTTTGGTACACACGGTAGCCGGTCACTGCGAGCACGATCACGAGCAACCCCGCCGCCAGCATGACCGACCGCATCGGATTTCCACCCCGACCGGCCTGCGCCTGCGCCTGTACGTAGCCTTCGGCGAGCTTCTCGAGCTTCTCCTCGCCCTCCAGCAACTGCGGGCGCGGCGGCACCGTGGCGCCTGGAGGCAGGGTCTGGCCCGGAGGAAAGGTCGTGGGCAACGAGCCAATTTGCGGAGTCCCAAGCGGCGGCAGGCTGCCGATCCCCGGCGTGCCCATCCCGGGCGTCCCGAGCGGCGGCAACGTGCCGACGCCCGGCGTGCCTAGCGGCGGAAGCGTGCCCGGCCCCGGTGTGCCGACGCCCGGATTGCCGAAAGCCGGCGGGGCCATCGAAGGCCGCACTCCGACCATCGGCGTCCCCGAGACCGGTCCCACGTAAACGTTGGCAGGCATCGCGGCCATCGGCGGCGGGTCAGGAGGCGGCGGCGCGGGCGGCGGTTTTTCGGGGTACTCGATGCCCCGATCGAGGAGCAGCTTCGTCGCTTCGGCCGATCCGTCTTTGTCTCGATCGACCGAAGCCTTGAGGTCGTTGACCGCGCCCTTGTCGTCGCCGCTGCTGACACGCACCTTGGCCCTCGCCAGGTACGCCACCGCGCTGTCGTCGCGGGACTTGATCAGCTCGTCGAGCTCCTGCAGGGCGCGGGAATATTTCTGCTGAGCCGTGTAGACGCGCGCCAGAAGGACTCTCGCTTCGACGGAGTCTGGATGGGCTTTGAGGCCCTTCTTGCAGACGACCATCGCTTCCATGAAGCGTCCCAAATCGAGGTACGCCTCACAGAGCGCGATGTAGACTTCGGACTGAGGGTCCTGCGCGAACGAGTGCTCGAGCTCCGTGACCGATGGGGTACGGGCGCTTTCCGACTTTTGGGCCTGCCCACCCGAGGCCATGCGGACGAACTGGTAGCATCCGGCCGGGGGCAAGGTCAAAAGTCCCGCCCGGGTCTGCGGCTTTTTCGCGGCGAAGCCCGACTTCAAGGGCCTTTCGCAGAATTTCCTTGCCGAGCGAGCCTCGTTCTCGTAACCAGACCGCGCCCGGGGAAGTAGCTCAGTCGGGAGAGCGCCGCGTTCGCAATGCGGAGGCCGAGGGTTCGAACCCCTTCTTCTCCAATCCATGCTCCGTTCGCTCACCAGGGCGTTTTCGGGCACCACGACACGCGCGATTCTCTCGATGCGGCTCCTCCCAACCCACGAGCGGTGCTAGCGTCGGCCCGCTATGACGCGCCCCATCGACAAACGTCCCGGAGGCCCCCCCGTTCCGGCAGGCCCTCCTCCTTCACAAGCCCAGATCGAGGTGATGAAGACCGTCATCGAAGCCACCGCCGAAATCACGGCGGCCATGGTCCACGTCGCCAGCGAGAAGAACCCCGCCAAGGTCGCCGAAGCGTTCAAGTCCATCTACAAGGCGATCCAAGAGACCATCAAAGGCGGCTGAGCCCTCTCTGGTGAGCCTCCCGCCGCTCTCGAGGTCTCAGAGCGCTGCCGCTCGCGCCGAAGCCCGACGGCTCGTGATCCTGGCCGGACCGGGCACGGGCAAGACGCTCACCCTCACCGCGCGGATCGCCTTTCTCCTCGAGGCGGGCGCGGATCCTGGATCGATCGTCGCGCTCACCTTCACCCAGCGCGCCGCGCGCGAGCTCGTTCGCAGGCTCGCTACGCACATCGGCCAGCGTGCGATCGGCGTTCGCGCGGGCACGTTCCATGGGCTGGCGCTTCGATGGCTGCGCGAACACGCCCGCACAGCAGGAGCTCCGCCGAGCTTCTCGCTCTTGGATCGCCGGGATCAGCTCGAGCTGCTCTCTTCGCTGAGCCTTCCCTGCGCGCCGTCTACGTTCGTCGAGATCACCTCGTTGCTGACGTTGCGATCTCACCCGGCGGCCTCCGTCTTCGGCGTGCACTTCGACGCCGACGCGATCGAACGAGCGCTCCACGAACGCAACGTCGACGCCGATCCCGCCGCCTTCGAGCCCGCCCTCATCGCCTACGCGGACAAGAAGCGGACGCTCGCCGCGCTCGATTTCGACGACCTGTTGGTCGGGCTCCACACGCTGCTCACGGGGCCAGCGAGCGAGGCCCTGCGCTCGTCGATCCGCCACGTGTTGGTCGACGAATTTCAAGACGTGAGCGCGCTCGAAGCGGCGATCGCCGAGTCGCTCGGTCGTCGCGGCGACCTCACGGTGGTCGGAGACGACGCCCAGTCGATCTACGGATTTCGCGGTGCGAAGGAGAACGCACTTCGCGAGTTCAAAGATCACCCGTCGACCGAGCTCGTCGTGCTGGAGGAGACCCACCGGCCATCGCCCGAAATTCTCGCGGTCGCCGCGTCGGCTCTGGACCTCGATCGCTCGGTGATCCCGCGCAAGCTCGTGAGCTTGGCGCCCAAGGGTCCGAGGCCGATGTTGGTCGGCTGCGATTCTCCCGAGCAGGAGGCACGGTTCATCGCGGCTCGGTCCAAGGAGCTCGCGCGACTCGGCGTCCCGTTCTCGTCTCAGGCCGTCCTCTACCGCGCCAATCGTCAGTCCACTCCGATCGAGCTCGAGCTCGCGCGAGCCCAGGTGCCGTTCGAAGTGCGCGGGAGCGTCGGCTTCTTCGAGCGCGCCCACGTGCGCGCGGCGCTCGCTTGGCTGCGACTGCTCTGTCGCCCCGACGACGCGTCGGCCTGGCGCAAGGTCCTCGCTGCCATGCGGGGCGTCGGCAAGCAGACCCTCGACGAGGCGATCCTCGTGGCCACCGGTCAGTCGCTCGGAAAGCCTCGAGCGCGCGAGGCCGTCGATCGCGCGTTCGCCAAGCTCTCGGATTTCGCGGAGCTCGCCGATCGGGCCGGAGCGCCCGGGGTGCTCGCGGCGTTGGCCGAGGCCGAAACGGACGAGAGCGCCAGAGCCGATTTGGATTCGCTCGCGCAGTCGACGCCGATCGACCAGCCGCTCGATCAGCTCATCGACGACCTCCTGGCGCTCGGGGCGGATCGCGAAGAAGCCGCGCGCGCGCTGACGCTGTCGACGATCCATCAAGCCAAAGGGCTCGAGTGGGACGCAGTGTTCGTCGCTGGGCTGTCGGACCGTTCGTTCCCGAGCTCGTACTCGTCCGAGCTGTCCGAGGAGCGTCGGCTCTTCTACGTGGCGCTCACGAGAGCGCGTCGGTACCTGGCGATCTCGGGGCTACGGCAGGCGCCTTCGAAGTTCTTCTTGGAGCTCGAGGGGAGAGGAGAGCTCGTCGATCGAATCGCCTTGGCGGACTAAGTACACGTCCTCAGCAGCTCGTGATCATGCTGAAACCACAGAGGACGCGGAGAGAAGACACGGAGGACACAGAGGATTTCTCATTTCATCATCTGTGTGCTCTGTGGGCTTCGGCTCTGTGTCCTCTGTGGTTTCTGCCGTGGTCACGGACCTGCGGGGACCTGTACGAGGCGCGGACCAGGCCGCGGACCGTTCAACGCACTCGGACATATTCGCTCAAGCGTCGGGTGAGGACGGGCCCGATCCCTCTCACCCGATCCACTTCTTCGACGGATCGAAACGGTCCGTTGCGCTCGCGGTCTTCGACGATCCTCTGAGCGAGCTTCGCGCCGATCCCGGGCACGAGCGACAGCTCGCCCGCGTTCATCTGATTGAGGTCGGGCTTGACGCCGAAGAGCAGCGACTCCGCTGCGGTCAGAGGAGTTTTGGTTTGTTCACAAACGACCGCGCCGGCTTCATCCCTGAAAGCTCCGGTCGAGCAGCTCGGAGATGGCCCCGGCAACTTGGTCTCCGAGCGAAACAGCGCGGGGAGGAAGACGAGCGGGGCACAGAGCGCGATCGCTCGAACGGATCGCGCAGTCGACTGGGAGAGTAGGGTTCGAGGGCGCGCCCGGTTCGGCGCCGGATCGATCACGGCGACTTTGGCTCAGGCTCGGCCCCGCCGCTCTCGACGAAGGCGCGGGCCTCTCTCTTCTCTTCGTCGGTGGGCGACAGCTCGAGGACACGCCAGTACCAGTCCTTGGCGCTCGCCTTTTGTTGGAGCTTTGCGGCGGTGCGCGCGAGCCCCAGGAGCGCCTGGACCTCCGCGCGGCTCTTGGGTTTGGCCGCTTCGTTGGCCCGACCAAACAGCGCGTTGGCCTCGGTGAAGCGGGCTTCATCGAAAGCCTTCTGCGCGTCGATCAAGATCTCTTCGGCTGCGCGGGGCGCGACCAGATCCGTGGGATCGGTCGCGACGGCGCGCACCTCGGGGGCGGGCGGATCGGAGAGGTCCTCGATGGGAAGCGGAGCAGGAGCGCTCGGGTTGAAGCGCGCGAGCATGACGCCGACCGCGGCGGCGGCGAGCGCGGCGGCGATGCTGAACGCGATCCTGCGCCGAAGGACCGCCGCGTCAGGGCTGAGATCCGACCCGGTGACACGGATCTCGGAGTAGTCCGAGGGCGGCGGCGCGATGCTCTTTCGCGGCGGCGGCGGCGCTGGCAGGTCGGACCGCGCTGGCACGCCAAACGTGCGGCGCGCGACGGCCGCGCTCTTCGACGGATCCTCTTCGGGCGGGCGGATCTCGACACGGTCCCGCGTTGGCTCCCGCGCGCGGCTCTTCGGAGGCGCCTCGCGGCGAGACTCGACCGGCCGCGGCCTGACCATGTCCGTGTCGATCTCCGGTCGCGGCTCCACGCGGATCCCTTCCACGCGCACGGACTCCGATCGCGAGGGCTCGACCCTGACGATCTCCGCGCGCCCGCGTCGTGCCTGCCCGGGGTTCGTCGGGAGCTCGTCGGGCTTGAGCACCGCGAGCGGCGCCGGCTTCACGACGACGTCCTCCTCGTCGACCAACGAAGCCTCGATGCGAAGGCGAGTGGCTTTGGACCGCGTCGGACGACGCTCCTCCCCGAGCTCGGTGACCTGCTCGCTGTGCTCCGACGCCGCGGCGCGAACGGTGATCGGATTCTTCGCGATGGTGCGCGCTTCGTTGGCGTCCAAACGAGTCGGGCGCACCGGCGGCCCTTCGGGCTCGGCGAGCGTCTCGTCGTCGCCGAACTCCTCCTCGTCGTGCAACAACATCGAGTCGTTCGCGAGCTCCGTGCGCCGCTCGTGGAAGTCCGAGCGACCAGGCTGGCGCACGCCCTCGGGCACCTTCGGCATCACCATCCGCCCGTCCGTCGGATGCTCCTGCGTGCCAGCCGGCGTCGGGCTCGAGCCGGAGGTCGTGTCGATCAGCTCGAAATCCGCTTCCTCGACCTCGTCGAGCTCCGCGGGGTCGTGGGCGATGAGCGCGCTCTTTTCTTCGAGCGACTCGATGTCCGGCGCGGGAATGCGGCGGGTGTTTCGCTGGAGCGTGACCTCGGGCCGAGTCTCTCCGATCGACCCGTGGCTCTTCGTCACAGGCCGCGCGATCTGAGGTGTGGGCAGCGGAACGGGCTGGCTCGCGGACTCGATCTCCGTGGCCGCGTCACCCATCGTGTCTTGCACCGGCACGAGCGACGCGAGGTCGGATACGTCCGGGTTCGTCTCCTCGAGGAGCCGCCGGATCCCGATGAGGACGTCGACGACCTCGCGAGCGTCGCCGTAGCGCTCCTCGCGATTCTTCGCGAGCATCCTGTCGACGGCCTGCGACAGCGCGACGCCTCCGCGGCTCGAGCGCGAGAGCCGCGCGTGGGCCGTGCGCTGAATGTTGTCCAGCAAGTCGTAGACGTTCTCGCCGGCGAACGGCGCCTCCCCTACCAGCATCGTGTAGAGCAACACGCCGAGCGAGAAGATGTCGGCGCGCCCGTCGACCGGGATCTCTTTCTCCCGCAAGCGCTCGGGCGCGAGATAGGTCGGCGTCCCGAGGATCTGTCCAGCTCGCGTCAACGCCGGCTGCGCCGTCTTCGCGATGCCGAAGTCCAACAACACCGCGCGACCGTTCTCCTTGATGAAGATGTTCGAGGGCTTGATGTCGCGGTGAATGATGTCGAGCCCGTGCGCCACGTCGAGCGCCTCGGCCACGTCCATCGCGATGCGCACCGCCTCGAGGTCCGGGATCGAGCCACGCTCGCGCATGACCTTCGCGAGCGGGCGACCGTCGAGATACTCCATCACGTAGAAGAAGATGCGACCCGGCCGGTACAGCTCCTCGCCCGGCTTCAGCTCGGGCTCCTCGCCGTAGTCGAAGATCTTGATGATCCCTGGGTGCTGAAGCCGCCCAACCACCTTGATCTCGCGGAGGAAGCGCTGAATCACCTCCTCCCGCTCACCGTCGTCGGGCACGAGGTCCGGCTCGACCGTCTTCACCGCGACGCGACGTTCGATCCGCGGATCCCAGGCGTCGTAGACCACGCCCATCCCACCGCGACCGAGCTCTCCCACGACGACGTAGCGCCCGATGGAGAGGCGCTCGCCCCCAATCCTCGAACGCGTCTCGAAGCGCTCTCGAAGAAACGCGGGAAGGTTCGCGATGACGTGCGGCGAGATCGCCGCCCGGACGCCCCCACTCGGGTCGCCGGACTTGGTCGCGGCTTCAGCCAAGTTTCGGGAATACTAGGAGTGAGCCAAAAGGCGGGTCAATCCGTTCGGGCTGCGGACCCGTCACGACCGACTCGCCCGTGAGCATGTCGCACCGTCGACCACCGGAATTCTACCGGGCGTATTTTCGCCTTTGCCCCTGCCCTTGCCCTGCCCGTGCCCGATCTGTTCTGAGCGGGCTCGCTTTCTTTCTTTGCACCGGATCCCGGACGGTTCACCTCGAATCGAGGTCGGTCTCCCACACATGCCCGGAGGCCGATCCGACCACGAGCCGACCGCCCTGAATCGAGTGAGTGAACAGCTCGAAGGCGCGCGCCAGATAGGCGCCGTCGAGCAACTCGGCATGCTCGACCGCCGCCGCACACCGATCTTCGGGCCGAAAGGCGACGAGCGTGGCGAGGTTGTTGTACGACACGAAAAGCAGGCCATCTTCGCCGGGCTCGGCAGAGAGCTCGATGGGGTGGGCCGCCATCCGATACAGGCCGCACTCATCGCTGAGCGCGCCCCAACGCGTGCTCGACGACGAGAGTTGCAGCGTCCCGTAGCTCGACCACTCGCCCGCTCGGAGCCGATGAACGCGATTGCCTTCGTCTATCGACCAAACCTCCTCGGTATCGAGCGCCCGCCGCAGAGCCAGGCCGTGAATGCCGCCATTGCCCTCGTTGGAGGCCGTCGGGACGATGACTTGCTCCGTCCACATGACTGCAGACGTGGGATCTCCCAATCGAAGCTGGGCCCGAATTCCTTGGGCGGCGACGAAATGACCGTCGGCAAAAGCAGAGATCCGCAGAAATCCATTCGGGACGGCACGTGACGACGGCGCTTCGCCGGCGCGGTGAGTAGCGACGCTGATCGAGCCTACGGCGGCGGCCAACCCATCGCCGTTGACTGCGACATCGTTCATCGGAGTTTCGAGATGAACCGTCTCCGTCGTCTCGACGAACCCACTCGCGTCGATCCTGACTCGGACAAGGGCCGAGTCGTCGAGCTTGGTCGAGACGAGCACCACGAGCTCGAAGCCGCCGTCGATCGGTCGCAGATCGCTGTGCTCACCCTCGCCGCGATCCTCGCTGAGGCCCGGGAGCGGCAAAATGTGGCGCGGGTCGCGGGGGAGCGAACCGTCGGCCTCGAAAATCAGCGCGGCCCTGCCGCTCACGACCACCAATCGACCGTCCTCCAGCAATATCACCTCTTTGGCTGCGGTGCCGCCGCCACTCGTCAAGCCCGGGCCGACGAGCGGGTTTGGTTGCCCGCTGAACGACCGAAGCGGAGGCACCAACCCATCGCATCGGCTCTCGTCGGCCGGTGCGGAGAGGGCGAGTTGTCCAAGCTCTGGCAGCGCCGCGGGACTCACGAGCGCGCCCTTGGCGTCCATGACGACGGATCCCTCTGGGATGGCAACGGTGATCAAGCCTCGCTCGAGCACTCCGTCTGGACAGTCGACGGTCCGCTCGGCCGAAGTCATCGTGGCCTCTGACACGCGCCGCAGGTCGATGAGGGGGCTGGCGGCCCGCAGCACGCTCGCTGGGACGCCCAAGAAGAACGGTGTCGAGTCGTCTCCGAACACGGGAGGCGGGTCTGGAAAGGGTTGCCCATCTTTGATGGCGAAGGGCGCCGAGGGAACCAAGGTCCCTGCGGAGCGCAGCAGGAAGAAGCCCAGCGGAACATCAGGCAGCGTGGGAAAGGAAAGACTGGCCGGTCCGCAGGAGAACGCCAGCGCGGCGCACGCGACCGGCCATGAGCGCACGACGCAGCCTAGTGCCACGGCGAAGCTCGCGCAACCTCGAGGATTCGGGGGCCTCGTCTCCTCGAGTCAGGTACGATGGGCAGATGCCTCGTGCGACCGCCCTCTGGCTGGGACTTGCCGCCTGCGGCGCGCCTCGGGTCTCGATCGAAGCTCCCTGGAAGAGCGATCAGGCTGCTGTCGTTCTCTTTCGAGACGCGCGCGGGGAAACCGTCGGCACGCCGATGCTGTTTGCTCCAGACCAATCGGTCCTGACTCGGCTGGAAGCTCCGGACCCCGGCGTCTCGATGCTCGCCATGGCTTACTCAGGAGCGGCGCCGGTACCCGGTACCTGCGGAGGCGTCGAAGTCGGAGGTGCAGGGACCCCAGTCGGGCCGCCCGAGGCAGTGTGGAAATCAGAAACTCTGAATGAGACGTCCGCGGTCGAATTGACCGCAGCGCCCGAGTCCGTCGCGCCCTCGCTCACAGCTATCGGCTGTCCCGACGTCTGCCCCAAGCTTCATGATCTGCAGGTCTTCGAGTGGACCGGCTCGGACGAGCTTCATCACTTCGTCTATTTCGGAGCTGGCGAAGCTTGGCTCGCCGGAGCTTCTGGGCAATTCGCTAGACTCGCCGACGGCCAACTCACCCCTTGGCAGGTGGATGGGTTGGGAACTTTGGATCTTTCCGGGCTTGGCTGGGACGGCGCCGACACGGTCTTCGGTGTCTCTCCAGGCGGTGATTACTTTCAACTCAGCCGGTCCGGGGACGTTCGCGCTCGAACCCACGTCGACCTCATCTTCCTCGAGCTGTCGGTGGGCCTGGATGGCGCGGCGTACGCCCTGGCAACCGACTCGCAAGAGTTGGTCTTGGTCGAATTGACCGCTGGGTCGACCGTCACGCGAACCTTTCCCGCTCCCGAGGTGGACGCCGCCGCCTTCCGGACCATTCGTAAGGATCTGGTCTTCCTCGGAGGCAGGGATCGAACCCTCTACTCTTTCGCGGGTAGCTCCTGGAAGCGAGAGGTCGGCTCCGACGGAGCGCTCGAGACAGTGGCCAGCGACGGCGAGACCGTGATTCTGGTGGTAAATCACGGCGACTCTTTTCTGCGCGAAGCCGACGGGACCTGGCAGTCGCTCGGCCAGACTCGCCCGTTCGTCGCCCACCCGCAGGCCGTGGCGATCGAGCCCCGCGTCTATCTCGTCGCCGGTGAGATCGGAGCCGCGGCGTTCTGGCAAGACGGGACGTGGTGTGCTGGAGAGTCAGGGGACGCGGTTCGCGCGCTGCGCGGGGGTTGGTACGACGCGACCGAGAGGGTCGCGTATTTTACCTCGAAATACCAAGAGACCTCGTCTTTGACCCGAGTCCGCGTAGCGCCTGGACTCAAAGTCAGATGAGTCGATACGAGCGCCGAGACTGAGTGCGACAATCAAGCGACCTTGATACGAACCGCGCCGGGTACGATCCTGACGCTCGCCGGGAGCCGGCCAGGTTGCTCACCGTCCACGTCCAACAACACAGGCTCTCGGCTACCCGACGAAGGACCAGGCAGCGGACGGGCCTCGACGCTCTTGCCCCGCGCCGATCTGACCGTCGACCACTTCACGAGGTTGCCAGAGTACAGGTCGGCGATCGACGCGAGCTCCTTCGGGCCGACGCGGGTCACCACCAAGACGTCGAACAGCCCGTCGTCGAGTCGGGCGTCCTTGGCGATACGCATGCCTCCGCCGAAGTATTGCCCGTTCGCGACCACGCCTGCGATCACCGGCCCTTCGTAGAGCAGCGCCCCGTCGACTTCGATGGCCATCGGCAGCGGGCGATACGCCGCCAAACCCCGAACCAGACCCACGAAGAACGAAGTGCCGCCCCCGAGCGCTTTGGAGGTCTTGTTCACGCGGTCCACGATCACGCCAGAGACGCCGAAGCTGATCTCGTTGATGAACGCGCGGCGGTGAGTGGAACCGTCGGGGCGGGTCACTTCGATCAACCCCAGGTCACACGACCGAGTGGCGTCCCCCGCGAGGTGAGCGACGGCCTTCGGTAGGTTCGAAGGGAGCCCGAGCATCCTGGCAAAGTCACCTCCGGTGCCCGCTCGAACGAGGCCGAGGACCAAGTCAGCGCGCTTCAGCGTGCCGTCCTCACGGAAGAACCCATTGACGATCTCGTTGTTGGTCCCGTCGCCGCCGACGGACACGATCATGTCGTAACCGTCGTCCACGGCGCGAGCAGACAGGCGCGCCGCGTCCATGGCCGATAACGTGAATTCGTTGTCCCAGTGCTCGAGCACGCGGTCGAGGGCGGCGCGAAGCTCCGGCCAATGACGGCCCGTGGCTCCATTGGCGCTCTTCGGGTTGACGATGACCATCGTACGGCGCGACACGCCGACGAGGTCGAGCGAACGAGCGCCAAAGTCAAGGGTCAAGGGCCGAAGGCTCGCTCACGGAAAGTCTGCCTTCGAGCGCGCGGAGAAAGTCGCACGAAGCGAAGCTCCGAGAGCATCGGATTGGCCTCCGATTTTCCAGTTCGTTCGCTTCGCGAAGCTTGACCGGATTACTCATGGCAATCGCCTTTACTTAACTCTCTTCGAGTCGAGGCCTAACATAAACCCCCCACCATTGACTCCGCCGGTCGTCCATGGCAGCCGTAGGAGACGACCGGACCGATCGGTCGAAAGGATGAGTGCATGAAAATCGAGGCCACGGCTCTCTTTCAGAAGGTCCCCGAAGGCTACATCGCCTTCCTGGCCGAGCTTCCCGGAGCCAACGCTCAAGGGGCCACGCTGGACGAGGCTCGCGAGAACCTGATCGAGGCGGTCGAACTCATCGTTTCGAGCCAACGGATGTTGCTGGAGGAGATGCTCGGCCAGCAAAGCGTCGTCCGAGAGCAAGTGACGATCACCGCCGCTTGAAACGTAGGAGTCTCATCCGGCACCTCGAAGCGCACCGCTGCACCCTGCTCCGTGAAGGGTCGAGGCACTCGGTCTACGTCGATTCCACAAGAACGCGGACCTCCACGGTGCCGAGGCACACCGAGATCAACGACTTCCTGGCGAAGAAGATCTGCCGTGACCTTGGGATACCGGAAGTCTGAGGCCCCGAGCATCGACCGCGACATCAAGGCCGCAGCGGAGTAGGCGAACCAGTTCGCCGTCTGGGTCATCCCGAACTTCCCGGAGCCCCTCGACAGGCTCGGGGTGACCGGACTCATCGGATTCGCAACTTCGCGACCAAGACCCCAAGCGACGCACGGCTTGCGTCGGGTGTGCGACCCTTTCGCTCCGATTCACCGTACTCTTCCGACCCTCCCATCGGCCCGTTCCTTGCGCTCGACCGCGACGTGCAAACCTGGAAACCCATCGAGGAGTTCCTCGAACAGAAGCGTATCGCGCTCGTCGGAGCCTCCCGAAATCCCGATGACTTCAGCCGCCTGGTGATGAAGGAGCTCCAGTCGAGCGGCTACGAGGTCGTCCCAGTCCATCCGGAAGCCTCCGAAGTGGCGGGCCTCCCGGCCTTTCCGAGCGTCGACAAAGTCGATCCAAAACCAGACGCCGCGCTCGTCATGGTGCCCGCGAAGGCATCCGCGGACGTCGTGCGAGCATGCGGCATCGCGGGCGTTCGACATGTCTGGCTCCATCGCGCGACCGGTCAGGGTGCGGTCAGCGACGAAGCGGTTCGCGAAGCCGAGGCTCTTGGACTGTCACTCGTGGCCGGTGAGTGCCCGCTGATGTTCTTGCCGAACACGAAGTGGTTTCATCGGGTCCATCGCTTCGTGAAGAGGATCGGCGGATCTCTACCGAAGCCCGAGGCGAATCCACGACCGCAGGCCTGATACTCGTTCGCCGGCGATCTCATCGCTCCAGGTCGAAGTCACCCCGGGGTTCGAGATGGTACGCCCCGAACGAAAAATCGAGCACTCCCGTCAGGGCCGTGAACAAGTCACCCAAGGTCCGCAGGTCGTTGGGGCGAGACCGGGCCGCGCACGAGCAAGCCCCGGTCGGCAGACCGCTCCCGTCTACGCAAATCACTCCGGAGGGCCGAATGTCGCCATTGTACGTATAATCGAACGCCGTCCCGATACTCACCCCGCCGGTCACGACCCACTCGCCGTGATCCCGGTCGAGCTCGTCCGCGACACAGGGAGTCGTCACACTCACGTTCCGGATCCGGACGAGGCTCCCGGCGTACGCCCGCGCCGAAACCGAGCTCTGGCCGAGGTCGAACGGATCGACCTCCGCCGGATCGATCGGAGTCGCCGAACCGAGCCGAGTGATCGTCGGATACTGAATCTGCATCCCACCTCGGTACTCGATCGCCTCACCGAGCACGTCGACGCGCTCGCCCGCGACCGGCACGTCGAGGAGCTGATTTCGGTTGTAGACCACTTTGATTCCCGCGAATCTCCGGTCCGAATCACTCGGGTCTTGAACCCACAGCGATCGCAGGTTGTTCGAGACGTACCCTCCCGAAGCAGTGACGATCAACCCACTGAGCTCGACCTGTACACAGCGTCCGACCACCGCCGTCCCGTCTGGGTTCGAGCAGCCCGCCGAGTAGCCCGGCGCCGCTGGATCGAGCAGCACCGCGAGATTCCTCGCCACGGTCGCCTGAGTCTCGAGCTCCACGTCCGACGCCGCGCGGGGCGTCAAGAGGGACGCGCCGGCCTCGTACGCCGCGGTCCCTCTTCGGAGCACGCCTCGAATCGAGAGGAACCGCTCACCCACTGCCACTGTCGGCAATACTCTCGCCGAGTTCGAGATGATCAACCCACCGTCGACCTGGATCGCCCCGAACACGGAGCTCCCGCCAACCATCACGTCGGTGCTCGCCACCGTAACGCCGCGCACCTCCACGAGCGCACCCTCCAGGGCCTCAGCGTCGGCCCCTCCCGTCGAGATCAGGAGAGGGTCGGCGACGGTGGGGTCGACCAGCGCCGAGCGCACCGTTCGGACCGCCGTCGCCGAGATCTGGAGCTGACCCAGCACGTCGATCGTCGTCCCATCGACTTCGACCACATCACCCACGCTCGGCGGCAGAATGGGGGCCGTCGTTGGGTAGGTGACCAAAATGCCTGAGTATCGCCCGTTCGAGCTCGCCGTCGTGCGGAGGTCTTGCACGAAGAAGCCGCTGACCGAGGTCGAAGGCGCGAAGAGCGCCGTCACGCCGAGCTCGATGACCGAGACCGTCGACCCGAGCGCAGGGTGGCGCGGGCTCGACGCGAGCTTGAGGTCGCAGACCGTCAGCTCCGAGAAAGCACCACACGGCGAAGCGACGAGGCCGCCGTCGTCGAAGCCCGAGTCGCGCGGAGCAGTCCCGGCGTCCGGGCGCGGGCCAACCTCCAAGCCACTTGCGTCCGTCAAGCCATGTGCGTCTGGCAGATGGAGCGGGCCTGAATCGAACTCAGACCCCGCGTCCGCCCTTGGCGTCCCCGTGGAGCTCGAGGGGCGACGGGGCTCCGAGCAAGCCGTGAACAGCAGGGCCGTACAGAACAGTCGAGCGTGGAGCGAAAACATGCGCGGGTCGTCGCATCCACCTTGCGGATTCGGCAATCCGTCGGATTGGCGATCGGGCGAGAGGCGCAGGCGAACCGCGGCGAGCGCAGCGAGCCTGCGCCGGTGAACCGCGGCGAGCGCAGCGAGCCTGCGCCGGTGAACCGCGGCGAGCGCAGCGAGCCTGCACCGGTGAACCGCGGCGAGCGCA